>CACORF010000001.1 GCA_902629505.1 uncultured Bacteroidota bacterium
CGAATTCCCCAATGGAGAATCAATATTAAGTGGAATTGAAGAAATAGTAAAAAAAGCAGGAGGTCAAGTAATTTTTTCAGAAACTGGAGATACTTTAGATTCAGTTGATATTGTAATTGCAATTTATGGTGAAGATCCTTATGCAGAATTTCAAGGAGATAGAGAAAACCTAGATTACATATCAAAGGGATTTGACACTAGTAAATTATCAAAATATAAAAATATGGGTGTCCCTGTTGTATCTGTCTTTTTGTCTGGTCGTCCAATGTGGACTAATCCAGAGATAAATAATTCAGATTCATTTGTTGCTGCTTGGTTACCCGGAAGTGAAGGTGGTGGTATTGCAGATTTACTTTTTCAAACTGATAAATCTTATGATTTTAAAGGAAAATTGTCTTTTGCATGGCCATCTTCAGCTTTAGTATCAGAAGAAAATGAGGCACTTTTTAATCTCGGATATGGACTAACATATAAAAGTAATGATCAGATTGCTTTATTATCTGAAAACTCTGGTTTAAAAAATTCTGGCGTAGTTTCAACAGGTGTCTATTTTACTAAAGGTGCTCCCGTATCTCCTTGGGATATGTGGTTGGTTTCAGGAGATCTAATGAAACAAATTGCAAGTTTCCCAACATCAGTAGGAGGACTTATTGTCAGTAAAACTGATCACTTAGCTCAAGAAGATGCTCTAAGAATTAATTGGACGCAAGGAGATGAAACTCGATACCAACCTTCAAATGAGGGTGATTATTTTAGAATTTCTTCTATCGATCCTGATAATATTACAAGGCAATCTAATGGTGCTATGAAGCTAGCATTTAATGCGAAGTCATATTCAGGATCAACACAAACAATTAATATTGGTCAGTGTGATAACCAGATAGATTGTAATAAAACTATAGAATTAGAGGTTAGTAATGATTGGAAAGAATATATGATTAGCTTAAAAGATTTTGAAAATCTTGGAATAGATATGTCTAATATTACCTCTTCTTTTTTAGTTAAAGGAAAGGTAGGAACTGATATTGGCTTAAGTGATATTCGTTTAGAATAAGATTTAAATCAATAATTAATTTTCTTAACTTGAAAAAAAACAAATATGTATAATTCAAAAATAGCTGGATTAGGGAAATACCTCCCTGATAATGTTGTAACCAATGATGATCTTTCAAAAATTATGGATACAACAAATGAATGGATTGTTGAAAGAACTGGGATAAAAGAAAGAAGACATATAAAGAAAGGTGATGGAAATACAACTGCCACAATGGGAGTTAAGGCTGCAAAAATTGCAATTGATAGGGCTGGAATTGATAAAAATGATATTGATCTAATTCTCTTTGCAACTCTAAGTCCAGATTATTATTTCCCGGGTAGTGGAGTTCTAGTTCAAGAATTATTAGAAATTCCTACTTGTCCAGCAATGGATATTAGGAATCAATGTTCAGGTTTTATTTATGCTATATCAACCGCAGATCAATTTGTAAAATCGGGTATGTATAAAAATATTTTAGTTATTGGTTCAGAGAATCATTCTGGAGGATTGGATATGACTACAAGAGGTAGGGGTGTTTCAGTAATTTTTGGAGATGGGGCTGGAGCTGCTGTTATATCTCGAGAAGATGATCTTTCGAAAGGCATCTTATCCTCACATTTACATTCTGAGGGTAAACATGCAGAAGAATTATCATTAATTGGACCAAGTACCAACAGATGGGTTCCTGAGATTATTGATGCAAATGACCCAGAGGATATTTCATATTATCCTTATATGAATGGCCAATTAGTATTTAAAAATGCTGTCGTTAGATTTTCAGAGGTAATTATGGAAGGTTTAAATCATAATGACTTAACCCCAGACAAAATAAATATGTTAATTCCTCACCAAGCAAATCTCAGGATATCCCAATTTGTTCAAAAGAAATTTGGTCTTTCTGAAGATCAGGTTTATAACAATATTCAAAAATATGGAAATACCACTGCAGGTTCAATTCCAATTGCTCTCACTGAAGCCTGGGAGAATTCAAAAATAAATGAAGGAGATATTGTGGTTTTGGCAGCATTTGGTTCTGGTTTTACCTGGGGAAGTACAATTATAAGGTGGTAATTTTAAATTAATATTATGTCTTTAAAAAAATTTCTTTTAGTCATAACACCCGTTATATTATACTTTGGGCTTAACTATGCTTTTTTATCAAATAAAAGTTATGATTCAATGAAAGATTATATTGAGAAAACAAAGAATGAGTTTAGGTATGAAGTTGAGAATATTATTTATGAGGAACAGTGGACAGGATTTCACATTAAGATGATCTCAGGTGAATGGCTAGATAAAAAAAAGGTAGAAGATGTTGAATGGTCCCATTATGTTGATATAGTAATACCAAATGAAACTATTTCTGAAACTGCAATAATGTTTGTTGATGGTGGAGACAAAGATGAAAGTTATTTTAGACTCGATTCTGTTTCTGTGAGTTATGCTTTAAAAACTAAATCTATTATTGTAAATATTCATAATATTCCTGTACAACCAATTAATTTTCTTGCCTCAGATCAGGAATACTTTTATGAGGATGATCTAATCGCTTATGCTTGGAGTCAATTTTTAGAAAGAGGTGCGAAGAAAAAAGATATTGAGTGGTTGCCAAGATTGCCAATGACAAGAGCTGTAGTTAGAGCTATGGATTTAGCACAAGAAATAGTTGCGCAGAATAATAAAAAACTAAACGACTTTGTAGTCTCAGGAGCGTCCAAAAGAGGATGGACAGCATGGACTACTGCAGCAGTTGATGATAGAATTGTTGGGGTTGTTCCGATGGTAATAGACATGCTTAATTTAGTTCCCTCTTTTGAGAATCACTTTAGAAGCTATGGCGAGTTCTCTCCTGCAGTTCAAGAGTATGTTAACTATAATATTCCTGATTGGATGGGAACAGAAGAATTTAAGGTGCTTATGAGCTATGTTGAACCATATTATTTTAAAGATAAATTTACTATGCCCAAATATATTATTAATGCTGGGTCTGATGAGTTTTTTTCTACAGATTCCTGGAGGTTTTATTATGATGAACTACCTGAGAATAAATTGATAAGATATGTTCCCAATGCTAATCACTCTCTTAGTGGAGAATATTTGACTAATGATTTAGTTAGTTTCTTCTACAGAATAGTAAACAACATTGAACTACCGATACTTGAATGGGAGTTAGTAGATGGAAATTTGAATGTTTATTTAGATTATGATGGTGAATATTCTGTATCAATTTGGAAAGCATTTAACCAAGATGGAAGGGATTTTAGGCTTTGGCAAAAAGGTGAGTTGTGGACTAAGTCAGATATGAAAAAAAATGAAGATAATAGATATAATATTGAATTAGAGATAAATAATACTGGTTATCAGGCAATTATGGTAGAGTTTACTCTAGATCAAGACTCAGATTTCCCTCTTAAAATTTCTACGGGTCCCTATGTTTTCCCAAATTCATATCCTTATGAAAAATATGAACCTTTGAAGTAAAAAAATTCCAGAAAATTAAAAGAAGATTATCACAAAAAAAAAAATTTGAATCGTATAATAATTTTTATATCTTTCGATCTCAATTATTGAAAATATTAGAAAAATGAAAAAAATATTATTTGCCTTAATCCTTTCTGTAATCGTTGGTACAACTTCTACTAATTATACTTTTGCCTCGACTACAATTAATAGTATAGTTACTGTTCAGGATTCACAAGATGAGCCAATGATGGAGTCTTCAGAAGAAGCATCTGCTGGTTTTACACAAGAATTAAAGAAACGTTTCATTGAAGGTGGCCCAGGTTTTATGGGAATCGTTCTTATATGTTTAATTCTAGGATTAGCTATTTCAATTGAAAGAATAATTTACCTAAACCTATCTACAACTAATTCTAATAAACTTACAGATGAAGTAGAAGAAGCACTTAAATCAGGTGGTGTCGAAGCTGCAAAGGAAGTTTGTAGAAACACAAAAGGCCCAGTTGCTTCAATTTTTTATCAAGGACTTGATAGAGCAAAAGATGGAGTCGAAAGTGCAGAAAAAGCTGTGATATCTTATGGTGGTGTCCAAATGGGACAGCTTGAAAAAAATGTTTCATGGATATCGCTGTTTATTGCATTAGCACCAATGCTTGGTTTCATGGGAACTGTTATCGGAATGATAAATGCATTTGATAGAATCGAGGCAGCAGGAGATATGCAGCCTTCACTTGTAGCAGGTGGTATTAAAATAGCTCTTTTAACAACTGTATTCGGTCTTATTGTAGCAATTATACTTCAAGTTTTTTATAACTATATAGTTGCTAAAATTGATTCAATAGTTAACGACATGGAAGATGCATCAATTACATTAATTGATATTCTTTCTGCCCAAAAAAAATAAGTTATTATGAATCTAGAAAAAATAACTAGAATTGGGTGTATAGCCTTAGGGATATTAGGTTTAATATTTTTATCATTGGTGTTTGCTACTGGTGATGATAGCATAAAAATGGCTGCTGCTTCTGGTAATTATGGGGTAATTACACCTATAATTTTACTTAGCCAAATTGTATTACTTATTGCTGTTGTAGTTACATTAACTTTCTCTCTAAGAGGAATAGCTAAAGACAAAAATAAAATGAAAAATGCACTGAAGTCTACAGGTCTATTTCTTGTTGTTGTTCTTATTGGCTTTTTACTCTCAAATGGTGTCGAAACTCCAATGAGAGACGGAAAAGTTCTTTCTGCAATGGGTTCAAGGTTGGTTGGTACAGGAATTAGAGTATTCTTTATTTTAACAATTATTGCTGTTGGTTTAATGGTTTTTCCTGGTACAAAAAAAATATTCAAAAAATAGGTTATGGCTAAAAGAAAAGCACCAGAAGTTAATGCGGGATCAATGGCTGATATTGCCTTCCTACTTTTGATTTTCTTTTTAGTAACCACAACTATTGAGACTGATAGTGGTATAAATAGAAAGCTTCCTCCAATGGAAGATCAAATTGATCCACCCATCATCAGAGAAAAAAATATTTTTACGGTTGTTGTAAATAAGAATAATCAATTATTAGTTGAGGAATCTTTGACTGATATTAAAGATTTAAGAGGCCTTGCTGTTGATTTTCTTGATAATGGTGGTGGCTCAGGCGAAGAAGCCTGTGATTATTGCCAAGGTGAAAGAAATCCTAGATCATCTGATAATCCTGATAAAGCTATTATATCACTGAAAAATGATAGGGAAACAGAATATAAAGTATACATAGCAGTTCAAAATGAGCTTGTAGCTGCATACAATGAGCTTAGGAATAGAGAATTTTCTAGATTGAACCCAAACCTAGGAATATCTTATGTTGAAGCTGATCTAATTTACAGTGACCCAAGAACATCTGCAGATGATAAAGCTAGTCTCAAAGAAAAATTAGATGTTGTTAAACAATTATATCCTCAAAAATTATCTGAGGCTGAACCAAGTAAAGTAAATTAATAATGGCAAAATTTAATAAAAAGAAAAGTGGAGATTTACCTGCAATATCAACTGCCTCGCTGCCTGATATTGTTTTTATGTTATTGTTCTTCTTTATGGTTGCAACCGTAATGCGTGACAGTACCTTAATGGTCCAAAATACTCTGCCTGCTGCTGATCAAGTTCAAAAATTAGATAAAAAAGACAGAGTTATCTATATATATGCTGGGAAGCCATCAAGTAGATATGTTGACACCTATGGTACCCAGGCTAGAATTCAATTAAATGACAAGTTTGGTTCTGTAGAAGAAGTTGGAGCATTTGTCCTTGCAGAAAGAGCTGCTAAGCGTGAAGAGCTTCAAAATGTTCTCACTACTGCACTAAAAGTTGATAGTGACACAAAGATGGGTATCATCAGTGATATAAAGCAAGAACTTCGAAAAGTCAATGCTCTAAAGCTAAACTATACTACTAGAGTTGGAGACTACACTCAAAATTTTAATTAGAAAAAAGTTTTTACTTTTTTTTCTGTTATTTTTCACCCAATTAAGTTTTACCCAGTTAGATATTAGCAAAGATTTTTATAGAGAAGATCAATTCTATTTTGGATCAAGTTATTTTATTCAAACAGAACCCATTGAAGATTTTAAACAGAACGGTTTCTCAGGAAATTTCCAATTTGGGTTTATTAGAGACCTCCCATTAAATAATAATTCTACTAAAGCAATTGGGATAGGTCTTGGGTATGAGAGAAATTTTTTTACTTCCAATATCCAGCCTATTGAGGCTAATGGTAATATTGATTATAGAATTGTTGTTAGTAGGTTTCTAGAATCTAAAAATAAAATTTCTTTTTCCTCATTTGTAATTCCTTTTGAATATAGGTGGAGAAGGTCATCAATAGATGAGTATAAATTTTGGAGAATCTACTCAGGATTTAAAATAAAGAAAAATTTCCCGCTATATTCTAACCCGTCATATGGATCAGAAATTACTATTGACGAAATAGAAGATTGGACAACCTCAATTTATTTAAATGCTGGATATAATACTTGGAATATTTCTTTAGAATATGATTTGAACCCCATATTAAAAAACAAAAAAACTAGTAGTGGGGAAAATTTGAATATTAGCTTTTTTAGACTGGGTCTTGTATTTTATATATTATAACTCTTTTCTCAGTCTTGCAACTGGAAGATCAAGCTGCTCTCTATATTTAGAAACAGTTCTTCTGGCAACCTTATACCCCTTATTTGATAAAGCCTCAGATAATTCAATATCTGATAAAGGCTTTGTCTTATCTTCACTTTCAATAATTTGTTTCAATGTTTTTTTAATTTCAATTGTCGAAATTTCATCTCCATCTTTATTCATCATCCCCTCAGAAAAATAATTTTTTAGTAAATTAATTCCATAAGGAGTATCGATATACTTACTATTTGCAACTCTAGATACTGTTGATATATCCATACTAATTTTTTCGGCTATATCTTTGAGAATCATAGGTTTTAGATCAGATTCCTCTCCAGATAAAAAATAATCTTTTTGGAATGTAACAATAGCATCTACTGTTTGGAATAATGTTTGGTATCTCTGCTCAACAGCCTCTATGAACCATTTAGCTGAATCCAGTTTTTGTTTCAGAAATTGTACAGCTTGATTTTGTGACTTTGATTTATTAGGATCATTTTTATATCCTTCTAATATATTTTTATAAGAATTTGAGAGTCTTAATTCAGGAGAGTTACGTTTATTTAATTCAACAACAAGCTCTCCATCTTGAATTTTTAATATAAAATCAGGAATAATAGTATTGTTTGAAAATTCACTTGTAATTGATCCTCCCGGCTTAGGATTTAATTTTGAAATTTCATCTATTGCAGCTTTTAGATCATTATCAGATAAATTTAACTTTTCAGAAAGCTTAGAAAATTTTTTCTTTGAGAACAATTCAAATTCAGACTCAATTATTTTAATTGAATTTAAAATTGATTCTTTACCACTAGCTTTTTTATTAAGCTGAATTAAAAGACACTCCTGGAGAGATCTAGCTCCAACTCCTGGTGGGTCAAGGTCCTGTATTTTTTTTAGAACAGATAAAATATCATTTTTAGTTGTAATGATATTTTGAGTAAACGCTAAATCATCAATTATATCATCAATTTCTCTTCTTAGATAACCGCTCTCATCAATACTACCAATTAAAAATTCACATAATGGTTTTTCTTTATCACTTAAGATTAAATTTCTAGATTGGTTATCTAAGTACTGATGAAAGCTTGGAGATGATTTTGTTTGGAAATTATTATTCTCCTCATTAGTTGAATAAAAATTTTGACTATAATCATCGTTCTGATCTGAAAGATAATCATCAACATTAATATCTTCATTATTAACATCTGAGTCAAATTCGCTTGGGTCATCTTCAAATGATTCACTTACTTCGCTTCCATGTTCAAGTGCAGGGTTTTCCTCAATTTCATTCTTTACTTTTTGTTCTAATTCAGCTGTTGTCATCTGAATTAGCTTCATTAGTTGAATTTGCTGAGGCGAAAGCTTTTGAGATAGCTTTAATTGTAATTTCTGATTAAGCATATTATTAGCAAATACTTAAACAAAAGTAAGAAAAGAATTAATTCTTATTAGAATGAAGCATTTTTTGGTGTTCTCGGGTAAGGTATTACATCCCTAATATTTTGCATTCCAGTGCAAAACATAATTAGTCGTTCAAATCCAAGACCAAATCCACTGTGAGGAACAGTACCATATTTTCTCAGGTCTAAGTACCACCATAATTCCTTTTCATCAATTCCCATTTCATTTATTCTCTTCACAAGGATATCTAGCCTTTCCTCTCTTTGAGATCCCCCTATTATTTCACCAATCCCTGGGAACAAAACATCCATAGCCCTAACTGTTTTTTTATCGTCATTTAGCCTCATATAAAATGCCTTTATTTTAGATGGATAGTCATATATAATTACAGGAGATTTAAAGTGTTTCTCAACAAGAAACCTTTCATGTTCACTTTGAAAATCACATCCCCATTCATCTATTAAATAATTAAATTTCTTCTTTTTATTATAGTTTGAATTTTCAAGAATTTCAAAAGCATCAGAATATGATATTCTTACAAATTCGTTATCAATCGTGAATTTAATTTTTTCTAGAAGGGTCATTTCATCTCTCTCATTTTTAGGTTTTTGGCTTTGTTCTTTAGACAACCTCTCATCAAGAAATTTAAGATCTTCTTTACATGAACTCATTATAAATTCAAGAATATATTTTAAGAAAGACTCTGCTAAATCCATATTATCATTTAGCTCATAAAAGGCCATTTCAGGTTCAATCATCCAAAATTCTGATGCATGTCTTGAAGTATTCGAATTTTCAGCTCTAAAGGTAGGGCCAAAAGTATATACATTACCTAGACCTAGAGCATAGGTTTCAGCTTCCAATTGACCAGATACTGTTAGGCTGGTTTTTTTACCAAAAAAATCTTCTTTATAATCTAAATTCTTTTTATCAACTTGGGTATTATTTAAAGTTGTAACCTGAAACATTTCACCCGCTCCTTCTGCATCACTAGATGTAATAATTGGAGTATTTATATAATTAAATCCTCTTTCATTAAAAAATTTATGAACTCCATATGCAAGCTTTGACCTTATTCTCATGACAGCACTAAATGTTGAAGTTCTTATCCTTAAGTGTGCTTGTTCTCTAAGAAATTCAAAGCTGTGTTTCTTTGGTTGAATCGGATATTTCTCAGGGTCAGATTCTCCAAGAACTTCTATATTTAAAATCTCAACTTCAAAACTTTGACCTTTCCCAATACTTTCAATTAAATTACCTGTTATTTTAAGTGAGGAGCCAACATTAATTTTTTTATGAATTTCATTTTCTTTATCAGAATCAGAAATTACACATTGAATATTTTGAATAGTTGAGCCGTCGTTTAGCTCAATAAACCGATTTCCTCTAAAAGCTCTAACCCAACCAGCTATAGTTATTTGACTATTGTAATTAGGGGAGCTATATATTTCATTTATTTTTATTAAGTCCATATGCTATAAATTGAGTATATCCTTCTCTTTTAGAGTAAACATTTCATCAACTTTTTTAATGTACTTATCGGTTAGCTCCTGAGAGTCTATTTCAAGATTAGATTTTAAATCCTCTGAAATATCAAGTCCTTTAATCTTGTTATTAGCATCTTTTCTTGTGTTTCTAATACTAACTTTGGCAGATTCAGATTCTGATTTTGCTAATTTAGTTAGCTCTAATCTTCTTTCTTCTGTAAGGGGTGGAATATTGATCAGCAATGATTCACCATTATTTACAGGATTTAAACCCAAATTGGAATTTATAATACTTTTCTCAATTTCTTCAAGTAAATCTTTTTCCCAAGGTTGAATACTTATTGTTTGGGCATTTGGAGTGCTTATAGATGCAACTTGATTTAATGGTGTCATATTTCCATAATATTCAACTGATACACCCTTCAACATTATTGGATTTGCTTTACCAGCTCTTATCTTAGCTAATTCAGTTTCTAAGTGATTTATAGAAGACATCATATTTAGCTCTGCATTTTCAATTATTTCTTGATTATTTTCCATATTATAAATTATTTAGAAACTTTAGTTCCAATTTTTTCACCCATTACAACTTTTGTCAAATTTCCTTTTGTATTCATATCAAATACAATAATTGGTAGTTCATTCTCTCTACTTAAAGTAAATGCAGTTGTATCCATTATTTTCAGACCTTTTTTTATTGTCTCCTCAAATGAAATGTCATCAAACTTAATGGCTTCTTTATTTTTTTCTGGATCTTCATTATATATTCCATCGACTCTTGTTCCTTTTAATATAACTTCTGCATTTATCTCAATTGCTCTTAAAACTGCAGCTGAGTCGGTTGTAAAATAAGGGTTACCAGTCCCTGATGCGAAAATTACAACTCGACCTTTTTCTAAATGTCTGGTTGCTTTTCTTTTTATAAAGGGCTCAGCTATTGACTCCATTTTGATTGCTGATTGAAGTCTGGTTGGAATATTCATATTTTCAAGAGCATTTTGTAGTGCAAGACCATTAATAACTGTTGCTAACATTCCCATATAATCAGCTTGGACCCTGTCTATGCCATCTTCAGACCCAGTTAATCCACGGAAAATATTACCACCTCCGATTACAATAGCAATTTCAACACCTTGATCATGTATTTGCTTAATTTCTTCCGCATAAACTACAAGTCTGTCATTATCAATACCATAGGAATTCTTTCCAAGAAGAGCCTCTCCACTAAGTTTTAAAAGTATACGGTTATATTTCATTCTACAGGGATAACACAAATATAATATTAAGTTTTAAAATCTATTTAATATCTATTGCATTAAGAACAGAAAATTCACCAATCTTAGTTCTCCTTAACTCATACAAATATGAGCCTGAATTCAATCTTTTGCCAAAATCATTTGCAATTGTCCTAATATAGGTTCCTTTAGAACAATCAATTTTAAATTCAACATATGGTGAATTAAAATCTAAAATTTCAAAATTATAAATTTTAATTTCTCTTTTATCTATCTCAATTTCTTTATTTTCTCTTGCATAATTATATAAACGCTTTCCATCTTTTTTAATTGCTGAAAATATGGGTGGTTTTTGCAAACTATTACCAATAAATTCATTTGCTAATTTTTTTAAATTATTAATAGTGATGTGATTATACTCAAATTTTTCATTTACATCTGTTTCGGCATCAAATGATGGTGTAGACTCACCAAGTTTAAATTTACCAGTGTATGTCTTAGCTAAGTCTTGATACTTAGAAATATTTTTTGTCTGTTTGCCTATGCATATAATCAATAATCCAGTAGCTAAAGGATCTAGTGTCCCGGCATGTCCTACTTTGATTTTTTTTATTTTAAACTTTTGTTGAAGAGATTTACGAATATATTTAACAACATCAAATGAGGTCCAGTTAATAGGCTTATCTATTAGGATTACTTTGCCTTCTTTTATATCAATAGAAGAAAAACTATCTATATTATATTTTTCCATTATTTTTTATCCTTGTAAAGGATTGAAAATATACATAATATAAAACCTAAAACTACCATTAGGGGTGCGAGTCTAATACGTCTAAAGTTATATATTTCATCATTAAAAATATCAGGATCACTTGACTCTCCACCGGACATAATTATAAAGCCTAAAGCTATTATGAAAATTGAGAGAAATAAGATTCTATATCTCCTTTTATTAAATAAAAAGCCTTTTCCACTCATAACTTTATCTTACAAATTTTAATTTTAAATATTTCTGAGTAACTAGGAATGAACTAATCAATGATGTGAACAATCCGAAAGCTATTATAAAACCAATCAATAAGAGTGCATCATTAAAATTAGTGAAAAAGTTTATTTCCTCTATTTGAATATTAAGCCTGTTAACAAACACATACAAAATAAAAATAGAGGTAATTGAAGACAATAAGCTTATTTTTAGATATTGGAATATAAATGGCCTTCTTATAAATTTACTCGTTGCTCCTACAAGTTGCATTGTCTTTATAGTATCTCTTTTTGAATAAATAGAGATTTTGATTGAATTATTAATTAAAATAAAACTGGTAATAAAAAATACTACACTAATAATCATAATCCATAGGCCAATTTTTTCAAAATTTTTTGTAAGAGCCTCAACTAGTGGTTTATCGTATTCAATTTCCTCAATAAATTCAAAATTATCAAGATTTTCAATAAAACTCTCAATAGAGTAAATATCAATTTGATCACCATTAAGTTGAATTGAAACTGCATCTAAAAGTGGATTATATCCTAGGAAACCAACAAATTCTTCTCCAATTTCTGCTGAGAAAATCTTTGCTGCATCCTCTTTAGATAAATAGTTAACACTCTTCACATCCTCATCTAACGATAGAAGCTTTATCAGTTGCTTATTTTCAGAGTCTTTTACATCATTTTTAAGATAAACATTGATTGTAACATTTTCTTTAAAATAATTTTCAATTGACGTGGAATTAAGATAAATAAAAGCTATTAACGATAAAGTAAATAATACAACTGTATTTATAAGGAAAATCGAAATTAAATTACTTCTTACCTTCTTGACTTCTGGATTGATTCTTTTTTTAGTTTCCAAACTTTTATAAAAGTAATAAACAAATAATAAATTAATTTTTATGTTAATTAAATTAGTTCTTCCTTTGTATAAATTTGCTTAAAGTGAGATATAATTTTCTAGAAATAGAAAAGAAATGGCAGGAAATTTGGAAGACTAATCAAACTTATAAAGTTGGTTTTTCTACAAAACCTAAATTCTATGTTTTAGATATGTTTCCTTATCCATCTGGAGCAGGTCTTCATGTTGGTCATCCACTTGGGTATATTGCAAGTGACATTTATTCTAGATTTAAAAGACATAAAGGATATAATGTGCTTCACCCTCAAGGGTATGACTCATTTGGGCTGCCCGCAGAACAATATGCAATTAGAACTGGTCAACATCCAAGAAAGACTACGTCTGAGAATATTAACATGTATAGAAGCCAATTAGATAGAATAGGTTTTTCTTTTGATTGGTCTAGAGAAATAAGAACATCTGATCCAAAATATTATAAATGGACTCAATGGATATTTATCCTAATGTTTAACTCATATTATTGTCCAAGGGATAAAAAAGCTAAGAGTATAAAAAGTTTAATAAGTATGTTTGAGAAAGATGGTGATAAAAGTTTTAAAGAAGATCTTTCAGACTTTGGTTACTCATTTACAAATTCTCAGTGGAAAAAATTTGATGATAAAATTAAGTCTGATATACTTATGAATTTTAGATTGGCATACTTAACTGATGGAGATGTAAATTGGTGTGAAGAACTTGGAACAGTATTAGCAAATGATGAAATTATAAATGGTGTAAGTGAAAGAGGGGGTTATCCAGTTACAAAAAGAAAGGTAAAACATTGGTGTTTAAGAATTAGTAAATACTCAGATAGACTTTTAAATGATTTAGATAAAATTGATTGGCCAGATCCATTAAAAGAAATGCAAAGAAACTGGATCGGCAAATCTAAAGGTGTGTCTGTAACTTTTGATGTTGAAGATTTAAATAATAAAATTGAGGTTTTTACCACAAGACCAGATACAATATTTGGTGTATCTTTTCTTACTATTGCGCCTGAATATAAAGATATTTCAGATTTATCATCATTAAATCATAAATCAGAAATTGAGAATTACATTGATGAAGTTTCAAAAAAATCTGAGAGAGAAAGATTATCTGATGTAAAAACTGTTTCTGGAGTATTTTCAGGTTCTTATGCAATACATCCGTTTACAGGAAAAAAAATACCTATATGGATTTCAGATTATGTTATTGCAAGTTATGGAACAGGAGCTGTAATGGGAGTTCCTGCAGGAGATCAAAGGGATTTTGACTTTGCAAAAAAGTTTATGATAGATATTCCAAATATTTTTGAAAATATAGATATATCACAAACTGCTTTTTCCGATAAATCAGGGTTTAGGCTTATTAATTCAGAATTCCTTAATGGATTAGATTATGAAAATTCTTTGGAATTAATAATTGAACAAATTGAGTCTAAAGGAATTGGCAAATCTAAAGTTCAATTTAAGTTAAGAGATGCAACTTTTAGTAGGCAAAGATATTGGGGTGAGCCTATTCCTATATATTATAAGAAAGGAATTCCAACTAATATTGAGACAGACTATTTACCTTTAAAGTTACCAGATGTAGATAATTTTCTTCCAACTAAAAATGGAGATTCCCCTCTAGGAAATTCATCTACATGGGCATGGAATGAAAATTTAAAAAAGGTTACATCAAATGCTGAAATAAATGATACCGATACTTTTCCTTTAGAATTGAACACAATGCCTGGTTGGGCAGGAAGTTCATGGTACTTCTATAGATATATGGATCCAACAAATGAAAAAGAATTTATTTCTAAAGAATCTCAAAAATACTGGGCTGACATTGACATTTACTTTGGAGGAAGTGAGCATGCAACAGGACACTTATTATACTCAAGATTTTATCAAAAATTTCTTTATGACTTAGGATATTTAAATAAGGATGAGTATTCAAAAAAATTAATTAATCAGGGGATGATTCTTGGAAATTCTGCATTTATATTTAGAAAATCAGGTTCAAATCAATACATTTCAAGTAATCTTATTTCAGAAACTAAAGTTGATAAAGTTAGGATTGATATAAAATATGTTAATGATGATAATCAAGTTGATTACAATTTTTTGAAATCTGAAGACTCTGATTATAAAAATTCAACTTTTAAATTAGAAAATGATCTTTTCTATTGTGTTAGGGAACAAGAAAAAATGTCAAAGTCTAAGTTTAATGTAGTAAATCCAGATGAAATATGTGATCAATATGGAGCTGATACTCTAAGAATGTATGAAATGTTTCTTGGCCCAATTGAGCAATCAAAGCCTTGGGATACAAGAGGAATATCTGGAGTCCATTCATTTTTAAAAAAGTTTTGGAATTTGTTTTTTAAAGATGGATTAATTAACGTATCAGAGAAGGAGCCTTCAAGAGAGTCATTAAAGTCACTTCATAAAACAATAAAAAAAATCAATGAGGATATTGAAAAATTAAGTCTTAACACTTGTATAAGCGCATTTATGATATGTATTAATGAGCTAAGTTCAATTAGTTGTAATAATAAATATGTTCTTCAGGATTTGCTGATCCTAATTTCTCCTTTTGCTCCTCATTTTGCTGAAGAGTTATGGAGTCAATTAGGTCACAAAGAGTCAATAGTTAATCAGGTTTATCCAGAATATAATGAAAAGTATTTAGTCGAGACTGATAAATTGTATCCTGTGTCATTTAATGGCAAAACTAAGTTTACTATAAATCTTCCACTCGATCTTTCTAATAAAGAAATTCAAGATGCTGTGTTATCATACCATAAAACAAAGTCTATCTTAAATAATTCAAAGCCAAAGAAAATTATAGTTGTTCCTGGTAAAATTATAAACATTGTTTTATGATTGACCCAATCTTTGAAATAATTGGTTTATCAGCAGCATTCCTTACTACTTCTGCATTTATTCCACAGGTTTATAAGATCTATAAAGAAAAAAATGCTGATGGTATTTCGCTCACAATGTACATAATACTGTTTATTGGTGTTCTTCTGTGGCTCTTGTATGGAATTTTGATAGGAAGTCTCTCAATAATTGTTGCAAATGGAATTACTGCACTTTTACAGCTAAGCATAATAATATTTAAGTTAAAAAACTGATAAAATTTTTCAGTTATTTAGCATATTACATAACTTTATAAAAATTTAATTTTAAAAATTTATGTATTACGGTGATCTAAACTATTATTTACTATTGCTTCCTATATTTGCTCTTAGTTGGTATGTTAAATATCAACTTAAATCAAAATTTAAAAAATTTTCAAGGCAGACACTATCAGCTAATCTTTCTGGAAAAGAAATTGCTGAAAAAATGCTAAGTGATCATGGTATTTATGATGTAAAAGTTATAAGTGTTAGGGGACAACTTTCAGACCATTATAATCCACAAAAGAAAACTGTCAATCTAAGTGAGAGTGTTTACAATCAAAGAAATGCGGCAGCTGCAGCTGTTGCTGCGCATGAATGTGGTCATGCAGTTCAACACGCAAAAGGATATGAGTGGTTAAAAATGAGATCAATTTTAGTACCTATGGTTGGTGTAACCTCACAATTAGGAATATATTTTCTCTTGGGTGGAATATTTTTAATTGAAACTTCTCCAATACTGGGTGAGAATTTACTTACACTGGGAATCTTTGGTTTTGCCTCCGGTACTTTATTTAGCCTTGTTACACTTCCAGTTGAGTTTGATGCTAGTAAAAGAGCAATATATTGGCTTGAAAGAAAAAGAATCGTAAATCAAAGAGAACTTATTCAATCAAAAGAAGCATTAAACTGGGCAGCTGGAACATATGTAGTAGCAGCTCTAGCTTCAATTGCTAACCTTGTATATTTGTGGATGAGGTTTGGTAGAAGAAACTAACCTTTTATATATTTATCTATAGCCATAGCCATTGAGGGAGAAACTTCTGTTGGGGCTTTAATGTCTATTCTGAGATTTTTAGCTTTTGCTGCTTCTTCGGTTGTATTGCCATATACAGCGATAAGTGTCTTGTTCTGTTCAAAATCTGGAAAGTTTTTAAATAAAGATTCAATTCCTAATGGACTAAAAAAGACGAGTATATCATAATACACATCTCTTAAATCAGATAAGTCGCTAACAACAGTTTTGTATAGTTGAGCTCGCTCCCATGAAATTTCAAAAGAATCTAATGTCTTTATAATGTCTGGATTTAAACTACCAGATGTTGGTGCAAGGAATCTCTCTTTGTTGAATTTTATGAATGTAGCCTCAAGATCTTTAAAATTATTGTTTCCAACATAAATTTTTCTCTTTCGGTAAACTACATATTTCTGTAAATAGTAAGCAACAGCCTCAGACTGACAAAAATATTTAGTCTGATCAGGAACTTTAAATCTCATTTCCTCTGTAATTCTGAAGAAATGATCAACTGAGTTTCTACTTGTCAAAATAACATTATGAAATTTAGAGAAATCAACTCTTTGTGCTCTTACCTCTTTAGCTGTAAGCCCTTCAACATGAATAAATTTTCTAAAATCTATTTTAAGTTTATACTTTCTCTTTAACGATGAATAAGGAGAATTCACGTTAGTAGGCTCTGGTTGAGATATTAAAATTGTTTTAATACTCATACGAAAATTTTAGGTTTAATAAATTGAATATAACCATATCCATGGGGCCAATTTGAACGCACAAAGATACAAAATAAAATACATAATTTCCTTAATATCAATTTTTGAAAAATAACTCAAATAGTTTTTTGTCTGAAAAATAAAATGAAGTCCCAATATGATTAAAAAATTATTTTTTAGATAGGTGAAGTCATAAAAATCATTTAAGTTGTATATAACGAAGTTGATCAACAATAATATTCCAATTATAATATTTATGATATAATTTTTAAAAAATATAAACTTAAGCCTGTAGTTAAGAAATATTTCTAAAATATATTTTATAATTAAAAACCTTATTACCATAGTAATAAAAATTATAATATTAAAATTTAATAATCTAAAAAATAATTCATTACTAATTCCATCGAACTTAATAGTTCCCTGATAAGTTAAGGCACCAAAATAAGTCATAACTATTCCGTTGATAAGTAAAAAAAAGAATATATAGAAATAATTATAATAATTAATAACCGAAGTTCCTGAGCCTGAAATACCAAGATCATCAATGTTATATGGTCTTAAAATATTACGAAAATGATAGCTTAGACTTCTAAATAAATAAACTAATTTTACCCTTTGAAATATTTGTAAAAAATAAAATACCAATAATATAATTAGAATAAATAGAGTGGTTAAATCTTGATTTCGAATCATATTAATCTTTAGATAAATAACAAAATTATGGAATAACTCCTAAATAAATGAAAGACAATTGTTTAATTATCATACCGACTTATAATGAAGCTGAAAATATTAAAGCTGTTATCAACAAAATTTTTTCTTTGAACGATAATAACTCAATATTGGTAGTTGATGATAATTCACCAGATGGGACATCAAATATTGTTGAGAATTTGACAAATGATAATACAGGTAAGCTTTTTTTAATTACAAGAGAAAAGAAAGATGGTTTAGGTTCAGCTTATAAGGTTGGTTTTAAATGGGCTCTTGAACAAAACTTTTCTTATATTTTTGAAATGGATGCTGACCTATCTCATGATCCAAACGAAATAAAAAATCTAAAGAGATTTCTAATCAATAATGAATGTGATGTAGTTATTGGCTCTCGATATTTAGAGGGTGTAAGTGTAGTAAATTGGCCGTTATCCAGAATATTTCTGTCATATTTTGCTAATATTTATGTTAGGCTTATTACCTGTCTTCCCGTGAATGATTCAACTTCTGGTTTTGTAGGTTACTCAAATAAGGCTTTGTCATCTTTAGATATTAATAAAATAAAGTTTAATGGATATGCTTTTCAAATTGAAATGAAATTTAAACTTTGGAAAAAAAAGTTTAAGTTAAAGGAACATCAAATAATATTTGTTAATAGAGAATATGGAGACTCTAAAATGAATAAGAACATTATCTTTGAAGCAATAATTGGTGTAGTAAAATTAAAACTTAATTCAATTTTTAAAAAAAATGAATAGACTCCTAATTAAGGATATTATTATAATAAATGAAGGCATTAAAACTTCTGGTGATATATATATAGAGGGAGAGTTCATCAAAGAAATTGGAGTTAATCTTAAACTTGGCAAGGGAATTAAGATTATCGATGGTAAGGGGCGACTAGCAATACCTGGAATGATAGACGATCAGGTTCATTTTCGTGAACCAGGTTTAACTCATAAAGGAGAGATAGCTACGGAATCAAAGGCAGCTATCGCTGGTGGTGTAACTTCATATTTTGAGATGCCAAATACATCTCCAAATACTACATCTAGAGAAGAGTTTGAGAAAAAGATTCAAATTGCATCAAAGAATTCATTTGCAAATTTTTCATTTATGTTTGGTGGAACAAATGATAATATTGATGAAATAAAAAATTTGGATGATAAAGAAGTTGCAGGGATTAAACTTTTTCTAGGATCTTCAACTGGAAAGATGTTAATAGATAATAAAGATTCAATTGAAAATATTTTTAATAGTACTTCATTACCTATATCAGCTCATTGTGAGGATGAGCAAACAATAAAAGATAATACAGAATATTTTAAAAATCTCTACGGTGAAGATATACCTATATCAGCTCATCCAAAAATTAGAGATGAAAAGGCTTGCCTGAAAAGTTCGAGTTTTGCAGTTGAACTTGCAAAAAAAACTGGCGCAAGACTAAATGTATTCCATATTTCAACTGCTATAGAACTTAATCTATTTGATACCAGTATGGAACTAAATGATAAAAAAATAACATCTGAAGTTTGTGCTCATCATTTGTGGTTTACAGATGAAGATTATAATGAATTTGGTTCGAAGATAAAATGGAATCCAGCTATAAAGTCCAAGAATGACAGAGATTCGTTATGGGAGGCATTAAAAGATAATAAAATTGATATTATTGCATCAGATCATGCTCCCCACACAATAGAGGAAAAAAGCAATAAATATTTGAGCTGTCCCTCAGGAGGTCCGATGGTTCAGCATACTATTTTATCTCTTTTGCAAAACTGTAAAAAATATGGAGTTTCACATGAAAAAATTGTAGAAAAAATAGCTCATAATCCAGCAACCATATTTAAAGTAAATAAGAGAGGTTTTTTAAGGGAAGGATATTATGCCGATATTGTCTTAATTGACACTAATACTCCAACTCATGTTACTAAAGATTCTCTATTATACAAGTGTGGATGGTCTCCCTTTGAGGGACAAAAATTTGATAACTCTATTTACAAGACTATCTTAAATGGGAATGTAGTTTATGAAAATGGAAAAGTAAATTCCATACCTTATGGAAAAAAAATAACTTTTAACAGATGAAAAAATATCTAATAATATTTACTTTCATAATTGGATGTTCATCAAATGTGCCAGAGGATTTAATTAGTGAAGAAAAAATGGAAAGTATTATTTTTGATATAATGATTCTCAATGCATCCAGTAGTTATGATCTAAAAATTGATAATGATATGATAAGTGATGAATTAATTTTCAGAAAACACGATATTGATAGTGCTCAATTCTATAACAGTGAGCTATATTACTCTCGAAATCCCAAAATTCATTTTAATATTTATTCTAATGTGAAGAGAAGGATTCAAAAATCAATTGATAGTATAAAAAGCATTAAATAATGAAAGAATTTATAGAAGAGCTAAAATGGAGAGGAATGTTACATGATGTAATACCTGGAGTCGAAGAGTATTTATCTAAAAATAAAACCATTGGATATATTGGATTTGATCCTACATCTGATTCCCTGCACATAGGAAGTCTTGTTCCAATATTTATTCTTAAACACTTTCAAAATGCTGGTCATACCCCAGTAGTATTACTGGGTGGTGCAACAGGAATGATTGGTGATCCATCAGGAAAGTCTGATGAAAGGAACTTATTAGATAAAAAGATTTTAAAGTTTAATGAAAAGAAATTAAAGGTTCAATTTGAAAAATTTCTTGACTTTAAATCTAATATATCAAACAAAGCAATTCTTGTAAATAACTATGATTGGATGAGTAAATTCTCAATTATTGACTTTTCCAGAGATATTGGGAAACATATAACTGTTAATTATATGATGGCAAAAGAGTCAGTAAAAAAAAGAATTTCGAAAGATACTACACAAGGCATGTCATTTACTGAATTTACTTATCAATTGATTCAAGGATATGATTTTCTTCATTTATATAAAGAAATGAATTGTATGCTTCAAATGGGTGGAAGTGATCAATGGGGAAATATTACTACTGGAACTGAACTTATTAGAAGAAAAGAAAATGTGAAGGCTTTTGCAATTACATGTCCGTTAGTTAAAAAATCTGATGGATCTAAGTTTGGAAAATCTGAAGGTGGAAATATTTGGCTAGATAAGAATAAGACTTCTGTATACAAGTTTTATCAATATTGGTTAAATATTTCAGATGAGGATGCAATAAACTACATTAAAGTTTTTACATTTTTATCTCAAGATGAAGTTAATGGGTTAATAGAAGAGCATAATAAAGATAAAGCAAGAAGACTGCTTCAAAATAAAATAGCTGATACAGTAACTATTATGGTTCATGGAGAGAATGATTTAAAAAATGCAATGAGCGCATCAAAAGTTCTTTTTGGAAAATCAAGTAAAGAGGATCTTGAGTCTCTTGATGATGATACCTTTAATGAAATTTTTGATGGTGTTCCAAGTTCTAATATTTCTAAGGCAAAATTATTAGAGGAAATAGAAGTTGAGAACCTTCTCGCTATTCAGACAAATTTTCTAAAATCTGTTAGTGAGGCAAGAAGAGCGCTAAAAGAAAATTCAATTTCAATTAATAAGAAGAAAATTTCCCAAAATATTAAAATCAGTAAAAATGATTTAATAAATGGAAAATATATTTTACTTCAGAGAGGTCGTAAGAACTATTATTTAGTTATCGTTAATTAATTGTTTTTTAAATATTAAATTTTAGATTGTTAATAAACATATAGGTATTATTTGCTAAATTGATGTTATAACTATGAATAAGTCAGATATTAAAATACTTTGTGTTGATGATGAGCCTGATATTTTAGAGATTCTAAAGTATAATTTATCGGGTGAGGGATATGATGTATCTACGGCTAAAGATGGCAAAAGCGCTCTTAAAATAGCTAATGATAAAGTTCCAAATGTTATAATCATGGATATAATGATGCCTAATATGGATGGGATAGAGGCTTGTGAGGCCCTCAGGGCAAACGACAGGTTTAACGATACTTTAATTATGTTTTTAACTGCCAGAGGTGAGGATTATTCTCATATTGCAGCATATGAAGCAGGAGCTGATGATTATGTCACAAAACCAGTTAAACCAAAAATTTTAGTATCTAAAGTCAAAGGGCTTTTAAGAAGATCTAAAAAGAATTTTGAAAAAGAAGTTGACGAAATTCAATTTGGCAACTTTAAAATCAACAAAGATAAATACAAAGTTTATGTAGATGATAGATCAATAAGTTTACCAAAAAAAGAGTTTGAGCTATTGAGTTTACTCTGTTCTAAGCCTGACAAGGTGTTCAAGAGAGAAAAAATAATGGAAAAAGTTTGGGGAGAACAAGTTGTTGTTGGCGACAGAACTATAGATGTTCACATAAGAAAATTACGAGAGAAAATAGGAAATAAATACTTTAAAACTGTTAAAGGTGTTGGTTATAAATTTATAATTGAAGAATGAAACTTCCCTTTAAAATTCAACCAAGTGTTCAAGCTTTTAGAGCATCTTTTTATATTAACATAATAGCTCTAATATTCTATTTTTTCGTTATTGGTGGTTTTTCAATAAATGATTTAGGGTATTTTATTCTGACTTTCTTTATGTCTAGTATAGTGCTTGAGAACTTTTTAAGTAGTAATAAATCAAACATTGAAGAAATTAACATTCTAAAGGATCAAGAAAATTATAGAAGAGAATTTTTAGGAAATGTTTCGCACGAATTAAAAACACCATTATTTACTATTCAAGGTTATATACTAACACTTATCGAGGGTGCAATGAAAGACAAGAAAGTTAGAGGTAAATATTTGAAAAGATCAGCTAAGGGTGTAGACAGGCTAATATCTATTGTAAAAGATCTAGATTTGATAACACAATTTGAGTCGGGTATTAAAACAGTTGATAAATCTAATTTTAATATTTATGAGTTGATTTACAACGTTTATGATTTAATGGAGTTTGAATCAGAGAAAAATAATACAAAACTTTTAATAAAGGATGAACATAATAGTCCTGTAATAGTAAATGCTGATAAAGAAAGAATTTTACAAGTATTAACTAACCTAATTGTAAACTCAATAAAATATGGAAAAGAAAATGGATATACTCAAGTAGCAGTTGAGGAATATAATAAAGATAGTATAATCGTAAGAGTAGCTGATAATGGAGAAGGAATAGAGGATGAACATTTGCCTCGTTTATTTGAAAGATTCTATAGAATTGATAAAAATAGATCTAGAAAAAAAGGTGGATCAGGACTTGGATTATCAATTGTTAAGCATATAATTGAGGCTCATCAAGAACAAATTTTTGTTGAAAGTAAAGTTGGTCAAGGTACTGAATTCTCATTTACTTTAAAGAAACCTTAAGATATCCTTTATCATTTCAATGAGTAAAAATGATTTTTTTCAAAGAGTTTACGACATAGTGAAAACTATTCCACAGGGTAGAGTAACTACTTATGGTTTGATTGCAAAAAAGCTAGGAATGGCGTCAAGTGCAAGAACAGTGGGATGGGCTCTTAACGCTTCCCACAATGACTCATCTATACCTGCTCATAGAGTTGTAAATAGAAATGGATTACTAACTGGTAAACATCACTTTAAAGGCTTTGACTTAATGAAACAGTTATTAGAGAATGAGGGAATAAAAGTTAAGGATGATAAAGTAATTGACTTTGAAGTTAAACTTTGGGATCCAAAATAATTATATAAATTTTAAGAATTAAATCTATTAGTTACATGTATCTTTGTGTTGTTAACAAATTATGGATTTAACAAAAAACAATATCAAAAAAACACTTGAGAAGATCAATATGACTGGTCATTCGAAAGATATTGTTTCATCTGGAATTTTAAAAAATATCCAAGTTTTTGGGGATCAAGTTGACATTGATCTAGTAGTAACTAATCCTGCTTTACAAGCAAGAAAAAAACTTGAAGTGGATATCATGAAAATAATTCACGATGACATTTATGAAAAAGCAAAAATTAATGTAAATACCAAAGTTGAGTCACCAAAAGCTAACAAAAATGTAGAAAATGAAATTGATTCACCTGATCGTCCAAAAATAACTACGCAAGCAAAAAAAATTAAAGGAGTTGATTCAATAATTGCAATATCTTCTGCTAAAGGAGGGGTTGGTAAGTCTACTGTAACAATTAATCTTGCTGCAGCACTTGCAAAAAAAGGATGTAAAGTAGGAATTCTTGATGCAGATATTTATGGGCCATCTGTTCCCACAATGATGGATGTTGAAGGATACGTTCCAAAATCAATTAAAATAAATGATAAATCAAAAATAGAGCCAGTAGAAAGCTATGATGTTAAAATTATGTCTATTGGTTTCTTTACAAAGCTTGATCAAGCTGTTGTTTGGAGAGGACCTATGGCATCAAAAGCTCTTAATCAAATGATTTTTGATACTCATTGGGGTGAATTAGACTTTCTTTTTTTAGATTTACCTCCTGGTACAGGTGATATTCATTTAAGTTTAGTCCAATCTCTTCCAATTACAGGGTCAATTATTGTTAGTACACCCCAAAATGTAGCTCTAGCTGACGCTAGGAGAGGGATAAAAATGTTTCAACAAGAAAGTATATCTGTTCCAATATTGGGTTTAATTGAAAATATGGCATATTTCAAAGCAGAAGATTCTGCTACAAAACACTACATATTTGGTGAGGCTGGAGTAAAGTATTTATCAAAAGATTTAAATATTAATTTCTTGGGAGAAATACCAATATTTCAGGCTTTAAGAGAAGCTTCAGATTTTGGAAGACCTGGTTCACTTCAAGAGTCTACGGATGTTTCAAATATTTTTGAAGAAATTTCAAAAAACATGGTTGAACAATTATTAATCAGAAATAAAGAATTACCTCCCACAAAGATTGTTGAAATTACTAACTTAGTGGGATGTTCTGCAATTAAAAAGTAATGAGCAAATTAGAAAATAAAATATTAGATGCGCTTGAAGAGATCAGACCATTTCTAGTTAAGGATGGAGGTGATATATCTCTTGAATCAATTAAAGACTCAACTGTGAAAGTTAAACTACATGGTGCATGTGCAGACTGTAAAGTAAACCAGATGACTCTTAAAAATGGAGTAGAAACTACTATAAAAAAATATGCTCCAGAAATTAAAGAAGTCAAATCTGTATTGCCTCTTTCTCAATGATTAAAACTGATATTTTAATAATAGGGGCCGGCCCTACAGGCCTTTTTACCGTTTTTGAGGCGGGTCTTCTAAAAATGAAATGTCACATTTTAGATTCCTTGACACAACCTGGTGGTCAATGTATTGAGCTATATCCAAAAAAGCCTATCTATGATATACCTGCCTATCCTGAAATTATTGCAGGTGATTTAATTGAAAATCTATTAGAACAGATTAAACCTTTTAAACCGTCATATACTCTTGGAGAAACAGCATTAAATTTAGATAAACTTGATGATGGATCTTTTAAAGTAACTACTGATAAGGGGACTGAAATTTTCGCTAAAATAATTGCAATAGCTGGTGGTCTTGGTACTTTTACACCAAGAAAACCAAATATATCGAACATAACTGATTATGAGGATAATGGTATCTTATACATGATTAAAGATCCACTTGAGTTTAAAGATAAAACAGTTGTAATTGCTGGGGGAGGAGATTCAGCTTTAGATTGGTCAATTCATCTTTCAAAGATTTCAAAAAAAGTTATACTTATACACAGAAGAAATGAATTTAGAGGTGCAAATGATTCTGTTGCTTCTGTTCAAAAACTAAAAGATCTTGGAAAAATTGATGTTATTACTCCAGCTCAAGTTTCAAGACTCAATGGAAAGTCTAAACTCGAATCCATTATAGTAGATATAGATGGAAATGAAAATGAAATTAAAACTGACTACTTCATACCTTTGTTTGGTTTAGTTCCTAAATTAGGACCTATAAAAGATTGGGGTTTAAATATTGAGAATAATGCGATAAAAGTAAATAATAGCCTTGACTATCAAACAAATATTGATGGTATTTATGCTATTGGAGACGTTAATACATATCCAGGGAAACTTAAGTTAATATTAAGTGGATTTCATGAGGCAGCTATAATGTGTCATAGTGCATATTCAAAATTAAATCCAGACAAGAGAAACATACTTAAGTACACAACAGTCAGTGGAATTGAAGGTTTTGATGGTTCAAAAAAAGAGGCAAAAAAATCTCAGATAAGTAAAATTGATTAAATTTTATTAATAAAATTATTAAATGGATCTTTATATTCTATTCCATTATTAGTTCTTAATATTGATAACTTATTATAACTCTCAAGACCCCACAAAACAAATTCTATAAAGAATAGCTCATCATCGTCATTCAATTCAGGAATATATTTTTTAATCAACTTTTTTGCATCAATTACTTGATTAAGTAGATCCTCGTAATCTTTATTTTTCAAGTTATCATTGATAACTAATTGTCTATTGGTGAACCACTCTAAAATTGAATCATAAGGAGTAACCTCATCTGGTTTAATTAATTTTTCAATTCTAGGAAAATATTTATTAAAAATTGATTTCACAGCTGATGAAATAAGATTATATGATACTTGCTCTGCGCCCTCTTCCTCTCCCTCATAAACTAATTCTACTTTTCCATTTATTGAGGAAATAACTGAGCTAAAATCAGACATCCTAATTGAAGTTTTCTCTTCATTGTTAATTATCATACGTCTTTCAGCAGATGAAACAAGATTTTGTAAACTGGTTATACTCATTCTTGCACTTACTCCACTTTTTCTATCAACAAGATCACTTTCTCTTGCCTCAAAAGAAATTTGCTCAATTATATCTCTTGCAACTTCGGGAATATGAATTTCTGAAGCTAACCTTGAATCAATTTTTGACTCTTGTTCTGTAATTTTTTTTGCAATATCAATGGATTCAGGGTAATGAGTTAGAATTTGTGATCCAACTCTATCTTTTAAGGGTGTTACAATTGTTCCTCTATTCGTATAATCTTCTGGATTTGAAGTAAAAATAAATTGAATATCAAGAGGAAGTCTAACTTTAAAACCTCGAATTTGAATTTCTTTTTCCTCTAAAATTGAAAAAAGTGAAACTTGAATTCTTGGTTGCAAATCTGGTAATTCATTAAGCACAAAAATACATCTGTGTGCTCTTGGGATTAATCCAAAGTGAATAACTTCTTCATTTGAATATGATAATTTAAGATTTGTAGCCTTTATTGGGTCAATATCACCGATTAAATCTGATACTGTAACGTCTGGAGTCGCAAGTTTTTCGTAAAATCTTTCATCTCTGTGAAGCCAATCTATTTCAGTTTTGTCTCCATTAGATTTAATAATTTGAAGAGAACTTTTAAAAATTGGATTAAGTGGATCATCATTTGTTTCTGAGCCTTTGATTATTGGAATCCACTCATCTAGAAGGTTTACACAAGTTCGCGCCAGTTTAGTTTTAGCTTGACCCCTTAAACCAAGAAGGTTAATACTATGATTTGAGAGAAAAGCTCTTTCCACACTTGGAATCACTGTCTCTTCATATCCGATTAGATCTGAAAATACATTAATACCTTCTGAGAGGTTATGCCTTAAATTATCTGTAATTTCTTGATTAAGAGATTTATGTATGTAATCTGATGATTTTAATTCACCAATTGTTTTGATTTTAGGTTTGTTCATTATCTTAATTTTTGTCTTCTATTTTTGTCATAATCTTCAAATACCATTTCACTCAAACCTTCTAAACCTGTATAGAAGGCTTTTCCATTATTTACTTCAGAGAATTTTTTAACAAAAGTTTGCAAGTAGGGATCACTAGCAATCATAAATGTTGTAATTGGTATATTATTTTTTTTTGCAATTCTAGCTCTATTATAACACTGATCAAGAATAAAATTATCAAGACCAGCACTATTTTTATAAAAACCATCCTTTGTGAACATACAACTGGGCTTACCGTCAGTTATCATAAAGATTTGTTTATTATTATTCTTTTTTCTTCTAAGAATATCAAATGCTAAGTCAAGTCCCGCTACTGTATTTGTATGATAAGGTCCTACTTTTAAATATGGTAAGTCTTTAATACTAATTGGTTTTGCCTCATCTCCAAATGATAAAATATCAATAGTATCTTTTGGGAATTTTGTTTTAATGTATTCAACAAGTGCCATAGCAACTTTTTTTGCTGGAGTTATTCTGTCTTCACCATAAAGAATCATACTGTGACTAATATCAATCATTAGCACAGTACTCATCTGAGAATTGTGGTTTGAATCCCAAACTACAATATCTTCTTTCTTAAGTGTTAGATCGTTTTCACCAGATGATATTATGGCATTTTTTAAACTTTCAGTTAATAATATTCTATCTAAGGGATCTCCATATTCAAAACCCTTTATGTTAAGATTATCATCAGATCCTGATGAAGAAAACTTTGTCCTATGATTTCCTTTTTTTGTTTTTTTTAGTTTACCAAATAAATGTTTAAGTACATGTTTTCTTAAAAGCCTTTCTGTTTTTGAGCTAATTTTAGTTTTTTCTTCTCCTCCTTGAATTTGTTTTGAGATAAAGCCTTTACTTAAAAGATCATTAATAAAATCATCAATAGTATAATTTTCATCTGTTAGCTGATACTCTTTATCTAACTCTCTTAGCCAATCAATAGCTTCATCAAAGTCTCCTGATGTATGAATAATAAGTTCCTTAAAAATATTAAACAGCTTCTCGAAAGGAGAAAGGTTAGGCTCTTTATAGTTGGTAAATTTAAATGCTGATTTCTTCAATTTGTCTAAGAAATTAATTTCAATTCAAATTAAACAAATAAAATTTATCTTAGAGTTTAACTTTACTATATTTAAATGATTTTTAACAATATTTAAATGATTGAAAAGGATTTTGTCAATAATGATAATTTCTTGTCTGAAGGAATTGTAGAGTGGAGTTCACCTAGTAATATTGCGTTAGTTAAATATTGGGGTAAAAAATATAATCAAATACCCCAAAATCCATCAATCAGTTTTACACTTTCTAAGTCCTCCACAACAACATCTGTGGAATTTAAACCAAAAAAAAATAAAGCCAATTCTATTGGTTTTGAATTTGACGGTGTTAAAGATCACGAGTTTGGTCAAAAAATTAAATTATTTATTACCAACATTGAAAAGTATTTTAACTTTTTAAAAAACCATGATATAAATATCAAATCAGAAAATAATTTTCCTCATAGTAGTGGAATTGCATCATCTGCATCATCAATGTCTGCATTAGCTTCGTGTCTAGTTGATATTGAAAAGTTAAATTCCAATCAACAAGATGATTCATACTATTTAAAAAAGAAATCCTTTATAGCTAGGCTTGGTTCTGGAAGTGCCTCAAGAAGTATAGAAGGACCCATTACTCTTTGGGGTGAATCAAAATCTTATCCTGGAAGTTCTGATTTATATGCAATTAACATATCGGAAGGTGTAGATCAGATATTCAAAGAATATCAGAATACAATTTTAATAATTGATCCTGGAGTTAAGAAAATATCAAGTTCGATTGGACATAAACTAATGAATGAAAATCCATTTTCAAAGACAAGATTTAGTGAAGCAAAGAATAATATTACTAAGCTAAAAAATGTTTTAAAATCAGGGCATTTAGATGAGTTTATAAACATTACAGAATCAGAAGCTTTAATGATTCACTCTCTAATGTTAACATCAAGTCCATACTTTATTTTAATGAAGCCAAACACCTTAGAAGTTATTCAAAGAATCCTAGAATACAGAAGAGAAACCAAAAATCCAGTTTGTTTTTCACTTGATGCTGGCTCTAATGTTCATCTACTTTATCCAAATATAATTAAGCCTGACGTACAAAAATTTATTGAGGATGATCTATTAAATTTTTGTAAATCTAAGACATGTATATTAGATAGTCTTGGTAATGGTTCAGAAAAAATTAAATAATGGATAGTACTTCTTTTAACTCAAAAATTTTGTTGTTTGGTGAGTATGGTATTATGCATGATTCAGATGCTTTATCTATTCCTTATAAAAGATTTAATGGATTTCTTGCTAAATCAAATAATCTAACAGAAGATCAAAAAAAATCAAATAGAAATATAGAATCTTTATATGAATATATGATTCAAGAAGAATATCTAGGTGATATAATTAATTCAAATAATTTAAAAGAGGAAATTGATTCAGGTCTATATTTTGAAAGTAATATTCCAATTGGAAGTGGGCTTGGAAGTAGTGGAGCTTTAGTCTCCTCAATTATATCAAGATATTCTAAAGTTGATTTGAAATCATTTTCTAATGCGGAATTAAAAAAAATTATGTCATTAATTGAATCAAAATTTCATGGAAATTCCTCTGGGTTTGATCCTGCTGTGTCATACTTTAATAAACCAATGCTATATTCAAATCAAAAAATAAGACCGATTGAAATAATTGCTTTTAAAGATTTTAAAGTATATATAATAGATAGTCGAATAGAATCCTCAACAAAAAAAATGATTAAGACATTTGAAGATAAAATGATTGATAGTGAATTCAGACTTTTCTTTAATAATAAGTTTATTACTAATACTAATCAATGTATTGACCACTTAATAAATAATCCTGAACTGTTTAGAAATTCAATTAAAGAACTATCAAATGACACTTACAATAATTTTCATGAAATGATTCCAAATAACATAAAAAACAAATGGAAAGAAGGTATTAGAAATGATTCATATTATATGAAACTTTGTGGATCTGGTGGGGGAGGGTTCTTTTTAGCTTATGATTTTGATAATCAAATAAATTCAAGTTTTTCTGAGTTTAATTTTTTTCAGATATAAATAAATGAGTAAAGTCATAATTTTATTTGGTGTAAGTGGTTGTGGTAAATCTTTAATTGGGAAAAAACTTTCTTTAGATTTAAAATTCAAATTTATTGAGGGAGATGACTTTCACTCAAATGAAAATATTGAAAAAATGAATAATAATATTCCATTAAATGATAAAGACAGAGAGACATGGATTAAAGATATTAATAGCGAGATAAATAGATTAAAGATCAAAAATATAGTAGTTGCATGTTCAGCTCTAAAAGAGTCGTACAGACAAGCGCTGATAAATGGAGTTAATGCAGATATAGATTGGTTCTGTCTTAAAGGAAACTTTGACTTAATAAAGAAAAGACTTGACATCAGAGAAGATCATTTTTTCAAGTCGGATTTACTTAACTCTCAGTTTAATATAATTGAATATCCTGATTATTGTAAATTTATTGATATCACTGAAAGTCCTGATATTATTGTTGAAAAAATTAAATCTGAATTATAAATGACTGATTTTGGAATAATTGGAGTAGGTAGAATAGGGACAAGCTTGGCAAGAAATATGTCATCAAATGGTATAAAAGTCTCTTTATATGATAAAAGTTTTGAAACATCTATAGATATTAAAAATCATTATCCAGAATTAGAATCTTCTTTAATGTTTAATGATATAAACAAATTTATTAGTTCTATCTCATTGCCAAGAAAAGTTTTAGTTCTTGTTCCATCTGGTCATTCATTAGATGAGGTGATTTCTCTCTGTATAAAAAACCTTGATTCAAACGATATTTTAATTGATGCCGGTAATACTAATCCAACTATAAGTTTTAAAAATCATCAAAAAATTAAATCAAAAAATTTGTTATATCTAGGCATGGGTGTATCTGGGGGAGTTTTAGGAGTTCTTAAAGGCCCTTCAATAATGATAGGTGGAGATCTAAAGGCATTTAACGAAGTAAAAAATATGTTTTCTAAAATAACATCTAATACAATCAATAACTCAAAAAGCTATGAATTATTTGGGGATTCTAACCAAGGTCACTTTGTTAAGATGGTCCATAATGGTATAGAATATGTTGAAATGCAACTTATATCATCAATATATTACCTCATGATAAAATCTAATAAATATAAATATGATGATATCGCAAATATTTTTAAAAAATGGAATAAATCGGATTTGAATAGTTATTTACTTGAGATATCTTCCACCAAACTTGTGGAAAAAACAGATGGTAACTTTTTACTAGATATAATTGATGATAAAGCTGATGATAATGGGACTGGTAGGTGGATGTTAAAATACGGAGTTGATCTTGGATGCTCAATGAGTATGCTAAATGCTGCACTAGATTCCAGGTTTATTTCAAAAAATAATAATGCAAGATTGAAGTTCAGTAATTCAATAAAAAAAGACATTGGGGAATATGATATCAACTTTAATTCATTAGCTGATGCATATAGTTTTTGTAGACTAATAAACTATGTTCAAGCATTTTTATTGATTGATTCTGCAAATCAAAATTATGGGTGGAATATAAGTATTTCAAAGGCTTTAAATGTTTGGTCAAATGGAAGCATTATAAAATCAAAACTAATTAATACTTTATATAGAGACTATTCAGTTGATAATATATTGGATGATAAAAAAATATTCAAAACCTTTAATGAGTTTAAACCTGGACTGATTGATATTTTAGATTTATCATTAAAAAATGATATATCCCTTCCATGCTTTAGTGAGGCATTGAGTTATATAAATCAAATTTCAAGTCTATCTTTGAGCACCAAATTAATTCAGGCTCAACGAAACCAATTTGGATCTCACAAAATAGATACTAATTAATTAAATAATTATTTTATTTTGATACAATATAAATTGTAGAGGCGCCATAAAGTTTTTTTCTTGTTTCAACTTTTTTAAAACCTGTTTTATAAAGCATCTCTATAAATCTATTTTTTGGAGGAAAATTTTTTGTAGAATCTAATAAGTAAAGGTAAGCTTTCGTTTTTCCTGAAAAAATAAAAGCAATTATTGGAATGTATATTCTAGTTATTAGTGTGTATAAGATTTTAATTATCGGATTTTCTGGAATTGAAGTTTCAAGTATTATTAGTTTCCCATCATTCTTTAAAACTCTATAACTTTCGCTTAACCCTTTCTCCAAATTACTAAAGTTTCTAACTCCATATCCAATTGATACAATATCAAATTGGTTATCGTCAAAAACTAGATTTTCAGCTTCACATATTTTAAGATTTATATTTTCAATTTTTAAATCATTAATTTTTTTACGAGCAATTTTCAGCATATTACCTGAGACATCAATTCCTTCGATTTTTGAGCCATTAATTTTACTTAGATTTATTGCAATATCCCCAGTGCCAGTTGCAATATCAAGTATTCTTTTAGGAGATGAATCTATTGCAATTTCAGCTATCTCTTTTTTCCATTTAGAATGATTTCTGAAAGTCATTAAATCATTCATGAAGTCATATTCATTTGATATAGATTCAAAAATATTTTTTATCTGCACAAAATTTGAGGATTTGTTAGTATTCATTTTTATCTAATTGACTTAATAAACGAATCTATTGAATCCACACCATTTTCATGAAGATTTTTTATAAATGCAGATCCAATTATTGCACCCTTTGAATAACCCACAGCAGCATCAAATGTTTCTTTATTTCCTACTCCAAAACCAATAATTCTCGGTGTATCTAAGTTCATTTTCTCGATTCTTTTAAAATAATTAATTTGTTCTGAGCTAAAAGAATCCTTTGAACCAGTTATACTTGATGAACTCACCATATAGATAAAACCATTTGATATTGAATCAATCTTTCTTATTCTTTTATCTGATGTTTGTGGAGCTATTAAAAACATATTATAGAGCTGATTTTCTTCAAACATTGATTTATAATTTTCTTCATAATAATCAATTGGTAAGTCAGGTATTATTAATCCATCAATTCCAATTTCATTACATTTTTTACAAAAGGCATCAACACCATATTGAAGCATAGGATTAAAATAACCCATAATAATTAATGGAATAGAGACTTTATCTCTTATTCCTTGTAATTGATCAAACAATTTATTGGTATTCATTCCATTTTTAATTGCTATAGTAGAGCTATCTTGAATTGTTGGTCCATCAGCCAATGGATCACTAAATGGTAGGCCGATCTCAACCATATCAACACCTGATTCCTGCAACTTAATAATAATATCTTTCGTATCATTTAAATTAGGGTATCCAGCTGTAAAGTATATGGACAATAACTTCCCCTCTTCTCCTAATTTTTTGTCAATCCTATTCATTATAAATTAAAATAATCAATGTATGTATTTAAATCCTTATCACCTCTACCTGAGAAGTTAACAACTATAATATCATCTGGTTTAAAATCTAGATATTTAAATGCAGCAAAAGCATGTGCTGTTTCTATTGCAGGTATAATCCCCTCAAGTTTTGAGACCTCAAGTCCTGCAAGCATAGCATCACTATCTGTTATTGACATAAACTCTGCTCTTTTACTTTCAAGTAAATGAGCATGAAGAGGACCTACTCCTGGATAATCAAGACCAGCTGAAATAGAATAGGGCTCAACTATTTGTCCATCTTTAGTCTGCATTAAAAGTGTTTTACTTCCATGAATAATACCTGTTTTTCCAAGAACTGATGTTGCAGCACTTTTCCCTGATTCAACTCCTTCTCCAGCCGCCTCAACTGAAATAATTTTTACTTTTTCATCTTCTAAATAATGGTAATATAATCCAGCAGCATTGCTTCCACCTCCTATATTAGCAATTAAATAATCAGGATATTCAGTCCCTTCTTTGTCTTTCAACTGAGACTTTATCTCTTCTGAAACTACAGCCTGAAACTTAGCTACCATATCAGGATAAGGATGAGGACCTACTACTGATCCAATAATGTAATGAGTTGTTACTGGATTATTAATCCAATCCCTAATTGCTTCATTAGTAGCGTCTTTTAGTGTTTTACTACCTGATTCAGCAGGAACTATTGAAGCTCCAAGCATTTTCATTCTAGCTACATTAGGAGCTTGCCTTTTTATGTCAATTGCACCCATATAAATTACACATTCAATTCCTGCTAATGCACAAACTGTTGCAGTTGCTACTCCATGTTGACCAGCACCTGTTTCAGCAATAATTCTTTTTTTCCCAAGTCTTTTGGCCAGTAAAATTTGACCAACAGTGTTATTTATTTTATGAGCTCCTGTATGACATAAGTCTTCTCTTTTAAAGTAAATTTTACATTTATATTTTTTTGACATTCTTTCAGCAAAATACAGTGGAGTAGGCCTACCTACATAATCTTTTAAAAGATTATTATAATCCTTTTGGAAATTAGGATCATCAATGATCTTATTGTAATTTTTTTCTAATTCATCAAGGTTTGGAAATAGCATTTCAGGAACAAAAGCACCTCCATAATTTCCATAAAACCCTTTTTTATCTACTTTATATTTCATTTTTTATTATCTCTATAAAAGTTTTTAGTTCATCAATTTTTTTTAAATGATTTTCATCTTCAAATTTACTATTAACGTCTATTCCATATATAGGAAGATCCATTTTAAAAAGTTCAATTAGTGATTCAATAGAATGAAGACCTATCCCACCGCTAATAAAGAACCCTTTTTTTAAATTATATTTTTTTAAATTTTTCCAGTTAAATGACTTACCAGTTCCACCAGGAAGTTCTGATTTTGAGTCAAACAAGAATAAATCACAATAGTCTTCATAGCTTTTCAAAATGTTAAAATCAAAATTATCATCTATTCTAAATGACTTTATAACTTGAATTCCAGTATCTAATATTTCGTTACAAAATTGAGGAGATTCATCACCATGTAATTGAACGCAAGTTAAGTCATGCTTATCAATTTTATCAATAACATCCTCAGTAATTGAGTTAAAAAAGACACCTGTCTTTTTAATTTCTTTATTTATGTTTGGAGTAATATTATTTACGTATCTAAGAGATTTTTCCCAAAAAATATGACCAATGTAGTCTGGCTTTAAGACAGCTACTTGGTTAATGTTCTCATGATTAAATAGTCCGCAAATTTTAAATTTCATTTTGAACCTCTTTTATAAAATTATAAGCTGATTTAAATGGATCATCTGTTCTCATGAAGTTTTCACCAATTAAAAAACCTTGGTAACCAACCTCTCTTAGTTTTAAAATTGATTCAACTTTACTAATGCCGCTCTCAGATATTTTAACAAAACTCTCAGGAATCATACTATATAAATCTATACTATTTTGTATATCAATTTCTAAGGTGTCAAGATTTCTATTATTTACTCCAATAATATCTGTATTATCCCAAGATATTTTCTCTAACTCTCTTGCATCATGAATCTCAAAAAGTACTTCTAGTCCTATGCTTTTTGCTAATGAACTAAAATTTTTAATTTCCTCTTTTGACAATATTGATGCTATTAGTAAAATTGCGTCTGATCCAATTGATTTTGACTCAATTATTTGATATTCACTAATAATAAATTCTTTTCTTAAAATTGGTATACTTGCAATGTCTATTATATTAAGAATATCCTTAATATCTCCATCAAAATATTGCTTATTAGTTAATATTGATAATCCAGCTGCTCCAGCTTTTTCATATCCTCTGACCACTTCTGATATATTAGATTTATAATTAATATTATTATTGGATGGAGATCTTCTTTTAAATTCACATATTATCCCACCAGGACTTTTAAGAATTGAATCTTTTAGAGAAATACATTTTCTAGAAAATAAACTTTTGCTCTCTAATTTTTTTAAAGAACTCATCGAGGATAGTTTTGCCACCTCCAATCTCTTATCTTCTACAATCTTATCAAGAATCTTCATTTCATAATATTTATCAGATCATTAAAACATTTAAGGGCTTTTCCACTTTTGATAGATTCTTTTGCTTCTTCAAAAGCCTCTAAGATTGATATTTTCTTTGATATTGCGATTGCTAAAGAAGCATTTGCACAGACTACATCCTGTTGATCATTTGATCCATTTCCACTTAAAACATTCATAAAGATTTTTGATGATGACTTTATATCTATTCCACCTTTTATACTATCAGATTTAATATTTTTTAAATTAAAATCCTTGGATCCCAAAATAAACTCACTTTCTCTTGAATATACCTTTGTATCTCCAGTTAAAGATATTTCATCATAACCGTCCAATGAGTGTATTACATTATAACTAATATCAGTTTGCTGATATAAATAATTATAAATCCTGGCCAATTCTAAATTATACACTCCTACTATCTGTTTTTTTGGCATAGTTGGATTTACCATTGGTCCTAACATATTAAAAAAAGTTTTTAGTCCAAGTTCTTTTCTTACCGGAGCAACATTCTTCATTGCAGGATGAAAAAGAGGTGCATGTAAGAAGCATATATTAGCTTTATCTACAGCCTCTTTGATTTTGTTTGAGTTATTATTAAAATTTAAACCTAAGCTTTCCAGAACATTACTAGATCCACAGCTTGAAGAAACTCCATAGTTTCCATGTTTTGCAACTTTAACTCCCGAACCAGCAGTTACAAAAGAGGCTAATGTTGATATATTAAAAGTATCCTTCTCATCCCCACCTGTTCCGCACAAATCAATTAAATCATATTCATCAAGATTTATTTTTAGAGATAATTCTATTAAAGCTTTTCTAAAACCATTTAGCTCTTCAATAGTTATATTTCTAATCATAAAGATTGTCAAAAATGATGCTATTTCACTAGTGTTAAGCTTACCTTCAGAAATTTCAATTATAATATTTCTAGACTCATCTTCTGATAATGTCTCATATTGAGTAAGTCTGTTTAGAACTTTTTTCATAGGCTGTTTATCCAATTTTTTAGTATTTTTTTTCCTTTTGGTGTTAAGACAGATTCAGGATGAAACTGGACTCCTCTAACATCATAATCTTTATGTTTAATTGACATAATCTCTCCATTTTCGTCAACTGAAGTTACTTTAAATTCTTTGGGAACAGGTTTATCAACAATCCATGAATGATATCTGCCAACCTCTAATTCAGATTCAATATTATTAAAAATTAAATCTGAATCAGTTACTGTTATTCTTGAGGAAACACCATGGTATACATTTTCCAGATTCCTCAATGTTCCTCCAAATGCTTCAGCTATAGCTTGTTGTCCCAAGCAAACGCCAAAAATATTTTTTGAATCGTAATACATCTTTATCACATCTAATATTTTTCCTGCTTCTGATGGTATTCCTGGTCCTGGTGAAATAAGAATTGCATCAAAATGTTTTATTTCATCAAGCTCAAACTTATCATTTCTTTTAACTGTTATTTCACACCCAAGTTCCTCTACATAATACAAAAGATTATATGTAAAGGAATCGTAATTATCTATAAGGAAAATCTTCTTCATTTTATCTTTTCAGCTTCATCTAAAGCCTTATCTAGTGCACCTAATTTATTTTTTACTTCCTCTAATTCTTTCTCAGGGACAGAGTCAATAACAATACCTGCTCCTGCTTGATAATTCAAAATATTATTTTTACTAAAAAATGATCTTATAATAATTGCATGATTAAAGTTCCCATCAAAATCTATATATCCAATAGCTCCACCATAAAAATTCCTATTTACTTTTTCATACTTTTCAATTAATTCAAGAGCCTTATGTTTTGGTGCTCCTGATAATGTTCCTGCAGGAAATGTATCCTCAACAACTTGAAACGACTTTACACCCTCTTTTAATATTGAAGTGACTTTAGATACAAGATGTATTACATGAGAATAAAATTGAACTTCTCTATTTTTTTCAATTTTAACATTGTTTCCGCTCCTACTTAAATCATTTCTAGCTAAATCAACCAACATTATATGTTCAGAGTTTTCTTTTGGGTCTTCAGCTAACTCTTTAGCTCTTTTTTGATCTTCTTCATCGTTACCTGTTCTTTTGAATGTACCGGCAATGGGATGAATTTCAGACTTCCCATCTTTAATGATAATTTGAGCTTCTGGTGAGCTTCCAAAGATTTTAAAATCACCATAATCAAAGAAGAATAGATATGGTGAAGGATTTATTGATCTAAGGGCTCTGTATACGTTGAATTCATCACCACTAAATTTTTGTTTGAATCTTCTTGATAAAACTAACTGAAAAACATCACCTCTCTTACAATGTTCTTTTGCTTTTTTGACGTATTCAATATATTCATTATCTGTTATAGGTGATTCGGATATACCAGATTTTCTGAAGTTAAATACTGAGTAGCTCTTGTTATTTAGTATTGACTCCACATAATCAATATTATGGGATTCTTCAATAGAATTACAGAAAATGTGAGCCTCGTGATTATACTGACTAATTGCAATTACATTTTTGTAAAGACCATAATATATATCTGGAATGTCAAAATCATCTTTATTTTTAATCTCAACTGAGTCATAATATTTCACTGATTCATGACTCATGAATCCAAAAATTCCATTATTTAAAAATTTGAAATCAGATTTTGTAGTCTCGAACTTTTCTAAATAGTTGTGAATTACACTTGAAATTTTTTCATCCTTACCTAACACTCTAGATTCATCCTCACCACTAGGATAAGAACAATGAACTTCACTGTTTTTAATTTTAATGTATCCTATTTGATTGAAACATATAAATGAGTAGTTGTTATTAGCTAGCATGTAATCACTATTTTCTAATAAAAGACTATTAGGAAATATGTCTCTAATCTTTAAATAGACTTCAACAGGAGTAATAGTATCTGCAAAGATTTTTTTATGATAATTATTTAATTTTATTTTTTTCATAGCAAAAAAAAAGCCTGTCGTGAGACAAGCTATATTATAACAGTTTTATTCACGATCAATTAGATTTCGTAATTCCACCACCAGTATGTATTGATTAATTTCATCACGCAAATATAAAATAAAAACAAAATAAACCAACAGAAACAAAACCTATAATTATAAAAATTGCTGTTGATATGAGTTTTAGATGTTTTTTTGTTCCTTCTGCCATATCCATTGTCTCAAGTTGAGGCTCATTAACATCTTTAAGTTCATTTATAGATAGGAAAGTAGCTGCAACAACTGCACCAGTACAAACTAAACCCATTATAAATATAAAAGTATCACCCATTTTATTTGTTTAGCATCTGTTTAAAATAACAACCAAAAGAAAGTATTGAAGGAACCCATAATCCAACAAATAGTCCTTCATCTTTATAACCATAGAACCATAAAGAAACTGAAAGTACAAAAGAGATAAACGCAGCTCCAATTAGAAAAATATCAGATTTTTGAAAATATTTCATAGTTAAATATATTTATGCCAAAATACATAATTAGAATTAAACTAAAAAAAGTATAACTCAAGTTTTTTTTAAATTACTATATGATTTTCTTATTTTAGAAATAAAAAAATATGATCAATCTAACTTCGGATGAGCTAATTGAAAAGCTAAAAAAAGATAAAAATTCATATCTATTAGATGTTAGAACGGATGAAGAATTTGAAGATTCACATATTCCTAATTCTAAACTCCTAAATATCAGAGATCCTCAATTATTCATGGATGGTATCCAAGATTTAGATAAGACTAAGAACTATTATGTTTATTGTCATTCTGGTGTAAGAAGTGTACAAGCATGTCAAATTATGAAGTCTTTTGGATTTGAAAACTTGTATAATTTATTAGGTGGAATTTCCGAATGGACCGGTCAAAAACAATAAATGTTGTAATCTTTATAAAAAATATGAGTTTGGATTTATTTTTTATTAAGCAATTTTTATTCTTCTCCTAGGATTTATTTTATATTTGACATTCGCCTTAATAATTAGGGCATAAAATTTAATTATTCATAACAACAGCTTTTGATTTATAACTTATGACTACACAGGAAAAATTAGGGATAGATGAAAGAATTAATGAGGCTTTTCAACCCATATCCAATTTTTGGGAAGGATTAATTCTTCATGAGTTTTTTGGGACAGGGATACCAACAATAATATTTTTATTAGTTGGAGGAGCTGCTTTCTTTACTCTTTACTTTGGATTTATAAATATTCGTGGATTTGGACTTTCATTGAGAACAGTGATGGGGAGATACGATGGACTTGATGAAAAAAGAAAAGAAAGTGGAGAAGTTAGTCATTTTCAGGCTTTAGCGACAGCAGTCTCTGGAACAGTAGGTAATGGTAACATTGCAGGTGTTGCGATGGCAATTGCTATTGGTGGTCCAGGTGCTACCTTTTGGATGATTTTGTGTGGGCTACTAGGTATGTCTTCAAAATTTGTTGAATGTACACTAGGTGTTAAATACAGAGATGTTGGTTCAGATGGAACAGTATATGGTGGACCCATGTACTATCTTTCAAAGGGTCTAAAAGAAAGAGGTTTTGAAAAATTTGGGAAAGTACTAGCAGTAATTTTTGCAATTTTATGTATTGGTGCTTCATTTGGAGGAGGAAATGCTGCACAGTCTAATCAAGCTGCACTCCAGATGGTCGACTTATTTGGATTAACTGGTGGTTCAGCAAGAACAATTGTTGGAATTATAATGATGATTGTTGTTGGAATTATAATAATTGGTGGTATTAAAAGAATTGCATCAGTAACTGAAAAAATAGTTCCTTTCATGGCAGGAATGTATGTTTTAGCTTGTCTTTATATTATATTTTCAAATTTATCTTTTGTAGATGATGCATTCGCAATGATAATAAATGGTGCGTTTGCACCCACTGCAGCAGTTGGAGGGTTTATTGGAGTTTTAATCCAAGGGTTTAGAAGAGGTGCCTTTTCAAATGAGGCAGGTGCAGGTTCAGCATCAATTGCTCACTCGGCAGTTATCACAAGTTACCCAGCCTCTGAAGGGTTAGTTGCTCTTTTAGAGCCATTTATTGATACTGTTGTAATATGTACAATGACAGCACTTGTCATAATAATTTTTAACGGAGACAATACCTTATTTACATATGGTAATTTAGTTGAGGGATCTTCTGCTGTAATGGTTAATGGTCAACAACTTGAAGGAGCGGGTTTAACATCTGCAGCATTTGCTGAGTATATTACTTTTTCAGGGCCTTTTCTAGCAATTGCAGTTGTGCTATTTGCTTTGTCAACAATGATATCATGGTCTTATTATGGTCTTCAATCATGGATGTATGTTTTTGGAAAGGGTAAAATATCGGATCTTACTTATAAGTTACTCTTTTTGGTATTTATAGTCATTGGTGCTGCAGGTGATATGTCGTCAGTGTGGGCATTTTCAGATGCTATGATTTTAGCTCTAGTTTTCCCTAATATGATTGGTCTATTTATTTTATTCCCAAAAGTTAAAGAGGAATTAGCTAAATATGTTGAAGTAATTAATAGCAGAAAATAATAAGTATATTAAATACAATTATTTATATTTGCGTTCGAAAATAAATTTATAGATGTTAATTATACCAATTAAAGACGGTGAAAATATTGACAAAGCTCTAAAGAGGTTTAAGCGTAAGTTTGATAAAACTGGAGTCATGAGATCTCTTAGAGATAGAAAACAGTTTGTTAAACCATCAGTAGTTCACAGGACTAAGATCAAAAAAGCTCAATACATACAAAGGCTTAAAGATCAAGAAAATCTATAATATCTCCCTATTTATTCTTTAACGTTGTAACTTAGTTATAATGTTAATTGAAAAGTTTATTGAATATCTAAAAATAGAGAGGAACTATTCGGTAAATACTTTATCTGCCTACAAGAAAGATTTAATGGAATTTCAAGTATTTATCAATGAAAATTATGATAAATGTGTAATTGAAAATGTTGATTATAAGATTATAAGATCATGGATAGTCCTCCTTGTAAATAAAAACTTATCGAACAGATCAATTAATCGAAAAGTTTCAAGCTTAAAATCGTTTTATAAGTTTTTAGTAAAAACAGATACCATTAATTCCTCGCCTTTAATAGCTCATAGTCCATTAAAACAATCTAAAAAGATTCAAGTTCCATTTTCAAAGGATGAGATAGGTGCTTTATTAGATAGTGATTTTTTCAAAAGTGATTACAAAGGAGTCTTACAAAAAACAATTATTTCATTTTTTTATTTTACTGGTGTCAGAAGAATTGAGTTAATAAATCTTAAAACGTCGGATATAAACATGGATTCATATACAATAAGAATAATGGGAAAAAGAAATAAGGAAAGAATTATCCCAATGTTACCAAAATTAAAAGAATCAATTAACGAATATCTTAAAATAAAATCACAAGAATTCAATAATGAGATATCTGATTATTTATTTATTTCTAAATCTGGTATCCAGCTTTCAGAAAAATATGTCTATAGAACGGTAAACGAATATTTTAAGCTTGTTTCTCCAAAAGTTAAAAAAGCTCCTCATGTTTTAAGACATAGTTTTGCCACTCATTTAATTAATGAAGGAGCTGATATAAATTCAGTAAAAGAATTGTTAGGTCATTCAAGTCTTTCAGCTACTCAAGTGTACAGTCACACTAGCATGGAGAGAATAAAGGAGGTCTTTAAAAGCTCACATCCAAGAGCAAAATAATATTTTAAAATTTATAACTTTTTACTTTGTTTGAGCAGAAAAAAGCTTTTATTTTGCATTCAGTTTTTTATAATAAGCCGATGTAGCTCAGCTGGCTAGAGCAGCTGATTTGTAATCAGCAGGTCGTGGGTTCGAGTCCCTCCATCGGCTCTTTGAAATATTGAATTTGGGGAGATACTCAAGCGGTCAACGAGAGCAGTCTGTAAAACTGTTGGCTACGCCTTCGTAGGTTCGAATCCTGCTCTCCCCACAAAATAACGCGGGAGTAGCTCAGTTGGTAGAGCGTCAGCCTTCCAAGCTGAATGTCGCGAGTTCGACCCTCGTCTCCCGCTCAAAAACCTTCTATATATGCATAGTTTCTTTAAAATATCAAAAAATCAACTTTATTACATTTTTATATCATTAATACTAGTTTCTTGCCAATCAAATTCCAAGATTGATAATAATTTAATTCTAGAATTTCAAGAACAACTTATAAAAGATGAAACTACTGGCTCTAACGTTGCTATGGTTTTTAAAGATGATGAGGTTGTATATAAGCAAGTTGTTAATTCGGGTAAAGAAGGAGATAAAAATATTAATGATGATACAATATTCCCTGTTTGGTCAATGAGTAAACCGATTACAATAGTAGCTATGATGACTCTTTTTGAGGATGGTCTCATAGATTTTAATGATGATGTGTCAGATTACATTCCAAGTTTTAAAAATATCAAATGTAAAGGAAAAGTTGATGAGATATATGATTGTAAAAATTCCTTAAAGATTTTACATTTAATGACACATAGAGCAGGTTACAAATACTATAATTGGAAGTATTATAGACTCCAACCAGGTGAATCTATGGGTCTATATATTAACCATGAAAAATATGATAACTTAAAAGATTTTGCTGAGGATGTCACAAGAATACCCTTAGAGTATGAGCCTGGAACTCAATATGTTTATGGAATAAGTCAAGCTATTTTAGGAAGAATTGTTGAGGTGGTGACAAAAAAGACTTTTTATGAATATTTAAAGGAAAGAATATTTGATCCCCTTGGTATGACTAATACAAAATTTTATCTAACTGAAGATGAAAGAAATAGATTTCAACCATTATTCTTAAATTCTCAATCAATAAAAGAGTTTACAAACTCTTATGACGAACTTAGCTATGACATAGATAACTATGCTTATTTTGGAGGTGAGGGATTAGTATCAACATTAGAAGATTATGCAAAATTTTGCAAAATGTTATTAAATGATGGAGAGTTAAATGGTCAAAGAATAATTTCACAATCAAGTATTGATATAATGACAGAGAAACACTCTGAAGGACAGGATGGATTTTATACTGCATTTTCTTTATTTGTTCTTGAAGATCCTGAGAAAGATGGAAGAGGTTCATCCAAGGGAATTTATGGATGGTCTGGATATCACAACACTCACTTTTGGATAGATAATCAAAAAAATCTTTTTGGTCTATTCATGACAAGAGCTAGAGAATATAAACAAGATATTCAAAATGATTTTAGAGAGGCTGTATACTCTGTATATTAATTTTTTATTAAAATTAGCCGATATAGCTCAGGGGTAGAGCGTTTCCTTGGTAAGGAAAAGGTCCCGAGTTCAAATCTCGGTATTGGCTCAACTATAATGTGGTTTTAAAAATAATTTGGTAAATAAGCAAAAAGGTTCCAAAAATTGCGCCACCGAAGTAGATTATCTTTAAAAGTAAAATAAATTTCTTTCCAAGTATATTCTCCTTCTCCCATCTTCTTACTATTATTATTGCAACAACAAAAAGTAATATTGAAAATAATGTGCCAAACAAGTCAAATATCATAAATTAGTATTTATTAGTTCGGCAAATTTATATTAGAATCTTTTTAGATTAGCATCTTTATTTGTTAAAAAAATGAGAAAAAACATCAAGTATATAATTATTTTTTTTGTTGTAATATTTATTGATATTATCATAAATATGGGTTTTCTTATATATTCAGGAGGTAGTCATAAATCTCAGCTTTCATTTATTGATAAATTTTTGCTAAAAATAATTGACTATTTCTAATCTTCATTACATGAATAAATTATTAAAATGGTCATTAACTGCTGCTCTTGCCGGGTTTCTTTTCGGATTTGATACTGTTGTAATATCTGGTGCTGATCAAAAGCTTCAAGAATTATGGAATTCCTCAGATATTTTTCATGGCTCAGTTGTGATGGCGATGGCCTTATGGGGAACAGTTTTTGGAGCAATTTTTGGAGGAATTCCAACAAGAAAATTTGGACGAAAAAACACACTAATTTGGATTGGAATATTCTATTCAATTTCAGCAATTGGCTCAGCTCTTGCAAATGATCCAATTACTTTTGCAGTATTTAGATTTATAGGTGGAGTAGGTGTTGGAGTTTCTGGTATTGCAGCTCCTGCATACATCTCAGAGATTGCACCTGCAAAAAATAGGGGAAGACTTGTAGGACTCTATCAATTTAATCTAGTAACTGGAATATTAGTTGCATTTTTATCAAATTATCTACTTAGTGGAATTGGTGAAAATGACTGGAGATATATGATGGGTATAGAGGCTATTCCAGCGATATTATATACTTTACTTGTTCTTTCAATTCCAAAAAGTCCAAGGTGGCTTTATCTTAATAATCAAAAAGATAAAGCTGAAAAAATAATAAGGGATGCTTATTCAAAAAATGATGCAGATGAATTAATTATTGAAATAACAAGAGATAAAGAATCAAATGTTGAATCAGAATCAATCTTTCAAAAAAAATATAGTTTTATACTCACTCTTGCCTTCTTAGTTGCAGCTTTTAACCAATTTTCAGGAATTAATGCATTCCTTTATTACGCTCCCAGAATATTTGAAGAAGGAGGGCTTGGTCAAAATGCAGCATTATTAAATAGTGTTGGAATTGGTCTTACTAATGTGATTTTTACATTTATTGGGATTAATTTAATTGATAAACTTGGAAGAAAAGTTCTTATGTACATAGGATCCATTGGTTATATAATTTCTCTAAGTCTAATTAGCCTTTCTTTTATTTTAGAATGGGGTGGTATTGCACTTCCTATTTTTCTATTTTTATTTATTGCATCCCATGCAATTGGGCAGGGAGCAATAATTTGGGTCTATATATCTGAAATTTTTCCAAATCATATTAGGAGTTATGGTCAGTCATTTGGAATCTCTACTCATTGGGTTCTTGCTGCTATCATACCCTCATTTGTTCCATTTTTATTTGGCTGGATTGGTCCTGGAATTGTATTTGCATTTTTTGCTTTTATGATGGTTTTACAATTACTATTTACTCATTTTATAATGCCAGAGACAAAAGGGGTGTCTCTTGAAGAATTAAGTAAAAAATTAATTAAAAATTAATTTGAGTTTGAGCTTGAATTCTCTAAGTTATCAGTACAATAATCAAATTTTGGTATCTTATCTTCTGACATTGACTGAGCATTAAGTATAAACTGAGCACACTGCGTAACATTGTCAACATTCCAATCACTAAGATCTTGATCAAAGACTACAGTTTGTTTTAAAAAGGCTCTCATGTCATTAACATTATTTGTATTCCACCCGCTTATGTCTTGATTAAACTTTTTTGCTAAACGAAAGGTTTGTCTCATATTTATTACATTTTCTGTATTCCATCCGCTTATATCTTGATTGAATTCCCAAGCATTTTGAAATGCATTATACATATTTTCAACTTTTCCCGTATCCCAATTACTTATATCTTGATTAAAGTCAGTATTTGCAAATATTCTTAAAAAACTTTCTACATCTGATGTATCCCAAGAGCTTATATCAGATGATACAGATGCATTATTAGTAGTATTTTTTTTTCGAAACAAAGAGTTTAAATCAGTAATACCAGAAGTACAAACTCCAGACAAATCTTCACCAGCATCTCTTTTTGCGATAAGAGTGTTTCTATTAACTTTAGTATATGGTTTCCCGTCTACTGTACCAACAGCACCAACTGAAGCATTTGGACATAAAATTGTTACTCCATTTGGATGTAAATAGAAAAGTAGTTCCTCATAGTTTGCAGTAATTGTTGTGTCACTAGTGATATTAAAAGTATATGTTGGATTTGTACTAAGTTCATTACCAGAGCTATCAGTCCAATTTATAAATCCGTAACCAGTATCGGGACTAGCTGTTATACTTACACTTTCTCCATCATTATATGTTCCGCCTGAAGGTGAAACAGATCCATTATCACCTGTATTAACTGTTAATTGAAACTGAGGAGTAGATCCTCCTCCTCCTCCTCCTCCTCCTCCTGATGGAGGCTGGATTGGAGTTGATGTTTGTGTACCTTGCTCTACATCAAAGTTAATGGTCTCGGATAACTCTCCACAACTACTTTGATTTACAGTGGAGACAGTGAATGATTGAGGACCACTTTCATTTATTTTTCCTTCAATTTTATAGGTAGTTCCAGTAATTGAATATGTTAAACCCTCTGGAAGTCCTGAGAAAGTTAAACCCTCTGCAGAGCCCCCATATGATATTTCAATAGGTTGAATTTCATCACCTGTTACCGCAGATCTATATAAATCACCTAATACTTCAATTGTAGGGCTGTTAGGACTTCTTGCAAGTACTATTCTCTCAATTTTCTCGCACTGATCACTTTCAAATTTTAAATCAAATGCAAATAAATTTTTGACTCCAGAAAAAACAAAACCATCAACTGAAATAGTTCCGTTTACATTTACCACAGAAATACCACTTGGTATTGAATCTTGAATAAATGAAACGGAATAAATTGCTTCATCATAAATTAATTTTACTGGACTAATCCTTTGACCTGTACAAAACATCTGTTCGTTGGCCATGTCAATGCTTGATAATTCAATTGCAGGGCATGAAACAGAATTAATCTCGTTGACAAGATTGTCTAATTGAGCTTGAAGTTCATTTCTGCTGTTTACAATACTTAAATATTCATCGTATAGATCACTATTTTCTTGTTCAGCCTGTTCATAGTCATTTGTCATGTTGTTCAGTTCCTCCTCAAGTTCTTTGAGAATATCTGTAAGATTAGTAATTTGATTGAGTAGGTCATTATTTGAAGATGATAATTGATCATTCGAAGATGAAAGGTTTGATATATCAAATGTTAATGTATTTACTTCGATTGTCAAGTTGCTTATCTGCTCTTGCAGCGCTATATTTCTTTTTTCCAATTCATCTATCTCGTCTTTATTACAGGAATTAGTAATTGTAAAAAAAAATAGAATTAAAATTGGTATAAACTTTTTCATAATTTAAATAATCGCCTACCAAAACATTGCATATAAAAATGTTGTAATTAAAAGTACGCTAAATGCTCCAATATTGAATGTATTATTTGTTGCAAATAATTTTTTTGTAAGATTTATACCCTTTGGATCATCTTGATTACCTTCAATATAACTTATAACTGCAATAATAGCAAGAGTTGCAATGCAAGTATAACCCATCTGGTGCATAAAAGGTAGCTCAACAAATATTGAACCATCACTCCATCCTTTTGGTGCAACTTTAAAATACATGGCAATTGGAATTGATAATATAGCTCCCCATATAGCTGCATTATTAGTAGCTTTCTTATAAAATAAGCCCATTAAAAATACTGCCAAGATTCCAGGACTTACTACTCCAGTATACTCTTGAATAAATATAAATACTTGTCCAAGACTTCCAAGTTGTGGTGCGATTATTATTGCAGTAATTAATGCAACAACTGCAGCTATTCTTCCTACTGAAACCATTTTTGCATCTGATGCATTTTTATTAAAATGAGATTTGTATATATCCATTGTAAAAATTGTAGAAGTAGAATTCAACATTGATGCTAATGAAGAAACAATAGCAGCTGCAAGAGCAGCTAGTATTAGACCTTTAACTCCTGCTGGAATAAAGTTTTTAATTAACCAAGGCGCAGCATTATCATTAGCAAAATTTCCTGTAGCACCAATAAAACCTGGATCAACTGATGTGGCTGTTAAAACACCAGCATCATCAATATTCATTACATATGCAATAATTCCAGGTAATACCACAATTACAGGTATTATTAATTTAAGAAAAGCAGCAAAGACAATACCTTTCTGACCTTCAGCTAGACTTTTTGCTGCAAGTGTTCTTTGAATAATATATTGATTAAAACCCCAGTAGTATAGATTTGCTACCCACATACCTCCAATTAATACAGCAAGACCTGGAAGATCCCACCATGCATCACCTCCATTTGGCTTTATAATTTCTCCTTTAGATAAAATCATTGAAAATCTTTCAGGTGCCTTCTCATAAACATATTTCATACCATCAATAAAGCTTCCTGAATCTGTAACATTTGATAGGGCAAAATACGTCATTAGTAAGCCTCCAAAAATTAAGATAACTACTTGGATTACATCTGTCCATGCAACTGATGCCAGACCTCCCCAAAGTGAATATGCAGCAGCAAATAAACCAAGTCCTATAATACTGTTTAGTAAAATGGATCCGTCACCAACTCCAATTATTGTATCCAGGGCTTTACCTCCAAGAAACAGAACGGTTGTTAGGTTTACAAAAACAAAAAGGGCTATCCAGAATATTGCAAGTATAGTTTTTAGGTTAGTGCTATATCTTTTTTCAATAAATTCAGGAATTGTATACAGTCCTTTTTCAATAAATATGGGAAGAAAATATTTACCTACAACTAAAAGAGTTATTGCCGCCATCCATTCATATGAAGCAATTGCAAGACCTAAAGCAAACCCTGATCCTGACATTCCAATAAACTGTTCAGCAGAAATATTAGCTGCAATTAATGAAGCACCAACTGCCCACCAAGGAAGAGATTTACTCGCTAGAAAGTAATCTTCTGCATTTTTTTGTTTTCCTTTTTTATCTCTTGAGACCCATAAACCTATTCCTAATATAACTGCGGCATAAAGCCCAAAGATTAGATAATCTAATAATTCAAAATTCCCATTCATTTAGCCAAAGTTAAAATTGAAAAGTTTAATTGATTTTGTTTAGTTTTTATAAAATTAGAATTTTTGTTTAATTTAAAAAATTAAAGTTCAATAGTTTAAAGTGAACCAAAAGAAACAAAAAAATAGTATCGCTGTAAAGATTGCAAAAAGAATTTTAATTAGTTTCTTTATTGTTGTTCTTATTGTGGTGTCACTTTTTTATATATTAGGATTACTTCGATAAAAAATTTAAAGAATTGGAAATGAATATTAAAGAATTAAATTCAAATGAAATAATGCCAGGCTTTCATGGTAGAATAATTAATGGCTCTGAATTTACATGGGTATATTGGGAAATTGACAAAGGGGCTAGCTTACCGGAACATAATCATGTAAATGAACAACTAATGCATGTATTAGAAGGTGAGTTTGAATTTACAATTAATGGTAAAAAAAATATATGCACTAAGGGGTCTACGTTTCTAATACCTTCTAATGTTCCCCATTCAGGAAAAGCTATAAGCCAATGTATAATAATGGATGTGTTCAGTCCGAAAAGAGATGACTTAGGATGAAAATAGATTTAACAGGTAAAAAAGCTCTAGTAGGAGGAAGTAGTAAAGGTATTGGATTAGGTATTGCAATTGAACTAGCAAATTCTGGTGCAAGTGTCTGTCTTATGGCAAGAAATGAATCAAGACTAAAAGAAATTGTAGGTCAACTTCCCAATTCAAGTAGTCATAGTTATTTAGTTGTTGATTTTTCAAAATTTGAAGAATATAAACTTAAGATTGAGGATTATGCTCAAAATAATCATATAGATATTTTAGTTAATAATACTCAGGGACCACCTGCAGGGAATTCCTTATCAAAAAATATTGATTCTTATCAAGAAGCATTTGATTTATTATTTAAAAGTGTTGTTCATACCACCTCACTAGTCATTCCAAAGATGCAAAAGAATAAATGGGGAAGGATAATTAACGTTACCTCAGTTTCAGTAAAAGAGCCTTTAAATTATCTTGTTTTATCTAATAGTATTAGATCTGCAGTTGTTGCATGGGCTAAGAGTCTATCCGTAGATCTTGGTCCTGATGGAATTACTGTTAATTCAATTTTAACCGGATACTTCGACACTGAGAGAATTAAAGAATTAAATAAAGAAAAATCAAAGTCATTAAAAATTACAGAAACTGAAGTACTTGATAAAATGAAATCGTTAGTTCCTGCCTCACGTCTTGGAAAACCAGAGGAATATGGGTATTTGGTCTCATTTCTTAGTTCAGATAATGCTGCATATATCAATGGAGCTTCAATACCAATTGATGGTGGTCTGCTAAAATCTTATTAAATATCATCATATCTTCCTGGAGCAAGTAATCCACTGACTAATCTAAAAACAGAATGTGGTATGATTTTCAAGAGAAATACTATTACTTTCCAAGTTTTTGTGGGTACAGATATTCTCTTACCTTTAAACATTGCATCTACTCCTTCTTGTGCTATTCTTTTTGCACTTTTCTTTAAAAAACTGGGAACGCTATCCATTTCAGCTTGAACCCCACTAGCTGTGTGAAAGTTTGTAACTGTATACCCTGGACAAACTGCAGTAGAGGTGATACCATATTTATTATAAAAACCTAGTGACTCACTAAATCTATTCATAAATGTTTTAACAGGCCCATAAAGAGACTGAAGAGATGATGCTGGTGCAAAAGCAGCAACTGATGAAACAATCATGATCTTTCCTCCACCATTTGAAATCATATCATTGATATATTTTTTAGTAAGTGCGATGACAGAGGTTCCTAAAACTCTTAAGCACCTTTCTTCATCTTCTAAAGAATTTTCATGAAATGCATTAGGCAAAGCATATCCTGCGTTATTGATAAGTATATCAACTTTGTATTTTTTCTGACTAGTATATTCATAAATTTCACTTGGGGAATTAATTAGGGTTAAATCTGAGGCAAAAAAATTACAATCTATATTAAATTTGTTTGCTAATTCTTTTGATACACTATCTAATTTATCTCTGGACCTGGCCACTAATATTAAATTATATCCTCTTTTTGCAAGATCCTTTGAAATTTCAAGTCCTATTCCTGAAGTTGCGCCTGTTACTAGAGCATAAGAATTTTTCATATCTGCAAATCTAACTAATTAGTTTAATTTTACGGTCGAAATGAAAATTGATATTAGAAGTTTATCGGAAGATCAAATAATTGAATTCTTCGAGAAAAAAGGGTTTGACTCCTACAGGGGTAGACAAGTTTATGAGTGGATTTGGAAAAAGTCCTCATATTCTTTTGATAAGATGACAAATATATCTAAAGATCTAAGGGATGTTCTAGATAATCATTTTGTTATAAATCATATTCAAGTAGATAAAATTCAAAAAAGCTCTGATGGAACAATAAAAAATGCAGTAAAACTTCATGATGATCACATTGTTGAATCTGTTCTGATTCCAACTGATGATAGAACTACTGCATGTGTTTCTTCTCAAGTAGGATGTAGCCTTGATTGTAGATTCTGTGCTACTTCAAAATTAAAGAGAATGAGAAATCTTAATCCTGATGAAATATATGACCAGGTAGTAACAATCAACAACCAGAGTTTAAAATATTTTAATAGACCCCTTTCTAATATTGTTTACATGGGGATGGGGGAACCTTTGATGAATTTCAATAATCTAATTAAATCAATCGAAAAAATTTCTTCTGACAAAGGGCTTAATATGTCTCAAAAGAGAATAGTTGTTTCAACATCTGGTATTCCTAAAATGATCAAAAAATTAGCAGACGAAAACTTAAAGGTTAACCTAGCACTTTCTCTTCACTCAGCAATTGAGGAAACCAGAAATATTATAATGCCATTCTCTAAAAAATTTTCATTAAGCGAAATTAAAGATTCATTAATTTACTGGTATTCGAAGACTAAAAGAAAAATAACTTTTGAGTATATAGTTTGGAAGGATGTTAATGATAGCATTGAACATATCAATGCTTTAGTCAATTATTGTAAATCAATTCCTTCAAAAGTAAATTTAATTGAATATAACTCAATAGGTGATCAAAATTTCAAATCTGCCAATCCCAAAATAATTAATCTTTATAAAGACCTACTGGAAAAAAATAAAATTACTGTGACAGTTAGAAGATCTAGGGGTAAAGACATAGATGCAGCCTGTGGTCAACTTGCTAATAAGTAAATTCCTATTTCCTCTTACTTTTTGAAGCAAGAATTAGAGCGTTGTATGCATTAACAATTTTACCCGTTTTTGATAACGATTTAAAGTTTGTTTTTCCATCCTTGCCTGGTATCTTAACATTTAAGTTTATTTCCATACCACTTTCTAAAATAATCTCTTTTAATTTTGATGCAGAAAGTTTTGGGAAATATGAGAGGACCATTGATGCAACTCCAGTTAGTGATGGAGCTGCCATGGATGTTCCACTTTGAAATGCATATTCGTTATTTGGCAGTAAAGAGTAAACTCTATTACCTGGCGCAAATATATCTACGTTCTCAAGGCCATAATTTGAAAAAACAGCTATGATATTATCATTAAATTCAATTGTGCTAGCACCAACATTAATAAAGTTATCTGAGAATTCATCTTTACCTAGATATTGGTCGTTTGGATAATTCTCATTTTTTATTTCATCTAAATCTTTGGCGTCATTTCCAGCAGCATGTACAATTAAAACATCATTTTCAGCAGCATACTTAATAGCATCAATAACCCACTCTGGATTAGTGGAGAATGATTTTCCAAAGCTCATATTAATTATTTTAGCTCCATTATCTACAGCATATCTAATTCCAAGTGCAATATCCTTATCATATTCATCTCCATTTGGAACAGCTCTAATTGCCATAATCTCAACATTATTATTGATTCCTTTATTACCTATTGAATTATTTCTAATACCGGCAATTATACCAGATACATGAGTACCATGGCTCTCTGATTTTTTAGAATGAATAACTTTTGAGTTTCCATAATCAATATCATTTATATCATAAATATCATCACCGACAATTGTTCTTCCATTAAAGTTAACATTGTAATGATAATTTATCTGATCAGAAAAATATTCAATACCATCTTTAAGATAATTTAGGTCTAGGTCTCTTGAATTATAAAATGAGATTAATTCTTTTGATCTTTTAATCAATGAATCATTAGAATTTATTTTTAATACATCTGATTGTGAGTAATCATCTTTTTCTAAGAAATCAGATATAATTTTATTGGCATCTATATAGTCATTAGTTAATTTTTTATAATAATCTAATGATTGTTTAGACTCTTTAACTTTTTTTTCTACAGTACTAACTGCAGAATTAAAATTTCTGTAATTAGTCAAGTCATCTCTAATAATTCTAGACATCTCAAGTGTCTCATTATAAGAATCTCCAAGAAAATTCCATCCATTTACATCATCAACATATCCATTTTTATCATCATCAATCCCATTATTTGGAATCTCATTTTTATTTACCCAAATTAATTCATTAAGATCTTCATGATTAACGTCAATACCTGCGTCAATTACTGCTACTATAACCTTCTTTGCCTTTAAACCCATTAATAGTTCTAAGTGAGCCCTTTCAACGCTCATACCTGGAATAGAATCTTTTTCTAGGTCTAAATTGTGCCAATTCATCTTTTTCTCATCTGTAAAATTTAATTTGATTTCATCATTTTTAGATACTAGATATTCGTTTGTAAATTTTACAGTTGAACAAGAAAAGTTAAAAATAAGAATTAGCAGAAAAATATTTTTTTTCATCTTATGAATTAATATGGTTTAATCTGTCCTTGAGTTTATTTAGTTTTAATTTTCTCCACCAAGCTTTATTTTCTTCGTTTTGAGATTCAGCTCTATGAATTTTTTTATTTAGCTTATTAATCTTTTTTTTAAGGTATGATTTATCCATTTTTTTCATACCTATAAGTTACAAAATTGAATTTAAATTTTAACGAGATTTTCTATTATCAATAAAACTTTTGATAAAAACAATCATTGCCAATGCAGATGTGGAGATCATTAGAATAACTCTGATTAAGCCAATTCCCCCTCTTTCAACAACACCTGGTAAAACTTGGATAACTAACGCCAGTAGAATTAATAAAGTAAATAAGACAACTAAATGAGCAGATAATTTTACAAGTTTTTCATTTGTAAGCATTGTTCCTAAAAGAAGCAATATAACTCCAAAAAAAGCAGGTATTAGAGCAGTGAACGAATTTGTATCAATATACCCCCAAGCTGACATTGATATAAGTGCAATTGAGTTTATTAAATTAAATTTTTGAATACTTCTGATTTCCATATTATTTGTTATTAATTAGTCCAAATATATTATATACTATAATAGCCTTGAAATCATTTAACAGATTTCTTCGAAGAGTAGGCTATTATAAGGCAACTTAAAAGCATAATTGATGCAGGCATAGATTTTATAAGCTCATCACCTATGCTGAAATGCATATAGATGGCAACTATCATCATTAAACCAATCCCTAATGCTGAAAACATTCTTAATTTTTTATAATAGAGACTTAAGATAAGAAGGACAGCTAGTCCTACTTTTATAATACCTATTGTTAAAAAATAGTCACCTAGACCATATACCACAAATTCCTCCATTAGACTGTTTGCATCACCCCCTCTGTAGGATGTTGATTTGTCAGATCTGAAGAGCCAAACATTGATGACAGTTAATCCAACAACTACTGATAAAATTTTTGATAATACTTTCATTTTCTTTTTTTAGCTATATGAATTTAGTAATAATTTTTTTGATGCATTTATTGCTTCAATTGGATCCATATTAAATATTTGAGATTCAACTCCAATAAATCCAGAATATCCTGATTTCTTAACTATTTGAAGCATTTTGGAGTAATCTATGTCCACATCATTTCCTTCTGAATCAAAACCATGAGTTTTTGCACTTACACCTTTGGCATATTTCATAAGTTTTTCAACACCGTCGTACATGTCAAATCTTTCTACGCATGTATCGTAAAGAGTAGGGGGTCTAACTGAAGACTTTTCCGCTCCTTCAGTTAGCAACTTGTATGTCTCAGATAATTTTTTTTCATCTTGCTTTATACAAAAGTTTCCAAAATCTGGGAGAGTCCCCATATTATTATAATTAACATTTTCAATAACATTAACTAAATAATCAGCATTAGAAGAATATCCTCCATGATTCTCAACTATAATATTTATGCCCAATGGTTCTGAGTATTCGCATAACTTACTTAAATTAATTATTGAGTTTTCTGACCATTCAGAAAGGTTATCATCTGATCCTCTTAAGTTTACTCTTACTGAATGACATTTCATTTCACTTGCACAATCAATCCATGTATGATAATCATCAAAATTTTCTACATAAGTCCCAAGATCAGGCGCAATATCTATCATTATTAAAAGATTTTTTTGATTATAATCACTAGCTCTAGTGTTTAAATCTTTTGCTAGTTTTTTTATTCCATTTAACGAAGTCTTCTTTTTTTCTCTTAAAAGACCACCAGTGTATGACATTTGTAAATATTCTAAGCCTTCAAATCCGAGTTCTGAAGCAATTTTGGCAAAGTCCATTGGATCAGTTTGTCTCATCATTTCCAGTCTAAATAAGGAAAACTGCGCTAAAGACAATTTGTAGGGAAAATTAATAGAATTATAGAATGGTTTTGATAAACCTAATGAGCTTAGTCCAATAGATGAAATTAAAATATTATTGATGAACTTTCTTCTTTTCAATGTATTGTATTTGCTTATAAACTTAACAAAAATTATATTTTTTTCTAAACATGCAAAAAAAAAATACAAATCAGTTATTTTGTAAGAAAAAAATTATAAATTTGCAGCTCGTAAAAAAACAAGAAAAAAATACTGTTATGGCTAAAGAAACTTTTGATAGATCGAAACCCCACTTAAATATTGGGACAATCGGTCACGTTGATCACGGAAAAACCACTCTTACAGCTGCAATCACAAAGGTACTAGCTGATGCTGGATACTCAGAAGCTAGAAGCTTTGATTCAATTGATAATGCACCTGAGGAAAAAGAACGTGGTATTACAATTAACACATCTCATGTTGAATATCAAACTGCGAACCGTCACTACGCTCATGTAGATTGTCCAGGTCACGCCGATTATGTAAAAAACATGGTAACTGGTGCTGCTCAAATGGATGGAGCTATATTAGTTGTTGCTGCAACTGATGGTCCTATGCCTCAAACAAGAGAGCACATATTATTAGGAAGACAGGTTGGTGTTCCAAGAATTGTTGCCTTCTTAAACAAGGCGGATATGGTTGATGATGCTGAGCTTCTCGAATTAGTTGAAATGGAAGTTAGAGATCTTCTTTCTTTCTATGACTATGACGGAGATAACACTCCAGTTGTTCTTGGTTCTGCTCTTGGAGCTCTAAATGGTGAGCAAAAATGGGTTGACAGCGTAATGAAATTGATGGAAGGTGTTGATAGCTGGATTGAACTTCCTAAAAGAGATATAGACAAAGACTTTTTAATGCCAATCGAAGACGTATTCTCTATTACTGGTAGAGGTACTGTAGCAACAGGAAGAATTGAATCTGGTATTGCTAACTCAGGTGATGAGGTTGATATCATTGGTATGGGTGCTGAAAAGCTTAAGTCTACAATAACAGGTATCGAGATGTTTAGAAAAATTCTTGATAAAGGAGAAGCAGGTGATAATGCTGGTATTCTTCTAAGAGGTATTGAAAAAACTGATATTTCAAGAGGTATGGTTATTTGTAAGCCAGGCTCTGTTACTCCTCACTCTAAGTTTAAGGCTGAGGTGTATATCTTGAAAAAAGAAGAAGGTGGTCGTCATACTCCATTCCACAACAATTATCGCCCTCAGTTCTATGTTAGAACTACAGATGTTACAGGTAATATTGTGCTTCCAAGTGGTGTAGAGATGGTGATGCCAGGTGATAACTTAACTATAGATGTTGAGTTAATATCACCTATTGCACTAAATGTTGGTTTAAGATTTGCAATCCGTGAAGGTGGAAGAACCGTCGGTGCAGGTCAGGTAACTGAACTTTTAGACTAATAGAACAAAGTTTAATTAACTCTAAGGGTGTCTTGCAATTTGCATGATACCTTTTGTGTAAAATATAAACGGGTTTAGCTCAGTTGGTAGAGCACTGGTCTCCAAAACCAGGTGTCGGGAGTTCGAGTCTCTCAACCCGTGCACAAATAAAGATGATGTCGATTATAAACTTTATAAAGGAATCTGTAACAGAACTGAGGGATAACGTCAAATGGACACCCCGTTCAGAATTGTTAAATCTATCTGCTTTAGTGATAGTTTTTTCAGTGATTTTTTCATTAGTAATATGGGGCGCTGATTCAATTCTCTCTAGAGTAGTTAAACTTTATTTTAATTTAATAGGATAAATGGTGGAAGTAGTAGAAAAAAAATGGTATGTAATTAGGGTGGTCACTGGTCAGGAGGTCAAAATTAAAGATTATATAATGACAGAAGTTTCTAGAGTCTCACTTAATAAACAGATTGAAGAAATGCTTGTTCCAACCGAAAAAGTTGTCCAAATAAGAAAAGGTAAAAAGATTTCAAAGGAAAAGACATATTTTCCTGGCTATATTATGATGAAGGCAGATATCTCAGGAGAAATTTTACATGTGATCAAATCGGTATCAAACGTTTTAGGCTTTTTAGGTGAAACAAAAGGGGGTGAGCCAATACCATTAAGACAGTCAGAGGTAAATAGAATGCTAGGTAAAGTAGATGAATTAGCTATTTCAGGTGAACAAATTAATATTCCTTTTACTATTGGTGAAAGTGTTAAAGTTATTGATGGCCCTTTTAATGGATTTACGGGATCTATAGATAATGTAAATGAAGAGAAAAGAAAACTCGAAGTTATGGTTAAGATTTTTGGAAGAAAGACTCCACTAGAATTAAGTTACATGCAAGTTGAAAAATTATAATTATGGCAAAGGAAGTTGACAAAGTATTAAAATTACAAATAAGAGGTGGAGCAGCAAACCCATCTCCACCAGTAGGCCCTGCCCTTGGTGCAGCCGGTGTTAATATTATGGAATTTTGTAAACAATTTAATTCTAGAAGTCAAGATAAACCAGGAAAAGTCCTGCCTGTCGTTATTAGTGTTTTCAAGGATAAAAGCTTTGACTTTGTAATTAAGACACCACCTGCTGCTGTTCAACTATTAGAAGCTGCAAAAAAGAAAAAGGGCTCTGGTGAACCTAATAGAGAAAAGGTTGCAACTGTTTCTTGGGATCAAGTAAAAAAAATAGCAGAAGATAAAATGGTTGATTTAAACGCATTTACTGTCGAATCAGCTATGAGAATGGTTGCCGGTACAGCAAGATCAATGGGAATTAAAGTAAATGGAGGAGAACCTCCTGTTAAATAATTATGGTAAAATTATCAAAAAATAGAAAGATTTCACTTGAGAAGATTGATGCTGAAAAGTCTTACAGCCTAGATGAAGCTTCTGCTCTTGTTAAAGAAGTTACCACTACTAAGTTTGACTCCTCTGTCGATCTTGCAATAAGGCTTGGAGTAGATCCAAAAAAGGCAAATGAAATGGTTAGAGGCGTAGTATCTCTTCCTCATGGAACTGGTAAGTCCTTGAAGCTTTTAGCACTTGTTACACCTGATAAAGAAGATGAAGCAAAAAAAGCTGGAGCAGATTTAGTTGGATTAGATGATTATATTGAAAAAATAAAAAAAGGTTGGGTTGATGTTGATGTTATTGTAACTATGCCAAGTGTTATGGGGAAGCTAGGCCCTCTTGGTAAAGTACTTGGTCCAAGAGGATTAATGCCAAACCCTAAGACAGGAACTGTGACTATGGATATTGCCAAGGCAGTCTCTGATATTAAAGGAGGAAAAATTGATTTTAAAGTAGACAAAACCGGAATTATCCATGCGTCCGTTGGAAAAGTTTCTTTTACTGCAGATAAAATAAAAGATAATGCTAATGAACTAATTAAGACAATCATTAAGCTAAAACCATCAGGTGCTAAAGGCACATACATTAAGAGTATTTCAATGTCAAGTACAATGAGCCCTGGTATTGCTATTGAGTCTAAATTTGAATAATTTAAAAATGAATAAAGAAGAAAAAGTTAAAGTTGTTGAGGAGCTTAAAGGCCAATTATCTGATTATAAGTCAATATATCTGACTGACATAGCAGGTCTTGATGCTACACAAACAAGTAAGCTTAGAAGAGAGTGTTTCAATTCAGACGTTAAGCTTTCAGTTGTTAAAAATACTTTTCTTGAAAGAGCTATGAGTGAATCTGAAAATGATTTTGGAGAACTCAAAGATCTACTGAAAGGTAATACAACTATAATGCTTTCAAAGGTTGGAAATAGTCCGGCAAAAGTTATTAAAAAATTTAGAAAAGATGGTGACAAGCCAATATTGAAAGGTGCATTTGTAGATGAGGCAATTTACATTGGAGATGAACATATCGAAGCACTATTTAATTTAAAATCAAAAGATGAAGTTATAGGAGAGATAATATCAATTCTTCAGTCACCAGCTAAGAACGTTATTTCAGCATTAAAATCAAGTAGTGGAAAAATTGCAGGTTTAGTTAAAACATTAACTGAAAAACCTGCGGAGGAAGCAAAAGCTGAAGAGCCAGCTGTTGAGGAAGCAAAAGCTGAAGAGCCAGCTGTTGAGGAAGCAAAAGCTGAAGAGCCAGCTGCGGAGGAAGCAAAAGCTGAAGATGAAACAAAAAAAACAGAGGAACAAACCTCTGAGGGTGAATCAAATGATGAGTCCAAATAAAAATTAAGTGTAATAATAATTAATAATTAAAAACTCTAATAATGGCAGATCTAAAAAAAGTCGCAGAACAGTTAGTAGGTTTAACAGTTAAGGAAGTTAACGAGCTAGCTGATATTCTTAAAGATGAATATGGTATCGAACCTGCAGCAGCAGCAGCAGTGGCGGTAGCAGCAGGTCCTAGTGCAGGTGGAGGTGAAGCAGCTGAAGCAAAATCAGAATTTGATGTTGTTTTAAAATCAGCTGGGGGCTCAAAACTTGCAGTAGTTAAATTGGTCAAGGAGTTAACTGGATTGGGGCTTAAAGAAGCCAAAGATTTAGTTGACAATACTCCTAGTTCAATTAAAGAAGCAGTATCAAAAGACGATGCTGAGGGACTAAAGAAATCACTTGAAGAAGCTGGAGCTGAGGTTGAACTTAAGTAAGTTAAAATAACTTCATTTTTTAGGCTTTTAGAAATTTTATCTAAAGGCCTATGCTTGTTTAAACAAAACTCTAAAATATGACTAATAATAAATTGAGAACAAATTTTTCTAACACCAAAACTGCAAATGTAGAAACTGACTTTTTAGATATTCAAATTAAGTCATTTCAAGATTTTTTTCAACTTGAGACAAAGTCTGATGAAAGAGTTGAGGAAGGTTTATTCAACACTTTCAAAGAAAACTTTCCAATTACTGATGCAAGAAATCAGTTTGTGTTAGAGTTTTTAGATTACTTTGTAGACCCACCAAGATATTCAATGCATGAATGTATTCAAAGAGGTTTAAGTTATTCAGTTCCTCTTAAAGCCAGACTTAAGCTCTATTGTACAGATGTTGAACATGAGGATTTCGAAACAATAGTACAAGACGTATTTCTTGGATCTATACCTTATATGACTCCAAGCGGAACTTTTATAATTAATGGTGCCGAAAGAGTCGTAGTTTCTCAGCTTCACAGATCTCCTGGTGTATTTTTTGGACAATCTTTCCATGCCAATGGAACTAAACTTTATTCTGCAAGGGTAATTCCATTTAAAGGTTCTTGGATTGAGTTTGCTACTGATATTAACAACGTAATGTATGCGTACATTGATAGAAAGAAAAAATTACCTGTAACTACATTATTTAGAGCAATTGGATATCAAGGTGATAAGGAAATACTAGAAATTTTTGATTTAGCTGAAGAAATTAAAGTTACAAAAGCAGGACTTAAAAAAGCCCTAAATAGAAAATTAGCAGCTAGAGTTTTAAGAACATGGCACGAGGATTTTGTTGATGAGGATACAGGTGAAGTTATTTCAATTGAAAGAAATGAAATTATAATTGATAGAGACACTTTAATTGAAAAAGATCATATTGAACAGATACTTGATGCAGATGTCAAAACAATCTTGATTCATAAAGAAGATGCACAAAACTCAGATTATGCTATTATTTATAATACTCTTCAAAAAGATCAAACTAACACTGAAAAAGAGGCAGTTGAATACATTTACAGGCAGTTGAGAAATGCTGAACCACCAGATGAAGAGACAGCTAGAGGTATTATAGATAAATTATTTTTTTCTGATCAGAGATACAACCTTGGAGAAGTAGGTAGATATAGAATGAATAAAAAATTGAATCTTGATGTCGATATGGAAGAAAGGACTTTAACAAGACTAGATATCACAACTATTATAAAATACTTAATTGAGTTAATAAATTCCAAAGCAGAAATAGATGATATTGATCACCTTTCAAATAGAAGAGTTAGAACAGTAGGAGAACAACTTTCATCTCAATTTGGTGTCGGACTTGCTAGAATGGCAAGAACAATTAGAGAAAGAATGAATGTTAGGGACAACGAAGTGTTTACCCCAATTGATTTAATTAATGCAAAAACATTATCTTCTGTTATAAATACTTTCTTTGGTACAAATCAACTATCTCAGTTTATGGATCAAACAAATCCACTAGCAGAGATTACACACAAAAGAAGACTTTCTGCTCTTGGTCCTGGAGGTTTATCTAGAGAAAGAGCAGGTTTTGAGGTAAGAGATGTCCACTACACTCACTATGGAAGATTGTGTCCAATTGAAACCCCTGAGGGTCCAAACATTGGGCTTATTTCATCTTTATCTGTATATGCAAGAGTTAATAGTCTTGGATTTATTGAAACACCCTACAGACAAGTAAAGAATGGTAAGATTGATCTTAAGAATATTACATATTTATCTGCTGAAGAAGAAGAGAATAAGTTGATTGCACAAGCTAATATTAACTACGATAATTCTGGTAAAATAAAAGCTGAAAAAGTAATTGCAAGAGATCAGGCAGATTTTCCTGTTGTAAAACCAGATAATATAAATTATACTGATGTAGCTCCTAATCAAATTGCATCAATCTCTGCTTCATTAATCCCTTTCTTGGAACATGATGATGCTAACCGTGCACTAATGGGATCAAATATGATGCGTCAGGCAGTTCCACTTCTTAAACCTGAGTCACCAATAGTAGGAACAGGATTGGAGAAATCAGTAGCTACTGATTCAAGAGTTCTTGTAAATGCAGAACGAAATGGTGTTGTTGATTATGTAGATGCTAATAAAATAGTAATTAAATATAAGCTCTCTAGTGAAGAGAAATTACTAAGTTTTGATGATGATACAAAGATTTATGACCTTACTAAATTTCAAAAAACAAATCAAGGTTCATGTATTAATTTAAAACCAATTGTAAGTAAAGGTGATCAAGTAACAAAAGGTCAGGTTCTTTGCGAGGGATATGCTACTCAAAAAGGAGAATTAGCTCTTGGACGAAACCTTAAAGTTGCATTTATGCCATGGAAAGGATATAACTTTGAAGATGCAATTGTTATATCTGAGAAAGTTGTTAGAGAAGATATATTCACTTCAATTCATATAGATGAGTACTCATTAGATGTAAGGGACACTAAGTTAGGAACTGAGGAACTTACTGATGATATACCTAATGTAAGTGAGGAGGCAACAAAAGAACTTGATGAAAATGGTATGATTAGAGTTGGAGCAGATGTAACCCCTGGTGATATTCTCATAGGTAAGATTACTCCAAAAGGTGAATCAGATCCAACGCCAGAAGAAAAATTACTTAGAGCAATATTTGGAGATAAAGCAGGAGATGTTAAAGATGCTTCATTGAAAGCTCCGCCTTCACTTAACGGAATTGTCATAGACAAGAAATTATTTGTTAGATCATTTAAAGATAAAAGAAGAAGATCTCAAGATAAAGTTGATTTAGAGCTATTAGAATCTAAGTATGATAAAATTCTTGAGGATCTGAGGCTTAAGCTTGTAGAAAAACTATCATCGGTTGTAAATGGTAAGACTTGTCAAGGTGTATTCAATGACCTTGGTGAAGAAGTCTTAATAAAAGGAAAGAAATTTACTAATAAGATGCTAGCTAATATTGAAGACTATACTCATCTGACAAAGGGAGTGTGGACTACATCCGATGATTTAAACACAACAATATCATCACTGTTACATAATTATAGAATACAAGAAAATGATATTCAAGGTTCACTTAGAAGAGAAAAATTTACAATAAGTGTAGGAGATGAACTTCCGCCAGGAATTAAAAAACTTGCTAAGGTTTACATTGCTAAAAAAAGAAAACTTAAAGTAGGAGATAAAATGGCTGGTAGGCATGGTAATAAGGGTATTGTTGCAAGAATTGTTAGACAAGAAGATATGCCTTTCTTAGAGGACGGTACACCAGTTGATATTGTCCTAAATCCTCTTGGTGTTCCTTCTAGGATGAATATTGGTCAAATTTATGAGACTGTTCTTGGTTGGGCAGGAAAGGAGCTTGGCAGAAAGTTTTCAACACCAATTTTTGATGGAGCTACACTTGATCAAATAAATCAGCTTACTGATGAGGCAGGTGTCCCTAGATTTGGTCATACCCATTTATATGATGGTGGTACAGGTGAAAAATTTGATCAAGCTGCAACAGTTGGAGTAATCTATATGTTAAAACTTGGTCACATGGTAGATGATAAGATGCACTCGAGATCTATTGGTCCATATAGTTTAATAACTCAGCAACCTCTCGGTGGTAAAGCTCAGTTTGGTGGTCAAAGATTTGGAGAGATGGAGGTTTGGGCGCTAGAAGCTTATGGAGCATCAAGTGCACTTCAAGAAATTTTAACTATAAAATCAGATGATGTTATTGGTAGGGCAAAAGCCTATGAATCAATTGTTAAAGGTGAAAATCTTCCTGAAGCTGGTCTTCCAGAATCATTCAATGTATTAATGCATGAATTAAAAGGTCTTGGTTTAGATATTAGATTAGAAGAAAAATAAATTACAAAATAAAAAATGGCAAAAAATAACGAATTATTGACACAAAAGAAGTTTAATACGATATCAATCGGTCTGTCTTCACCCGAGGTTATCCTTGGTAATTCTAGAGGAGAGGTTCTAAAACCTGAAACTATTAATTATAGAACTCATAAACCTGAAAGAGATGGGTTGTTTTGTGAGAGGATTTTTGGCCCCGTTAAAGATTATGAATGTGCATGTGGTAAATATAAAAGAATTAGATACAAAGGTATAGTTTGTGATAGATGTGGTGTTGAAGTAACAGAAAAGAAAGTAAGAAGAGATAGAGTAGGCCATATCAATCTTGTTGTACCTGTTGCGCATATCTGGTATTTTAAGTCCTTGCCAAATAAAATTGGATATCTTTTAGGACTTCCTTCAAAGAAGTTGGATATGATTATTTATTATGAAAGATACGTTGTAATCCAGCCTGGAGAGGCAAAGAATGTGGAAGGTGAACCTGTCAACAAGATGGACTTTTTAACAGAAGAAGAATATCTAACAATAATGGAGTCTCTTCCAGTTGATAATCAGTTTCTAGATGATACTGACGACCGAAAATTCATTGCAAAAATGGGTGCAGAATGTTTGATTGAGTTACTATCAAGAATTGATCTAGAAGAACTTTCTTACGAGTTAAGACACAAAGCAAATAATGAGACTTCTAAACAAAGAAAAACAGAGGCCTTGAAAAGACTTCAGGTTGTTGAGTCATTTAGAGAGGGAAATGAGAGGAAAGAAAACCTTCCGGAGTGGATGGTTGTTAAAGTAATACCAGTTATTCCTCCTGAATTAAGACCACTTGTACCTCTTGATGGGGGAAGATTTGCTACATCTGATCTTAATGATCTGTATAGAAGAGTAATTATAAGAAATAATAGGCTGAAAAGACTTGTTGAGATTAAAGCTCCTGAAGTAATATTAAGGAATGAAAAAAGAATGCTACAAGAGTCTGTAGATTCTTTATTTGATAACACCAGAAAATCTTCTGCAGTTAAAACCGAATCTAATAGACCATTAAAATCATTATCTGATTCTCTTAAAGGAAAACAAGGACGTTTCAGACAAAATCTTTTAGGGAAAAGAGTAGATTACTCTGCAAGGTCAGTAATTGTTGTTGGTCCTGAGCTAAAATTATATGAATGTGGATTGCCAAAAGATATGGCAGCTGAATTATATAAGCCCTTTATAATTAGAAAGCTTATTGAAAGAGGAATAGTAAAAACAGTTAAATCTGCAAAAAAAATAATTGATCGAAGAGAACCAGTTGTGTGGGATATATTAGAGAATGTTCTTAAAGGGCACCCTGTACTACTTAACAGGGCTCCTACTTTACATAGACTTGGAATACAAGCATTTCAACCAAAGCTTATTGAAGGAAAAGCTATCCAATTGCATCCGTTAACATGTACTGCATTCAATGCTGACTTCGATGGTGATCAAATGGCAGTTCATCTACCATTAGGTCCAGAGGCTATTTTAGAAGCACAACTATTAATGCTTGGCTCTCATAATATATTGAACCCTGCTAATGGTTCTCCAATTACAGTTCCATCTCAGGATATGGTTTTAGGTCTTTATTACATGACCAAATCAAGAAAATCTTCTGAATCTCTAAAACTTATGGGTGAAGGTTTGACTTTCTATTCTCCTGAAGAGGTTAATATGGCTTACAATGAAAAAAAAGTAGATCTAAATGCTATAATTAAATGTAAAATAAAGACATCTGAAACAGATGATTCCTCCGAAATTATAGAGACTACTCCAGGGAGAATATTCTTCAATGAGGTAGTTCCAGAAAAAGCCGGATTTTTTAATGAAGTCCTTACAAAGAAAAACCTTCGTGAAATAATTGGCCAGATTCTCCATGTTACATCTGTGCCAGAAACTGCTGAATTCTTAGATAAAATAAAGGATCTTGGCTATACTTTTGCTTTTAAAGGTGGTTTATCGTTTAGTTTAGGTGATATTATTATACCTGAACAAAAACAACACCTTATTGATGAAGCAAATAATCAGGTTGATGGAATTATAGGTAACTATAACATGGGACTTATAACTAATAATGAAAGATATAATCAGGTAATTGACGTTTGGACCTCTACGAATGCTACACTTACAGAGCTTGCAATGAAGCAAATCAGTGATGATCAGCAAGGGTTTAATTCAGTTTACATGATGCTTGATTCTGGAGCAAGAGGTTCTAAGGAGCAAATAAGGCAACTTACTGGGATGAGAGGGTTAATGGCTAAGCCAAAAAAATCTAATGTTGGTGGTGGAGAGATTATTGAGAACCCTATTTTGTCAAACTTTAAAGAAGGTCTCTCTATTTTAGAATACTTCATCTCAACTCATGGAGCTAGAAAAGGTTTGGCTGATACAGCTCTTAAAACTGCTGATGCAGGATATTTGACTCGAAGATTACATGATGTATCACAAGATGTTGTAGTCAACGAATTTGATTGTGGGACACTAAGAGGGATAGAAGTGACTGCACTCAAAAAAAATGAGGAAATTGTTGAGTCTTTAGGTGAAAGAATTTTAGGTAGAGTTGCATTAAATGATATAGTTGATCCGTCAACTAATGATGTTATTATTGAGGGTAGTAAATTAATTGATGAAGACATTGTTAGTAAAATTGAAAATACCCTTATTACATCAGTTGATGTAAGATCTCCATTAACATGTGAGACTAAAAAAGGTATATGCGCAAGTTGCTATGGAAGAAATCTTGCAACCGGGAAGTCTATTCAAATTGGTGAGGCTGTTGGAGTTGTAGCCGCTCAATCTATTGGTGAACCGGGTACTCAGTTAACACTAAGAACGTTTCATGTTGGTGGAGTTGCTGGTAATATTTCTGAGGAGAATTCTCTGATATCTAGGTTTGATGGTATTGCTGAAATTGATGACTTAAAGGTCGTTAAGACAAAAGACAGCGAAGGTAAAACTTCTAATATTGTGATATCTAGAACTACAGAAATTAAAATTTTAGATTCTAAAACAAAAAATATCTTAAGTACAAATAATATCCCTTATGGTTCATATCTTAATGTTAAAAATGGACAAAAACTATCGAAAGGAGATGTAGTATGTCAATGGGATCCATTTAATGGTGTAATTGTTTCTGAATTTTCAGGTAAAATTGTTTATGAAAATATTGAAGTTGGTAAAACTTATCAAGTTGAGATTGACGAACAAACAGGATTCAAAGAAAAAGTCATAACAGATTCAAGAGATAAAAAACTTATTCCTACACTTCTTATCCAAGATAAAAAGGGTGTAACACTCAGGTCATATAACTTACCTGTTGGTGCGCATATTATGGTTGATGAAGATGAATCAATCGAAAAAGGTAAAATTTTAGTAAAAATTCCAAGAAAATCAGCAAAATCAGGTGATATTACTGGTGGATTACCTAGGGTAACTGAATTGTTTGAAGCAAGGAATCCTTCCAACCCTGCTGTTGTTTCTGAGATTGATGGTGTTGTGTCTTTTGGAAAAATTAAGAGAGGAAATAGAGAGATTATAGTTGAATCTAAATTTGGTGATATAAAAAAATACCTAGTCAAGTTATCTAATCAGATTCTTGTCCAAGAGAATGACTTTATCAAAGCTGGAATGCCTCTGTCAGATGGCTCAATCACTCCTAACGACATTTTAAATATAAAAGGTCCTTCTGCTGTTCAGCAGTATCTCGTAAACGAAGTTCAAGAGGTTTACAGGCTCCAAGGTGTTAAAATTAACGATAAACATTTTGAAGTGGTAGTTAGACAAATGATGAGAAAAGTTAAGATTATTGATACAGGAGATACTTTATTCCTTGAAGATCAACTTACATATAAGGATGAGTTTATTGAACAAAATGATAAATTATATGGTATGAAAGTTGTTGAAGATGCTGGTGATAGTGAAAATCTTAAAGTTGGACAAATTGTTTCAGCTAGACAATTAAGAGATGAGAACTCAATGTTGAAAAGGGATGATAAAAATCTGGTTAATGCCAGAGATGCTAAACCTGCAACAGCTTCAACACAACTTCAGGGTATAACAAGAGCTGCACTGCAAACAAAATCATTTATCTCAGCAGCATCTTTCCAAGAAACTACGAAAGTATTAAACGAGGCTGCAGTAAATGGAAAGAATGATATGTTAGAAGGCTTAAAAGAGAATGTTATTGTGGGTCACAAGATTCCTGCTGGTACTGGGATGAGGAAATACGATGATATTATTGTTGGTCCTAAAGATGAGTATAATAGCTTATTAATTAATAAAGAGGAAGAGGAGCTGAATTATTAATTTAACTCAATGTCAGAAGATAATGTAATTCTTGTTGATAAAAATGATAATCAAGTTGGATTAATGCCAAAACTTGAGGCTCATCAAAAAGGTGTTCTTCATAGAGCATTTTCAGTTTTCATATTTAATAACAAATATGAGCTTTTACTTCAAAAAAGATCTTTTTCGAAATATCATTCGGGCGGATTGTGGACAAACACATGTTGTAGTCATCCTCGTGAAGATGAAGATATATTAGATGCTGCAAACAGAAGACTTATTGAAGAAATGGGTATTGAAACTAGTTTAAGAAAAGTCTATGAATTTACATATAAAGCAGAGCTTGATAACGATTTAATTGAACACGAATTTGACCATGTGTTTTATGGGGTTTATAATCAAGATCCTTCAATAAATACAGACGAGGCTGATGATTTTAAGTGGATAGATATGGATTCATTAAATGAAGACATAAAAACAAATGGAGATATTTATACTGTTTGGTTTAAAATAGCTTTTGAGTATTTTTATAATTATTTAAAAAAATGAAAGTAACGGTTAGTAGAAAAGCGCATTTTAATGCCGCTCATAAATTATTCAGATCTGATTGGTCAGATGAAAAAAACAAAAAAGTTTTTGGAAAATGTGCTAATGAAAATTACCATGGTCATAACTATGAGTTAATAGTTAGTCTGACTGGAGAGATTGATAAAGAGACAGGCTATGTGTATGATTTAGGAAAGCTCAAAAATATTATTAAAGCTGAGGTAGAGGAATATTTAGATCATAAGAATTTAAACTTGGATATTGATGACTTCAAAACAATAAATCCATCTGCTGAAAATATTGCTATCTTAATCTATAACAGGCTAATCACTTATTTTGATGAAAGCTATGACCTTAAAATAACTCTATACGAAACTCCAAGAAATTTTGTTGAGTATAGTGGTTAGTCAATTGTTATATTTCTTAATATTTTCCCGTATTTAGAATCTTTTATTCTAGCTGGTAGAGTATCGTATAGCATTCTAAGTAAATCTATATTTGCGTCCGGTATTTGACTGACTGTTATATATGGTGATATTTCTTTATCTGAATTTGTAATTGAAAAATTTAAAGTATATAAATACTTTTTCCTGACTAAATTTTCTAATTCAATATTAACTGAGTCTAATCTTTCCTGATTATTTTCAATTTGTGATTTGTAAAATATTTCTATTAAATCAAGATTTTGTGAATTGTATTTTCTCATTATAGAGTTATACTCTAACAAAAGATCACTATTTATAGATCCTGAAATTTCATAACCTGAATCAAAAGTCGAAAGTCTAGTATTAATTTTTATTTCACCTTCATTACCAAAAAATGGAATAATATCGTTCAGAGAGTCTCCATCTTCTTTGTCAAGATATAGATAGTAAATATCTGGTTCACTAATATTTGTGCTTAATTTAAAGTTACTCTCACCCCTTAAATTAACTGAATCCAAATTAATTACAATTGAATCTTTTTCAGATTGTAGATATAAAGTACCTTTTTTCAGTCCTTCAACATTTCCTGAAATAATCATGTTGTTATCATTTGAACTACAAGATATTATGAGTGTTGTTATTATTAGTAATAGTTTTTTTTTCATATTAAATGTTTATCCAGTAAGTAAGTTTAAGATTTATTGATCTAAATTGAGGTATAATCTTATCATTTGTATAATAATTATCATTATAAACCAAATATAAGTCAGACAATGGAGCAAACCTCCATTGAAATCTGGAATTAATCCCTAGGTTTTCTGATTGATTAGTATATTGTACATATGTAGTCCAATATATTTTCTTTGTAAAAGTTAGCTCAAATTTTGGACTTATTAGCCATATATTTCTTGTTGGGTATGGTTTAGGTAACTCGATAGAATCATAATTTAGTCTTAATGACATATTGAAAATAGGTTGTCTTCTATACGACAGTCTACTTTGAATTGAAAACTTAGTTCCATTATAAAAAGATCCATATGAAATTTCCGAATCTGAAGTAAATAAATTTCTACTTGGAGATTTATATGAGATTGAATAGTCTGTAAAATCATAGTATTTATTTGCTGGAAGAGGAATTGCTCCATTTGTTCTTGTTGGATCAAATGGGAAAAATAAATAATCCTTACGTTGTCTTCTTTCAAAATTTAGCTCTGCTTGATTCAGATAACTTATAAATACAGATGTTTGATTATAAGTCAATTCCTGTTTGTTTTGAAAAAGAGGTCTAAATACAAACGAAGTAAAATGACCAATCTCTATATTTAAAATTTTTTCATTATTTGGATAGATTCTGTACTTATATGTAGGTTCAAATTTATATACCCCATATCTTCTGAAGTAACCAAGATCTGATCTATGATTATCACCAACATAAGCAGAATAAAAATTTATAAAATGATTTCTGGAATTTCGAGTAATCCTTAGTGAAGTATTTAAACTTTTTTTATTATCACTTTTATCTGGCATAATGGATTTATGTATAAATGCCTTTCCACTCCAACTACCATCATTATTTGCTAGATTATATTCTGCTCCTATAACTCTATTATACCTTTCAGAATCATTTACAAAATTATATTTTTTTGTATTCTCTCTATTTAAAATAAAAAATGAAAAATTAGATCTTGAAAAAACTTTTTTATTAAATGTTAAAAGAGTATTATTATTTTGAGGGATTTCATTTTTAATATCTTCAGTTGTCATAACATTTAGTAAACCAATTCTTGTTGAATTATTTATCTTTCCACTTAATCTTACCCCAGCTAAAATTTTATTTTCAACTGTTTCACCTTTTTTATTTTTAGCCACACCTATTCTTCTTGAAAAAAATGCTTGTGATTCCCTTGTTCCAAAATCTGAAAATAAATCAGAGTTTTGAGTAAAAAATTGTCTTTTTTCAGGCAACCTTGTCTCCCACTTAGTTGTATTAACAATTTGATCATCGACTTCAACTTGAGAGAAATCAGGATTTAATGTAGCATCAAGGTTAAGTGAGTTTCCAATTGGAATTTTAAGATCTAAACCATAATCAAAATCTTTTATTTGATAGTTATTTTCAAAGTCTTTACCTTGAATAGCATTTATGTAAGGAATTAATATCACAGGTTTTTTGGAGTTCCCAAGTGGTTTTTCAAAATTAAATTCTCCCATATATGCAAGGTTGCCAATACTCTGATTCTGCGGAATGTTAACCCATGTAGAGTGTTCTAATGATTGAGTATCACTCCTGTACATATTAAACCTCCATTTTTTAGTGCCATTTATAAAATATAATTGATTAAATGGAATTTTAATTTCTGTTAAATAATAGTCATCGTATAATTTTGATTCTACATACCAAATTGCATCCCATGAAGAATTTCTATCCGTTCTATAATCTCTGTTTCCTCCGGACACTAATATGTCTCCCTTGAGACCTAGATGATTTGTCTGAAATTGAAATGCATTAGTTGCATCACTAAAAGTGTCAAAAATCAACTGCACATAATCTGCACTAGCAGTACTAAAGTCTCTTTTGAGTGAATATACGGTAAACCTCTTCTCTTTTGTGTAAGCTTTAACAAGAAAGTATAAATTTTCATCATCAAAAACTGCTTTAAATTCTGTTTGTTTTATTGCTTTAACATCATCTTCAGGTCTCCATTGCCAAAAATCATTTCCAACATTGGCTTCTTCCCAAACTTTTTCAGATTCGACCCCATCAATTATTATATTATCGTTAATATATTTAACAGAATAATTTTGTGCAGTAATAATATTGCATAAAACAAGAAAAAAAAGATTGAGGTAATTCTTCAATAAGTTTTTTATAATCTAAAATTAATATTTTACTGCTAAATAAGATAATCCTTAATAGAGTATTATATTTAACTAAAATTAAGTGAATAATAAATGAGACTTGCATTTTATTTTGTCATTGGTGTCTTCTCAAGCGTAAATTGGGGCTCTACCGGACACAGAGTCATAGCAGAAGTCGCTAGTAATTACTTGACTGATAATGCACGGTTACAAATAAATAAAATTCTTGATGGGGAAACCCTTGTAAATGCATCTACATATGCCGATGATATAAAGTCTGATAGTAGATATGACAAGTATTATAATTGGCACTTTATAAACATGGAATTGGATGATGATTACCAAGATATAAATCCATCAGAAAAAGGAGATGTTTACATAGCCATAAATCAATGTATAGATATATTGCAGAATAGTTCAGCATCTAATTCAGAAAAATCATTTTATTTAAAATTACTCGTCCATTTTGTTGGAGACCTTCATCAGCCGCTTCATATAGGAAGGTACGAGGATAGAGGTGCAAATAGAATTTATGTAAAATGGTTTGGTAGAAACTCAAATCTTCATCGTGTATGGGATTCAGAAATGATTAATAGTCACAATATGAGTTACAGCGAATTAGCTTTAAACCTTCCTGATCCAAATTTGCTAATTTCTACAAAAGAAGCTGACAAATTTCAAAGGGATGATGTTTTAAAATGGGTAAACGAAATTCATGAGTACACTGTAAGTATATACAATGGAGTATCCATTGATGATAGGTTAGGTTATGAGTATCAATATGAGAACTTTGGGACGGTGAAAGATCTATTATTAGTTGGTGGAATTAGACTAGCTAAAATCCTAAATTATCTATTTGATTAAATCTATACTTCTGTTTATAAAATCTGTAAGTTCTTTACCCGTAAGAGTATTCTGAGAAAGTTTAGCAAGATCAACAGACTGTTTTATTAAGCTGTTTCTTTTTTTCTCAGTTCGAGTATTTAATATTTTACTCACCAACTCGTGATTAGTATTTACAATCAAAGAATACATATCAGGCATACTTCCCATAGCCCCTCCACCTGTTTGTTGCATCTCTTTCATTCTTCTCATAAATTCAGGTTGAGCTAACATAAAAGGTAAAGAATTACTATCTAAAGCCTCGAGTTGTACAGTATATTTATCTTCAGAAACTGCACTTTCAATCATTGGTTTTAACTTCTCTTTTTCTTCATCTGATAATTTAGAAATAACTTGATCATCTTTTTTTATTAAATTTTCTAGAGTATCAGAATCAACCCTAGAAAATTTTAACTTTTCTTTCTTAGACTCAAGTTTTTGAATTAAATGTGGTATAATAGGTGAATCTAATAATAAAACTTCATACCCTTTCTCTTTTGCAGACTCAATATATGTATATTGCTCTTCTCTGTTTTGAGCATATAGTACTATTAAGTTTCCATCCTTATCAGTTTGTAAATCCTTAATTTTATCCTCGAGCTCTTGATAAGTATAATATTTTTCATCTACCGAAGGATATAAATTAAATGATTCTGCTTTATCATAAAACTTGTCTTCTGTAAGCATACCATATTCGATAACAACTTTGATATCATTCCACTTACTTTCAAGATTTTCTCTTTCATTTTTAAAGATTGAGCTAAGTTTATCAGCAACTTTTCTTGTAATGTAGTTGGTAATTTTTTTTACTGAAGTATCAGATTGAAGATAACTTCTTGAAACATTTAAAGGAATATCTGGAGAGTCAATAACTCCTCTTAATAACCCTAAAAATTCAGGAACAATACCTTCAACGTTATCGGTAACAAATACTTGATTTTGATAAAGTTGAATTCTATCTTTTTGAAGATTAAGATCATTTGATATTTTCGGGAAATATAATATTCCTGTGAGATTAAATGGATAATCAACATTAAGATGAATATGAAACAATGGTTCTTCGAATTGATATGGGTATAATTCTCTGTAAAATTGTTTGTAATTCTCATCTTTTAGTTCAGATGGAGGTCTTGTCCATGCTGGATTTGGATTATTTATAATATTATCAACTGTAATCTTTTCCTCTTTACCTTCTTCTTTTCCAGGAATAGTCTCTTCCTTTGTCCCAAATTTTATAGGATGAGGCATAAACTTATTATACTTGCTAAGCAATTCCGTAATTTTAGCTTCCTCTAGATAATCTTTAGAATCTTTTGAAATATGAAGAATAATTTCAGTACCTCTTTCTTTTTTGTCACTCTTTTTTAGACTATACTCAGGTGAGCCATCACAAACCCAATGAGCAGCAGGTTCATCTTTATATGACTTTGTAATGATCTCTACTTTATCAGCAACCATAAAAGAAGAGTAAAAACCAAGACCAAAGTGACCTATTATGCCTGTATCTTTAGAAGTTTCTTTATACTTTTCAAGAAATTCCTCAGCTCCTGAAAAAGCTACATCATTGATATATTTTTTTACTTCCTCGGAAGTCATACCTACACCATTGTCAATTATATGTAGTATTTTTTTCTTTTTATCAATTTTAATTTCAACACCAAGCTCTCCAATTTCCCCTTTCACTTCTCCTATACTAGATAGGTGATGAATCTTTGTTAAAGCGTCCGTAGCATTTGAAATAAGTTCTCTTAAAAAAATTTCTTGATCACTATATAAAAACTTCTTTATAAGTGGAAATATGTTTTCTACCGAGACGTTAATTTTTCCTTTAGGCATAATTATATTTTAATTTATGAATTGCAAAAAAAATACCAATTGATAATTATGACAAATTGACATTATTTTCTAATTAAATAAAGCCCTACAAAGTTTATTAATCCATTAAATGGCAGTAATTCATATCCTATTGAGTAGCCTCCAATTGTCTCTGGAGGAATATTTCCTATCAATATTATTAGAATTATGTTAATTATAATCACTAAAAAGACTTTATCATCATCGATTTTATAATTAGTAAATATCCCAAAGGCAAATAGACCAAGAAGTGGTCCATATGTATATTGGGCTACTGTTAAAAGGCTATCTATGACATTTTTGTCTAAATAATACCTAAAGAAAATTACCACCAGTATAAGTAGTATACTCATTAGTACATGAACATATTTTCTGGTTTTTTTTGAATTTGACTTACTACTATCTATTTTCAGAATATCCACACAAAAAGAAGTGGTTAGAGATGTTAAAGCACTGTCAGCACTACTATATGCAGCTGCTATTAGGCCTAAAATAAAAGTTATACCTAAAAATCCGCCTAGACCTGAGCTTAATGCAATTTCAGGAAATAGAAGATCTGTTCTGGGACTATTATCAACTAATGGGATATTAATTCCTTTTTGATTTGAGTATATGTATAAAAGTGCACCTAAAACTATGAATAAAAATGTCACTGCAGTAAGGATAAAACTAAAAACAATCATATTCTTTCTGGCATCATTTAAATTTCTACAAGTAAGGTTTTTTTGCATCATATCTTGATCCAAACCTGTCATACAGATAGTTATAAAAGCACCCCCAATAATTGATTTCAAAAAGTAATTTCTTTCCATCAAGCTATCTGTTACAAATATTTGACTATACTCTTTAAAATCATTTGATCCAACAAATTCAAAAAATGTCCATCCAATATCTTTATTTATGTAGTGTATTGATAGCACTACTGCAAGAATCATTAAAGTTGTTTGAATAGTATCCGTCCAAACTATTGTTTTTATACCTCCTCTACGTGTATACATCCATATTAGCAAGATTGATATAATTACGGTTATTTCATATGGTATTCCAAAATCGTCTAGAACAAATTCTTGAAGAACAATTGCAACTAGATATAATCTAAAGGATGCTCCTAAAATTCTTGATATTAAAAATGAAATTGATCCAACCAAATGAGACTTTTTTCCAAAGCGTTCATTTAAATACTCATAAATAGATGTTAAACCATAACTGTAGTAAACAGGTAATAATAAGTTAGCAACTATTAAGTATCCGATTAAGTATCCAATAACAACTTGAAAATATGTGAATTGAGATTCTCCCACCCATCCTGGTACTGAAATAAAAGTAACTCCAGAGAGAGATGCTCCAACCATTCCAAAGGCAACAACAGCCCAATTGGAGCTTCTTTTTGCATTAAAAAATGTTTCGTTATTATCTTCTTTACCAGTAAAATATGAAATGGCAGTTAGTATCAAAAAATAAGATACTATTGCTAATAAAATAATCTGTGGAGACAACATTTTTATAAATATACAAAAGAACTTACAACGAATATTTCTAAATTAGCTTAATGGAATTTCCATCTAAACTTCTTGAAAATTTAGTATATAATATTTCGCAATTATCTGGGATTGGAAAAAGATCTGCACTAAGAATTGCATTAGAAATTCTTAGAAAACCAAAAGAATATTCAAGAGATTTGTCTGAAAGTATTTTTGATTTTAAAACTCAGATAAAACATTGCTCTGAATGTCATAATATTTCTGATAAAGATATTTGTGATATATGTTCAAATCCGTCAAGAGATCAATCGATAATTTGTGTAGTTGAAGATATTAGAGATGTTATTGCTATAGAGAACACCAATCTTTATAATGGATTATATCATGTATTAGGTGGAGTCATCTCTCCAATTGAAGGAATCGGCCCTGAAGACTTAAATATCTCTAGTATTGAAAAAAAGATAATTGATAAGAATATTAATGAAATTATTTTTGCATTAAGTGCAACAATAGAGGCTGATACAACTAGTTTTTATTTATTCAAAATATTAAATAAACTTGACGTCAAGGTCTCTGTCTTAGCAAGGGGAATACCTGTTGGTGATCAACTGGAATATACTGATGAAGTTACACTGGCAAGAAGTATTCAAAACAGACGTCCATATGAAAGCAATATTTCAAATCAGTAATAATTTAATATTGTAAATTTGCAAATACTATTCTAATGGGAAAATATCAATTAAAGCTTCCAAAGATGGGAGAAAGCATTGCTGAAGCAACTATAACCAAATGGTTAAAAGATGTTGGAGACACTGTTGAGATAGATGAATCTTTGGTTGAGATTGCTACAGATAAAGTAGACTCGGATGTACCCTCTGAATACAAAGGTAAACTTATTAAAAAGAATTTTGAAGTAAATGATGTAGTTAAAGTAGGAGAGGTAATAGCTGAAATTGAAACAGATATGATTGATAATGATCAGACAATAATTAAATCCAAAGAAATTAAAAAGGAAATTGTTGCACAAGAAGTAGATGATGAAATTACTGAGGAAAATGTTTTAGAAGATATACCATCGATAGAATTATTGGATAAAGTTGATAAAACTAATATTGAAAAGAGTGAATCTAAAAGTGATAAATTCTATTCTCCTCTTGTTAAAAACATTGCAAAAAAAGAAAAAATTAGTAATCAAGAGCTAGATTCAATTGTTGGATCTGGAAAGGATGGAAGAGTTACTAAGCAAGACATACTATCTTTCGTAAAATCAAGATCAAACAATTTAAAAGATAATATTCAATTTGAAACGAGTTCTTCAAGAGAGGATCAAATCTTAGAGCTTGATAGAATGGGTAAAATAATTTTTGATCATATGTCAAGAAGTAAAAAAATCTCTGCCCATGTTCAGTCATTTGTAGAAGTTGATGTATCAAATTTATGGGACTGGAGAGAAAAATATAAAAAATCATTTTTTGATAATGAGGGGCAGAGACTTACATTTACACCTCTTTTTATTGACGCTGTAGTTAAATCACTTAAAGATTACCCAATCTTGAATAGTTCAGTTGTTGATGAGAAAGTCATAATTAAAAAATCAATAAACATTGGTATGGCTACAGCAGTTGAAAATGGTAATTTAATTGTGCCTGTAATAAAGAATGCTGATCACCTGAATCTCAAAGGACTAACACTAGCTGTCAATGATTTATCGAATAGGGCTAGATCTAATTCTCTTAAACCTGAGGAAATAACTGATGGAACTTACACTGTAACAAATGTTGGAAACTTTGGCTCAATCATGGGTACACCAATTATTAATCAACCACAAGTTGGGATTATAGCTATCGGTGTTATAAGGAAACTACCATCTGTAATTGAGACAGAGAAAGGAGATTTTGTTGGAATCAGAAAGAAACTCATTCTATCTCATACATATGATCATAGAATTATTAATGGTTCAGTTGGTGGTAGCTTTGTAAAGAGAGTTGCCGAATATCTTGAGGGATGGGATATGAACCAAACGATATAGTATGAGAGTCAAATTAGAAAGACCAATTTGTTTTTTTGATCTTGAAACTACTGGTGCAAAAGTTGGTAAAGATAGAATCGTAGAAATTGCTATTTTAAAGGTTGATACTGATAATCAAGAATCTCAAAAGGTATGGAGAATAAACCCTGAAATGGATATATCTTTTCAGGCTACTCAAGTTCATGGAATAACAAATGATATGGTTAAAAATGAACCGAATTTTCAACATTATTCGAATGAGATTTATCAATTTATAAAGGATAGCGATTTAGCTGGTTTTAATGCTATAAAGTTTGACATTCCAATTTTAGTTGAAGAACTAATTAGGGCAGATATTGATTTTGATTTTTCCAAAGTTAGAATGATAGACAGTCAGGTTATATTCCATAAAAAGGAACCCAGAAATCTTTCTGCGGCTCTAAAGTTTTATTGTGGTAAAAATTTGGAGAATGCCCATTCTGCTCTTGATGATACAATAGCGACATATGAAGTTTTTAAAGCTCAACTTGAAAAGTATGATGATTTAGAACCAGATATTGATTTTTTAAGTGAATACACAAAAAGAAGTAACAACCTCGATTTTGCAGGTAAAATTAGAATAGACGCAGATAATGATGCGATATTTGCTTTTGGTAAATATACAGGCCAAAAGGTAACAGATGTGTTTAAATCTGATAAAGGTTATTATTCTTGGATAATGAAAGGAGATTTTCCTGAATATACCAAGAAGATTTTTACAAAATTAAAATTAAGTTTAATCAACGATTAGTAAGGTGAAAATTATTTGTATAGGTAGAAATTACATTGATCATATTAAGGAATTGTCTAATCAAAAGCCTAAAGATCCTGTAGTTTTTTTAAAACCAGATTCTGCAATAATTGCAAAAAATCAAAACTTTATTATACCATCTTTTTCAAATGATATTCATCATGAAGTTGAATTAGTTGTTAAAATTAATAAGGTAGGGAAACATATAGATAATTCTTTTTCTCATAAGTATTATGACGAGATAGGACTAGGAATTGATTTTACAGCTAGGGATATTCAAAATAACTTAAAAGAGAAAGGTCATCCCTGGGAAAAGTCAAAAGCTTTTGATAACTCTTGTATGGTAGGCAAATTTGTCAATAAAAATAATTTAGAGGATTTATCATTTATAAAATTTAGTCTAAAAAAAAATAATGAATTAGTTCAGTCAGGTTGTTCATCTGACATGTTATGGAGAATAGATGAACTAGTATCTTATGTTTCTCAATACTTTACCTTGAAAATAGGAGATCTAATTTTTACAGGAACACCATCGGGAGTATCGAGAGTTGAGAGTGGAGATATCCTTGAAGGATTTATATCTAAAGACAAAATGTTTACACTTAAAGTAAAATAAAATGATTGAGAAGGTATTTGATTATTTAAATTCTAACAATGAAACAATTTGTTTTGCTGAAAGTTGTACTGGTGGAAATTTATCATCATCTATATCTAAAATACCAGGTGCTTCTAAAATATTTATTGGTTCAATTGTTTCTTATACTAGATACTCCAAAAAAAATATTCTTCAAATCAGTGAAAGTGAATTGGATAATTATTCTACGGTAAGTCAAGAAATTACAGTTAAAATGGCTGAGAGTGTAAAAGAAAAATTTAACACTGATTATTCAATAGCAATTACTGGTAATGCTGGACCCTCTGTTGACTCACCTGAAACAAATCTAGGTGACTGCTTTATTGCTATTCTATCTAATAATGAGATTTTCTGTCAGAAATTTCATTTCAATTGCAATAGAGAGGACTTTATTGTTCAAGCAACAAATAGCTCTTTTCAGCTTTTTTTCGATAAAATTATTAAGCAATAAAATTATTTTTTTATTAAACTGAAATACATTAGTTTTGCACGTTACAAAAAATTAGTGCGTTATGTCTAAGACTTGTGAAATTACTGGAAAAAAAGTTATGTTTGGAAACAATGTTTCTAAGTCATTGAATAGGACAAAAAGAAGATTTGATGTAAATCTTATTAAGAAACGTTTCTTCATTCCTGAAGAGAATAAATGGGTTACTCTTAAGGTTTCAGCATCTGCTTTGAAAACTATTAATAAAAAAGGTATTTCGGAAGTTTTAAAAGAAGCTAGAAAACAAGGTTTAATTAAGTAAAATGGCAAAAAAAGGTAATAGAGTTCAAGTAATTTTGGAGTGTACTGAGCATAAAGACTCAGGTATGCCAGGTACTTCTAGATACATAACAACTAAGAATAAAAAAAATTCTCCAGATAGATTAGAAATTAAGAAATTCAATCCTATTCTGAAGAAAATGACTGTTCACAAAGAAATAAAATAAGATGGCAAAAAAAGCTGTTGCTAGTTTACAAACTGGCTCAAAAAAACTTGCAAAAGCAATCAGAATGATCAAAAAAGATGGTTCTGATAACTATTCATTTGAGGAAAGAATTCTTCCACAAGATCTTGTCAATGATTGGTTAGCAGGTAAGCCAATTGTAAAGAAAGAAGAACCACCTAAGCCTAAGGCTGAGGAGCCAGCTGCAGAAGAAGCTAAGGCTGAGGAGCCAGCTGCAGAAGAAGCTAAGGCTGAGGAGCCAGCTGCAGAAGAAGCTAAGGCTGAGGAGCCAGCTGCAGAAGAAAAGCCTGAATAATTAGGTAATTTCCTACATTAATTTATTGCACCTATTCCTGAATCCCAAAGTACATTATTAAAACTTGGTATGTCATTATCATTGATACTGTCAATTTCCTCCTTTAGTGCTTCCCATTTTTTATCAAGAGACTCTAAAGATTTTAAAATTCCTTCACTAACATTTGGAATATCACCCTTAATTTCGTCAAGTATAAATAAATAATCTGCTAAAAATTTATTTGGAAAGTTTTCAACATCATCATAAGCTAAGGACTTTCTTTGCATCATTTTTTTATCCCAGCTATCCATTTTGTTTAGTAATATTTGACCATTATTTTTAATTGTTGAATCTTCAATTTCGCTAAGAAGATCTTTCAGTTTATCAATTAATTTTTTGTTACTATTAATGTAATTAGCCATTATATTAAAGTTCTTTTCCATATGAGCGGTATATTTATCAAACACAGCATAGTCTTTATCAGAAACGTTAAAATTTGGATTTTTAAGAATTTCAAAATTTGAGGTAAATACTTTTTCTCCTACCTCAAGAGTCATACTATACATTCCAGGTATTGCTTTATGTCCACTAAATCTTCCTTCAATATAAGCATATGGAACCCCGCTGAGTGATTTATGTCTAGCATTCCAGACAAATCTATTTATACCACTTTTGCTTGATAAAACAGGTTCTCTCGAAGGACCCCCGTTATATGTAATGAACTCATTATCATATTGATTATCTATCTCTCTAACAAGATTATTGTCTTTGTCAAAAATCTTTATTGTTATTTTTTTATCTATATCATCTTTGTTTAAATTATAATAAATAACAACACCATTAGCAGGATTAACACCTGTGAATGTTGATGTACCATCTGAATAATTTGAGTTTAGTTGACTGTACCAATTACCAATAGTTGAGTTTTCAGGTTGATAAAGTCTGGTTTCCTGGGAATTATCCATTTGCCTTATCAATCCCATATCATCTAAAATCCAAAATGACCTTCCCTGAGTCGCAACAATTAGATCATCATGCCTTATCATTAGGTCTGTAATAGCTAGAACAGGCATGTTAAGGTTGAATCTTTCCCAATTCTTTCCATCGTTAAAAGAAATGTAAACACCTAATTCAGTACCTGCGATTAATAAACCCTTTCTTTTTTCATCTTCTCTTACTACTCTTGTATATGCACCATATGGTATGTTACCAGTAATTTCTTTCCATGATTTACCATAATTAGTTGATTTATATAATCCAGGAGACTTATCATTAAACTTATATCTAGTAGTAGCTATGTAGACTGTTCCCTTTTCATGAGGTGAGATATCAATTGCATTAATAATGGTTTCCTCCAAGCCTTTAGGCGTGATATTGTTCCATGTTTTTCCTCCATCTTTAGTTATATGAACTAGTCCATCGTCTGAACCAGTATAAATAGTATTAGGTTCATGTTGAGATTCAATTACATAACTTATTGTCCCATAATTTTCTGCTCCAACTGCCTCATTTGTATATGGTCCTCCACCGTTTCCTTGTTTTTCATCTTCATCTCTAGTTAAATCAGGTGATACAATTTCCCATGATTTACCCAAATCTTTTGTTTTAAATAGATGCTGAGCAGCATGATAAAACGTATTTGGTTCGTGCTGAGACCAAATAATAGGTGCATTCCAATTAAATCTGTATTTCATATCTCTAGATGCTTTCCCTATATAGTTTATTGGCTCAATCATTACTTTTTTTCTTGCTTTGGCTTTTGTGTCATATATATTTACACTTCCTAAGTAACTACCTCCCATAACTAATCGAGGATTATCAGGATCAAAAGCTAAAAAGGCACTTTCTCCACCTGCTGTAGATGACCAATCTCTTTCTGAGATACCACCTCCAGAACCGATACTAGCAATTCTAACAGTTGAGTTATCCTGCTGACCACCATATAAATTATAAGGAAATAGGTTATCTACATTAACTCTGTAGAACTGAGCTGTAGGCATAATATCTATACTTGACCACGAGCTACCATTATCAAATGTGATTTCACCACCACCATCGTCAGACATAATCATATTTTTTGAATTATTTGGGTTAATCCAAAGGTCATGATAGTCACCATGTCCACTGTAGATTCTTTCCCATGTTTTACCTCCATCAATTGATCTATAAGCTCTTGCACTTAATACATAGACAGTATTCTCATCATTGGGATCTGCAAACACCTCAATGTAATACCAAGCCCTGGATGTTAACTCTGCAAATTTGCTAACTCTTGACCAGCTTTCACCTGCATTATTGGATACAAATAACCCACCTAGTCTTTTGTTAGTATCACTCTCTGCTAATAAATAGACTTTATTAGAATTAGCTCTTGATACGGATATTGCTAATTTACCTAATTCATCAGGGAGACCATTTTCTATTTTAAACCAATTTTCACCACCATCAGTTGACTTATATACACCACTTCCTTCCCCTCCAGATATAACTTTCCATGGAAGTCTTTGATGTTCCCACATAGTTGCATACAATACTTTTGGATTATTAATATCAATTGATAATTCTGATGCTCCACTTAACTCATTAACAAACAAAACATTCCTCCAAGTTTTTCCACCATCAATTGACTTATATACCCCTCTTTCTTTTGTGGGTCCATTTATTGCTCCTTGGGCAGCAACATAAACTATATTATTATCATCAGGATGAATTATAATTCTTGAAATTTGCTGAGTATTATCCAAACCTAGATGATCCCATGTTTGACCTGCATCGGTTGACTTATAAATTCCATCTCCATAAGATGTTGTGACTCCTCTTGGAGAATGTTCACCCATTCCAACATAAATTATTCTACTATCACTTTCTGAAACAGCTATAGCTCCTACAGAAGAGGTTTTAAAATAATCGTCTGATATATTAAACCACTCGCTTCCAGCATTTGTTGTTTTCCATAAGCCCCCACCAGCAGTTCCCATATAATAGGTTAAAGGATCATTAACAACACCGACTGATGAAACAGATCTACCTCCTCTAAATGGCCCAATATTTCTATACTTTACTTCTTCGAGTTTTTCCTCAATTTCCTGGGCATAAGACAATGGTGCAATAATTAAAAAAACAAAAAATAATTTTAAATTTTTCATGATATCTAAGTTAGTTTACTCTAAGTTACATTCAATTTTCAAAAATTCAGATATATTTACAAAAATTAAGGTATGAGAAGTCAAAATATCCAAAAAGATCTTAATCTTATTGGAGATAACCTTATTAATAAATTTATACAAAAGGATAAAATCCTTGATGGAATTATTGAACATTTCTATGAGGAAAAAAATATTCTAAAAAAAAGTATAGATAAAAAAGATGTGTTTCAAGATGAAAATAGAAAAGTTCTTGTTGATCAGTTGAAAAAACAATATTCTAAAGTCAAGTTATACAAAGAAACATCTAAAAATATTAACTCACTTATTGATTCTAATACATTTACAATTACCACTGGCCATCAATTAAATCTTTTTACTGGACCTTTAATGGTTATCTACAAAATTGCTCAAGTAATAAGTATGGCAAGATATCTTAACTCAAAAATTAAAAATTTTAATTACGTACCTATTTTTTGGCTTGCAAGTGAGGATCATGATTTTGATGAAATTTCATATGTAAATATTTCAAATGAAAAGATCAAATGGGATATTGATTCTCATAATAATAGAGTTGGAAAAATAATACTGAATGACTTTAGCAGAATAACTGATGATTACAAATCAAAAATTATAGATGCTGAATTTAAACTCCAACTTGAAGAGTTAATAAACCAAAGTTATATTAATGAAGACACCCTATCATTCTCAACTATAAAATTTATTAATTCTCTCTTTGGAAGGTATGGGCTAATAATTATTGATCCTGATAAAAAAGCATTTAAAGAGCTATTTATTGAAAATTTTAAAAATGAGATAATTGACTCTAGATGCAAAATTGATACAGAAAATCAAATAGAAAAAAATAAAAGAGACTTTGAATCCTACAAGCCACAGGTAAACCCATCTGAAATTAATTTCTTCAAGATTACTTCAAAGGGTAGAAAGAGAATCAGAATAAAGAATGATACAATATCTGTTGATGATGAAAAGGAATATTCAACTCAGGAGTTGATTAATCAGATTGAATCCAGTCCTGAACAATTTTCTCCAAATGTATTAATGAGGCCATTATTTCAAGAGAAAATATTACCAAATATTTGTTATGTAGGTGGTCCTAATGAATTAAAATATTGGATGCAACTTAAGTTATTTTTTGATAATTCAAATTTACAATATCCAATTCTCAAACTTAGATCTAGTGCATTTATAATTGATCAAAAGTTGTCATTAAAGATTAAAAAAACAGATGTAGAATTAGAGTATTTCTTCAAAAGTATTAACGATTTAGTAGATCATAAGTTAAAGAAAATCTCAAATGTTAATGTAAGCTTTGATTCAATCAAGAAAACGCTAAATGATCAATTTAATAAACTTAGAAAGATATCAAATAGAACAAACAAGTCATTTGAGGGGGCATTAAACGCTCAAGAAAAAAAACAGATGAAAGGTATTGATGATCTTGAAAAGAAATTAATAAAAGCAGAGAAGAAAAATCATAAAGAACAGATTGATAATATAAAAATAATTTTTGAATCACTTCATCCCAATAATGTAGATCAAGAAAGACACCTAAACTTTGCAAATTTTTATTCTGTAAAAGGACAAGCTCTAATTGATCATTTAGTTGATAAAGTGCTTATTCCAGATGATAAAATATTAGTTATTAATCTTGAAGATTAATATATAGTTGTATTTTTGTCCATGCAAAATAAAGTCTTAATAATTGATTTTGGTTCACAGTATACCCAGCTAATAGCAAGAAGAATTAGAGAGCTTTTTATATACTGCGAAATATCACCTTTTAACAATTTGCCCAGTGATATGGATCAATTTAAAGCTGTTGTTTTATCTGGATCACCTTTTTCAGTTAATCAAACTAATTCGCCTGATATAGATCTTAAAATGATATTGGGTTCAAAACCTATTATTGCAATCTGTTATGGCGCTCAACTAGTTGCAAAAAAATTTAATGGAATTGTAAAAAATTCAAATTCAAGAGAATATGGACGTGCAAATCTGTCTTTTATTGATGAGGATTGCTCACTATTTGAAGGTATCAATGTAAATAATCAAGTTTGGATGAGCCATGGAGATACAATATCAAAGTTACCATCAGGAGCAAAAGTTATAGCTAGTACAAATTCTGTCTCAAATGCAGCCTACTCAATTGACTCACTTAACTTATATGCACTTCAATTTCACCCGGAGGTTTTTCATACTGAAAATGGACTCAAAATATTTGAAAACTTCTTTTTAAAAGAATTAAAATTTATAAAGGAATGGAATCCTGAATCTTTTATTGATAGAACTGTCAAAGAGTTAAAATCTGAAATATCTGATGAAAAAGTGATTTTAGGACTATCAGGTGGAGTAGATTCAAGTGTAGCAGCTATTTTGCTTGACAGAGCAATAGGCAAAAATTTACATTGCATTTTTGTAAATAATGGTCTTTTAAGAAAAAATGAATTTAACGAAGTACTAGATCAATATATAGGAATGGGTCTTAACGTCAAGGGTATTGATGCCTCTGATAAATTTATTAATGGCCTTAAGGGCATAATTGATCCTGAGATCAAAAGAAAGATAATAGGTAATACATTTATTGAAGTTTTTGATGAAGAATCAAAAAAAATATCGAATGCAAAATGGCTAGCTCAGGGAACTATCTACCCTGATGTAATTGAATCAATATCAGTAAAGGGACCCTCTGCAACTATTAAATCTCATCATAACGTTGGAGGACTTCCTGAAAAAATGAACCTTAAAGTTATTGAGCCTTTAAAGATGTTATTCAAGGATGAAGTAAGAAGAATTGGAAACTCTTTGAATATGTCTAAAGAAATCTTAAACAGACACCCTTTTCCAGGGCCAGGCCTGGGAATAAGAATTCTTGGTGAGGTTGACTATGAAAGCATCGCTCTTATTCAAGAAGCTGATAAAATATATATAGATTCTTTAAAAAAGTGGAAACTCTACAATAAAATATGGCAAGCTGGCTCAATACTCTTACCAGTTAAAAGTGTTGGAGTAATGGGTGACGAAAGAACTTATGAAAGATGTGTTGCTATAAGGGCTGTAGTTTCAACTGATGGAATGACTGCAGATTGGTATGAATTTCCAAATGATTTTTTGAAAGAAGTTTCTAATACTATAATTAATAAAGTTAAAGGAATAAATAGAGTTGTTTATGATATAAGTTCTAAGCCTCCTGCGACAATTGAGTGGGAATAAATTTCATATGGAAGAACTGTATAATTCATTTAAACCGATGTTAACTCCAAAACAAATGCTTCACAAGGGTATTTTTGGAGGAACATATTTTAATCAACTTGTTGACTATAGAATTTTTCCTAAAGATTGGTTTAAAAATCTTGATGAATCTTATTATTTATCAAAAAAATATTTAGTAAAAATTAATTTATTTAAAATTAAATCAGGGCAATCTCAGGAAGAATGGGAAGCGAAAGGTTGGATACATAAAGATGATCCGCGAGGCTGGTTTGAATGGTATTGTAAATATCATAATGGAAGACGTCACGAAGATGACATAAGACAAATAAAAAGATGGCTTGCATTCTGCGGTCCAAAGGGAAGGTTTAGAAATTCTATTTATAATAAAATTTATAAGTCTGGACTAGGAATAGAAAATTCAAAGGATATTTCTCCTAGAATTCAACAGTCTTTATTACATTGGTCATATATAGTTAATAATGAGCATTATGAATTATGGAAACTTGAAAGACAGAAATAAGTGAAAAGAGTATTTATTCTTTTATTGATAACATTTCAATCAATATTCTCACAAAATATTGTATCAGATACTATTATTCATGAAGTTGAGAGAAAAGAGACCCTTTTCTCAATTTCACAGAGGTATAATATCAATGTAAATGATATACTTGAACTCAATCCAAAACTTAGGGAATCAAGATTAAAAAGAAAATCAAAAATTTTAATTCCAGTATTTCAATCAATTCAAGAATCTACGTTAGCTAAAAAAGACTCGTTAATCAAAGATGAATACTTAACTAGATTAGACTCAATTTTTGTAAAAAAAAGAAAAAAAGGTGGTCAATTAAATCTCTCAGTTCTTCTTCCATTTAGATCCAAAACAGTAAACTATGACTCAATTGAGGAAGTTGAGTCTTTATTTGAGGATAGAAACTTGTACACAATTACCTTAGATTTTTACTCTGGTATTTTGTATGCGATTGAAGATTTAAAGGAACTAAATATTTCTGTCAATCTTAATGTTTTTGATACTGAGAATTCCGTAAATAAAATAAATGAAATATCAAATAATAATTCTGTAAAAAATTCAGACGTAATTATAGGACCATTAATACCAAGAAATTTTGAAACACTTTCAAATATTAAATTACTAGAATCAATTCCTAAATTATTTCCTTTATCAACTATCCCAGTTAAGTTAATAAAAGGTGTAATTCAGTCTGTCACACCAAAAAAACTTTTGAGAGAGAGAATGATAAATTTTTTAGATAAAAATTTAGATAGAGAGGAAAATATTGTAATTATTGCTGATTCTTTGAATAATGAAATTGAATCTAAGCTATCAGATATATTCCCAAATTCCACTAAAATAAAACCCGAATTTGAAGGCTACATTTTACCTGAGCTTTTAGATTCACTTTTAGTTGACTCTCTTCCAAATAAGGTAATCGTGGAATCTGAAATATTTACATTGATATCTAGTGTAATATCTCAACTTAATTCCCAAATTACATCTGAAAGAGATGTTAAATTATATACTACCTATAGAGGTAATCAGTATGATGATCCAAGTATTAATGTTAAAGATCTAGGAAATCTAGCTTTTACTTACACTTCAATTTCTAAAAAAATGAATTATGATTCAATTTCAAAATTTGAAAGTAGATATTTAAACCTGTTTGGAAGTCTTCCAAATAAAGATGTTGTAAGAGGTTATGATGTTACTAGAGATATATTGCTTAGGGTTTTAATTGATAAAAATTTAAATAGAACAACTAAATATGATGAGCAATCATATATTGAATCTAAATTTCTATACAAAAAGGATACTTTAGGAGGTTTATTCAATTCCTCCATGTTTATTCTTAGGCATAGAGAATATGATATTGAAGAGATTATTGAGCAATAAATTATCAAATACTTTAATATTTTGTAAATTTGAGTCCGGAAATATTATTCTATCCGGATGAATAAACCTAAATATATCTTTGTAACAGGTGGTGTTACCTCCTCTCTTGGGAAGGGTATTGTATCAGCTTCTTTAGCGAGGCTTCTTCAGGCTCAAGGTTTAAAAGTTTCGATTCAAAAGTTAGATCCATATATTAACGTTGATCCTGGGACATTAAATCCATATGAGCATGGAGAGTGTTATGTCACTGATGATGGAGCTGAAACAGATCTTGATCTAGGTCATTATGAGAGATTTTTGAGTATCAATACTTCACAAAAAAATAATGTTACAACTGGAAAAATTTATCAAAATGTAATAGAAAAAGAAAGAAAAGGAGAGTTTCTAGGTAAAACAGTTCAGGTAATTCCACATGTTACAAATGAGATTAAAGAGAATATTAGAAATCTAAATCATAAAAATAATTTGGATATAATAATTACTGAGATTGGAGGTACAGTAGGAGATATTGAGTCATTACCATTTTTGGAGGCAGTTAGGCAAGTAATCTATGAAGAAGGTCCTGAAAATTCTATGGTTATTCACCTTACGTTGATACCATACTTGTCTGCAACAGGTGAATTAAAAACAAAGCCTACTCAACATTCAGTAAAAACTCTTATGGAATTGGGTCTCAAAGCTGATGTTCTGGTCTGTAGAACAGAAAGGGCTTTATCTGATGAGATAAAAAATAAATTAGCATTGTTTTGTAATGTAAGATTTGACTGTGTAATTCAGTCCATTGATGTAGAGACCATTTATGATGTTCCAATAAAAATGATGGATGAGGGTCTGGATAAAGTTACACTTGAAAAATTTAAAATTAAAGAATCTGAGCCTAATCTTGATAAATGGAAAAATTTCCTTCATAAACTAAAAAATCCTACACACCAAATAAATATTGGTCTTGTTGGCAAATATGTAGAGTTAGATGATTCATATAAATCAATTTTAGAGTCTCTTATTCATGCTGGAACTGAAAACGAGGTTAAGGTTGTTGTAAATTCAATTCATTCCGAATATTTAGATAAAGAAAATATTTCAAAAAATTTAAGACAATTAGATGGGATTATTGTTGCTCCAGGTTTTGGTCAAAGAGGTCTTGATGGAAAAATCCTTGCTGTGGAGTATGCTAGAGTAAATAAGATACCTTTTCTTGGGATATGTCTTGGAATGCAAATGGCTGTAATAGAATATGCCAGAAATGTTAAAAAAATGAGATACGCTAATTCAACAGAAATCTCAGAGAAATGCAAAGATCCAGTTATAGATTTAATGTTATCACAAAAGGAAATTATCAACAAGGGAGGGACCATGAGACTTGGAGCTTGGGATTGTCAAATAGAAAAAAATACAAAATCATATGAATCTTACAAGAAAAAATTAATTTCAGAGAGACATAGACATAGATATGAATTCAATAATCATTATGGAGATAAAATCTTTGATGATAAATTTATAATTGCTGGATTAAATCCTGACACAAAACTTGTGGAAATAGTTGAAAATATTGATCATCCATGGTTCGTTGGAGTTCAATTTCATCCTGAATACAAAAGTAGTGTTTATAATCCTCATCCAATTTTTGTAAACTTTGTAAAAGCTAGTTTAAAAAAATATTTAAATAAATAATTATGGAACAAAATAAATTTGATCCTATACAGTTTGTTGGTTTTTTGCTAATATCAGCAATTTTAATGTTTTGGTTTTATGATAATCAATCCACTATGATTGAAAATCAACAAATGAGTGAAGCTGAAAATTTAGTTGAAGAAACATATGAAAATTCAATTCAAACCGAAAATTCTAGTTCTAATAATTTAAAAATTGATCAAAGATTTGAGGAGGAAATTATTAGTCTCGAAAATGAAAATATTTTATTTGAAATTAGCACAGCTGGCGCAGAAATAAACAAAATATTGCTTAAAAATTTCTCAAATTATGATGAAGAGCCACTCTTTCTTGTCAATGATAATAAAGCTATTTTTAGCTATAATATTCCTGTAGGTAGAAATTCTGTAATTAATTCTGCTGATTTAAATTATACATACCAAATTATTAATCCTGGATCAGAAGTTATATTAACTGCTGCTATTGACGAGCAGAGATCATTGGACCTAACATTTAAATTACAAAAAGAATCAAGAATTGTTGATTTTGATATTAAGTTAAATGACTCAAATAGATCTAATAATTATAACAATATTGAGTTAGTGTGGGGTAGAGATTCTTTCAGAAATTCAAAGAGTATTGATTATGAAAACAGATATACTGCACTTGCTTATGGATTTGAAGAAAAAAAAGATTCTTATTTATCTGCTGCGGGATCATCTAATAAAAATATAAATAATGTAAACTGGATTTCTTTTAGAGAACATTTTTTTAGTTCTATACTTATTTTAAAAAATGAAGTTAACGATGTAGAAATAAGCTCCGAAAATTTAGCAAGTAATGAAACTTTAGATAATAAATTTACAAAGAGATTCCTTGCTAATGTTCCACTAAGTCTTGATTCAGATTTTAGTCAAAGCTTTAGCATGTATTTTGGTCCTACGGATTATGAGACTTTAAGGGCATATAATTTAAATCTTGAAAATTCAGTTCAAATTGGTTGGGGAATTTTTGGTTGGTTAAATAGATTCATCTTCTTTCCTCTTTTTTCAATTCTTACAAATTATTTTTCATATGGATTATCAATAATCTTAATGACAATAATTGTAAAAGTAGCAATAGCACCTTTGACATATAAATCATATGAATCTCAAGTAAAAATGAGAGTTTTAAAACCTGAACTTGAAGTTATTAATGAAAAATTTAAAGATGATCCAATGAAGAAGCAGCAAGAAACTATGAATCTTTATACTAGATCTGGAGCTAATCCAATGTCTGGATGTTTACCTGCATTGCTTCAAATGCCGATATTTTTTGCACTTTTTGTATTTTTTCCTGCAGCATTTAGCTTAAGAGGTAAAAGTTTTTTATGGGCAGATGATCTTTCTTCATATGATTCTATTCTCGATTTTGGTTTTTACATTCCTCTTTATGGTGACCATATTAGTCTTTTTCCAATTTTAGCATCTATTGCAATTTTCTTCTACACAAAAATGACTACTGGTCAACAAATGATGCCAGCATCTCAAACAGGAGGAGTCAACATGAAAGTGATAATGTATATGATGCCAATAATGATGTTATTTTTCTTTAATAATTATGCAAGTGGATTAAGTTTATATTACTTTATCTCGAACATACTTACGATTGTATTAATGTTAGTTATTAAAAATTTTATTATCGATGATACTAAAATATTAACACAAATTGAGGAAAATAAAAAGAAACCACTTAAAGTAGGTGGTTTCAGAGCTAGACTTCAAAAAGCTCTAGAGGAAGCTGAGAAACAAAAGAAAAGAAGAGAACAATAATTTAAAATGAAAAAAGCTAAAGTTGTTGTTGCCTTGTCTGGAGGTGTTGACTCAAGTGTTGCTGCTTATCTTCTCAAAGATCAAGGATATGATCTAATTGGGTTATTTATGAAAAATTGGCATGATGAAAGTGTTACAATATCAGATGAATGCCCATGGTTAGAAGATAGTAATGATGCAATGTTAGTAGCTGAAAAACTGAATATCCCATTTCAGGTTGTCGACTTAAGTAAAGATTATAAAGAAAAAATAATCGATTATATGTTTGATGAATATTCCAAAGGAAATACACCAAATCCAGATATTTTATGTAACAGAGAAATAAAATTTGATGTTTTCATGGATATTGCACTTTCTTTAGGTGCAGATTATGTTGCAACTGGACACTACTCTAGTATTAAAATAAATAATGATAATAATAATAGTGTTAAATATGAGTTACACTCAGGAAGAGATAACTCTAAAGATCAATCATATTTTTTGTGTCAATTAAATCAAGAACAATTGAGTAAGATACTGTTTCCAATTGGTGATTTGATGAAAAATGAAGTAAGAGAAATTGCAAGAAATAATCATTTAGTTACAGCTGAAAAAAAAGATTCTCAAGGTTTATGCTTTGTTGGAAAGGTCAGCCTACCAGATTTTCTTCAACAAAAACTAAAAAAAAAGACAGGCAATATAATTGAGATCCCCAGTAACTCAAAGCTTTTTGATAAAAAAATAAATTTTGTTGATGAAAATGACAGGTTATTAAGCTTAACTAACCAAATTGATTATTCATTATCTGATGGAAAAATTATTGGAAAACATGATGGAGCTCATTATTACACTATAGGTCAGAGAAAAGGTTTGGCTATTGGAGGATATAAAGAGCCATTATTTGTTATCTCAACTAATACTCAGACCAATGAAATATTTGTTGGAGAGGGAAAGAATCACCCTGGTCTAAGTAAGAAGGCTTTAAAGGTTAAATTCTCTGAGGTTAACTGGGTAAATGATGATTATAATTTTGAAAATATAAGAGATTTAAACCTCAAAGCTAGGATAAGATACAGGCAAAAACTTCAAAAGATTTCTGTATACAAACACCTTGATTATTTATATGTTGAGTTTGAAGATTTTCAGACTGCTATAACTAAAGGTCAATTCCTTGCTATATATGATAATTCACAATTAATTGCCTCAGGAGTAATCTGTTAAGATTTTTAACTGTTTTTTTTTAAAAAAACATGCAATTATACATACAATAACCAAAAAAAAATTTTAAATTTGCACGCCTTAATAAGGATTTAATAATTATTGTATGCCAACAATATCGCAATTAGTAAGAAAAGGTAGGACTTCTTCAACCAAGAAGAGTAAGTCTGTTGCTCTAAATAAATCACCTCAAAAAAGAGGAGTTTGTACCAGGGTTTACACCACTACTCCAAAGAAGCCAAATTCAGCAATGAGAAAGGTTGCAAGGGTAAGACTAACTAACGGAAAAGAGGTTAATGCATACATTCCAGGGGAGGGTCACAATCTCCAAGAACATTCTATCGTTTTAGTTAGAGGTGGAAGAGTTAAAGATTTACCTGGTGTTAGATACCATATTGTAAGAGGGGCGCTTGACACAGCTGGTGTAGAAGGGAGACTTCAACGAAGATCCAAGTATGGAGGAAAAAAACCAAAAAAATAATTCCCTAAATGAGAAAGAAACAATCCAAAAAAAGAGCTCTACTCCCTGACCCAAAGTTTAATGATCAACTAGTCACAAGATTTGTTAATAATCTCATGCTTCAGGGTAAAAAATCTACAGCTTTTAAAGTATTTTACGATGCAATCGATATAGTAGAAAGTAAGAAAGATAACGATGAGAAAACTTCATTAGAACTATGGAAAGATGCTCTTTCTAATGTTATGCCTCATGTAGAGGTAAGAAGTAGAAGAGTTGGGGGTGCTACTTTTCAAATACCAACCCCAATTAGACCAGATAGAAAAATTTCAATTGCAATGAAGTGGTTGATTTCTTCCTCAAGAAAAAGAAATGAAAAGTCCATGGCAGTCAAATTAGCTCAAGAGATACTTGCTGCTTCTAAAGAAGAAGGAGCTGCTGTTAAAAAAAGAGTCGATACTCACAAAATGGCTGAAGCAAACAAAGCATTTTCACACTTTAGATTTTAACGTTCAATTATGTCAAGAGATTTAAAATTTACAAGAAATATTGGTATTGCTGCTCATATTGATGTAGGTAAGACTACCACTACTGAGAGAATTTTGTTTTATACAGGAGTTAGTCACAAAATTGGAGAGGTTCATGATGGTGCTGCTACTATGGATTGGATGGAGCAAGAACAAGAAAGAGGTATTACAATTACTTCTGCTGCAACTACATGTAATTGGAATTTTCCTACTAATCAAGGAAAAACAGTTGATGAAACCAAGGCTTACCATTTTAATATCATTGATACTCCGGGGCACGTTGATTTTACAGTAGAGGTTAATAGATCACTAAGAGTCCTTGATGGACTTGTTTTTTTATTTTCAGCTGTAGATGGTGTTGAACCTCAATCTGAAACTAACTGGAGACTTGCTGATAATTATAAAGTTCCTAGAATAGGTTTTGTGAATAAGATGGATAGACAAGGTTCTAATTTCTTAGGTGTATGTAATCAAGTTATAGAAAAGCTTGGTTCTAAGGCTGTTCCAATTGTTCTTAATATCGGAGATGAAGAGGATTTCAAAGGTATTGTTGATTTAGTTAAAAATCAAGCAATTGTGTGGCATGATGACAATTTTGGATCCACATTTGATGTTGTGGATATTCCAGATGACTTAAAAGATGAGGCTGAAAGACTCCGTGGAGAGTTGATTGAAGCTGTAGCTGAGTACGACGAAAATCTGCTAGAAAAGTATTTTGATGATCCTGATTCGATAACCGAAGATGAAGTTCACAATGCTTTAAGAGCTGCAACTCAGGATATTAGCATTATTCCAATGATTTGTGGGTCTGCATTTAAAAACAAAGGTGTTCAATTTTTATTAGACGCAGTATGTAGATACTTACCATCCCCAGAGGACAAAGATGCTATTATTGGTACTAAACCAAATTCTGAAGATGAGATTTCAAGACTTCCAAAAGTTTCTGAGCCTTTTTCAGCACTTGCCTTTAAAATTGCTACAGATCCTTATGTTGGAAGACTTGCTTTTTTTAGAGTTTATTCTGGTAGATTAGATGCTGGATCATATGTGCTAAATAATAGATCAGATAATAGAGAAAGAATTTCTAGGATTTATCAGATGCACTCAAATAAGCAAAATGCAATTGATTACATTGAAGCTGGTGATATTGGTGCTGCTGTTGGATTTAAAGACATAAAAACTGGAGATACTTTATCTTCTGAGAAGCACCCAATAGTTCTTGAAAGTATGGTATTTCCTGACCCAGTGATTGGTGTAGCGGTTGAACCAAAAACAAAAGCTGATGTTGACAAACTAGGAATGGCTTTGGGAAAACTAGCTGAAGAGGATCCTACATTTCAAGTTAAAACTGATGAAGCTTCAGGTCAAACTGTTATATCGGGCATGGGGGAACTTCACCTTGATATTATTGTAGATAGGTTAAGAAGAGAATTTAAAGTTGAAGTTAATCAAGGTCAACCTCAAGTTGAGTACAAAGAATCACTTACTCAGTCTGCCGATCATAGAGAAACCTACAAAAAACAAACTGGTGGTAGAGGTAAATTTGCAGATATTGTATTTACAATCGAACCAGGAGAAAAAGGAAAGTCTGGTCTTGAGTTTGTAAATCTTATTAAAGGTGGAAATATTCCTAGAGAATATATTCCATCTGTTGAAAAAGGCTTCAAAGATTCAATGAAAAATGGTCCGTTAGCAGGTTTTGAAGTTGATTCAATGAAAGTAACTCTTAAGGATGGTTCATTCCACCCTGTTGACTCAGACTCTTTATCATTTGAGTTAGCAGCAAAACTTGCATTCAAAACTGCAGCAAAAGCAGCAAAAGCTGTAATTATGGAACCAATAATGAATCTAGAGGTTATAACTCCTGAAGAAAATATGGGTGATATAGTTGGTGATCTTAATAGAAGGAGAGGTCAAGTTAACTCTATGGATGATAGAGCAGGAGCAAAAGTTGTAAAAGGTGAAGTTCCATTATCTGAAATGTTCGGATATGTTACTTCTTTAAGGACACTTTCATCTGGTAGAGCTACATCAACAATGGAATTTTCTCATTATGCAGAAACTCCAAGTAATATATCAGAAACTGTTATTTCTGAAGTCAAAGGAAACACAGTAGAGTAAATTAAAAGATATGAGTCAGAAAATTAGAATAAAATTAAAATCTTATGATTACAACTTAGTTGATAAGTCAGCTGATAAGATTGTAAAAACGGTTAAGAATACTGGAGCAATTGTTACGGGCCCTATTCCATTGCCAACTCATAAAAAGATTTTTACTGTTCTAAGATCACCTCATGTTAATAAAAAATCTAGAGAGCAATTTAAATTATGCTCTTACAAGAGGTTGTTAGATATATATAGTTCATCTTCTAAAACTGTTGATGCACTAATGAAATTAGAACTTCCAAGTGGAGTTGAAGTTGAAATTAAAGTATAAATATTATGTCGGGTATTATTGGTAAAAAAGTTGGAATGACAAGTATCTACGATGAAAGTGGAAAGAATATACCCTGTACTATACTTCAAGCTGGTCCCTGTACTATTACCCAAATAAAAACTGAGGACAAAGATGGATATTCATCTTTCCAGCTTGGATTTGATGAAAAGATAAAGAATACTACTAAATCATATGAAGGCCAATTCAAGAAAAGTAAATCCAAACCAATGAATAAATTGGTTGAATTTAAAGGTTTTGAAGGTGATCTTAAACTTGGTGATAAAATTACCGTCGATCACTTTGTTGAAGGAGAATATGTTGATGTTTCGGGTTTTACCAAAGGTAAAGGATTCCAAGGTGTTGTAAAGAGACATGGATTTGCTGGTGTTGGAGATTCGACTCACGGTCAGCACAACAGATTAAGAGCTCCTGGTTCAATTGGTGCTGGTTCAAGCCCATCAAGGGTTTTTAAGGGTATGAGAATGGCTGGTCAGACCGGAAATTCAAAGGTAAAAGTTCTTAACCTAAAAGTTGTAAAGGTTATGTCTGAAGATAATATTTTAATTGTGAGAGGGAGTGTACCAGGTCATAATAATTCATATATAATTGTTCAAAAGTAATGGAGCTTAAAGTACATAATATAAAAGGTAAAGAAACTGACAAGAAGGTCAAATTAAATAAATCAATCTTTGGAATTGAACCTAACGACCATGCAATTTATCTTGATGTTAAGCAATACCTTGCAAATAACAGAAAAGGTCTTCACAAGACAAAAGAAAGAGCTGAAATTGCAGGTAGTACTAGAAAAATTAAAAAGCAAAAAGGTACAGGAACTGCTAGAGCTGGTAGTATTAAAAACCCATTATTTAGAGGTGGTGGAAGAGTATTTGGACCAAGACCAAGATCATATGATCAGAAGGTAAATAAAAAAGTAAAAAAATTAGCAAGAAAGTCCGCTCTTGCCTATAAACTAAAAAACAAAGAAGTTTTAATTTTAGAAGATTTTAAATTTCCAAGCCCAAAAACTTCAGATTACCTAAAAATTATAAAGGCTTTTGGCTTAGAAACTAAAAAGACTTTATTAGTAACTAGTGAAACAAATAGTAACATTTATTTGTCTTCACGTAATTTAAAAAATTCAAAAGTTATAATTAACTCAGAATTAAACACTTATGAGATTACAGATGCTAACAACATCCTAATTTTAGAGAGTGCGGTTGAAGGAATTGAAACAACCCTGAAATAAATTAGATCATGGAAATACTTATAAAACCAATATTAACAGAGAAAGCAACAAATGAAAGCGAATTGAGAAATTCATACACATTCATTGTTTCTAAATCTGCAAATAAGGTTGAAATTAAAAAGGCAGTTGAGGCTTCATATGGAGTTTCAGTTGAAAAAGTTAGAACCATGATTTATGGAGCAGAAACTAGAACTAGGTATACTAAGCGTGGTATTCAGAATAGTAAAAAAGGTTCATACAAAAAAGCAATTGTTAAAGTATCAGAAGGAGATAGGATCGACTTCTTTGCAAATCTATAATTATGCCAGTAAGAAAATTAAAACCAGTTACACCGTCTCAAAGATTTAGAGTTGTTAACGGATTCGATGCCATAACAACTGATAAGCCTGAAAAGTCATTATTAATTACTAAGAAAAGAACTGGTGGTAGAAACAACCATGGTAAAATGACTAGTAAATATAGAGGAGGTGGTCACAAGAGAAGATATAGAGTTATTGATTTCAAGAGAGATAAGTTTGACATTGTTGCTGAAGTAAAATCAATTGAATATGACCCATACAGAACAGCATTTATCTCTTTAGTTGAATATAAAGATGGTGAAAAGAGATACATTATAGCTCAAAATGGGCTTAAAGTAGGACAAACTGTTTTATCTGGTGAATCAGCTACTCCTGAAATTGGAAATTCTATGCCTGTAAATAATATTCCTTTAGGTACTATCATTTCATGTATTGAATTAAATCCTGGAAAAGGTGCTAGTATTTCAAGAAGTGCAGGATCATTTGCACAATTAATGGCAAAAGAAGGTAGGTATGTAACAATAAAACTTCCTTCAGGTGAAACAAGGATGATCTTAAATACATGTTATGCAACTATTGGTGCTGTTTCTAATTCAGACAACCAACTTATATCTTCAGGAAAAGCTGGAAGAAAAAGATGGTTAGGAAGAAGACCAAGGACAAGACCAGTAGCTATGAACCCCGTTGATCACCCTATGGGAGGTGGAGAAGGAAAAGCTTCTGGGGGTCACCCAAGATCTAAAAAAGGAATACCTGCTAAAGGTTACAGAACTAGATCAAAGAAGAAAGCATCGTCTAAGTTTATTATAGAAAGAAGAAAAAAATAAAAAGTAATGTCGAGATCACTAAAAAAAGGACCATATGTTCATTTAAGCCTGCTAAAGAAGGTTAATAAAAATATCGAGGATAATAAGAAGACCGTTATTAAAACGTGGTCTAGATCATCAATGATTATTCCTGACTTTGTCGGACAAACTATTGCAGTTCACAATGGTAAACAATTTATACCTGTTTATATAACTGAAAATATGGTTGGTCATAAACTTGGAGAATTTTCTCCTACAAGATCATTTAGAGGTCATACAGGTAATAAAAGATAAATAATATTGATTTAAACAATGGGTTCAAGAAAAAGAAATAGTGCAGAAAAGATTAAAGAGGCAAAGAAGGACTTAGCTTTTGCTAAGCTTAATAATTGCCCTACTTCTCCTAGGAAGATGCGCCTTGTTGCAGATCAAATTAGAGGTGAAGATATTTCAAGTGCATTATCAATATTAAAGTTTAGCCCTAAAGAAGCCTCAAAAAGATTAGAAAAACTTTTAGTCTCTGCGATTTCAAATTGGCAATCTAAAAATGAAAATGCAAATCTTGACTCAGCTCAACTTTTTGTAAAGGAGATTAGAGTTGATAGCGGAAGTATGCTAAAGAGAATAAGAACAGCGCCTCAGGGTAGAGCTCACAGAATTAGAAAGAGATCTAATCACGTTACATTAGTTCTTTCATCAAAAACAATAACATAAATGGGACAGAAGACAAATCCGATAGGAAATAGATTAGGAATTATCAGAGGTTGGGACTCCAATTGGTGGGGTGGTAGAGACTATGGAGATAAGATAGCAGAAGATGATAAAATTAGAAAATACATTTATGCAAGGCTTTCTCGAGCAAGTGTTTCAAGTATAATAATTGAGAGGACTCTTAAATTAATAATTATAACTATAACTACTGCAAGACCAGGTATCATAATTGGTAAAGCAGGATCAGAAGTTGATAAATTAAAGGAAGAATTAAAAAAGATAACATCGAAAGATGTGCAACTTAATATTTTTGAAATTAAGCGTCCAGAATTAGATGCTTTTCTAGTTGGTAATAGTATAGCAAGACAGATTGAAAATAGAATTTCTTTTAGAAGAGCTATAAAAATGGCCATTGCTGCTGCAATGAGAATGAATGCAGAAGGTATTAAAATTCAAATATCTGGGAGACTTAATGGTGCTGAAATGGCTAGGTCTGAGTCATACAAAGAAGGTAGAATACCACTATCTACATTTAGAGCTGATATTGATTATGCAATTGTCGAAGCCCATACAACTTATGGTAGACTTGGTATTAAAGTTTGGATTATGAAGGGGGAGGTTTATGGAAAAAGAGAATTATCTCCATTAACTGGGATGAAAAAGTCTTCTAATAGTTCTAAAAAAAATAACAGACCAAGAGACAGAAAAAATTAAATAAAAAATGTTACAACCGAAGAGGACTAAATATAGAAAGACACAAAAGGGCCGAATGAAAGGTCTTTCTCAACGTGGACACAGATTATCTAATGGGATGTTTGGTATAAAATCTTTAGAATCCAAATTTATTACCTCTAGACAAATTGAAGCTGCTAGGATTGCTGCTACAAGATACATGAAGAGAGAGGGTCAACTATGGATAAAGATATTTCCGGATAAACCCATAACCAAAAAACCTTTAGAGGTTAGAATGGGTAAAGGTAAAGGTGCACCTGAGTATTTTGTTGCTGTTGTTAAACCTGGGAGAGTTCTTTTTGAAGTCTCTGGTGTCCCATTAGCTGTTGCTAAAGAGGCACTTAGACTAGCTGCTCAAAAGCTACCTGTAACAACAAAATTTATTATTGCAAGAGATTTTAAAGGATATTATGAAAATTAGTGAAATTAGAAATATGACAATTGACGAGTTAAATGAAAAATTAACTGATACTTCAAAAAAGTTATCGCAGTTAAAATTCAATAATTCTGTTCAAACAATTGAGAATCCTCTTGAAATTAAAAATTTGAGAAGACAGCTAGCAAAATTAAAAACAATATTAAACGAGAAAAAACAAGATTAATGGCAACAAGAAGTTTAAGAAAAGAAAGAATAGGAATAGTATCATCTGATAAAATGGAAAAATCTGTTGTTGTATCAGAAGTTAAAAAGGTTAAGCATCCTGTTTACGGAAAATTTGTTTTAAAAACAAAGAAATATGTAGCCCATGATGAAAAAAATGATTGTAATGAAGGAGATACAGTGAAGATTATGGAGACTAGGCCTATGAGTAAGACTAAAAAGTGGAGAATTGTAGAAATAATAGAAAGAGCAAAATAAAATGGTACAAGCAGAATCAAGACTTAAGGTAGCAGATAATACAGGAGCAAAAGAGGTTCTCACTATACGTGTGTTGGGCGGTACTAAAAGAAGATATGCAAGACTAGGAGACAAAATTGTTGTAACTGTTAAAGATGCTACACCTAATGGTACAGTAAAAAAAGGTCAAGTTTCTCTTGCTGTAGTTGTTAGAACAAAAAAAGAGGTTAGAAGAAATGATGGATCTTATATTAGATTTGATGAGAATGCTTGTGTACTGCTTGCTCAAACTGGAGAAATGAGAGGAACTAGGGTTTTTGGTCCAGTTGCAAGAGAGTTGAGAGATAAACAGTTTATGAAAATTGTTTCATTAGCACCTGAGGTTTTATAATAAAGAAATGAATAAAATTAAAATTAAAAAAGGAGATCAAGTTCTGGTAATAGCTGGAGAGAATAAAGGTACTAAAGGTGCTGTCTTAAAGGTGCTTTACAATTCAAATAAGGCATTGGTTGAGGGAGTAAATACTGTTAAGAGACACACTAAGCCAAATTCTGAAAATCCTAAAGGTGGAATAATTGAAAAACAACTGCCAATAGACATATCTAATTTGTCATTAATGACAAAAGATGGGGAAAAAACCAGAATAGGATTTAAAATTGAGGATGGAAATAAAGTTAGAATATCAAGAAAATCTAAAGAATCTATTTAATTATGTCATATTCACCAAGACTTAAAGACGACTACTCAAATAAGATTATCAAGGATCTTCAGGGGAGTTTAGACTTAAAAAATGTAATGCAAGTACCATCTTTAGAAAAAATAGTTATATCTAGAGGAGTTGGAGCTGCTGTAAGTGATAAGAAATTAATTGACCATGCTGTAGAGGAATTAACTTTAATATCTGGTCAAAAAGCAATTGCTACATTATCAAAGAAAGATGTTGCTTCTTTTAAATTAAGAAAAGGAACACCAATTGGTGCAAAAGTTACATTGAGAGGTGATAGAATGTATGAATTCCTTGATAGACTTATCACAATTGCTTTACCAAGAGTTAGAGATTTCCAAGGTGTAAAGTCTGATGGATTTGACGGTAGAGGTAATTATAATCTTGGAATCAAAGAACAAATTATTTTTCCTGAAATCAATATTGATAAAGTAAATAAGATATCAGGTATGGATATAACATTTGTAACCAATACAAACTCTGATAAAGAGGCAAAAGCATTATTAACTAATCTAGGATTACCTTTTAAAAAATAAGTTATGGCAAAAGAATCGATGAAAGCTAGGGAAAGAAAAAGACAAAGAATTGTAGCTAAATACGCTGCAAAAAGAAAGTCTCTTAAAGAAGCTAAAGACTATGTTGGTCTTCAAAAGCTTCCGAAAAACGCTTCTCCAATTAGGCTACATAATAGATGTAAATTAACTGGAAGACCAAAAGGCTATATAAGACAATTTGGTATTTCTAGGGTAATGTTTAGAGAAATGGCAAATAAAGGGTTAATCCCAGGTGTAACAAAAGCGAGTTGGTAAATTAAAGATTATGTATACAGATACTATTGCAGATTATTTAACAAGAGTCAGAAATGCTAGCATGGCTGGCCATAAAGTTGTAGATATTCCCTCTTCTAATATTAAAAAGGATATAACAAAAATTCTTTTTGATCAAGGCTACATACTTAGTTATAAATTTGAAGATACTGACAATAAGCAGGGAAATATAAAAATTGCTCTCAAATATGATTCAGTTTCAAAACAACCTGTAATAAAAGAAATTCAAAGAATCAGTAAGCCTGGGCTAAGAAAATACTCTAGTTCTCAAGACTTTCCAAGAATTTTAAATGGTCTTGGTATATCTATTGTGTCAACCTCTAAAGGAGTAATGACTGGAAAGCAGGCTGCAAGTCAAAATATAGGCGGTGAATTAATTTGTTATGTTTTTTAAATATATATTATGTCAAGAATAGGAAATAACCCGATAAGCATTCCAGAAGGAGTTTCAGTTGAAGTCAACAAGGACATCATCACTGTTAAAGGAAAGAATGGTGAGATGAATCAAGTTTTTGATGGTGTTAGTTTTAATGTATCTAATGATGTTATAGTTGTAAAAAGAAACTCAGAGTCAAAAGATCATAAGTCTAAACACGGACTTTACAGGTCTCTTGTATCCAACATGGTTAAGGGTGTATCTGAAGGTTTTACTCTCGAATTAGAGTTAGTTGGTGTTGGATATAGAGCAACATCATCTGGTCAGAAACTTGATCTTGCCTTGGGCTACTCTCATACAATTGTTATGAATATTGCCCCAGAAGTTAAGGTTGAATGTGTAAATGAAAAAGGTTCTAATCCCATAATCAAATTAAGCTCATCAGATAAACAGCTTGTAGGTCATGTAGCCGCTAAAATTAGATCTTTTAGAAGGCCAGAGCCATATAAAGGAAAAGGAATAAAATTTGTTGGTGAACAAATAAGAAGAAAAGCAGGTAAATCAGCATAAGATGAAAAATAATAAAACCTTTAGAAGAAATAGAATTAGACAAAGAATAAAGAAAGTGGTTTCGGGTACCTCTGATTATCCTAGGCTTTCTGTATTTAGGAGTAATAAAGAGATATATTGTCAATTAATTGATGATGTAAATGGTAAAACTATCGTTCAAACATCTTCTAGAGATAAGTCAATTTCTGATCTAAAGTTAAAGAGTAATATTGAAATTTCTTTCAATGTAGGAAAATCAGTTGCAGAGCAAGCATTGAAAAAAGGTATTGATAAAATTAAATTCGATAGGGGTGGATACCTTTATCACGGTAGAGTTAAATCACTTGCTGATGGTGCAAGAGAAGGTGGACTTAAATTTTAAATATGTATAAAAATTATAAAAATATTGAACTTGTAAAGCCAGCTGGTCTAGACTTAAAAGATAAACTTGTTGGTATCCAAAGAGTTACAAAAGTAACAAAGGGTGGTAGAGCTTTTGGATTCTCTGCTATTGTTGTTGTAGGAGATGAAAACGGAGTGGTTGGTCATGGACTTGGTAAGGCTAAAGAAGTTACAACTGCAATTTCTAAAGCTGTTGAAGACGCAAAAAAAAATCTGGTAAGAATTCCAATTGAAAATGGTACTTTACCTCATGAACAGAAAGGAAAATATGGTGGTTCAAAAGTATTTATAAAGCCTGCGACTCCTGGTACAGGTGTAATTGCCGGTGGTGCTGTAAGAACAGTACTAGAAGCTGTAGGTGTACAAAATGTTCTTTCTAAATCTCAAGGGTCATCAAATCCTCATAATGTTGTAAAAGCTACATTTGATGCACTACTTAATTTAAGAAGTCCATTAATGATTTCAAGACAAAGAGGCATATCTCTAGATAAAGTTTTTAAAGGATGAGTAAAAAGGTAAAAATTAAACAAGTAAGAAGTACTATAAAGAGGTTAGAGTCTCAAAAAAGAACTCTAAAGGCCCTTGGTTTAAGAAAAATTGGAATGGAAGTTGAACATGAATTATCATCTTCAATTTCTGGCATGATTGAAAAAGTAAAACATCTTGTTGAAGTAAAGCCTGTAAAATAATAAATATGAGTTTAAATAATTTAAAACCTGCAAAAGGATCAAATAAGACAAGTGGAAAAAGATTAGGAAGAGGACAAGGTTCAGGTAAGGGTGGTACATCTACAAAAGGACATAAAGGGGCTCAATCTAGATCAGGTTACTCCAGAAAAATTGGTTTTGAGGGTGGTCAAATGCCCCTTCAAAGAAGAATTCCAAAATTTGGGTTTAAAAATATTAATAGGGTTGAGTATAATATTATTAATGTAGAAGATATTCAAAATCTTGTTGATAATAAAAAGATAAAAAAGGATTTAACATTAGAAAAAATGGTTGAGTTGAGATTAGCTAGGAAAGGTGATCTTGTTAAGGTTTTAGGAAGAGGGAAAATTGATTCTCCAGTAAATATTTCAGCTCATAAGTTTTCTGCATCTGCTGAAAAGATGATTGAAAAAGCAGGTGGAAAAGTTAGTATCATATAATGAATAAATTAATAGACGTAATAAAGAGTATCTATAAGATTAAAGAGTTAAGGGAAAGAATCCTTTTTACTCTAGCACTCTTATTAGTCTACAGGCTTGGAGCACAAGTTGTCCTACCAGGAGTTGATTCTTTGGCTCTCTCTGATTTATCCTCAAGATCTGATGGAGGAGGTTTACTAGGAATTTTAAATGCTTTCACAGGTGGAGCGTTTGCTAACGCGTCGATATTTGCTCTAGGGATAATGCCTTATATTTCTGCATCAATTGTTGTTCAATTGATGGGTGTTGCTTTACCATATCTCCAAAAACTCCAAAAAGAAGGTGAAAGTGGAAGGAAAAAAATCACTCAAATTACTAGGTGGTTAACGATTTTTATATGTGTAGTCCAAGCTCCAGCTTACTTGTATGGTTTAAGTGCTCTTGGTGTTCCTGATAGTGCTTTTATATTTGGAAGAACTCCAGCGTTTATTTTCACATCAATTATAATATTAGTTACTGGATGTATATTTGCAATGTGGTTAGGAGAAAAGATTACTGACAGAGGGATTGGTAACGGAATATCACTTCTTATAACAGTTGGTATTGTTGCCACTCTACCACTATCCTTTACTCAAAATTTAATTTCAAGAATATCTGAAAGTAATGGTGGATTAATTATGGTTGTTATTGAATTAGCAGTTTGGCTTGTTATAATTCTTTTGAGTATTCTTTTAGTGATGGCTGTAAGACAAATACCTGTTCAATATGCAAGAAGAAATTCTGTACCAGGAACTCAATCATCAGGAATGGCTAAAAGACAGTACATACCTCTAAAGCTTAATGCATCAGGAGTTATGCCAATAATTTTTGCCCAAGCATTAATGTTTGCTCCAGCTACTATTGGTAGTGTTTTTGGCACTTCTTCAGTTGGTCAATGGTTACAGGCAAGTTTTTCTGATATATTCGGGCTTTGGTACAACATTTTATTTGGAGTATTAGTTGTTATTTTTACATTCTTTTATACAGCTATAACAGTGCCTACAAATAAGATGTCTGATGATTTAAAAAGAAGTGGAGGATTCGTACCTGGCATAAGACCTGGTAACGAAACATCTGAATATTTAGACTCTGTAATGTCACACATAACATTCCCAGGATCTTTGTATTTGGCAGTAATTGCAGTGTTCCCAGCAATTGTAGTGCAGCTAATTGGAATGCAGCAAGGATGGGCACTATTTTTTGGTGGAACATCCCTTTTAATTATGGTAGGAGTAGCAATTGATACAATTCAGCAGGTTAATGCATATTTATTAAATAATCACTATGACGGGCTTATGAAGTCTGGTTCAATGAGAAGTAAACCAACAATATAATGGCTAAACAAAAATCAATAGAGCAAGAAGGTAAAATAATTGAAGCATTGTCAAATGCTATGTTTAGAGTTGAGCTAGAAAATGGTCATGTTGTTACTGCTCATATCTCTGGTAAAATGAGATTACATTATATTAAACTTTTACCAGGTGACAAAGTAAAGCTTGAAATGAGTCCTTATGATTTGACAAAAGCAAGAATAACATTTAGAATGTAAATAAAATTAAAATGAAAGTAAGAGCATCAATAAAAAAAAGAAGTAGTGAGTGTAAAATAGTCAGAAGAAAAGGCCGTTTGTACGTCATTAATAAGAAAAATCCAAGATTTAAACAAAGACAAGGTTAATTATGGCAAGAATTTCAGGAATAGATATACCAAAGGATAAGAGAGGAGCAATAGCTTTAACCTACATATACGGTATTGGTAAAAGTTTAGCATTAACTATATTAGAAAATGCAAAAGTTGATCAAAATAAAAAGGTTTCGGATTGGGATGATAAGGATATAGCTAGCATAAGAGAGGTTGTAGGTAATCTGACAATAGAAGGTGAATTGAGATCAGAGACTCAATTAAATATCAAAAGATTAATGGATATTGGAAGTTATAGAGGTATTAGACATAGAATAGGACTTCCTCTGAGAGGCCAAAGAACAAAAAATAACTCTAGGACTAGAAAAGGAAAAAGAAAAACTGTAGCTAACAAGAAAAAAGCAACTAAATAATATGGCAAAATCTACAAATAAAAAAAGAAAAGTAATTGTTGAATCAAATGGTGAAGCTCATATTAACGCTTCGTTCAATAACATAATTATATCAATTACAAATTTAAAAGGTGAAGTTATTTCATGGTCATCGTCTGGTAAAATGGGATTTAGAGGCTCAAAGAAAAATACTCCTTTCGCAGCACAAACAGCCGCTGAAGATTGTGCAAAAATAGCTTTTGATGCTGGCCTAAGAAGAATTAAAGTCCTTGTTAAAGGACCAGGAAATGGAAGAGAATCTGCAATAAGAACACTTCATAATAATGGGCTTGAAGTTTCGGAAATCATTGATGTTACCCCAGTTCCTCATAATGGATGTAGACCACCAAAAAGAAGAAGAGTTTAATTAATTATAAATAAATGGCAAGATATACAGGACCAAAAACAAAGATTTCAAGAAAGTTCGGCGAACCATTATTTGGAGAAGATAGAACTCTAGAGAAGAAAAACTATCCTCCAGGACAACATGGTAATAGCAAGAGAAGAGCAAAAAAATCTGAATATGCTATTCAATTAATGGAGAAACAAAAGGCAAAGTACACATATGGCATACTTGAAAAACAGTTTAGAAATATTTATAATAAAGCTAATAGAGGAAAAGGTATTACAGGTGAATTGCTTCTTCAGCTTTGTGAGTCTAGGCTTGATAACGTAGTTTACAGAATGGGTATTTCAAAAACAAGAGATGGAGCAAGACAACTTGTATCTCACAAGCACGTAACTGTAAATGGATCAATAGTTAATATCCCATCATATACCTTAAGGCCAGGAGATAAGGTATCAATTAGAGAAAAATCTAAATCTTTAAAAGCAATTGAAAGCTCTTTAATTGAAAATAACTCTGAATACGAATGGATTAAATTTAACAGAGAAAGACTAGAAGGTGAATTTGTTTCAATTCCTGAAAGAGAACAAATTCCAGAAAATATTAAAGAACAACTAATAGTTGAATTATACTCAAAATAAAAAATATGGCAATTTTAAACTTCCAGAAACCAGATAAAGTAATCATGATTGATTCTACGGAATCTCATGGCAAATTTGAATTTAGACCTTTAGAACCAGGATATGGTTTAACAATAGGAAACGCTCTTCGCAGAGTATTACTGTCTTCTCTAGAGGGATACGCTTTCACATCAGTAAAAATTGATGGTGTTGACCATGAATTTTCAACTATTGATGGTGTTGTTGAAGATGTAACAGAAATCATACTTAATATTAAACAAATTAGGTTAAAAAGACAGATCGATGATGTAGAAAATGAAAAAATCAATGTTATTGTTGGAAATCAAAAGGTTTTTAAAGCTTCTGATCTTCAAAAGTTTATTTCCGGTTTTCAAGTTTTAAATCCTGACCTTGTTATCTGTAGCTTAGAAAAAGATGTCAAACTTTCTATTGAGCTTAATATTGAAAAAGGTAGAGGTTATGTTCCTGCCGAAGAAAACAAAAAACAAAGTGAGTCTATAGGTGTGATCGCTATTGATTCAATTTATACTCCCATTAAAAATGTTAAGTATGACATTGAGAATTACAGAGTTGAACAAAAGACTGACTATGAGAAACTCGTTTTTGAGATTGAAACTGACGGATCAATCCACCCTAAAGATGCTTTAACTGAAGCTGCAAAAATTTTAATTCACCATTTTATGTTATTCTCAGATGAATTGATAACATTAGAGGCTGATGAAATTGCTCAATCAGAAACTTATGATGAGGAATCTCTTCACATGAGACAATTGCTAAAAACCAAATTAATCGATATGGATTTATCAGTTAGAGCTCTCAATTGTCTTAAAGCAGCTGAAGTTGATACTCTTGGTGACCTTGTTTCATTCAATAAGAATGACCTTATGAAATTTAGAAACTTCGGGAGAAAATCACTTACAGAATTAGAGGAATTAGTTATTCTTAAAGGTCTTTCTTTTGGTATGGATCTTTCAAAATATAAATTAGATAAAGACTAAATTTTAAGTCATGAGACACGCTAAAAAAATAATTAAATTAGGTAGAAAATCAGCTCATAGAAAGGCTATGTTAGCCAATATGGCTGTATCTTTATTTGAGCATAAAAGAATTACTACTACCTCAACTAAGGCTAAAGCGTTAAAAATATTTGTTGAGCCTTTAATTACCAAGTCTAAAAATGATACTGTTCACAACAGAAGACTCTGTTTTAGTAAATTAAGAAATAAACTTGGTGTTAAGATTTTATTTGATGAAATTTCTAAGAAAATTGCAGATAGGCCTGGAGGATATACAAGGGTAATTAAATTAGGTAATAGATTGGGTGATAATGCTTCAATGGCAATGATAGAACTCGTTGATTTTAATGACATATACAATAGTACTTCTTCAAATGAATCTGAAGTTCCTGTTGCAGAGTCAACGCCAGAAACTACCCCTGAATAATACCTTATAAAAAGTAATTAACAAAAGGGTATATGTCTTTTCATATATCCTTTTTTTGTTTAATTTTATTTTCCGAAATGTCCAACCAAAAAAGAAAAAAAGGTCTCGTACTGTTAGCTGATGGTACGATTTTTTATGGTCGTTCTGCAGGAATTGATGGTACTTCCTTTGGTGAAATTTGTTTTAATACAGGAGTAACAGGATATCAAGAAATATTTACAGATCCCTCATATTTTGGGCAGATTATGGTTACAACAACTTCTCATATTGGTAACTATGGAATAAAAATGTCTGAATCTCAATCGCAAGAGATATTTATTAGTGGTTTAATATGTAAGTCATTTAGCTCAGTCAATTCTCGAACAAACTCTAAATCACTAAAAGAATGGTTTAAAACAAAGAATTTAGTTACACTTTGCGATGTTGATACCAGAGCATTAGTCAGGTATATTAGAGATAATGGGGCAATGAACGCTGCAATTACTACTGAAATTGATAAAATTGAAGATATCAAAAAGAAACTTGATAAGTTCCCAGTTATGGATGGTCTTGAACTTGCATCTAAAGTCTCAACGAAAAAATCATATGAATATGGTAATAAAGATTCAAAAGTTAGATTAGCAGTTATAGATCTTGGAATTAAAAAAAATATTCTTGAAAACTTTTCAAGAAGAGGGTTATTTATAAAAGTCTTTCCATACAACACAGATTTTGATGAAATGCTAAAATTTAAACCAGATGGTTTTTTCTTATCAAATGGTCCTGGTGATCCAATGCCTCTAAAAAAGGTTATAAACACTACAAGAAAAATTTTAGATAAAAATTATCCTCTTTTTGGTATTTGTTTAGGTCATCAAGTAATAGCTCTTGCAAATGGAATTAAAACATATAAAATGTTTAACGGCCACAGAGGTATTAATCATCCAGTTTTAAATCTAAATACTGGTAAAGGTGAGATTACCTCGCAGAATCATGGTTTTGCAGTTGATTATAAGACAGCAGTTTCCAATAAATCTGTAAAAATATCTCATAAACACCTAAATGATCAAACAGTTGCAGGTTTAGAAATTAAAGGTAAGGACTGTTTTTCCGTCCAGTATCATCCTGAGGCTGGTCCTGGCCCAAATGACGGTAATTATCTCTTTGATCAATTTCTATCAAAACTTAACCAATGATATGACAAAAATCAGCACAATTGTAGCCAGGCAAATATTTGATTCAAGAGGTAATCCAACAGTTGAAACTGATGTAATCACTTCAAATGGAGTTTTAGGTAGAGCAGCTGTTCCTTCCGGTGCTTCGACAGGAGAGCATGAGGCTGTAGAGTTAAGAGACGAAAGTAAAGATTTTATGGGAAAGTCTGTTTATCGTGCAGTTAAAAATGTTAATGTATTAATTTTAAAAGAATTAAAAAACTTATCGGTATTTGACCAAGAATTAATTGACTCAAAGATGATTGAGCTTGACAATACCAAAAATAAGTCAAAGCTTGGAGCTAATGCTATTTTATCAGTCTCATTAGCTGTTGCAAAGGCTGCTGCTATTGAAAAAAAAATATCTCTTTTTAGATATTTGGGAAATGATAAATCAAATGTTTTACCTGTTCCTTTAATGAATATAATAAATGGTGGAAGTCATTCTGATTCACCTATTTCTTTCCAAGAGTTTATGATTGTTCCTATAGGTGCCTCAACTTTTAGTCATGCTCTTCAAATAGGTAATGAAGTTTTTCATAATTTAAAATTAATTCTAAAATCGAGAGGTCTTTCAACTGCTGTTGGAGATGAGGGTGGATTCGCCCCTGATCTAAAAGGTACAGAAGATGCAATTAATACAATTATTCAAGCAGTAGAAAAAGCAGGCTACAAGATAAAAGAAGATGTAATGATAGCTCTTGATTGTGCCTCCTCAGAATTTTTTAAAGATGGTTATTATGATTACTCAATTTTTGAAAGTGGTAATAACTCTAGATTAACATCAGAGGAACAAGTAAATTTTCTGGTTGATTTATGTGAAAAATACCCAATAATTTCTATTGAAGATGGAATGGATGAAAATGATTGGGATGGATGGAAACTTTTAACAGAAAAAATTGGAGACAAGGTTCAGCTTGTTGGAGATGATTTATTTGTTACTGATTTTTCAAGGTTATCCAGGGGAATAAATGAAAAAATTGGTAATTCTATTCTAATTAAATTTAATCAAGTTGGTTCGTTAACCGAAACAATTTCATCTATTAAACTTGCTTTAGAAAATAATTTTACTTCAGTAATATCTCATAGATCAGGAGAAACTGAAGATTCTACAATTTCAGATCTTTGTGTTGCCTTCAATACTGGACAAATTAAAACAGGATCAATGTCTAGAAGTGACAGAATGTCTAAATACAATCAGTTAATTAGAATTGAGGAAGAATTAGGAGACTCTGCTGTATATCTAGGAAAAAAAGCTTTTAAGTTAAACTTCTAAGAATTTAAATTTTATTTAATTTTTTTCTTAACCCTAGGTAATTTAAATTTGTATAAATACCCATAAATGGATAAGTCTGCAAAAATTGAATACAATGGTAAATCTTATGATTTTCCTATTATTACCGGTTCAGAGAATGAAGAAGCTATTGATATAAATAAATTAAGGGCTGAGACTGGTTTAATAACTTATGATCCTGGTTATAAAAATACTGGCCATTGTATTAGTAACATAACATATCTAGATGGAGAAAATGGTATATTGAGATATAGAGGTTATTCCGTTGATGAATTATGTAAAAAAAAATCTTTCTTAGACGTAGTATACTTACTTATTTTTGGTGATTTACCAAGTAGTGATCAGTTAAGTAAATTTCAGGATGATATTAGGGAAGAAGCATTAGTCGATGAAGATTTAAAGAAAATTTTTAAAAGCTTTCCAAGGTCTGCGCATCCAATGGGTGTCCTTTCATCTTTAACATCAGCCTTAATTGCATTTAATCCCCTAAATGAAACAAAGATTTCAGTCAATGACAAGGAAGGAATAACAGAAAATGATAAAATGTATATGTCTACAGTTAGACTTTTGTCAAAATTTCCTATTATTTCATCTTGGACACTGAGAAAGATAAAAGGTCTTCCACTTAATTATAGTAATAATAAATTATCATACACTGAAAACATTGCATATATGATGTTTGCTCTACCTAATAGAGAGTATATTCAAAATGATGTTATAATAAATGCTTTAAATACTCTTCTAATTCTTCACGCTGACCATGAACAAAATTGTTCAACTTCAACAGTTAGAATAGTTGGATCTTCATATGCAGGTCTTTATGCATCAATTTCTGCAGGAATAGGTGCGTTATGGGGAAGACTCCATGGTGGTGCAAATCAGGCAGTTATTGAAATGTTAGAATTAATTAAAAACGATGATTCTAATATTGATAAATATATTAGTAAGGCAAAAGACAAATCAGATCCATTCAGATTAATGGGTTTTGGTCATAGAGTTTATAAAAATTTTGATCCTCGTGCAAAAATTATCAAAAAAGCTGCTGATCAAGTTCTTAATGACCTAGGAATAAACGATCCTGTTCTAGATATTGCAAAATCTATTGAGGAAAAAGCATTAAATGATAAATATTTTATTGAAAAAAAGTTGTATCCTAATGTTGATTTTTACTCTGGTATAATATACAGAGCTCTTGGTATTCCTACTGAAATGTTTACTGTTATGTTTGCCTTAGGAAGAATCCCTGGTTGGATCGCTCAATGGAAAGAAATGAGAGATTCAAATAATCCTATAGGTAGACCAAGACAAATATATAACGGACCTACACATAGAAAAATATCATAAAATAATCCATGGAAATCAAATCTGAGATTTCAAGTTTAGCTTCTTACTTTTTGAATAAAAATTATAGTGTTGAAGCTGACTATATTGAGATTCAAAATACTAAAAAGGACTTTGAGGGTGACATTACAATCGTACTTTTTCCATATTTAAAAAAAATTAATAAAGATAAATCTGATTTTGGTAAAGAATTAGGAGAGTATATTAAAAAAAATTCATCGAATATTAATGATTTTAATATAGAGGGAGGATTCTTAAATCTTACCATCTCGGATAATTATTACACCAATTTTATAAATTCATTAAATAAAGATCTAAATTTTGGTAAAAAAGAACAATCTGATGAGACATATATAGTTGAATTCTCCTCCCCAAATACAAATAAACCACTACACTTAGGTCATATCAGAAATAACCTGTTAGGGTATTCCATTTCAAAAATTTTAGAAGCTAATGGTAAAAAAGTTCAAAAAGTTCAAATTATTAATGATCGTGGGATTCATATATGTAAATCAATGATTGCTTGGAAACAGTTTGCTAATGGATCAACTCCTAAGTCACTCAACATTAAAGGAGATAAATTCGTTGGTGATTATTATATAATGTTCGATAAAATTCATAAGGAACAGATGAAAAAGTTAATTGAATCTGGTATGGATAAAGACTTAGCATCCGAGAGTACTGATTTAATGAAATCTGCTAAAGATGAGCTAACAAAATGGGAGAATAATGATAAAGAAACGAGAGAAATATGGAAAATGATGAATGACTGGGTATATGATGGTTTTGATAAGACATATAACCTCCTTGGGGTTTCATTTGATAAAAATTATTATGAAAGTGATACCTACCTTTTGGGTAAAGACATAATGTTAGAAGGTCTAAAAAAAAATGTTTTATATCAAAGAGATGACTCGTCTGTATGGATAAATTTAGATAGTGATGGTTTAGATGAGAAACTTTTACTAAGATCGGATGGTACATCTGTTTATATGACGCAAGACCTAGGTACTGCAGTTCAGAGGATCTCTGATCACTCAAATGTAAAGGGTATGATTTATACGGTTGGTAATGAACAAGATTATCATTTTAAAGTATTATTTAAAATATTGAAGAAATTAGGTTACAATTGGGCTGATAATCTTTATCATCTAAGCTATGGAATGGTAGATCTTCCGACAGGAAAAATGAAGAGTAGGGAAGGTACAGTTGTTGATGCAGACGATTTAATTTATGATCTTATAGATACTGTTAAGGAAACAACAGAGAGCTTGGATAAATATCAGTCATCTGCTGAATCATTAGATTATGAAGAATATAGAAAGATTGCACTAGGTGCACTTAAGTATTATATACTGAAAGTTGATCCAAAAAAAAATATTTTATTTAACCCTGAAGAATCAATTGATTTAACAGGCAACACAGGTCCTTTTATTCAATATACATATGTTAGAATTAAATCAATTCTTAAAAAGGTTAATAAGGATGCAGTGCTTAATATTGAATATAAGTTAAATGAAAAAGAGAAAGAGGTAATTAAGGTTATCCATGAATTTCCTTCTGTAATTAAAAGTTCATATAAAGAACTTTCACCAGCATTAATTGCAAATTACCTTTATGATTTAGTCAAAAGCTTCAACTCTCTCTATCAAAACCACCATATCCTTAATTCTGAAAGTAAAGATTCAACATCTATGAGGCTAACTATTTCATCTAGGACTGCTGATATAATTGAATCTTGTTGTGATCTTTTAGGTATAGAACTACCAAATAAAATGTAAAAAAAAAGTCACCCGAAGGTGACTTTTAAATTATCTGAGTGTAAATTACTTAGATACCGCAAGGTTATAAACAACAAGACCGAAACCGATTTTGTTAATTGCATCACCGACGTTGTATATAACATCCATTTGACCTGCAAGGCCACTAAAGATACCACTATACCATCCATCAGTTCCCGCCATATATCCAATTGGATAAATAGCCCAACCTATAAGTACGAATTTACATAGCATTTTGTGTGCGCTCTCAACGTTACCACCAGCTGATTTAGCTAGTTTAGATGCATTACCCATGAAAATTTCATGAACAATTGCAAAGTATGCTATACCTGAGAATAGACCCCATATTTGAGCGTCAAAAGGTGCAACACCTGATTCTCCAAAGTAACCAGTTACTAACATTACTGTTGATAGTAATATAAGCTTCCATAACATGCCTTTAGTAGCACCTGATGGTTTTAAAATTAGATAAAACTCTACACACATTAGTGGCACAGTTAAGATCCAATCTACATACCTGTAGGCAGTAGTAATGTCACCTTCCATAGCAGCATTTCTCATATAATAATAGTGAAGAGCTGCAATACCAGTAATTAAAGCTGATACAAGCATAGAAGTTTTCCACTTATCTGCAACCATATTCATAGCTGAGAAAAAGAACATTGTAGATGCTAACATAGCAGCAAATCCAATCCAAAAAGTGAAATCTGTCAAGCTTAAATCAGTAGCTAAAACTGGTAAAATACTTAATAAATTTTCCATAATTAAATTAATTATTGTTTATATAAAAGTAAATTAAATAAAATAATGGAGTTAAAAAAGATAATTTCAAAAAAAATCATATCTTTTTTTGCGTATATTTTAATGAGATATGCTAAAAATTATCAAATTAAGAACGCTAATTTTTCTTGTTTTTATTGGATTAAGTTATTTATTACCAGATATTTATCAAGATATTTTGGGTTTTCTATTAATTCTATCAATAGGAGTAATTCACGGTGCAAATGACCTGTTAATAATTAAAAAATACACAAGAAAAGATAGTCTTAAAAGCCAAATTTCCTACTTTTTGTATTATATAGGTCTAGTTTTTCTTGGTTTCGTATTTTTTTATGTATATCCCTCCATTGCCCTTCTGTCATTCGTTTTAGTCTCAATCTACCATTTTGGAGAGCAACATTGGGAAGCTAATTCATTGAATAGTAACATTTTAAAAGAAAGAAAAATATTTCCAATTATTTTACATGGCTTGACTTTCTTTCTTATAATATTTATTAATAATATTGAAGTAGTTAATGAAGTTTTAGCCAGTTTCAACACAATATTAATTGACCCTTTTGTTTTAGGTACATCACTTACAATCTTATCTTCAATTTATATGTTAATGTTATTATCATTTAAGATATTTAGAGGATATTTTCTTTCCGAATTTTTATTTTTTCTTTTATTGTATTTATTAACATTGAACTCTACTTTAATCTATGCTTTTTCTATATATTTCATTTTCTTTCATAGTATTTTATCGATTAAAGATCAAGTCAAGTACATTTATGAGGATGATAAATCACAAAACATAAAAAAGTATTTAATAAATGCATTACCATATTTCTTTTTGGCTCTAATTTTTCTAGTTGGATTTTATTCGTTTATTGATCTTGAATCCATAAATATTCTTCCAATTATTTTCACTTTTCTTGCAGCTATTACTTTTCCCCATGTGATTGTAATTGAAAAAATGTATAGCAGTATGAAATAATTTTCATAAACCAATATGTATATTTGAAAAAATTATTCTATGAAATTAATTGATGGTAAAAAAATCTCAGAAAAAGTTTTAGACGAAATAAAATTATCTGTACAAAACAGAATAAAGAATAATTTAAAAGTTCCGCATTTAGCTGCAATCTTGGTTGGGGATGATGGTGCAAGCAAGACATATGTTAATAGTAAAATTAAAGCATGTAAGAAAGTAGGCTTTAAATCTTCGCTCTTTAATTTTGATGACTCAATTAGTGAAATTGACCTTATTAATCAGATAGAAAAGATTAATAAAAATGATGATATTGACGGATTTATTGTTCAATTACCATTACCAAAACATATAGATCAAGACAATATTTTAAATATGATAAGCCCAGCTAAAGATGTTGATGGTTTTCATCCAAATAACTATGGTAGAATGACTCTGGGCTTAGAATCATTTATTCCTGCAACACCCGCTGGTATCATTGAGTTAATTGAAAGATCTGAGATTAAAACAGAGGGTAAAAAATGTCTTGTAATTGGTAGAAGTCAAATAGTAGGGAGACCCATAAGTATATTAATGAGTCAAAATAAAAGTTTTGGAAATTCTACAGTTACAGTTGCGCACAGTAGATCAAAAGATCTTAAAAAATTATGCCTTGACTCTGATATAATTATTTCTGCTATAGGAATACCTGAGTTTATTAAAGGAAATATGATAAAAAAAGGGACATCTATTATTGATGTTGGTATAACTAGAGTAGAGGACTTATCTTCACCAAAAGGCTATAGGATAGTGGGTGATGTTGATTTTAAAAGTGTGTCAAATAACGTAGAATATATTACTCCTGTACCTGGTGGTGTTGGACCAATGACAATCTCAATGCTTTTAAAAAATACATTAAAGGCATGTAAAATTTCAGATTAGTTTTCAATTTTATTCATTTGACTATATATCTTAAGAATCAAAAGTCCAAAAAGTACACTAGATATAATCAATAATAAATTAGTTAACCCTGTTGATGAAAAAGACAATCTTATAAGTATAGTACAAATAATAAAACCTGTATTTCGCATAATTTGACTATATCTTTCAGTGTAAAGGAATGATAAAAGTAAAATGAATACATCTGCAATAATTAGTATTGAGAAGAAAGTATTATAAAAAACTTCATTAACATAATAAAAAGAACTTGCAAAATTGCTATCCATACCAATAGAGTACCAATTATATATTCCAAAACAAAAAAGAACAATCATAACTGGTATTAAAACTATACTTATAATCTTTTTTGAATCTACAAATTTGTCAATATTTTTTACTCCTTTTTTGTTATCAATATTAGACTTTACATAATTGAATAGATAGATCAAAAAGAATAGTATAAGTATGCAAATTAAATCATAGGTGATCTGCATGTTATCAGCATTTTCAAACCAATTATTTGTTTCTAGATCTAGTTTTGGAATATCATAAAAAATTCTTCTAATAACAATAAGTGAAATAATCTCAAATTGTTTTAAAATAGAAGTTGTAAAAGATCGAGGTAAATAATAAATTAATAAGAAAATTTCATAATACAGAATTATAGAAAATGGTGTATAAATAGCCGAGATGGGATTAGTAAGTAACAAACTTTCATTTCCAATATTAACAATTGAGTAATTATTAAGCATAACGAGTGAGAGGTGAATAATAAAACCTATAGTAGCTGACCAAATTGTAAAGCTTTCAATTTTTTTTCTATTATCTTCTGAAAATATTCTATCAAAAATATTTGATCCAAAATTTAGCATAATTATATTTTAGTTGAGAATAACTTACTCATATCTTTAAATGATTTAAATTCTAGCGCATTCCCCGAATTATCATAAAAAAACATTGTTTTTTGTTCACCGGGCAGGCCTTCAAATCGAACATATGGTTCAATCACAAAATTAATCTTGTTTGTATTTAACATGTCTGCAAATTTATCAAAGTCATCCCAGGGTATAACAACTCCAAAATGAGGGACTGGTACTGATTTCCCGTCAACCTCATTATGATGTGATTTCCCCTGATGATTTGGATCTACATGAATAACTAATTGATGACCAAAAAAATCATAGTCTGCCCATTCATCAGATTCTCTTCCTCGCTTACAACCTAATATATTCTCATAAAAGTCTTTTGACTCAGATAAATTTTTTACTGGTATAGCAAGATGAAATGGGGATAATTTTGTCATAATTATTTCAATATAATAAATATTTCTTTCTAATCTTTTTAAACTTTTCAAGACCATCTTCCCATGACTCTCTAATTTTAGACTCACTTACACCCCCGACTATTTGTTTTTTTAAATTTGAAGTTCCAGATAGTTTATCAAAGTCACTTCTAAAAAAATTATTTTTATCAATAATTTGATCATAAGATTTAATCAGCCATTTTAGTTCAATCCTCTGTTTGGTTTTATAATTTCTTAGGTCCTCGCCAAATGATAATTTCCCATTTAATTTTGGATATTGACTTCCAAAATTTGGAATAGGAGTAAAGCTAAACTCGCCTGTAAAATCTGGGTGACCGTAAATTTGAAATTGAATTTTAGTTCCTCTACCAACACTTACCTCAGTTTTTTCAAGAAAGGCTAGACTAGGGTATAGATAAATTGACTGAAGGTTAGGTAAGTTTGGGGAAGGTCTAATAGGTGGCTCATATTTCAAATTATGATTATAATGTTTTATACTAATAACTTCTAAATCAGCCTTAATCTTATTTTCTAACCATCCTTCACCATTTATCATTTTTCCATACTCACCAATTGTCATGCCATATACAATTGGTACAGGATGTAATCCTATAAAACTAAAGTTTTCAGTCTCTAAAACAGGTCCATCAATATAGAATGAATTTGGGTTGGGTCTATCTAGAATTATTATCTTCTTATTTGTTCTGGATGAAGCTTCCATTGCATAATGAAGTGTTGATAAATAAGTATAAAACCTTACTCCTACATCTTGAATATCAAAAACTATTATATCAATATCCTCAATGTCTTCATTACTAATCTTTCTTTTTTTTCCATATAAAGAAATTACCTCAATCGATTTATATAGTCCATCTTCAATCTTCTCACCATCATCTTTATCACCGAGAAACCCATGTTCTGGACTAAATATTTTTTTTATTTTAACTCCTCTATTTATAAGGGTATCAATAAGGTGTACTGACTGATCTCCATTTTTAATTATACTTGTATTATTCGCAATTACCGCTACTTTTTTATCAATAAGTTTATTTATATATAAACTAATTCTTTCGGCACCAGGAATAATTTCTTGAGCCTGAAGCGAAGGAATCATTAAAGAAAACAGAACAAATAAAAGTGTATTTTTGATTAAAGTATCTATTTTGAATCTGCCTTTTTTCATATATAATAAATTAAAATCAAGTAGTGATAAAAGTAATATTTCATCACGTATTATAAAAATTGCTATAATTTCTGTTTTTCTTGGAGTATTTATCTCTTTATGTTCGATATCTATTGGAAAAGGCCTTCAAATTTCAATAAAGGATAAATTATATAGTTTAAATCCTGACTTAGTTGTCTCCACATATGAGAACAATATCAGAGGAATTGCATCAGAAAAAATAAACAATCTTGATAAAGTTGATTTTCAAATAAGGAATGCTTTTCCAGACTTAAAAATTGAATATTTAATTGAAAAGCCAACACTAATTTCAAATAATAGTTCTTTTGAATCTATAATATTTAAGGGTGTTAGCAGTGGATATGATCTGCAAAAAATGAATAAATTTATTACAAACTCAAAAATATCAGATAAATTATCCAATAATGAAATTATAGTTTCAAGACTTACAGCTGATAAACTCGATATTGAAAAAGGGGATGATATAATTCTTTATTTTCAAACAAGTAACAATCAAAAAATTCCAAATATAAGATCATATTCAGTCAAACATATTTTTAATAGTGATTTTCCAGATTTTGACAATAATTATTTAATTGGAAATGCACAGTCTCTTCAAAGTATTTATAAATGGGGTTCGAACGATTATTCAACAATTGAGATATCCTCCAATAATAAAACTAAAATATTTGATATTGAAAGCTCAATAAGAGAATTAGAATTATTAGAAAAAAATAACTTATCTGTTAAATCTATAACATCAAAATATGAAAACATATTTAATTGGGTTTCAATTTTTGATTTTAACATAATCGTAATCACAATACTTATGGTATTTATAGCTATTATTAGTGTAATTATTTCAATTTTTACTTTAATTTTTGAAAGAGTGAAAATGATCGGAATTTTGTCTTCGCTTGGAGCAAAAGAAAACTCATTAAGTAAAATTTTTATATATCAAGGAATTAATATTATTCTAAAAGGTATGATTCCAGCTAACATTGTTTTCTTAATAATATCAATAATCCAAAATAAGTTTAAATTAATTAAGTTGAATCCAAATGATTATTATATGGATTCAATCCCTTTTATTCTAGATCCAGTATATATAATTTCTTTAAACTTTATATTTATTGTAATAACATCAATTATTTTATCCCTTACCTTTGTTTCAGTGACTAAGTATACTCCAATAAAAAATATAAATTCTTAATGAAATATTTTAATAGTATTATAGAGACGATCGGTAATACTCCATTAATAAAATTAAATTCAATTACTAAATCTATAAAATCAGATGTATTTGTTAAAGTCGAAAGCTTTAACCCAGGGAACTCAGTCAAAGATAGAATGGCAATCAAAATGGTTGAAGATGCTGAAAAAGAAGGAAAATTAAAACCAGGAGGAACCATAGTTGAAGGAACTTCAGGAAATACTGGAATGGGCCTAGCTCTAGCGGCAATAGTTAAAGGATATAATTTAATATGTGTATCTAATGACAAGCAGTCAAAAGAAAAATTTGATGTTCTAAAAGCTATGGGGGCAAAAGTTTTTGTCTGTCCGACTGATGTTGATGCAAGTGACCCAAGATCTTACTATTCAGTTTCAAAAAGAATTTCTGAGGAGACAAAGAATTCGTGGTATGTAAATCAATATGACAATCCTTCAAATACTGTAGCTCATTATGAATCAACTGGTCCAGAAATTTGGGATCAAACAGATGGAAAAATTGATCATTTTATTGTTGGTGTTGGTACTGGAGGGACCATATCTGGTGTTGGAAAATTTTTAAAAGAAAAAAAATCCAGTGTTAAAATATGGGGAATTGATACTTATGGATCAGTTTTCAAAAAATATCACGAAACTGGAATATTTGATGAGAATGAAATCTATCCATATTCAACTGAAGGTATAGGGGAAGATATTCTTCCAGAAAATGTTGATTTTAGTGTAATTGATCATTTTGAAAAAGTAACAGATAAAGATGCAGCATTGTTTACCAGAAGATTAGCTAAAGAAGAAGGGATTTTTGCTGGTAACTCTTGCGGAGCTGCAATAGCCGGTTTAATTCAATTAAAAGAGAATTTTAAAAAAAATCAAGTTGTAGTTGCTTTACTTCACGATTCGGGTAGTAGATATATTGGAAAAATCTATAATGATGATTGGATGAAAAATAAGGGATTTATATAATCAATCTCTAAATGTACCTTGAGGAAATGCGACTATACTCTCAAAACCTTTCGAATTTACAGATGAAATTCCGAATATAAAGTTATCGATTACAATACCATTTAATGTAAAACTGTTTGTATCGTCAATAGTTCTACTATTATCCCATGTGGAAGAGGTAGTCTCTCTCCAATAAATTTTATAACCAACTATAGACGAGTCATCTGGTCTATCCCATTTAAACTTAACGCTAGGTTCTACTATACCACCAATTTTTAAATTTTTTGGTGGTTTTGGAGATGAAGCAATCATTGCTAGTGAAATTGCATTAACAGCAGTTAATTTAGCTGCATAATTAAAATTTACTCCAGATATTACATCACCATACTCAACACCATTTTCAGTTCTAATATCATTATGTTGTCTATTATAATTCTCATGAGCTTCCATAATTCTAATTCCAGCAATTCCCTCATCGTTGAAAGGCCTGTGGTGTCCACCTCTGCCAAATCTATCTAATCTGTATATCATTATTGGGTTTAACTCTGGCATATACTTTTTTACAATTTTGTGAACATATCTCGCAAGCTGTCTTGAATCTCCGTCATTTTCACCTCCTCCAGTTCTCATATTAAGTTTATTTGAATATTTAGAATTGAAAAAGAAAGGTTCTGAGAAAATCCTGAAACTTCTGTTGTCAATCACACCATCAACCCCCTCGATGTTGCCAATCATGTCATTATTTAAAATACCAATCATGTCCCATCCTTTTTGTTTACCATATTTTACAAGACTTTTGCCGCCAAGAAGACCTTGCTCTTCTCCACTTAGTCCAACATAAATAATACTATTATCGAATTTATATTGTGAAAGAACTCTTGCAGCTTCTATGGTACCAGCCATTCCACTAGCATTGTCATTTGCTCCAGGTGAATCATCCAAATAATTAGTAGGATCAGATATTCTTGAGTCGATATCTCCACTCATTATTATGTATCTATTTGGAAATTTAGTCCCTCTTTGGACTGCCACTACGTTATAGATCCAAGTGGGAAATATAATTCTTTCACGAGGAGATGGTTCATTATATGTTTCACTGGTTACGTAACTTTTTTCGTAAAAAACATCTAAGCAATCCCCACAATTATTTGAAATTTTTTCAAATTCTTTTTTAATCCATCTTCTTGCTGCACCGATTCCTCTGGTTTTTGATATTGTATCACTTAATGTATGTCTTGTCCCAAATGAAACTAGCTTGGTTATATCTTTTTCAATTCTTTCAGAGGATACATCATCAATAATATTATAGATCATTGAATCTTGAGCAGAAACTTCAATCAAGCTAAAAACTAATACGACAAATATTTGTAAATATTTAATCACTAAAAACAGTATTTGTTTTCTGAAATAATTTTTTCAGCAATCTTAGTTTTTAATTCAAATATATTTGGATTTTCACTATACTTAAGTTTGCTTCTTATAGAGCTATATATCTCATCTTGGTTCTTTAAGTCAATTATACTATTAATAACATCACTAGATTTCTTTATGACTATTTGACAAGCCTCGTATATATATAGCTTAGTCATATTTATTTGGTCAAATTGATCCTCAATTGAACTTCTATTGATATTCTTAATAGTTCTTTTAAGGGTTGATTCTGATAAGTATGCTTCTATTGCTAGATCAGAAAGGCTCAGTAATACCTGTTGATTTTTTTCAATTTCTGGACCGTACTTTTCAAATGCTTTGCCTAAAAGCAAAAGGAATATTTTCTTAATATTTTCAACGAGTATAATTTCATCATCAAAAGTTCCACATTTTTCTTCAATTGATAATGGCTTATTATTCAAAACATCTTGATAAGGAGTCATAATATCTAAACTCCCTTTCATTGCTTTTTTTAATAACATTCCTATTATAAGCATTCTATTTATTTCATTAGTTCCTTCATAAATCCTTCCAATTCTTGCGTCTCTCCACGCACTTTCAATTGGGGCTTCAGCAGAAAATCCCATTCCACCAAAAATTTGTATACCTTCATCGGCACATATTTGCATATCTTCAGAGATAGCTACTTTTAAAATTGAGCATTCTAAAGCAAACTCTTCGACTCCTTTTAATTCAGATTCTTGTTTACTAAGTCCAGTAGATTGATATTCGTCAATTTTTGACTGAACATCATTTGCAGCCCTGTAACAAGCAGATTCTCCAGCATAGCATGAAGTTGCCATTGAGGCTAATTTTTCTTTTATGGCTCCAAAATTAGATATAGGTTGTTTAAATTGAATTCTATTATTAGCATAATCAGTAGAAATTGATATTGATCTTCTCTGCCCATCAAGATTACCTGCACCAAGTTTTATTCTTCCAACGTTTAGTGCATTCATAGCAATTCTAAAACCACCATTTCTTTCACCTAAAAGATTCTCAACAGGGACTTTTGTGTTAGAGAAAAAAACTTGTCTAGTAGAAGAAGAATGAATACCAAGTTTTTTTTCTTCTTCACCCAATTCAATCCCATTTTTGGGATCATTTTGGACAATAAATGCAGTAATATTTTTATCATCTTCGATTCTTGCAAATACTATAAAAATATCTGCAAACCCAGCATTAGAAATCCACATTTTCTGACCGGTAATCTTATAGTGAGAACCATCATCACTTAATACTGCCTTTGTTTTACCAGAGTTTGCGTCTGAACCTGCAGTTGGTTCTGTCAAACAATAAGAACCAAACCATTCTCCTGAAGCAAGTTTAGGTAAGTATTTTTGCTTCTGATCTTCATTACCAAATAAATAAATAGGCAATATAGCAATACCTGTATGAGCGCCATATGCTGTTGCAACAGAGCCTGATGTTCCAGAGACATAATCGACAGCTAGCATGGTTGATGTAAAGTCCATACCCATTCCACCATATTTTTCTTCAAGTGATACTCCGAGTAATCCTAGCTCACCAATTTTCTTCATAGCCTGAAGAGTTAAATCATAATTTTTCTCTTCATATTTCATTTTGTCAGGCCAGATTTCTCTGTCCATGAAATCAACTATTGTATCTTTCATCATCAATTGTTCCTGAGAAAAATCTTCAGGTGTAAAAATTTCATTTGACAGAGATTCTCTTAAAAGGAACTCTCCTCCATTAAGCTTTAATTTATTCTTTGTGGGCATAATTTTTATAATAAAATTTAAATTTCGTTTTTTTAATATTTAGACTTTTTAATAACTTAAAATATTTACAATACTCAAAATAAAAAAAACTACTTAATAAACTTATAAACAATGGTTTATATATTTTATATAATGATTTTCAATGCAAATAAATTAACTTATTTTTTTTTATTTACTAACCAATCGTAACTATTTTTGAATACTTTTATCCATGGTGAGTATTTATCATTTCGATCTTCAGGATAAAAAGCCCAATTGTGAGGGTGAAGTGATCTTTCAATGTGAGGCATCATTACAAGATGTCTTCCATCGTCTGACACTAACATTGCAGTATTAAATTTTGATCCATTTGGATTAGCTGGATAGGAATCATAAGAATATTTAGCTGCTATTGAATATTTGTCTTCTGTATAAGGTAAATCAAATTTACCTTCTCCATGAGCAGACCATACTCCAAGTCTACATCCTTCTAAACCTTTTAACATTATTGATGGAGAAGGAACTATATCTACTGATGAAAAAATACACTCAAATTTGTTTGAATCATTATGTTTCATTTTTGGTTTAACAGAATGATCTTTATTAATTAAACCAAGTTCTATAAATAATTGGCACCCATTACACACTCCTAATGAGATTGTATCATTTCTTTTGAAAAAACTTGTAATTGAATTTTTTGCCTTAGGATTATGAATAAATGATCCAGCCCATCCTTTTGCTGAGCCTAAAACATCTGAATTAGAGAATCCACCAACTGCCACAAGTAACTGAATGTCTTCAAGATTTTCTTTTCCAGATATAATATCTGTCATATGAATATCTTTTACATTAAATCCTGCAAGAGACATCATATATGCCATTTCTCTTTCTGAGTTACTTCCTTTCTCTCTTATTACTGCCGCATTAATCTTATTTTTATCAAAATCTCTATCTACATTTCCATGGAAATCATCTGGAAATATAAAATTAAGTGGTTGATTTTTGTAATTATTGAATCTTTCAAAACCTTTGTTGCTTTTTGTCTGAATCTTGTCAAAATCTTTTGAAGTACTATACCATATATCTCGATATTCAGTAATATTGAATGAAAAGTTATCTTCAAAATTTTTAATATTTAATAAACCAACATTGTTTATTTTACCAATTTTATAACAATCAACACCAATTTTAGAGAAATTATTTTCTAGGTTTAATTCTGACTGAATAATAAGTCCTTGATTTTCAGAGAAAAATAATTTTGTACTATCGCTACAGCCAAGTTCAGTTAAATTAATATCCATTCCAGTATTAACAGATGAAAAACACATTTCAAGGAGAGTTGTTATCATGCCTCCAGAAGATATATCATGACCAGATTTTATTTTATTAGATTTTATTAAGTCCTGAACTAAATTAAAGGCATCTCTAAACTTCACCGAATTTCTTATTGTTGGTGCATCATTTCCAATTTTATTTTGTGTTTGAGCAAACGATGACCCTCCAAGTCTTAATTTATCAAAAGATAAATCTATGTAATATAAATCTCCAATATTTTTGTTAAGGACAGGTTTAACAACTTTTCTAATATCTTGACAATGTCCTGATGCAGAAATTATAACAGTACCTGGGGATTTAATTTTTATATTATCATATTTTTGAACCATCGAAAGAGAATCTTTACCAGTTGGAATATTAATGCCAAGTTCAATTGCAAATTTTGAACATGCATTTACTGCTTTATATAATCTAGAGTCTTCGCCTTCATTTCCGCATGGCCACATCCAATTAGCTGATAATGATATAGACTTAATACCATTCTCTAGAGGTGCCCAAATAATATTAGTCAAGGATTCCCCGATAGAGTTTATACTTCCTATTGATGGATTTATCAGGCCTGAAATAGGAGAGTGACCAATTGAAGTTGCTATCCCATTGTAGTTTTCATAATCTAAGGATACTACACCACAATTAGATAGAGGTAGCTGAATCTCACCAACAGTTTGCTGCTGTGCAATCCTCCCAGTAACACATCGATCAACTTTATTTGTTAGCCAATCTTTACAAGCTACTGATTCTAATGATAGGACACTCTTAACATAATCATAGATTTTTTCAGATTCATACTTTAATTCAGAAAATTGAGTTTGTTTTGTAATATCATTAATAATTTTTTTTGGAGCATTTCCAAATAAATTATCAATTTCTAGATTGATAATTTCAACATTGTTTCTTCTATCTAATACTCTGAATCTATTATCTTCTGTAACTTTTCCAACTTTATAAATTGGGGCTCTTTCTCTTATAGCAATCTTCTTAACAATTTCATAATCCTCTTTTCTAATAATAAGTCCGATTCTCTCTTGAGACTCATTCCCAATTAACTCTTTATAAGAAAGAGAGGGATCACCGACAGGTAATGAATCTAAATATATTTCACCACCGATATCTTCAACTAATTCTGAAAAACAATTCAAATGACCTCCTGCACCATGGTCATGAATAGATACAATTGGATTTTTATCCATTTCAAACAAAGACCTTATAGTATTTGTAACTCTTTTCTGCATTTCAGGATTTGATCTTTGTACAGCGTTTAGTTCAATTGTATTATCATAACTCCCAATATCAGTTGAAGAAACTGATGCTCCACCCATACCAATTCTGTAGTTATCACCACCAAGAAGAACAATAATGTCTCCTTTCTTTGGCTTTCCTTTCATTGATTGATTTAGTTCTCCATATCCGACTCCACCAGCAAGCATAATAACTTTATCATATGAATGAATCTCATCCCCTTCTTTATGCTCAAATGTAAATAATGATCCAACTATCAAAGGCTGACCAAAGCAATTACCAAAATCAGAAGCACCATTAGATGCCTTTATTAAAATATCTGCAGGTGTTTGATATTTCCAATTCCTTTCTTTAATATTTTTTTCCCAATTTTTTTTGTCATTTAATCTTGAATATGGAGTCATATATACCGCAGTTCCAATTAATGGAAGTGAACCTGTACCTCCTGCTGCTCTGTCTCTTATTTCTCCTCCAGAACCAGTAGCAGCTCCATTATATGGCTCAACAGTTGTTGGAAAATTATGAGTTTCAGCTTTTAAGGAAATTATACTTTCAATTTGTCTTGTAATAAAATAACTTGCTTCATCGCCTTTTTTTGGCTGAAACTGTTTAATAATTGGACCATTTATAAATGCAACATTATCAGAATAAGCAGAAACTATAAAATTCTTATTTTTTTTTGAAGTTAATTTGATTAAATCAAATAAGCTCTCATTTTTTTCTTCACCATCAATAATAAATTTACCGTTAAATATCTTATGTCTACAATGCTCAGAATTTACTTGAGAAAACCCATATACTTCAGAATCTGATAATTTTCTTCCAATTTTGTTTGACAAATTATCTAGGTATGAAATTTCAAAATCATCTAGAGCTAATCCTTGTTCATCATTATACTCTGATATACTATCAATAAAATATATCTTTTCAGGACTAATATTATTGTCAAATATCTGTTGATTAAGACTCATATACTCCTCGTTTACCATTTTATCAAAATTCTCAGATTTTTTATGGTTGGTAAACTCCTCAATACGATTAATATTTTTAAGTCCCATATTTTTAGTAATCTCAACAGCATTGGTACTCCAAGGAGTAATCATTGAAGACTTAGGACCAATAAATTTTTCTGAAATTTCTGTTGATTCTATTTGTAATGATTGAAGAACCCAGGATAGTTTTTCGATATCTTCAGATGATAATTCTTCTCTAATCTCAACTGCAAAAACTTTTAATTTTGGATCTCCAAAAAATAATATCATTATGGAATATTAAGCTGTAAATTTAAAAGATTTAGACTTAGATCTGCAGCTCGTTCATATTTTTATATGAAGAATTAGAGTTAATAAGTTCTTCATGTGTTCCCTGTGCTATAATTCTACCTTTATCAATAAGAATAATTTTATCACATTTTTTAATTGTTGAAAACTTATGAGCAATAATCAGCGAAGTTTTACCCTGCATTAGCTTATTAATAGCATCTTGAATTTTTTTCTCTGATTTACTATCTAATGATGAAGTAGCCTCATCTAAAATTAATATTGAGGGACTCTTTAACATTGCTCTTGCTATAGTTAACCTTTGCTTTTGCCCACCTGACAATTTGTTACCATAGTCGCCAATTACCGTTTTATACCCATTAATTTGTTCTTCTATAAATTCATGAGCATTAGCTTCTTTTGCAGCACTAATAATATCTTCTTCTTTTGCATTTAAATCTCCAATTTTAATGTTATTAAATATATTATCATTAAATAGGATGGATTCTTGTGTTACAATAGATATGTTTTTGTAAAGAGACTCTTTTTTAATGTTAGAAATTTCAATTTCATCTATCATTAAGCTTCCAGAATCAGCACTAAAAAAACCATTAAGAAGATTAGCTATTGTAGTCTTACCACTTCCTGATGATCCAACTAATGCAACACTCTCACCCTTGTTAATAGTGAATGTTATACCATCTAAAATCTTTGATTTACCATAACTAAATTCTAAATCTCTAAAGCTAATTTTATCTTTAAACTCTTTAATTTCTATATTCCTGTCTTCATCACTCGAATCTTTATTATAGTCAATAATTTCAAACACTCTTTCTGCAGCAGCATTACCTTTTTTAATACTGTAAAAAGATTTACTAAGATTTTTAGCTGGAGTTAATATATTGTATGCAAGTCCCATAAAAACAATAAATGTTGTACCAGAAATTGATTCGCTTATAAGTACCATTCTTCCTCCAAACCAAAGAAGTATTCCAATAACTAATATTCCCATAAATTCACTAAAAGGACCAGCTAAATTTTTTCTATTAATTACTTTATTTGAATACTTATAAAGTAGATTATTTATTTCATCAAATTTATTTGAAAAGAAAGACTCTGATAAAAAAGACTTAATCACTTTTTGACCACCAATTGTCTCATCTATTATTGAAAGAAAGTTACTCTGTTGTTGCTGTACCTCTTTAGAATCTTTTCTCAATTTCTTTCCAATTATCGATATAATAAACCCTGATATGGGTATAAATAATACCACAAAGAGTGTTAGTTCAGGACTAATTGTAAACATTACAATAAGTGTAAATAATATGGTCAAAGGTTCTCTAACCATTAATTCTAAAATTGATAGATATGACGTTTGAATCTCAAGAATATCAGCAGTAATCCTTGACATCAGATCACCTTTTTTCTTATTGATAAAATATGGAATTGGCATAGCTAAAACTTTTAAATAAAGATTATCCCTTAATTTTTTTAAAAGACCATTTTTTACAAAAGTAATGTTGAACAACGCTAGATAATTAAAAATATTCTTCATCAAAAAAAAGAAGATAACTATACTAACAACTATAATAAGTGTTGTTGAAATATCAGTTTCTAGCTGTCTTGATATATAATAGTTGAAATAATTTTCGCCGTATTCTCTAATATTCCCAATGCCTTCATAAACAGGTTCTTCATAAACCTTTTTTGTCTGTTTAAAAAGTACATCTAACATTGGAATAAAAGAGACAAATGCCAATGCACTAAAAATTGCATACAGAATATTAAATATAATATTCAGTACTGCAAAGTATGAGTATTCAAGACCATATTTAAGAACTCTGATAAAATAATTCATTTAAAAAGTTTTGTTTTTTATTGAATACTTATCCTTATTTAAATTAAATTTTAAAATTAATTCAGCTAAAAATCCTGCAATAAAAAATTGCGCACCCAAAATCATTGTGGTCAAAGCAATATAAAACTCAGGTCTAGTTGTAATTAACCTAGAATTTGTGTCTATAAATAACTTGTTGTAACCCAGGTATATTGAGAATATAACTCCAACAAAAATCATTATTGTTCCAATTAAACCAAAAAAATGCATCGGCCTTCTTCCAAATTTATTAGTAAACCATAGAGTGGTTATATCTAAAAATCCTCTAATAAATCTTTCATTACCAAATTTACTTATGCCATATTTTCTGGGTTGATGTTTTACTATGTGTTCTCCGATTTTGTCAAACCCTTCATTTTTTGCAAGAATTGGAATAAACCTATGCATATCAGCATATAGGTTAATTGATTTTATAACTTCTTTTCTATAAACCTTAATACCACAATTAAAGTCATTAAGCTTAATACCTGAAAAAACTCGTGCAACCAAATTAAATAATAAAGATGGAATCTTTTTAAAAAAATATGAATCATATCTTTTCTTCTTCCAACCAGATATTAAATCAAGATTATTTTTGATCAGTTTATCAATCATTATTGGGATTTCTTCAGGTGAATCTTGAAGATCAGCATCAAGTGTAGCAACAAATTTACCTCTGGATTCATAAAAACCAACTCTTAATGCTTGTGATTTTCCATAATTTCTATTAAATGAAATACCCTTAACATTATTATTCTCTTTTGCAATATCCTCAATAATATTCCATGATTGATCATTACTACCATCATCAATATATATTATTTCATAAGAAAAAACAGTATTAACAAAAGATTTATAAATCCATCTATCGAGTTCAATTAAGGACTCAGATTCATTATAAAGTGGTATTACAATTGAAACGTCCATAGGCTATTTAAGCTGGCCTATTTTTTTTTACAGCTAATCCAGTTAACAATGAAATAAGTCCACCAAAGAATAACGAAACAGCCATTCCAATTGATGATGAAATAAGTGGATTTGCAAAAAATTCAAATGCTCCCTCCATAGCTTCTACTATTTCATCTCCAATCTCAGGATTTTGTTGTATCGCTTGGTCTATAGCATAGTCCATTGCCTTAGTCATAGTATCTGGATCTAGAACAGAACCTTGAAATATTCCATATGCGATACCGATAGCAGATCCAAGTGCTGCTATTCCAATTCCAATTTTCATTCCTTCACCTAGACTTATAAAACCATCATTCATCTTTTTAAAAGCTAATTGCCCAAAAACAATTGACCCTGCCATTATTAATAATCCAGTCCATTGTTGAATTGAGGAGTTTTGATAATGCATGTCCATTAGAAATAACATGACTGTAAATGCGACAGTTAGCCCACCCATTATTAGACCATAGTTTAACACAGTAGACTTAATAGTTCCTTTAGATTCTAACATTTTGTTTGTATTAAATTATTTAAGTAAAATTAAGCAATTATAATGATAGGATATATGAAAAAAATTTTAAATTTGCAATCACTTTAAAATTATGAAAAGTAACATACATCCTGATAACTATAGACTTGTAGCGTTTAAAGATATGTCGAATAATGATGTCTTTATAACAAAGTCTACAGTTGAAACTAAGGAGACCACTAAAATTGATGGTGTAGAGTATCCGCTTTTCAAACTTGAAATATCAAGAACATCTCATCCCTACTATACTGGTAAGTCTAAGCTTGTGGATACTGCCGGAAGAGTTGATAAGTTTAGAAGTAAATATGCTAATTTCAATCAGGCACCTGCTGCTGAGGAAGCACCTGTTGCTGAGGAATCGCCTGCTGTTGAGGAAGCGCCTGCTGCTGAGGAGACACCTGAAGGGGAAGATGCTGATCCCTCATAGATAATATTTAAAGTTTTGTCTACTAGCTTAGTATCGTCAGAAGTAAAAAGAAATATTTCAAAAATTGCATTTCATACACTTGGATGCAAGTTAAATTTTTCTGAGTCCTCATATATTTCAAAATCTCTTCAGGAAAATAACTATAATATTGTCAACTTTAATGAATTTGCTGATGCATATATTATAAATACTTGCTCGGTTACTGATAATGCTGATAAAAAATTTAAATATTTTGTTAAACAAGCCAAAAAAATTAATCCAAATGCCTTTATTGCAGCTATAGGATGTTATGCTCAGTTAAAACCTAGAGAGCTATTGTCGGTAGATGGTGTTGATTTAGTTCTTGGTGCAGGAGACAAATTCAATCTTCAACAATATTTAAAAAATATAGACAGTGATTATTCAAGCAAAGTTCATTCATGTAACATCAATGAAGTAAACTTTTTCAAAGAAAGTTATTCTTTAAATCATCGCACTAGGGCATTTTTAAAAGTCCAAGATGGATGTGACTACAAGTGTAGTTTCTGTACTATTCCCCTAGCAAGAGGTAAGTCAAGAAGTAATTCCATATCAAATGTGATAGAAAATGTTTATGAAATCGCAAGTCATAATATTAAAGAGATTGTTTTGACTGGAATTAATCTCGGAGATTTTGGAAAAACTGAAAATTTAGATTTAAAATCTAATTTTTTTGATTTAGTAAAAGCACTAGATAGTCTTGATCTAGACATAAGATTTAGAATTTCATCAATTGAACCAAATTTGCTTACAGATGAGATTATCAATTTTATTTCTACTAGCAAAAAATTTGTTCATCATTTCCATATTCCACTTCAAAGTGGAAGTGATAGTATTCTCAGATTAATGAGAAGAAGATATAATACTGAATTGTATAGAAGCAGAATTGAAAAAATTAATAAGCTAATGCCTGATGCATGTATTGGTGTTGATGTCATCGTTGGGTTTCCTGGAGAAGATGATGATCTATTTCTTGAGAGTATGAGTTTCTTAGAGAATTTAAACGTCTCTTATCTTCATGTATTTACATATTCTGAGAGAGATAATACTTATGCAATTTCTTTGCCTAATTCTGTTGACGCTAATGTTAGAGCAAAAAGAAGTAAATTATTGAGGCTTTTATCAAGTAGAAAGAAAGCAACTTTCTATGAACGAAATATTGGTTCTATTCAAGATGTATTGTTTGAGTCAGAGGAAAAAAATGGCTTTATAGAGGGCTTTTCATCAAATTATATTAGGTTTAGAAGACCATGGGATCCAAATCTAATTGGAACAATAGTAAAATCAATATTCATTGATATTGATTCTGAAGGATTTGCAATTTAGATTTATTTATTAAAGTTTAATGCCAACTGGAAGAAGGTGCTTGAAAGCTTTATTTTTTCTGACAAATCCTGCAATTCTTGGTGATGTAGGAACAACCCTTAGGTTTTTACTTTCTATAAACTCAAGCACTTTAATAATGAATTTTTCTTCAAAAGATTTATCTTTTAAATTATCAGGAATATGAATTTTAGTTAGGAAAATTTTTCTTTCTTGTTCAGCGTATTCTATTCTAGCTAATGAGTCTGAAACTTTTACCTCAAATTGTCTTAAAAACTCATTATTTTCTATAGTTATTTCACTCATAAATAAAAAAGCTGGATAGCAAAGATAAAAAAAAATCTATTTACGATAAAAAAACCTGATATTAAATTCTTTTCATCTGTTCTTGCATAAGCTTTATTTGAGCGGTTAGCATATTATGCTTATCATACCCTTTTGCTTCGGTTAATAATGCTTGAGCTTCTCTTTTTCTTCTCTTCTGCATCATAATTCCAGCAAGACTTAATTTTGCCATTGCAATATCATGATTCATACTTAACCCAAGTTTTAAAGACTCACGAAAATGCTTTTCAGCAATGGTCAGATTTTTTTGTGATTGGATTAAGCCATGAAGATAGTGATAGAAACCTTGCTGTTTTTTAATTAACGCAGATTTGGGGTTTTTAATTAATTTTAAGATTTTCTCAGTTCTTTCGAAGTTTTGTTTTCTTAAACTTAAAAATGCAAAAATTAATACTTCATTTTTGAAATATAAAACTACGAGTAATATCGAAAGAATAATTAAAAATATTCCATTACCTATAAAAGACTCTGTTATTTGATAAATTCCATATGTTAGGAGTAATATCGACGCAATAAGCTTTATTGTTTTTGGTATCATATATTTTGCAAATTTACAATTTAAAAATATTTATATGAAGTTGAACAAAAAGATATTATATTTGCCACCAATTTAAATAGATAATTTTGAAAAGGACGTACCAACCATCTAAAAGAAAAAGAAGAAATAAACATGGCTTTATGGATAGAATGTCCTCTGCTAATGGTCGAAGGGTATTAGCTGGAAGAAGAGCAAAAGGTAGAAAAAAATTATCTGTTTCTGACGAACCACGTCATAAGAAATAATTTTTAATAACTTTTTATACATGGTGCTTTTATGGCACCTTTTTTTTTATATTTTAGTGTGATTTTATGCCAAAGGATAAAAAAATTAAATCAATTCTTATAATTGGTTCAGGGCCTATAATAATTGGCCAAGCCTGTGAATTTGATTATTCTGGGTCACAAGCTTTAAGATCTTTAAAAGAAGATGGTATAAAAACCATTTTAATCAATTCAAATCCTGCCACAATTATGACTGATCCCTCAATGGCGGATCATGTATATCTTAAACCTCTCACTACTAAATCTATTATTGAAATTCTTGAAATTCATGATGATATTGATGCTGTTCTTCCTACAATGGGTGGTCAAACCGCATTAAATCTTTGCATTGAAGCTCAAGAAAAAGAAGTTTGGTCTAGATTCAATGTAAAAATAATTGGAGTTGATATTGATGCAATTGAAATTACTGAGGATAGAGAAAAATTTAGAACTCTACTAAATGAAATAGATATACCAGTAGCACCAGCTGAGAGTGCTTCATCATTTTTGAAAGGGAAAGAAATAGCTCAAAGATTTGGGTTTCCATTAGTAATTAGGCCATCATTTACACTTGGAGGTACAGGGGCGTCTATCGTTTTTGAGGAAGATAAATTTAATGATCTGTTAACTAGAGGGCTTGAATCGTCTCCAATTCATGAGGTACTTATTGATAAGGCACTAATGGGGTGGAAAGAATATGAACTAGAGTTACTTAGAGATAAGAATAATAACATCGTAATAATATGTACTATTGAAAATATGGATCCAATGGGAATCCATACAGGAGATTCAATTACAGTTGCACCTGCTATGACACTATCTGATACTACATATCAGAGGATGAGAGATATGGCTATCAAGATGATGAAAAGTATTGGAGATTTTGCAGGTGGTTGTAATGTTCAATTTGCTGTAAGTCCTGATGAAAAAGAGGATATAATAGCAATTGAAATAAATCCAAGAGTCTCAAGGTCTTCTGCTCTTGCTTCAAAAGCTTCTGGGTATCCAATAGCAAAAATTGCTGCAAAATTAGCCCTTGGATATACATTAGATGAATTAAGTAACCAAATAACTAAGTCAACTTCTGCACTTTTTGAACCTACTCTTGATTACGTAATTGTAAAAATTCCAAGATGGAATTTTGATAAATTTGAGGGGTCTGATAGAACTTTAGGACTCCAAATGAAGGCTGTAGGTGAAGTAATGGGAATTGGTAGATCTTTCCAAGAAGCACTGCATAAGGCAACACAATCATTAGAGATTAAAAGGAACGGATTAGGTGCAGACGGAAAAGGCTACAAAGATTACAATACCATAATTAGTAAACTTACTAATGCAAGCTGGGACAGAGTCTTTGTAATTTATGATGCAATACAGGCTGGTATTCCTCTTGAAAGAATATATGAAATTACTAAAATTGATATGTGGTTTTTAAAACAATATGAGGAGCTCTATCAATTGGAAGAAGAAATTTCAAAATTAAATATTGATAATATTGAATATGACACTCTTCTCGAGGCAAAACAGAAGGGTTTTGCAGATAGGCAAATTGCATATATGTTAAATTGTTTAGAGAGTCAAGTTTACAATAAAAGAGACAAACTTGGAATTAATAGAGTTTATAAATTAGTTGATACCTGCTCTGCAGAGTTTCCAGCACAAACACCATATTACTATTCAACTTTTGAAGAAAAAATAAAAACAGTTGACAATAAAGAATTTTCTGAAAATGAGAGCATTGTTTCAGATAATAAAAAAATTGTCGTTTTAGGATCTGGACCTAATAGGATTGGTCAAGGTATAGAATTTGACTATTGTTGTGTTCATGGTGTACTGGCTGCAAGTGAATGTGGTTATGAAACAATAATGATAAATTGCAATCCAGAGACTGTTTCAACTGATTTTGATATTTCTGATAAACTTTATTTTGAGCCTGTATTTTGGGAACATATTTATGATATTATTAGACATGAAAATCCAGTAGGGGTTATTGTTCAGCTTGGTGGACAAACTGCTTTGAAACTTGCAGAAAAATTAGACAGATACAATATTAAAATTATTGGTACTGAGTATAAATCTCTTGACTTAGCAGAAGATAGAGGTAGCTTTTCAAACCTTTTAAAGAAAAATAAAATTCCATATCCAGACTTTGGAGTAGCTACTAGTGCCAAAGAAGCAGTTAAATTGGCTTCAAAGTTAGACTTTCCTATTTTGGTAAGACCCTCATACGTCCTTGGTGGACAAGGAATGAAAATTGTAATTAATAAAGAAGAACTAGAAGAGCATGTTGTAGATCTTCTTTCTAAGATTCCTAATAATAAACTTCTACTTGATCATTATCTTGATGGTGCTATCGAAGCTGAAGCTGACGCTATTTGTGATGGTGAGGATGTATATATTATAGGTATAATGGAGCATATTGAACCGTGTGGAATTCATTCGGGTGATTCAAATGCAACACTTCCTGTATTTAATTTAGGAGAATTTACAGTAAAGCAAATTAAAGATCATACTAAAAAGATTGCTTTAGCTTTGAATACAGTAGGTTTAATAAATATTCAATTTGCTATTAAAGATGATAAAGTTTTCATAATTGAGGCAAATCCAAGAGCTTCAAGAACAGTTCCTTTTATTTCTAAAGCCTATAAAGAACCCTATGTAAACTTCGCAACAAAAGTCATGTTGGGTAAAAAGAAAATCAAAGATTTTGATTTTAAACCAAGGTTAGATGGGTATGCAATTAAGCAGCCTGTTTTCTCTTTTAATAAGTTTCCAGATGTAAACAAACAACTTGGTCCTGAAATGAAAAGCACAGGAGAAAGTATTCTATTTATAGATGATTTGAACGATGACTCGTTTTTTGAGCTTTATTCAAGAAGGAAGATGTATTTAACTAAATAATTATTTAATTTTTTTATCGTCAATAATTATCCTTTCTTTCAATAAATCATATGGAGAAGGAATCTCTTTAAACAAATAGTTATTGTTAATTAAAGAAGCATCCCCTGATATCTGATCAATTGCAATTTTTAAGAGAGGTTCTTCAATATCACCTAAAATACCAGGATTTAGTAATGACTCTTTTATAAAAATATCAGGCTCGAGTCCATCTGGAAAGTCTGTATAGCCAGCAACATTACCGATTTTAAGAACTATTGGTTGCATTGCATACATATGATTTGGATTTTTATCTCTTGATTCATTAATATAATCATAAACAGTAATAGAGCCTTGGTTCTTGCCTACTGTGAAGTCGCCAATATGAATTACATCAATGTATGGATCAAGTCCATTAATAAGTAGTTCACTTGCAGATGCTGTTCTAGCAGATGTAAGAATAAAAACTCTGTTAAGATTTAATGAAAATAATGACTCATTATTGCTGAGTTTATTGGTGAACCTATTTAACAAAGATTCAGGACTATTTTCATCCCAGTAATTCATTAACTTTGAGTTCCACCTCTCTTTTGCAAATACCTGATTATTAAATTGACCAGTAATCATTGATGCCAAATTAATAGATGTAGATATTCTACCACCAGGATTATATCTCAAATCAATAACTAAATCATTAATTCCGTTTGATAAAAAATTAGAAAAGACATTATTAAGTTCAGAATTATAATCCTTTCCTTCTGATTCAACAACTCCAACAAATTGATTATACATGAGATATCCAACCTTTTGTCCTTCAACTTCAATAATTTTGGAAATATGAATTGGGTTTTTAACAATTCTAGACTTAACTAATGTCATATCTTCTTGTCCAGGAATAATATTTGCACATTGATTATTCTGATTATAACTAATTTCTGAAAATTTTATAGTGTATGAGCTACTGGTCTGATTATAAAGTAAGTCTCTATAGTTATCCCTAGTAAGTCTGATGCCATTAATATCACTAAAGACCATACCTCTTTTTACTCCCTTTGACTCAGCATCTGAACCCTTTTGAACATATCTAACAAACCCAAAAATATTTTGGTCATTACATTCAACATATAATCCAAATTCCATTCCATCTGAATTATCAATTCCTTGAAGCATGTTTTCTAATTCAATATAATCATCAACTATCCAACTAAAATTGTCATCAGGATGAAGAAGTGAATTAAAAAATGTTTCAGGATTAGTGTTTTGACTTAAATAATATGCATACTCAGATTCATTTTCTTTTTTACTATCTGATAAATTCACAACACTTTCTTGCCAATAATAATATTGATTTAATCCTTTCCATATAAAATCACTGATCTCAAGGTCTGTCTCAATTCTAATAATATTTGGATCCTCATCATCTCCAGATTTTTTACAGCCAATAAAAACAACTATAGACGCCAGTAAATAAAACTTAATTTTTTTCATAAAACAAATTTAAAACTATATACCAGTGTAGTTGTAAGGTGAGATTTGTTTTAACTCTTTTTTAATAGCACTACTAACTTCAAGCTTGTCAATAAATTTGTGCAACGATTCTTTATCAATTTTTTGATTTTTTCTAGTGAGTTCTTTCATAATCTCATATGGGTTATAATACCCTTCTCTTCTCAATATTGTTTGGATCGCCTCAGATATAACAATCCAATTCTCTTCAATATCTAGGTCTATCTTTTCCTTATTAACATATATCTTATTCAGACCCTTAAGGATAGATTCAAAAGAGATTAAGGAATGTCCAAAAGGAACACCAATATTTCTTAAAACAGTACTATCACTGAGATCTCTCTGTAGCCTTGATTTTGGTAATTTATTTGATAGAAAATCAAAAATTGAATTAGCTAAACCAATATTACCCTCAGCATTCTCAAAGTCAATAGGATTAACTTTGTGAGGCATAGCAGATGATCCAACTTCACCTTTAATTATTTTTTGTTTAAAATAATCATGAGATATGTAAGTCCATATGTCTAAACACATATCTAATAATACATTATTTATTCTTCTACAATTGTCAAACAAAGCCGCAAGTGAATCATAATGTTCAATCTGAGTTGTTGGAAAAGAGTAGTTTAAATTCAATTCATTCTCGATAAAATTTTTACCAAATTCTTTCCAATCAATATTTGGGTATGCTACTTTATGAGCATTAAAATTTCCAACAGCTCCAGCAAACTTTGCAGAATTAGGAATATTTTTTAGAGTGGATAGTTGATTTTTTATTCTCACCCAAAATACTTTAAATTCTTTTCCAAGTTTGGTGGGTGAGGCAGGCTGTCCGTGAGTTCTTGCAATAATTGTTATATCCTTTAAATCCTTACAATTTGTATTAATTACATTAAGAAGGCTATTTAGCCTTGGAATATATACTTCTTCTATAAAATCTTTTATAGATAATGGAATAGCTGTATTATTTATATCTTGAGATGTTAAACCAAAGTGAATAAATTCTTTATGATCACCTAATTTAAGAACATCAAACTTCTTCTTTATAAAGTACTCAACTGCTTTGACATCATGATTAGTAACTTTCTCAATTTCTTTTATCTCTAATGCATCTTCATCTTTGAATTCTTGGTAAATTTTTCTTAACTCTTTGAACTTATTTGATTCAAAGTTTTTAAGTTGGGGTATTCCAGTTTTACAAAGTGAAATAAAATATTCAATTTCAACTTTTAGTCTGTAAAAAATCAATGCCTTTTCACTAAAATATTTATTTAAAACTTTAGTTTTATCAAAGTATCTTCCATCTATTGGAGAAATTGAATCTAATTTAAACTCATTCATTGCGCAAAGATAAGCTAACTCACCAGTATATTAAAATTCAAGTAGCCTGTATTCATCATAGCATTCATTAATTGCTTCCATTATCTGAAGATCATTGGCCTGTTGAATAAAAGTGTCTGAAAAATTACAGTTCCTCAGAATTTCGTCAATATCAACCCTATCTACTCCCAAAAGTTGAACCAAAACTTCTCTATCAAACTTCGTTGATAAAAGATTTTTAATTTCAGAATCTTCTCTCATCAATCTTAGCTTATCCATTTTTGCAGATTTCTTTTTGAAAAGATTATTAAGAAAATCCGCTGGATTGAAAATTGCCCCAATTACTTTTGATAGTCCAGAACGAGACCTTCTTCCTGCCTCATAACCAAGGTTTGGTAAACCAATAATTCTGTATCTGGTTGAAGTATTAACTGGGGCATTTTTTACGTCTATTTCTAGGTAACCTGTAAGTTGATAAGGTTTTATTATAACTTCTTCTAATGCAAATGCAAGCTCTGTTAATTCTATTGTATTTTCATTAAACCTAATTAAATCATTAGTTACGATAACTTTTAGGGGTTTATATCCTATGTATGAAAAATATAAAGTGTCGTTTAGTTTAGCATTAATCTCAAATTCACCTTCATTATTTGTAATTGTACCTTTTACCTTGGTTAGGTTAAGTACATGAACGTTTTGAAGAATTGCTTTGCTGGTTTCGCTTTGAACCTTTCCTTTTACAATTTGGCCTTGTTCTTGGGAGAAAGAAATAAAAGAAAACAGTAGAGTAATAAATATTAATATCTTTTTCATCGGGCTAATTGCTAAATTAGAAAGAATATATTATAATTAACCATGAATTACTATGCAGATGTAATACTTCCTCTTCCTTTACAAGGAACATTTACATATCAACTTTCATTAGAGCAAAGCAAATTATTAGGAATTGGTCATAGGGTAGCAGTAAGTTTTGGAAAAAGAAAAATTTTAACGGGAGTAATAAAAGAGATTCATAATCAAAAACCAGATTTTAGCGAAATAAAACCTATAGAGTTTTCATATGATAAGAATGCGCTTGTATCTGAATTACAAATCGAATTCTGGAGTTGGATATCAAAATATTATTTTACCCCAATTGGAGATGTTTTAAAGGCAGCGATTCCCTCTACATTTCTTCTTGAAAGTGATACGGTAATCATAAAAAAGGAAATTGATAATGAAACTCTCGAAAAACTAAGTGATGAGGAGTTTTTAATTTATGAAGCACTTGATTTTAAAAATTTAAAAATTAATGAGGTCGGAGAAATACTAGACAAGAAAAGTACCTATTCAATAATTCAGGGAATGATTCAAAAGAACCTAGTTGAACTTAATTTTGAAATAAATGAAATATATAAGCCAAAATTAGTAAGGGTAATCTATTTAAAAAAAGAAACTTTAAATAAATCTCTAGATCACCTAGAAAAGTCACCAAAACAAAAGGAAATCTTATTAAATATTATTAGCAAAACAAAGTCTAATCCATATTTAAAAATTAAAGATTTAAAAAATACAATTAAGTTTTCAGATAACTCTTTAAAAGGGCTTGAAGAAAAAGGTTTCATTTCAATTAAAAAAATAAAAATTGACAGAAACGAGAGTGAACAAATAATTGATCAAAAAATAAATAAACTTTCTAGTGTTCAATCTATAGCATTTAATCAGATTAATCATCAATTAACAAATAAAGATGTAGTTCTTCTTGATGGTGTCACATCTTCTGGAAAAACTGAGATATATATAAAACTTATAGAAAGTTATCTTAAATCAGGTAAACAAGTTCTCTATTTGGTTCCTGAAATTTCTTTGACAACTCAAATCATTCAAAAACTTAAATTAAATTTTGGTAGTAAAATTTCAGTATTTCATTCAAGATATTCACTAAACGAGAGGACTGAAGTTTGGGAAAACATAAAACAAAATAGTGAGTCTTCTAGACTGGTGGTAGGGGCAAGATCTTCAGTTTTTCTTCCATTTAATGATCTGGGGTTAATAATAGTTGACGAGGAACATGAAACATCATATAAGCAGCAAGACCCATCTCCTAGGTACAACGCAAGGGATGCTGCGATATATTTATCTAAACTAAATAATTCAAAAGTTATTTTAGGATCTGCAACTCCATCTATAGAGTCTGCCATTAATGCAAAAAATGATAAATATGGTTATGTACAATTAAAGGAAAGATTTGGGAATGTTAAAATGCCAAATATTATTCCTTTAGATATGAAAAGTGAGCTAAAAAATAGCTTTAGCTCAATTTTTTCGGAAAAATTGGTACAAGAAGTTAAGAATTCTTTAGAGCTAGATAAGCAAGTAATTTTGTTCAGAAATAGAAGAGGTTATTCTCCTCAATGGATCTGTAATTCATGTGGCCAAAATGTTATGTGTGATAATTGTGATGTAAGTCTTACATACCATTCATCTTCAAATATGCTTAAATGTCATTATTGTGGATTCTTTGCAAAGGCTGAAATTAAATGTGGCTCATGCGGTAATGAAGCTATGAGTTATAAAGGAGATGGAACTCAGCAAATAGAAGAAATTATAAAAGAAATTTTTCCAAATGCTAAAAGTAAAAGAATGGATTGGGACTCAACTAGAGGAAAATTTTCTTTTGAGAGAATAATTAATTCATTCGCAAATCATGAAATTGATATTTTAATTGGAACACAAATGATTACAAAAGGTCTTGATTTTAAAAATGTAGGTTTGGTAGGGGTAATTAACACTGATCATTTCTTAAATTTCCCTGATTTTCGTGCTCATGAAAAGGCTTTTCAGATTTTAACTCAAGTAGCTGGAAGATCTGGAAGATCTGGTGATGTAGGTAAAGTTTTTCTTCAGACATATCAACCAGAACATCCAATTATCAAAAATGTTGTTAATTATGATTATGAAAAAATGTACGAGAATCAATTATCAGAAAGAAAAGATTATAGTTATCCTCCCTTTGTTAGATTAATTAAAATAACTATTAAAGATAAGAGCTATGAAAAATTAAATAGCTCTGGAGATTGGTTAAATAAGATAATTAGAGATAATTTTAAAGGAGTAATATTAGGACCAGTATATCCTCAAATATCAAGAATAAAGAATAAATATAATAAAGAGTTTTTGGTAAAAATTAGAAATCTAGATGAGCTTAATAAGTTTAGAAGTGTTTTTTGGAAAATTCAAAAAAGCTTTGATTCTATCTCTAAATACAAAAGTGTGAGAATCATTATAGATGTTGACCCAACTTAGCATTTATATTACCGAAAAATAAATTTGGCAGATTATATTTAATACCCTAATTTTGCGGCCTAAGATTTGAAGATGAAAAACTACGAAACTGTATTTATTTTAAACCCTGCTCTTTCAGAAGATCAAGTCCAAAAGACTGTTGACAAATACGAAAAGTCATTAAAGTCTAATGGAGCTAAAATAATTAATAAAGAGGTTTGGGGGCTTAAGAAGTTGGCATATACCATAGAAAATAAGAATAGTGGTTTTTATAATCTTCTAGAGTATACAGCACCAGCAGACCTTGTGTCTTCTCTTGAAGTTGAATTTACAAGAGATGAAACGGTAATGAGGTATCTTACGGTTACTCTTGATAAGCATGCAATTGCTTGGGCTGAAAAAAGAAGAAATAGAAATACAAAAAAAGCTAGCTAATTATGGCAGGTATTGATGAACAATCGAAAATTAAGAATGAAGGTGAGATAAGATATCTATCACCATTAGACATAAATACATCTAAAGCAAAAAAGTATTGTATGTTTAGAAGATCAGGAATTAAATACGTTGATTATAAAGACCCTGATTTTTTAAGTCGATTTATCAATGAACAAGGTAAAATATTACCTAGAAGATTAACTGGTACGTCACTCAAGTATCAAAGAAAAGTTGCAGTAGCTGTAAAAAGAGCAAGACACCTAGGTCTACTTCCATATGTTGGTGATTTATTAAAGTAATCATGGAAATTATTCTAAAAGAAAATGTTGCAAATGTTGGTTTCAAAGACGAGTTAGTCTCTGTAAAACCTGGTTATGGTAGAAACTTTTTAATTCCTACTGGTAAAGCTGTTCTAGCAACTGAATCTGCGAAAAAAGTTCTTGCTGAAAATTTAAAGCAAAAAGCATTCAAAGAAAAGTCAATTATTGATGCAGCTGAAAAAACCGCGACTAAAATCTCAAAATTAGAACTTAAAATTTCTGCTAAAGTCGGTCCTGATGGTAAGTTATTTGGATCAATTTCAAATGCTGATGTAGCTAAAAGCTTACTTGATAAGAAAATTGAGGTTGAAAAAGAAAACATTTCTATTCCTGGTAAATCAATTAAGAGAATTGGAATTTACCAAGCTACAATAAGACTTCATAGAGAAGTTTCTGCTCAATTAAATTTTGAGCTTCAGCCTGAAAAGAAATAATTTCATAACTTTATTACTTACTGATTATCAAATTATTTTTTGATGTCTCAAAAACTTAATACACCAAAGGGTACCAGAGATTTTTCTTCTTTAGAAATAAAAAAAAGAGAATATTTACTTAATGTTCTAAAAAATTGTTTTAAATCATTTAACTTTCAAGAGATACAGACTCCTTCATTTGAAAACTTAACTACACTTAGAGGAAAATATGGAGATGATGAGGATAATTTAATGTTTAAAATATTATCTTCTGGAGATAAAATTAAGAAAGCTGATATTGATGCTTTTAAAAATAATAAACTATCTAAATTTTCTAATTCGTTATCTGATAAAGCATTAAGATATGATCTAACTGTGCCATTATCCAGATTCATTTCTCAAAATTTAAACGATATATCATTTCCATTTAAAAGATTTCAAACCCAATTAGTTTGGAGAGCTGAAAGACCTCAAAAAGGAAGATATAGAGAGTTTCTCCAGTGTGATGTTGATATTATTGGTGAGTCAAATATATTAAACGAATTAGAGTGCATTAAAGTCTATGATACTGTTTTTAAAAAACTAGGAATGCCAAAGGTTAATCTTAGAATTAACAATAGACAAATTTTGGAGGGAGTATCTAAGTTAATGAAATTAGAAAGTGTTAAAGAAATAGCTTCTATTCTCGATAAGACAGATAAAATAGGAGTTGATGGAGTAATAAAAGAATTAAAAGAAAGAGACTTACCTGATAATTCAATTAATCAATTAAAGACTCTACTAAATTTTCAAGGCACTAATCAAGAAAAGATTAAAAATTTAAGAAGTCTTTTCAATTCAAATCAAATTCTTTCAAATGGGGTTGATTTAATTGAAGAAATCATTAAAACTTCACAAAAATTTAATTTTAGTAATATTAATATTAACCTAGATTTATCATTGGCTAGAGGCTTGAGCTACTATACAGGAACAATCATTGAGGTTTCCTCACCAGAAGAGTTTAATATTGGATCGATTGGAGGGGGTGGTAGATACGATGATTTAGTTCAAAAAAATAACCCCCGACTGAGTGGATTTGGAATATCGTTCGGTTTTGATAGAATATTTTTGATTTTGGAGGAATTAAAATTATTCCCAAATGAATTAAATACTTCAAAATCTTTTCTTTTCCTAAATTTTGGTCTAGAAAATTTAGATACTTTAATATCCTGTGTAGATAAATTGAGAGAAAAAAATATCATATGTGAATTATACCCCTCAGATGTTAAAATCAAAAAACAAATGGACTATGCAAATCAAAAGGGAATTGACTATGTTATAATTATTGGTCAAGAGGAGTTAAGGTCTAAAAATTTTAAATTAAAAGACATGAAGAGTGGAGATGAATCTACAATTAACATTAATAATATTTTATCAGAAATTGAAAATCTTAATTGAAGTGGTTAAACCACTTTTTGAAAGGTCTTTCAATTAAGCTAGCAAACTTAGAATTCTGAACCTCATCTAAATCGGTATCAACACCATATATTATTTCCTCTTTATTCAACTCCATATAAGTACCAAAAAGTCTATCCCAAATTGAAAAAATATTACCATAATTAGAGTCAGTGTATGGAAGCTCAAAGTGATGATGAACTTTATGCATGTTAGGAGATACTATTAAATAGCTTAGGATCTTGTCAACTTTATCAGAAATTTGAATATTAGCATGATTAAACTGAGATGCAATTACAGACAAAGACTGATACATAAGGACTAATCCTATTGGTGCTCCTGAAATGAAAATTCCAATAAAAGTGAATATAAATCTGACAACACTTTCAAATGGATGGTGTCTATTTGCAGTTGTTGTATCCACTTTATGGTCGGTGTGATGGACTATATGAATGTACCAAAGCAATTTGACCTTGTGTTGAACTAGGTGAGGTAAATAAGCACCAATTAAATCAAGCACCAATAATCCTAATATTATGCTAACTAGTGTCGTTGAGTTAACAATCTGTAATATTCCAAAATTGTTTTCATTTGTCCAATCAGCAGCAAAAACAAGTAAAAATGCAAAGAAAAAATTCACAATAATGGTAGTAAGAGTTAATAAAAAATTTGGAATTGAATGTCTCCACTTCTTGTAATTAAGAAATTTAAAAGGAACAATTCCTTCAATTACCCAAAAAATAGTAATCCCAGATATTAAAATCAATGCCCTATTAAGGGACGAAATATTTTCAAATATTAATAATAAATTTTCCATACTAATTATCTTCTGAGCCATCTCTGTTTGGTATCCTAAGAGCAGGCCATTTTCCTCTTTCCCCAGTTAAAGGGTTAATAGGGAGTACTCTTCTATCTCTTGGCATTAATTCTTCTTCTTCACTTGCTAGGTATGTCAATATAGCTACCAATATAACATTATCTCTAACATCATCAAATACAATTTTGTCATAAGTGTCTCTATTTGTATGCCATGTATAAAAGTACTTGCTTTTTCCCCCATAAGAAAAGTCTAATGAAGTAAGATTGAATCCAGGAACACCTGAGGAAACAAAATTTCTCCAATCGGATGAGCCTCCAGCTCTAACCATTCTTCCATTGGATTCCTTTTGAAATAATGGAATTGGGACTCCAGGAAAGTCTGTCTCAATTTCATTCCTTATCTCAGATGGAACATATTGAAGCCAATCCCCAATAAATCTGTATGCCTCAGTAAATCCATGACCACTTATTTGAACAGTTCTACCAGTTCCATTATCTTGATTAAATAGAGCTTGAAGATTATTTACAATTTCAGGATTATCCTCTACAAATGCACTTGATCCATTTAGGCCTTGTTCCTCGGCACCCCAATGACCAGCAATTATTGTTCTTTTAGGATTTGGATATATCTTTTTTAAAATTCTCATTGCTTCCATCATTACAATAGTTCCAGTTCCATTATCGGTTGCACCAGTTCCCCCTCCAGTTGTATCTAGATGTGCAGATAGAATTATATATTCATTTGGTTTTTCTATACCTTCAATTTTAGCAATACTGTTATATGTAGGAACTTTACCCAATTCTTTTGATTGAAGGTTTACATTTAGTGTTGGTTTTTGATTGCTTTGAGCTAGTCTATACAAAAGACCATAATCTTCCATACTCAGGTCAACAGTAGGGGTTTTTGAGCTGATACCATAATATCCAGGACTAAAAATTGTATTTGTACCAAATCCTCCCCTCCAATTACTAGTTAATATTGAGGCAGGCTTAGCGTCTTCAATTGCACTAATCATATCTCGTCTACTGTATCCGGTCTTTCTTTGATTTCTAACATATCTACTTCTTGCAGTAATTCTATATCTTCTGATCTCTTCTAGCGTGCTTTCTTTTGCCCACCTTTCTAAATCATAATCTGGTCTTCCAGAGATATCAGTCTCTGATAGTAAGATATGCTTTCCTTTAATTGTTTTTAACCATTTATCAAAAACCTCCTTTGATTCATAAGGAATTAGAACAGCTTCAGCTAATACACCGTTCTTCTTTGTACTAGCACTCCAAGATAATTGTTGCCCCTCAAGTGATTTTACCCATGGAGTCATCATATCCATATGACTTATCCCTCTTTCCCATGCTCTCCATTGACCAAATTGTTCATTTTCTGCTTCTATATTCCACTTAGCATAAGTATTTACTACCCAATCATGTGCTAATTGCATTTGTGGAGTACCAGTAAGTCTAGGACCAATCTGGTCAACAAGTTCATGTGCTAAAGTTTCAAGTTGAGAATTATTTTCTGCTTCTGAAACTATTTGATTTACTATCTGAAGCTTACTTTGAGAAAAAGACAAGTTAAATGCAATTAGTAACAAAAAAAGAGTGATATGATTTTTCATTAATGTTAATTTTTCCATATTATTCAAATATAATTTTATCGTTTGAGCTATCAGTATCTGCAATCAGTCCTGTTGGATTCAAATCAATTGATTCAATAGATTCAAGCTTGCTATCTATTTCAAAACTATATTTCTTATGTGCCCAAGACCAATCTTTGACTTGTATCCAATTTTCTGCATAATTTGGTTGTTTTTTTTCACCTCTCATTAATGAAATAGGTATGTAATAATATTCTTCATTTCCATTTTTATATTTTACAAGTATTTCAAGTGGCATAGGCATTAAACCAATTCGCTCAATTGTTACTTTAGATTTACCACTTGATTGCTCAACCTTATCAATTGCATAATTAATTTGATTTGTTGTATTAGTCCAATCGGTTAAATACCAATTTAAAAGAATACCCGATGTCTGCTCAGCAATTCGTCTTAAATCATTTGGTAAAGGGTGGGTAAACTTATATGTATCAAAATAATTTTTAATTGTTTCTATGAACTCTTTATCTCCAATAATATATTTAAGTTGGCTTAGAAAAACAAAACCTTTATCATAGGCAGCGTCTTCATATGCTCTGTTATACTTAAATCTATTAGCATTTGTTGTCATAGGCATTTCTTGACCCGACTTAGCTAGAGAAATATAATCTCTGTAAGCATTTCTTGTATAAAATGGATGAAAATCTATATTGAAAACATGACTTTCTCCCAGATCACCAAAGTAAGAGGCTGATCCTTCATCCATCCAATAATGTTTCATCTCATTTGTAGCTAAAACTCCTTGGAACCAAGCGTGAGCTAACTCATGAGAGGTTACGCTTACAAGAGGAACTAGATCTTCACCATCATTAATAAGAGTCAGCATTGAATATTCCATTCCGCCATCTCCTCCTTGAACTACTGAATATTGTTTGTATGGATACATACCTATATTCTCATTAAAAAATTTCATAATCTCTGCAGTAACTGGTTGAATAGTCTTCCAATTATCAATTATTTTTGGATCATTTCTGTAATAAAAATTTAATATAACACCATTGGGCCCATCATATATATCATGAATGTATTCAGGATCTGCAGCCCATGTAAAATCATGAACTTTTGGAGCAACAAAATTCCATATTCTTTTATTACCAAACTTTTTTCCAAGTTTGAAATTTGAAGGATCGCTTTCTTGAAGATATCCAGAGGCTGCAACAATATAATCCTTATCTATTTTTATAGTAACATCGAAATTTCCCCAGACACCATGAAACTCTCTCCCATGATATGGAGATGTATTCCATCCTTCATAATCATATTCAGAAATTTTTGGATACCATTGAGCCATCGAAAATTTGACTCCCATGGGGGAATCTCTACCAGCTCTTCTGATGGTAATGGGAACTTGACCATTAAAATCCATTGTAAAAATTGATGATTCTCCAGGTAGAAGAGGGTTTGCAAGTATCACTTCTAGAATTGTATCAGATAAATAAGTTTCAATTTTTATTTCATCTTGTTTAAGATTTGTAACATTCAAGAAACCTTCCTCCTCAGGACGCAAATCATTGATGTTGATATCAAATCTTTTATTTTTGTCATCACCATTCTCCAATCTTACAGCCATATCACTTCCAACCTTAAAGGCGTTAAAATAAAGGTGAAAGAATATTTTATTTAATGTATCTCTTGAATTGTTTTTGTAAAGAATCTCTTGATCCCCCTTGTAGGTATTATCTTTTACATTAAGATCAACATTAATTTTATAGTCAGCATTTTGCTGCCAATAATTTTGAGTGTGAGCTTTATCAGTTAAAAACAAGCATAAAATTATTACTATAATAATTCTCATAAATGAATTTTAAACGATTCCAAATATAACTAAATACTTAAATTACAAGTGTTAAAAGAATTCAAAATGAATATATTTATATAAACTTAACTTATTATGAAAAAATATTTTGCGCTTATTATTCTATCATTGCTACTTCTTAATATATCAAACGCTCAAGATAAAAAAGAGCAAACAAAAGAAAAAACAAATAAAAATTTACCAATTAAACCAGAAAGATTCTACAAACTAAGTACAGATACTGGTTCGTGGATGTCACTTGATGTTAGTCCTGATGGACAGACTATTGTCTTTGATCTTCTTGGAGATATATACTCAATTCCAATATCTGGAGGAAAAGCTAAAAGGATTACCAAAGGTATGGCTTTTGATTCTCATCCAAAGTTCTCTCCTGATGGTGAGTCAATTGCATATGTTAGTGACAAGAGTGGAGGAAACAACATATGGATTAGAAATTTAAATACAAAAGACTCAATTCAAATAACTAAGGAAAAAGACAATCAGACTGCATTTGCAGATTGGTCAAAGGATGGTGATTATTTAATAATTTCAAAAGGAAGAAGAAACCTAAAGTTACACATGTATCATAAAGATGGAGGTAGTGGGGTTAAGTTGATTGATAAGCCTACATCACTAAAGGTCGTTCAACCAGAAGTTGGAGTTAATGATAGATATATATGGTATGCTAATAGAACCAACTCCTGGCAATATAATGCTGGTCTACCTCAATATCAAATTTCAAAATATGATAGAGATACTGGAGAAATTAAAAGAGAGACGTCTAGATTTGGCTCAGCTTTTACTCCAACTCTCTCACCAGATGGAAAGAACTTAGTTTATGGTACCAGATATGAGGATAAAACTGCTCTTAGAATACGTGATTTAGAAACTGGATATGAAAAATGGCTTGCCTTCCCCGTTCAGAAAGATGATCAGGAATCTCAGGCGACTATGGGTGTTTTGCCGAATATGGCTTTTACTCCTGATAGCAAATATTTAATTCTATCTTATGGAGGAAAAATTAATAAAATTGATATCAATGAAAGTACATCATCAGAAATACCTTTTCAAATCGATGAAACTATTGAAGTTGGACCTGAATTAAAGTTTGATTATGAAATTTCAGATGATAAGTCAATGATTGTTAATCAAATTAGAAATCCATCTTTATCTCCCGATAATAAAAAAATATCATTCACAGCATTAAACAAACTATATGTGATGAATACAGAATCTAATGAAATGCTAAGGTTAACATCTTTTGAAGATGAAACAATTGAAGCAATGCCAAATTGGAGTCCAGATGGAAAAGAGATAGTATTTGTAACATGGAATGATAAAACTGGTGGTTCACTTTATAAAGTTAGGTCAGATGGAAAAAGGAATCCAATTCTACTTACTCAAAGTAATGATAAAAGAATAAATGGTGTATACATGAATCCAACATGGAATCCCAAAGGTGATAGAATTGTTTTTACTGTTGGTAATGCAAGAAATTACAGATATAGTGAAGGGCCGGGTGCATTTAAATCAAATGAAAAAATTATGTGGATTTCATCAAATGGAGGTCAACCTAATTACATAAGTGAATCAAATGGTAGATCATTTCCCCATTTTGTTAATGGAAAAGATAGAATTTATCTTTTTCACAGTTCAAAAGGTCTGGTTTCAATTAAGTGGGACGGAACTGATGAGAAAAATATAATAAAAGTTACTGGAACAACTCCATACGGTTCCGGAGATACAAAGAGACCTTCAAATGCTAGTCTAATTTTAATATCTCCAGACGGAACCACAGGATTAGCCAAAATAAGCAATAACATATACAGTTTTACCATTCCATATACTGGTTTAGAATCTTTTAAAATTTCAGTTTCTAATCCTAAATTTTCATCTTTTCCAGCGCGAAAATTGACTAAGATTGGAGGGGAATTTCCTTCTTGGACAAGGGATTCAAAGTCAATAAATTGGTCTATTGGTAATTCATTTTTAACCTATAACCTATACGATGCTGAAGAATTTGATGCTAAGAAAAAAGAGGAAGCTAATGAAAAGTCAAGTGATGAAAGAGAGAAAGAAGAATTAGCAGAAAAAATTGCAGAATTGAATCCTGAATTAGCTGATGAAATTACTAAAGATGATGAAACTGATGAATTTTTACCAGATGAAATTCAAATAGAGGTATTTGTAGAAAGAGATATCCCTAACAGTTCAATTTTATTAAAAAATGCAAAGATTATAACTATGAATGGTGATCAAATTATTGATAATGGGCAAATCTACATAAAGAATAATCGAATTATGGAGGTAAGTGATAATGAAATACAATTAGAAGATAAAAATGTTGTGGAAATGGATATGACTGGTAAAACTATTATGCCGGGATTTGTCGATACTCATGCTCATATGTGGCCTAGATGGGGATTACATAGATATCAACCTGCATCTTATGCTGCAAACCTAGCATATGGAGTAACAACAACTAGAGATCCTCAAACTGCAACTACTGATGTTCTTACATATGCTGATATGGTTGACGCTGGAATGATAATTGGCCCAAGAGTTTATTCTACAGGTCCTGGTCTTGGATATTGGGGGTACAATGTCAAAAGTTTAGATGACGCAAGAGATGTAATGAAACAGTATTCAAAATATTACAATACAAAGACAGTAAAAATGTATGTAGCAGGGAATAGACAACAACGACAGTGGATACTTATGGCCGCAAAAGAGCAAGAGATAATGCCAACTACTGAGGGAAGTTTAAACCTAAGATTGAATCTTACTGAAACTATTGATGGATACCCCGGCCAAGAACACAATCACCCCATTTATCCTGTATTTAAAGATATAATTGGTTTAACTGCTTTTACAAAAAAGGCCTACACGCCAACACTACTTGTAACATACGGAGGTCCTTGGGCAGAAAATTATTATTTTGCTACTGAGGATATTCATAATGACGAGAAAGTAAAATTCTTTACTCCTAAAGATGAACTTGACTCTAAGAGAAGAATTAAGGCAGGATGGTTCCACGAAGATGAATATGCTTTTGTAGAGTTTAGTGAGTTTGTTAAAGACCTTGTTGAAGATGGTGGAATCGCTGGAGTTGGATCTCATGGTCAATTTGAAGGAGTTGGATACCACTGGGAATTATGGAGTATGGCCTCAGGGGGTATATCAAACCATGATATGTTAAAGGTTGCAACTATTCAGGGTGCTTATGCAATTGGTTTAGATAAAGAATTAGGATCAATTGAGAAAGGTAAATTAGCAGATTTAGTAATTTTAAATGAAGATCCACTTGATGAAATTCGAAATACTAACTCAGTTGAAATGGTTATGAAAAATGGCAGAATGTATGATGGAGATAATCTTAATCAAATATATCCGCTTAATAAAAAATCCAAAAACTTTAATTGGCAAGAACAGGTACCCAGAATGCTGCCAGGTTTCAAAAACTAATAAAAACAAAAAACATGAAAAAAATTATTTTAATTAATCTACTTTTTATCGGTTCATTATTTTCTCAAGATTATTATTTTGAAAAATATGCTCCATTCGATGAAAATATTAAAACACCAGAGGAGTTCTTGGGATATCCAATTGGTGAAATGCATACAAGACATGATCTAATTGTTTCATACATGGAGTACCTATCTAACATTTCAGATAAAGCACAAATTTTTTATTATGGAGAAACTTATGAGAAGAGAAAGTTATTAATACTTGCGATTGCATCACCTGATAAAATTTCTAATCTTGAGAACATTAGAGATAAGCATTTATCATACATTAATCCAGATCATAAAAATTATAATGAAGATTTAAAAAAACCTGAGGACTTTCCTGTTATAATAAACCTAGGTTATGGTGTCCATGGTAATGAGCCATCAAGTTCTGAAGCAGCAATTCTTACAGCATACACCCTAGTTAGCTCTCAATCAGATGAAGTAAAAGATTATCTATCTAATTCTGTGATTTTAGTTGATCCAACAATTAATCCAGATGGTAGGGATAGACATTCAAATTGGGCTAATATTTATAAAGGCTCTCCGCTAGTTGATGATCCTCAAGATGCTGAACATAATGAATATTGGCCAGGAGGAAGAACCAACCATTATTGGTTTGACTTAAACAGAGACTGGTATCTTGGAATTCATCCTGAAAGTAGAGGTAAGCTTAAATGGTATCACTCATGGCAGCCAAATGTAACAACAGATTTTCATGAGATGGGTTCAAATAGTACTTATTTCTTTGTTCCCTTTAAACCAAATGGCTCTTTAAATCCTGTAATACCTAAGGAGAATTATGATTATTTTAATTTTTTATTTGGTTCATATTATGCAAAAGCTCTTGATGATATTGGGACATTATATTTTACAAGAGAAATTTTTGATAGAACCTACCCAGGTTATGGGTCAGCATATCCAGACTATTTGGGTGGAATCGGAATTTTATTTGAACAAGCAAGTTCAAGGGGACATAAGCAGAAAACACAATTTGGAGAAATCACTTTCCCTTTTACAATTAGAAATCAATATATATCTGGTATGACTACAGTTAAGGCTTCTGTTGAGAATAAAGAATCACTTAAAGATTACCAAAGTAGATTTTTTAAGTCTGCAATAACAGAGTCAACTCAAAAAAGAGTTAAAGGATACACTTTTAATAAAGGAAATGATAATAATAAAACTAAAGCATTTGTCGATAAATTAAAATTACATAACATAGATGTTTTAAGAGATGGAAATGAATTTTATGTACCTACTGTCCAAAAAAATTATAGGTTGGTCCGTTCTTTCTTTGAAACCCATGAGAAATATAGAGACAGTGTTTTTTATGATGCTTCAGCCTGGTCAATGGCAAACATTTATGATATAGATTATTCTTCAACAAATAAAGATTTTAAAGGAGAAGAAGTAGAAAATATTGATGGACTTTTTCAAGTTAATTCATTTTCTGAATCAAATTATGCATATATATTAGACTCCCAAGACTATAATATTCCTGCAATTACATATGATTTATTAAATAATGAGGTATTTACATCTGCATCTTTTAAACCATTTACAATTCAGACTTCATCTGGTGTTAAGAGCTTTAGTCATGGCTCTCTTATAATACCATTATCAATTCAGAAGAAATTTAATTCAAATGAACTTTATGAAAAAATGAATAGTATTCAAGAAAAGTATAATGTTAACATTTATTCAGTACAAAGTGGACTTAGTTCCTCTGGAATTGACCTCGGTAGTGGATATGTAATGCCAATTAACAAACCTAGTGCTATGATGTTGATTGGTACTGGTGTGAGAGCATATGAAGCTGGTGAGGTATGGCATTTACTTGATCAGAGAGTAGGAATGCCAATAACAAAGATTCCAATGAGAAACTTTGATAATATTTCAATGGATAAATATAATGTACTTGTTTTAGTCTCTGGTAATTATAAGTTATCAGATAGTCAGGTTCAAAAAATAAAGACATGGGCAGAAAATGGAAATACTATAATAAGTATAGGAAGTGGGTCAAAATTATTAATTGACAAAAAAATAGTTGAAGAGGATCTTCTTGAAAAAGAAGAGTCTGATGAAATGGATTACCTTGCATATGGAGATGCAAGAGAAAACAGGGGTAAAGAGCAGATTGGGGGTGTTATACTTAATTCAATAATAGATCTTACACATCCATTGGCCTTTGGGTATGAAAATAATACTCTGCCACTTTATAAGAATAATTCAATATGGCTAAAGCCTTCAAAGAACAGTTATTCATCTGTAGTTAGATACTCGGATGATTCCCTTATAGATGGATTTCTTTCAGAAAAAAATAAGTCAAAAATAAATAAGTCTGTCTCTTTAGTTGTATCTAAAGTAGGAAGGGGAATTGCTGTTATGTTTGCAGATAATCCTAATTTTAGAGGTGCATGGTATGGAACTAATAGGCTTTTTCTTAACGCTATACTCCTTGGAGACAAGATAAGAATCCCATAATGAAATGGTTTAGAGATATAGGACCAGGTGTATTAATTGCTGCAGCTTTTATTGGACCCGGAACTGTGACTCTATGTACTATTGCGGGAGCCTCATTTGGTTATTCTTTAATATGGGCTATCATTCTGTCAATCTTTTCTACAATTGTTTTACAAGAGATGTCTCTTAGAATAGGATTGATTACTAAAATGAACTTAGCTCAAGTAATAAGAATAAATATTAAATCTAAATTTTTAAACAGATTCCTGTTAGTTCTAATAATAAGTTCAATATTAATTGGAAATGCTGCATATGAAGCTGGAAATATTACAGGAGCTTCTCTTGGAATTTCCGCAATTCTAAACTCACAATCTATCAATTATACACCAATTTTTATTGGATTAATAGCTTTTATTGTCCTTTATCAAGGAAATTATAAAGTATTAGAAAGATCACTTGTTTTTCTAGTTTTAATTATGAGTATATCTTTTTTTATAACTGCAATTATAACTAAGCCTGATATTAATGTACTAATCAATGGAGTTATAACTCCAAAAATTGATTCAAATAATTTAACGATCATTTTAGGCTTAATTGGAACAACTGTAGTCCCATACAATCTTTTTCTTCACTCATCTTTAGTCTCTGAAAAGTGGAGCTCTGTAAACAAATTAAAAGTTGCAAGATTTGAAAGTTTTTTTTCAATTCTTATTGGAGGCATCGTATCTCTCTCTATTATAATTACAGCAGCTTCAGTAAATAACAAAGATGTAAATGGAGTAATTGATCTAGCTAAAGGTTTAGAGCCTTTATATGGGAATTCTGCAATATATTTTTTAGGTATAGGCCTTTTTGCATCAGGGATTACTTCATCCATAACTGCACCACTGGCTGCAGCATATGTTGCAAAAAGTTGCTTTGGTTGGCAAGATTCACTCAAGAATGTAAAATTTAGAGCTATTTGGATCATTATTTTAATTATTGGTGTACTGGTGTCAATGGTAAAAATAAATCCAATTGAAATAATAAAATTTGCCCAGTTTTCTAATAGTCTTCTACTACCAATTATTGCAATTATTCTTTTATGGCTGATTAATAATAAAAATATAATCAGTAATAAGTATAGTTATAGATATCAAAATATTTTCGGTTTTCTTATAGTGATTATATCACTAATCCTAGGAACTAAAGGCTTAATATCACTCATATAATGTTAAACATAAATTGTGATTTAGGAGAGGGACTTAATAATGAGCATATCATTATGCCGTTGATTCATTCATGTAATATTGCATGCGGTGGTCATGCAGGTGATATAGGAAGTATGATTGAATGTGTTGAAATATCAATAAAAAATAAAGTAAAAATAGGTGCTCACCCATCTTACCCAGACAAAATAAATTTTGGAAGAAAAAAAATAGATATTTCACCTTCTGAATTATCATTTAGTATAATCTCTCAAATTGAATCTCTAGAGGCAATTGCAAATTCATATGGTGTTACTCTTAATCATATTAAGGCTCATGGAGCACTTTATAATCAAATGATAATTGATGCTGATCTTTCTAACTTATATCTGGATACTATAAAAGAATTCAAAAGTAAATACTCTATTTATATTCCATATAAATCTGAAATTGAAAATATAGCTTTGAAAAGAGGATTCAGTATTGTCTATGAAGTATTTGGAGATAGAAATTATAATGATGATTTAAGTTTAGTTTCTAGAGATGATGAAAACGCATTAATTACTGATCCAGAGGCTGTTATTGAACATATTAATACTATGAAAGAATCAGATACCGTTAAAACTATAAATGGGAATTTTCAAAAAATAAAGTTTGACACAATTTGTATACATTCTGACACAAATAATTCTATAGATATACTTAAAAAAATAAATAAAGAATTTAATGGAAGATAATCTTAAAACATATTTTGTTTATAATGAGAGTTCAATTTTAATATTATATGATTGTCCTATCAACTCTAAACTAATTAGTGATTTATCAAATGCTAAAAAAAGAATCGAGATAAACCTTAATGATTGTATTGTTGAGATTGTACAATCAATTAATTCATTATTAGTAATTTTTGATTTAGGTAAAATATCAACTGATGATATTATTACTGAATTAAAAAAAATTGAAATTAAAGAGAATGATCAATTAGAATCCCATAAAACATGGCAAATCCCAATTTGTTATGATTTAAAATATGCAGTTGATCTTGAGAACTTAGCAAAAGAAAAAAAGCTATCTCCATTAGATATAATTAATATTCACAAATCAAAAGTCTATGATGTTTTGTCAATGGGATTTTTGCCTGGTTTTATGTATTTGGGTTTTACCAATGAGAATATTTATTGCGAAAGGAAGGAAAACCCTTCTTTAAACATAAAAAAAGGGTCTATTGGAATTGCATTAAACCAGACATGCATTTACCCTCAAGATAGTCCTGGAGGATGGCATATTATTGGTGTTTCACCTTTAGATTTTTTTAATTTAAAATCTAAAAATCCCTGTTTTGCAAAGCCTGGTGATAAAATTCAATTTATTGAAATATCTAGCAGACAATATCAAAAAATGAAAAAAGAAAAGTCAATCAAACCAATATCTAAATAAATGATTAAAGTAATTCAACCAGGTCTTTTCACAACAATACAGGATGGAGGAAGACATGGTTACAGAAATATTGGAATACCTTCTTCTGGTTTTATGGATCAAGAAAGCGCATGGGCTGCTAATAAAATTGTTAATAATAATAAGGATGAATCTCTATTTGAGATTACATTAACTGGACCAACTCTAGGTTTTAATGGCAATTATCTTATATCAATTACAGGAGGTGATTTTAATCCCTTAATTAATGAATTTCCTGTTGATATGTATCAACCAATTAAAGTTGAGTTAGGAGATACATTAAAATTAAACAATACTAAAAATGGTGCTAGATGCTATTTAGCTATTTCAGGAGGACTTAATGTAAAATCTATATTTGGCAGTAAGTCATTCTATAATAACATATCTGATTCATATTACTTAAAAAAGGGGGATAAAATTAAAGTTTCAAAAAAATTTAAAAATAAAATTTTAAAATGGGACAGACTGAGATTTAATATAAATAGATCTATGAAAGTTTTTAAAGGTCCTGAATTTGATTTGCTATCAACTAATTCAAAAAATAAATTGTTTAAAAATGAATTTACTATTAGTACTAACAATAGAATGGCTTATAATCTTAAGGAAAATCTTAATGATGAGATAAAATCAATTATTTCATCACCTGTATTGCCTGGTTCAGTTCAATTGACTCCATCAGGGAAAATGATTATACTTCATAGAGATTGCCAAACCACAGGCGGATACTCAAGAATTCTCCAGCTTAGTATAAGTTCATTAAACCATTTATCACAAATAAAATCTAATGAAAAAATTAAATTTAGTCTTATTAATTAGTAATAATGTTTATCTCAATTAATTTGGTTTCATTAATTTTTTTCTCTTGCCTATTCTTTATCCTATAAAATTTTCTTAATGTTCTCTCTTGTGATTTATCAGCAATAAATATTGTATCATTTTCAATTTTTGCCCCTGAGTCTTTCATTAGTTTTGCAATTTGATCATTAATAGACTTTATTTCTTGTTTTAACACTCTTCTTTCTAAAATGCCATTAAGATTGCTATCAATTCTGACATTTTTTACTTTATTTATTAGCATAAGTACTCTAGAGTCTCCTCCTTGTCCATAAAGTGTAGGAGTATTATAGCTGTTTTGATCTCTTAATTTTTTTCCATTAATAATAACATCAATAGGGCCTTGATGCCTGAAACTAAAAGATCTTTTTGAAATAAATTCTTGAAGATTAATAATAATTTGAAGATCTGGTCTATAAAATTGAGATTTTAAAACTCCTCTTAGTAGCTCATCTCTATCTCTAGCAGTATATTCCTCCCCAAATAGAAAAATTGTTGGAAGTCTTTTTGTCCCTACATTAACATTCTTGAGATCAATCTTAGAACCTTCTTCCTGTCCATAAATATTACCAAATGATATTATTAAAACTAAAAAAGTTATTAAATAAGATCTCATATTTAAAATTAAAAAAAAGAATCAATTTTATTCTGGCACTTTAAAAACTAAAGGATCAAAATCCCACAAATATGGAAGAAGAAAGAAAACAAATATAGTTAGTAGGATAATTGAAATTAGGTTCATCCATATTCCAACCCTGACCATATCAGGAATTCTTAAATAACCCGATCCAAAAACAATAGCATTTGGTGGAGTCGCTACAGGAAGCATAAATGCACATGAAGCAGCAACTGTTGCAGATACCATTAATATAAATGGATGAACATCAATTGTCATCGACATTGGATAAAGAATAGGAAGAAGCATTGCAGTTGTTGCAAGGTTGGATGTAATTTCAGTTAAAAAATTAACTGATGCAATTAGAATGAAGACTAATAATATCAAAGAAACACCATCCAATAAAGTCATTTGATTACCTATCCATAATGCTAGGCCACTGTCTTTAAATCCGGCTGCAAGAGCCATACCTCCTCCAAATAATAACAAAATCCCCCATGGTAGCTTAACAGCTTCATCCCATTTTAAAATTTTTCTTTCCCTATTTTTTGTAGGTAATAAAAATATTATAATAGCTCCTGTCATAGCAATAATTGTATCATCAATACCAGGTATGATTGATTCAAGTAAGTAAGAACGGCTTATCCATGCAAATGCTGTAAATGCAAAAACTGCAGCTACTAATTTCTCTTCATAACTTATTTTCCCTAAAGCATTTAATTGTTTGTAAATCTCCTCTCTTCCACCTGGAAAAGTTTTCTGTTTAAACTTAAATGCAATACCTGTTATGTATTTCCAACATATAAATAAAAGAATAATTGAAATTGGAAAACCAAATTGGAACCATTTAGCAAAGGTTATCTCATACCCAAAAGTTTCCTCAACAACACCAGCTAATACTAAGTTTGGAGGTGTTCCAATTAAAGTAGCAACACCACCAATTGATGCACTGTAAGCAATAGCAAGCATTAGAGCTTTTCCGAAATTTAAATTCTCGTCCTCAATTGTTTCGGGGTTATCTCTTAACTGTGCAACAATTGCAATTGCAATGGGTAACATCATAACAGCAGTTGCTGTGTTTGATATCCACATTGACATAAACGCAGTGGCAATCATAAAACCCAGAATAATATTAACAATGTTAGTTCCAATTACATTTATGATATTTAATGCAATTCGCTTATGCAAATTCCATTTTTCAATTGCAATTGCTATTATAAAGCCACCTATATAAAGAAAAACATACTTATGTCCAAATGAAGCAGTTGTTTCAGTTAATCCTAAACCACCAGTGAGTGGAAACAATATAATTGGTAATAATGCAGTCACAGCTATTGGTATAGCTTCTGTAATCCACCAAATTGCTATCCAAATAGTCGAGGCGAGTATGGCATTCGCTCTAGGGTTTAGACTTTCAGGATTAAAGAAAAACAATACAGCTAAAAAAGCTAGAGGCCCTGATATTAAGCCTATATTTTTTGAATTAATATTCATATTCTGGTTTTAAAAATAATCTATTTTTGTTTACAATAGATAGAAAAACCATTTTGCAATGAAAATTTTAATTGCTCCAGATAAATTTAAAGGATCCTTGAGTGCTATTCAAGTATGTGATGCAATTTCAAAAGGTATAAAAATTGATGAATCTAACCATGAAATAATATCATGTCCGATGGCTGATGGAGGAGAGGGATCAATTGATATAATAAATAATTATTTAGATCTTGAACCTATAGATTTGATTGTCAAAGATCCATTATTTCGTCCAATAAAGTCTACTTATTATTTTACAGACTTAACAGCTTATATTGAAATGTCATCAGCCTCAGGATTGTCCTTGCTTAAAAAAGAAGAACAAAACTGCATGAATACTACCTCTTTTGGAACGGGTCAATTGATTAAAGATGCAATAAGTAGAGGTTTTACTACAATAAACTTATATATTGGAGGAAGTGCCACAAATGATGGCGGAATAGGTATAGCTTCAGCGTTAGGATTTGAATTTTATGATAAGTTTAAAAAACTATTGACCCCAATAGGAAAAAATCTCAACTTAATTAATTATATCAATGGAAGTAGGGTCAATTATAATTTTAATGAAATTAATATAAATTTAATATGTGATGTTGATAATCCGTTACATGGTAAACATGGTGCAGCATATGTTTATGCTAGACAAAAAGGAGCAAACTCACTTGAAATAAAAAAATTAGATCAAGGATTAATCAACTTACAATCAATATTACTAAAATATGATTTTCCAAATGTTGCTAATATTCCTGGAACAGGTGCTGCCGGAGGAGTAGGGGGTGGTCTAGTTTCTTTAGTTGGAGCAAAATTAATTTCAGGTATTAAGAATCTAATAGAAATTACTCAATTAGAGTCAATGATTAAGGACTGTGACATAATAATTACAGGAGAAGGTAAAATAGATTTGCAAACCGAAAAAGGAAAAGTAATAAGTGGTATTTGTAACCTAGCAAGAAAATATAAAAAATCTATTATTGCAGTTTGTGGAGATGAAGATGAAAATGCATCTAAGAGATTAGGATTAAAAAAGGTTTACACCATTTTAGAAATAGCTGACTCAATTACTGACGCAATAGTTAATGGAGAAAAATACTTAATTGATATAGGCTCTAAAATCTTGAAAGACATATAAAAAAACCCTGAAAAAAAATCAGGGTTTTGCGGAGAAAGAGGGATTCGAACCCCCGGAGGTATGACCCTCAACAGTTTTCAAGACTGCCGCATTCGACCACTCTGCCATTTCTCCTAATGCAGTTGCAAATATACATGATTTTGCATAGAAAAATATTTTAATACTCAGCTAAATCAAAAAATAATTGTCTTACTTTTAAACAAATGCTACTAGATCCAAATTCTATTTTAATTCTCTTTGCTCTTGGTCTATTTGCTGGAGTAGTCAATACTTTAGCTGGTGGAGGCTCATTAGTGACTCTTCCAGTTTTAATTCTCTTTTTAGGATTAGATGAAGCTACTGCCAATGGTACAAATAGATTGATGGTTATATCAGCTGCACTGGTTGCAAGCTATGGCTATCGAAGCAAAGGAATAGCAACCCATCCTTGGGGACTGTACTTTGGAATTGCAGCTACTTTTGGAGCAATAATTGGTGCAAGAATTGCAATTGATATTGATGGAGATACATTTAAAAGGTTTTTAGCTATAATAATGATAACAGTCGGAATAATAATAGTTTTTAGATCAAAATCAATTGCATCTTTAGACCTACCAGAGAGGTTATCTGGTAGATATCTAATGGGGGGTCTCATAGGTTTCTTTTTTATTGGAGTATATGGAGGTTTTCTTCAAGCTGGAGTTGGAATAATAATAATGCTATTATTAACACAACTAAACAGGATGGACCTGCTTAGGACTAACTCCGTTAAAGCATTTTCTGTCTTTATTTACTCTATTGCAGCCGTACTAATCTTCGCATTAGATGGAAAAATATTATGGATGGTTGGTTTCTGGATGGTTATAGGTTCTATTATTGGTGCATGGTTATCTAGTAGATGGTCAGTAAAAAAAGGAGACAAGGTGATTAGAATAACTCTTTTAATAATGGTCTCTTATATGGCTGTAAAATTATGGATGGATACCTTTAGTAGTTAGTATATTCCTTAATACTAAGTCCATAACCAGAAAGTCCTACACGATTTATTTGTTCTGAATTACTAAGTAAATTTATGTTTGATATACCAATATCATGGAGTATCTGTGCTCCAATACCAAAGTCTTTAAAGTCAATCTTAGGTTTGTCTTCTTTACTATTAAAAGACTTTAATTTTTTAATAATATCGTCAGGAGATTGATTTTGATTAATAAATATAACTGCTCCTTTACCTTCTTTATTTATTTTTTCAAATATCTTATCATATCTTTTTTCATTAGTTCCAGATAAAATTTTAGTTACATCATTATCAATGATCGAGGAATTTATTCTAGTTAATATTGAGTCATCCCTATTAAACTCTCCTAGAGTTAATGCTATATGGATTTGATCATTGTTTGTCTGCTTGTAACCTCTTAGTCTATAGCTTCCAAATTGAATATGAATTTCTTCATCAAAAATTTTGCTGATAAGACTATCGTTTTTCATTCTGTAAGCAACTAAATCTTCTATAGAGACTATTTTAAGATCAAACTTATTAGCTACTTCCATTAACTCTGGTAATCTTGACATTGTACCGTCATCATTCATAATCTCTACTATAACCCCAGCAGATTTAAAACCAGCTAGTCTTGCAAAATCAATAGCTGCTTCTGTGTGCCCAGTTCTTCTAAGTACTCCACCATCTTTAGCAATTAGAGGAAATACATGACCTGGTTTTTGGAGATCATCAGGCTTTGTATTCTTGTTAACTAAAGCTTGTACTGTTTTAGCTCTATCAGCGGCTGAAATACCCGATGTTACACCATTGCCTTTTAAATCTACCGATACTGTAAATGCTGTTTCAAGTGGATCTGTATTATTAGGAACCATTTTTTCTAGATTCAGTTTTAAACACAATTTCTCCGACATAGGTACACAAATTAGACCTCTTCCATTCTTAGCCATGAAATTAATTTTTGAGGAGTCAATTGTTTCAGCAGCTGTTATGAAATCACCTTCGTTCTCTCTGTTTTCATCGTCAACTACTATAATTATTTCACCTTTTTTAATTGATTCAATAGCATCCTCAATTTTATCTAATTTAATTTCAGTCATTTTTTATTTTTATTTTATTAAAAATCTCAATTGCCTTATCAAAAATAGAGAACCTAATTACTCGATCAGTTGATACCAACATTGTCAAATAAATTGCAAAAGGAGCTATTGTAAAAGTTGATATCCAACTCCCAATAAATGGACTAATCGAATTATCTTCTGCAGCATTTTTCCCAAATACGCCAATATAGTGATATGTTAAGAAAATGATTATTGATAAAACTAGAGGAAGGCCTAGTCCTCCCTTTCTAATAATAGCACCGAGGGAAGCACCAATTAAAAATAAAAATATACATGCAAATATCAGACTATATCTTTCATTAACTGTAAGCTTATGAAGATTAATTAATTTTTGTTGTAAGAAAAAAGTCTTTTTCTTATTTGATAATTGTCTTAAATACACATCTGCCTCCTCATCTGCCATCGATAAAACACCATTTATCTCATAAACCTCTGGAGAATTTAGAAGTTCTAAAAATGATCCGCCAATATCATCATTTTCTAATTTAATCTGATCTGGGTTTAGGTTTGGTAATTTTTTTAGAGTATGACCTAAAATAAAACTTTTTGCAAAAATACTTTTATCTTCTTCAAATTTTGTTTTTAATGTATCAGAGCTTTTTTTTAGCTGATTAATTTTTTGCATTTTATAGGTTGATCTATAAGTCTCTTCTTCAAGGTCAACATTATTAAACTCTGATATGTCAATGTTAAGTATATATTCATCAAAGGATGCTCTAGTATGAGGATACTTTTGTTTTTCTGCTGCAGTAGAAGCAACAATATCTTCATATCTATTACCATTCTTTAAAATTAATTGAAGGTAATTGTCATTTTCATTTCTAACCTCTCCACTTTCTGCTTTTATTACTAATCGATTAATCTCATCATTTGAAATATTATGAAGTATGATGTCTTCAAGATATTGCTCATTATCTCCATATTTTTTAGAGACTTTAATGTTCATATCGCCTATATCATTAAATATACCTTCACGAATACTAAGGGTCGGCTTAAGTTTTGCAAGATTCTTCCTCAAATTGTATGATTTAAGTTCCCCATATGTGACTATATGGTTTGAAAAATAAAATGATCCAACACCAAGGAAAACGTGAAATATTAATAATGCAACCATACTTCTGATAATTGATATGCCATTAGATTTCATAGCAATAAATTCATAGTTTTCTGATAAAGTACCATAGGTAGTCAGTGAAGCTAGGAGTATTGATAAGGGTAATACAAGTGGAACTAATTTGGGTGAAAAGTATACAAAAAATTTACCTATTGTAAAAATATCTAAACCCTTTCCTGCAAGTTCATCTATGTATAACCAAAAAGTTTGAATTATAAATATTAGGAAACATATTGCAAAAACAGCAATGAATCTACTCAAGTAAAATTTTAATATGTATTTATCAAGTATCTTCAATTTATTTGACTATTGTATAGTTTTTATAATTTTCAATATCAAATTTAAATAAAGACAATGGAACAGATAAATTATAATCATAAGTTAATGTTAAAAAGGTATTGATAATCTGTTCTGTTGTAGAATCTTTCATCTCTATTTTTTCAATTGAATAATTTGAAGAATTAATTGTAATAAAATAAATAATGCCATCATTTTCACTAATAGCTTTAATAATATACTTTTTTGAGTTGCTAATATTATAAAGCTTATGATCTTCTATAAAAAAATTTAAAAGTTGATATGGAGTTAATCTAAATAGAGGAATATCTGAATTACCAATAATAATTTCCTGATTTTCATGAACAATTGTAAAAATATTTTCACCATCATAAATTTGATCAATATATCTTGTATCAATAAAGTATTTTTCACCACTGGTATATAGTTCACCTGTTATCGGTAATATTGGATCATCAACTTTAGATTCAATTCTAAACTCATAATATGAATCAGTCAATTTGAATGATTTTTCCTGAGTTATTTTAATAATTTCTTCAGCAGATTGACAATATAGATTGTTAATCCCAAAGATTAATAGAACTAAAACTTTTGATATGTTTAAATTACTTACCACTCAAAAGAGATTCTAAAGAATTTAAATCTGAAATCAGTACTTGTCTTGGTTTGCTTCCTTCAAAAGGCCCAACAATACCAGCATCTTCCATCTGATCAATCAACCTTCCAGCTCTGTTGTATCCAAGCTTAAGTTTTCTTTGTAACAATGATGCTGAGCCCTGTTGATTAGTAACAATAACTCTTGCCGCTTCATTAAACATTGAATCTCTTTCATCTACAGATATTTCAGAGGATGAATTAACATCTTCTTTTGAATATTCTGGAAGGATGTAAGCAGATGCGTAACCAGTCTGAGAGCCAATAAATTCTGATAATTTTTCAACATCAGGAGTGTCAATAAAACCACATTGTATTCTAGTTAAATCATTTGATTGAGAATATAATAAATCCCCTCTACCGATTAATTGTTCAGCACCACCCGTATCTAGTATAGTCCTTGAGTCAATTTTTGAAGTAACTCTAAATGCAATTCTTGCAGGAAAATTGGCCTTTATCAACCCCGTAATAACATTTACAGATGGTCTTTGAGTAGCTATTATTAAATGAATACCTACTGCTCTTGAAAGTTGGGCAAGTCTTGCAAGGGGTGTCTCAACTTCTTTTCCTGCTGTCATTATTAAATCAGCAAATTCATCAATAACTAAAATTATATATGGAAGAAATGTATGACCATTTTCAGGATTTAGCTTTCTTGATATAAATTTTGAATTATATTCTTTTATATTTCTGGACATAGCATCTTTTAACAACTCATATCTTTTATCCATTTCTCTACATAATGAATTAAGAGTATTAATAACTTTGTCATTTTCAATTATAATTGCATCCTCAGATTCAGGAAGTTTTGCTAAATAGTGCCTCTCAATTTTATTGTAAATCGATAGTTCAATCTTTTTTGGATCTACAAGAACAAATTTTACTTCAGCAGGATGCTTTTTATAAAGAATAGAGGTCAGAATTGCATTAATACCAACTGATTTACCTTGTCCAGTTGCTCCTGCCATAAGTAGATGAGGCATTTTTGTAAGATCGACAATGAATGTTTCATTGCTAATGGTTTTACCGATAGCAATAGGAAGTTCCATTTCAGACTCAATATATTTTTTGGACGATAATAAGGACTTCATTGAAACAATTGATTTCTGCTTATTTGGAACTTCAATACCAATTGTACCTTTTCCAGGTATAGGGGCAATTATTCTTATCCCTAGTGCAGACAGAGATAATGCTATATCATCTTCAAGGTTTTTAATCTTTGAAATTCTTACTCCTGCATCTGGAATTATCTCATATAAGGTAACTGTTGGGCCAATTGTTGCTTTAATTTGCTTAATTCCAATATTGTAATTTTTTAAGGTATCAACAATTTTATTTTTATTTGTTTCCAGTTCATTTTGATCAATCTTTATTGTACCATCTCCATAATCTTTAAGTAGATCGATACCTGGATTTTTAAAATTTCTTAAATCTAAAGTTGGATCAAACTTTTTTAAATTAACCCTATCAAAACTAATTTTTTCAGTACTTTTTTCTTCAAAATTAATTTCTTCAACTTCCATTGATATTTCATCTGAATCAATTGAAGAATCCTTTGAATCAATTTTAACTTTTTCTTCTTCATAATCAGAAGTCTCAATTTCAGATTCAATATTTGAGCTATCATTCAATTCATTAGTTGAATCTAAAGTATCAGTTTTTGAATTGTTTGTATTCTTAAATAGAGATAGTAAAGAATCAGGAGTTAGGTTCCATACCACAGCAGCTGATGTAAGTAAAATGAAGGATAAAATTATTATAATACCAGTATCTCCAATATATGCCTTTAAAAATGAGTTTAGTTCAAAACCTACAATTCCTGTTTGTAATGGGTAATAATCACTAATATATCCTGAAAATATTATTGTCCAAATCATTAAGACTAATAGCCAGTTTATATTCTTAATTAATAGTAATATTTTTTTATTGAAAAGAATAAAGTAAGATGAAAGGAGAAGTATTATTGGAATGACAAAGCTTCCAATCCCGAATAATTTAAAAATAAAGAAATGGCTTATAGATGCTCCAACCTTACCCAAAATATTTTCTACTTGGACGTCTCTGTCAAATAGACTATTAACATTACTTTGATCAACTTTCCAGTTAAACATGTATGAAATAAAGGAAATGAAAAGTACAATTGAAGTGAATAGAAGTGTATAGCCAAGTACAACCTTAAATTTGTTTAAACTAGCTGATTTCTTACTACTCATAAATTAATAGTATTTTACAAAAATACGAATATGAGTTTATATTATTGATTTTTGATTCCTAAAGTCCTAATTTTTATTCTTAGTGCTGCATATATTAGAGTCATGAAAGGACTTATCCAATTAAAAACTGCATAGATAAAGTATTCACCTACATTTACACCCAATACTGATGAGTGATAAGCACCACATGAGTTCCATGGAATTAATGCAGAGGTAACAGTAGCAGAATCCTCTAAAGTCCTACTTAGATTTTCAGGAGCTAGACCTTTATCTTTAAATGCCTTCTCAAACATCTTACCAGAGACAACAATTGATAAATACTGATCTGAAGCACTTACATTAAGAGCTAAACATGAAGCTACGGTACTAGCAAACAATTTGAATGTATTATCAGCCCATTCTAGTAGAGACTTACTAATAGTTTTAAGAGCACCAATTGCATCCATTACACCACCAAATACCATTGTGCCAATCACTAAAAAAATTGTATTCATCATTCCAAGCATCCCACCCGTAGAAAATAAATCATTAAGAATCTCATTATTTGTTTCAATACTAATCTTTCCAGTAATTGTGTTCATGATTACAATATATGAGTCAACTATATTAGAACTAGTTGCGCCAGACAATTCATTAATAATCTGAGGTTGAAAAATTAAAGAAAATAAAGCTCCTGCAAGTGTTCCAATTACAAGTGCAATTAATGGGGGAGTTTTTTTAACTATCATAATCAGTACTAGTAATGGAACTATAAAAAGAGCTAATGAAATATTAAATTTTTCAGATATAGCATTTAACAAATAAGTATTATCTGTTGTTCCATCAGAAACTTGAAGGAATCCCAAAATTATAAACACAATTAGTGTTATAGTTATACTAGGGATAGTGGTATATGTTAAATACTTTATATGCTTAAAAAGATCCACCCTTGTAACAGCAGCTGCCAGATTTGTTGTATCGCTCAATGGAGAAAGTTTATCCCCAAAATATCCTCCAGCAATAACAGCACCACCAACCATACCAGCTGGAATGCCTAAAGCTTTTCCAATTCCAACTAGTGCAATTCCAACTGTTGCTGAAGTTGTCCAACTACTTCCAGTTGCAACAGATATTATGGAACATATCACTATACAAGCTGGGAGAAAAATATTAGGATCTAATATCTTTAATCCATAATATACCATAGCAGGAATTATACCACTTATCATCCATGTGCCAGCTAGTGCACCAACAAATAGTAGTATTAATAATGCTCCAGTTACTGATTTTACACTATTGGAAATACTTGTAAGGATCTCCTTATAGGAAATTTTATATATAAAACCAATTAAAGCACCAAAAAGACCTGATAAAATTAAAATGAATTGATTGGTTCCATTTAAAGAGTCATCTCCATAAATAAAGACGTTAATACTAAGGAGTAAGACAAGAAAAATAATAGGAAGCAAAGCTACTCCAATCGATAAATTTACATTAGAAGAGTTTTTCAAAATGGCAAATTATATTGTACAAGTTCAGAAAAAAAATTATAACCATTAATAAAATTCAACACTTATTTGGTCAAACTTTATTTATTTTTACCAAGTGGAATATAATATTGAAAAAGTTTTTAAAGAAAAACTAAAATTACTTAAAGATTCTAAATTTTTAATTGCAGTTAGTGGTGGTGTTGATAGTATGGTTTTAGTCAATTTATTTAAAAAAAGTGATTTAAATTTTTCTGTGGCTCATTGTAATTTCAAATTAAGATCAGAGGAAAGTGATTTGGATCAAGCATTTGTAAAAAGTTGGGTTGTAGATAATAACCAAAAGTATTACAGCACAAGTTTTGATACAAAAGAATTTTGTAGGTACAATAAAATTGGTATACAAGAGGGCGCAAGAAAACTCAGGTATGAATGGTTCTATGATTTAAAAGAAATATATGGCTTTGATTATATAGTTACAGCTCACCATTTAAATGATCAAATTGAAACATACTTAATTAATTCTATGAGAGGTACAGGTTTAAGTGGATTAGTTGGTATTCCAGAGAAAACAGATAATTTATTTAGACCACTACTCAATATTTCTAAAACTGAAATAGAAGAATACGCAATTAATAACAAAATCCAATTTAGGGTAGACTCATCAAATTTAGGTAATGATTACCTCAGAAATACTATCAGAAATTCAATTATTCCAAAATTTCAGGAATATGATGATAATGTTATGTTAAAGTTCAAGACAACTATAAATAACTTAAACTCTACCAAGATATTTGCAGATATAATCATTAATAATATTAAAGAAAAAATATTTTTAAAAGATGGTTTAGATGAAAGGGTTAAAATATCTGAACTGAGTAAATTGAACCCTTTGGAATTCTATGTACACAGTTTGTTTTCAGCATATGGCTTTGATTTTAAGGAGGTTATTAAGTTATTTTCGTCTGATACTGGCAAATACATTAAATCAATTAGATATAAATTGACTAAAAATAAAAATGACCTAATAATCTCAAAAAATGATTAAACATTTATTTTTTGTTTTACTTTCAGTATTCTCTCTTAACTCTCAAGACCAAGAGCCTGTTACATGGTCATATGAAGTAGAGAAACTTACTAACCAAGAGTATAAAATAACATTTGATGCAAAAATATTAGATGGATGGAAACTCTATTCTCAATTTTCACCTGAAGAAGGTTCAGTTTCAACTACGTTCAATTACATTAATAAAAAGTTAGATTATGAAGCAGATAATGTTTTTAATGAAAATCCTTACACAATAGGATATGACAATGTGTTCAAAATGGATCTATTCTATTTTGAAAAAGAGGCTTCATTTAATCAGACAATAAATCTTTTAAATAAAGATATTAATCAAATCAAAATTGAGGTAGATTACTCTTCATGTGATGATGAACTATGTATATTTAGAAATGAAACATTTAATATTGTTTTAGATAAAACAAAGATTGTTCAAGATGATGATAATGTTTCTTTAAATGATATTAGAAAATATAACATGCTTGAGCTGGATTTAGATAAATCCAGTTATACTAACCTTGATATTGTCCAATCTTCAAATTATTTTGAGATTTTTATTTTTGGTTTGCTTGCAGGTTTTTTAGCTCTTCTTACTCCTTGTATTTTTCCAATGATACCATTAACGGTTTCATATTTTATTGATCAAACAAAGCTTAGATACAGTAGTGCAACTTCTGCATCTTTGTATGGTTTATTTATAGTTTTAATATATCTTTTACTTAGTGTGCCATTTCACTTGTTTGATAGCCTAAATCCAAATATTTTAAATACTATTTCAACTAATGTTTATGTAAATATCACTTTTTTTATAGTGTTTATTTTATTTGCAATATCGTTTTTTGGATATTTCGATATAGTCATACCTAGTAGTTTAATTTCTACTTCAGAAAAGAAATCAGAAAAAGGTGGAGTTGTTGGAATATTTTTTATGTCACTAACTCTTGCACTTGTATCATTTTCTTGTACCGGTCCAATATTAGGTTCATTGCTTGCAGGCTCTCTTTCATCAGCAGAATCGGGTGCTACGCAGCTTTCATATGGAATGTTAGGCTTCGGAGCTGCGTTAGCTTTGCCTTTCACTTTTCTAGCCTTTTATCCAAAATATCTATCATTGATTCCTAGATCAGGAATATGGTTGAAAAAATTGAAAGTTTCTCTAGGTTTTATTGAGTTAGCTTTAGCCTTTAAATTTCTATCTAACGCTGATCTTGTTGAAGGCTGGGGTATACTAAAAAGAGAAGTGTTTATAATAATATGGGTAATAATTTTTCTTATTATGTCATTTTATTTATTCGGATCATATTTTGGTAAGTTTAAATTTAACTACAAGAGCTTCTCAGGTTGGTTCTTTCTGTTCTTTTCATTATATCTTGTATCTGGATTATTTGAAAGTAAGAATGTCAGATTGCTTAGTGGAATTCTACCTCCAGAGTTTTACTCGATTAATGAAAATAACAATGACTGTCCATTGGGGCTAAATTGTTTTAAAGATTATGAAAGTGGTAAGAAATATGCTATTGATAATGATAGAATTATACTTCTAGACTTCACAGGTTGGGCCTGTGCAAATTGTAGAAGGATGGAAGAAAATGTATGGTCAAAGCCAACTATTTTTAACTTACTTGACTCAGAATTTGTGATTATATCTTTGTACGTTGATGATCGATCTAAATTATCTGAAGAGGAAGAGTTTAAATATTTAAATTCTTCTGGTAATATTCAATATATTAACAATGTAGGAAGAAGATGGTCTCTTTTTCAGCAAATTAATTTTAGTAATGCTTCACAGCCCTACTATGTAGCTATGATGCCCTCAGGAAAAATATTAACTGAGCCTATTCAATATACATCAGAAAAAAACTTTGAAAATTGGTTAAGATTATCTTTAGAAGAATCAATCAAATAAATTATTTTTTAAAATATACATCATCAAATGGAATCCTAAATCTTTCTCCGTAAACCCCTTCTTTCAATCGAATCCCACATCCAATTACCATGTTTATCTCTGACTTTTTATTTAGTTTCAGAAGCTTTTTTAATTTTAACGAATCAAAACCTTCCATTGGGCATGTGTCATATCCAAACCCTGCCATACTTATCATAAAATTTTGAGATGCCAAAGCTGCGCTTTTATGAGCAACTATTCTAGTATCAGAATTTCTAAGTTGTCTATACATTACTCTAAAAAATCCCAGAAAATTTGCTAAAATATATTTACAATAGCTAGATATGCCAAGAAAGTCTTTATACACTAATGGAACTGCTTTAGTATAATATTTCTTCACCAAGTTATATTGCTTTTGGTTTAACTCTTTCTTTTTTGAATCAAAAAAATTAATATTCTGATTAGCTCTTTTTTTCCAGAGATCTTTTCTAACTAACACTATTACTATCTGTTTAGCTGTTGATGCAGCAGGTTGATTAAAACAGATTTTAGATACTTTTTGTAATAAATTTTTATTAGTAATATGATAGAATTCCCATAACTGAAGATTACTACTAGTAGGAGCTAAGACACCATTTTCAATACACTTTTTTACAATTTTAGAATCAATCTCTTTATTTGGGTCAAACTTTCTAACGGATCGTCTAAAATTTATTGCTTCAGTCACACTCTTCTCCATATTAAAGTTTATCTAGTATCTTTTTTATTAGTCTGAATGATTCTGGATAGGGACCATATCTATATGGTAGATCAATCATTGACTTTTTTTCTAAAATAGGTTTGTAGTGAGTAAATGTATCAAATGAAAACTTACCTCTATATGCTCCCATTCCGCTTGGTCCAATACCGCCAAAAGGTAAATTTGGGTTTACATAATGAATTAATGTATCATTTACAACACATCCTCCAAACTTATTATTTTGAACAAGTTTATCAATGAACTTCTGATTTTTTGAAAATATATAGAATGCAAGTGGGGATGGATTTTTTTCAATTATTGTTTGAACTTCATTTTCATTCTCATATGACAAAATAGGCAAAATAGGTCCAAATATTTCATCATTCATGATTTCAGAGTTTAAATCTGGATCAATTATTAAAGTAGGTTCGATAAAAAGTTTTTCTTCATCGATTTTACCTCCAAATTCAACATCATTCTCTTTTAGAATTTCTTTAAGTCTGACTAAATTATCTTTATTAATAATTCTTCCATAGCTTTCAGACTTTATCGAAGAATTTCCATAAGTTAATATTATATTTTTTTTAATCATTGAGATCAACTCATCTTTTACATGATTATTAACAACTATGTAATCAGGTGCAATACATGTTTGACCACAGTTCACAAACTTTCCTGAAACTATTCTTTTAGCTACCTTATCTATGTCCACTCCAATATCAACAACACAAGGACTCTTTCCTCCTAGTTCAAGTGTAATTGGAGTTAGGTTTTTTCCAGCTTTTTCAGCAATAATTTTTCCTATTCTTGTACTTCCTGTAAAAAATATATAATCCCATTTTTTTTCTAATAAATACTTTGCAACTGAAGCATCTCCTTCAACCACACATGCTAAGTTTCTTGGAAAAACAGATTCAATTAACTCTCTTAAAACAGTTGAAGTATTTGGAGCTAATTCTGATGGTTTGATTATTACTGTATTTCCTGCTGCTATAGCACCAATAAGTGGTGTTAAAGATAACTGGAAAGGATAATTCCAAGGTGTTATGATTAGAACATTTCCATATGGTTCTGGAACTAAATAATTTTTAGATGGAAAATTAAATATTGAACCTTTTACTTTCTTTTTTTTAGACCATCTTTTTAGTTTTTTTGTGAATAATTTAATCTCTCGTTTAACTAGAAGTATCTCGGATAAAAAAGATTCAAATTCATGTTTATTAAGATCTTTTTTTAAAGCACCATAAATCTTTTCTTCATTATTCTCAATAGATTTTAATAATGAATTCAAAATTTGAATCCTGTAATTCACAGAATTAGAATTAGATTTACTAAATTTTTTTTGTGAATTAATTATATTATCAATTTCCTTATGTTCCATAATTGATTTCAAATCTAATTATTTATATTCGAAAATGATATTTATTAATTTGGATATGATATATTTAAACTACTAAAATAATGATTATCAGTATATTAATTAATAAAATATTTCTTTGAACATAGGTAAATTATTTAAAAAGATTAAGAAAGATGGTATCATGGTAATAATTTTAATAAATAATTAAATGCTATGTACAACAAATTTAGTCGTGTAGTAACAAAAGATGACTCTCAACCTGCTGCCCAAGCTATGTTACATGCTATTGGTTTATCTGAAGAAGATTTTAATAAACCATTCATTGGTATAGCTAGCACTGGGTATGAAGGCAACCCTTGTAACATGCATTTAAATGATTTATCAGTCAAGATTAAAAAAAGCATTTCTGAATCTAAATATGTTGGATTAATATTTAATACAATAGGAGTGAGTGATGGTATTTCCATGGGAACTTTTGGTATGAGATACTCTCTTCCATCCAGAGATATTATTGCTGATTCTATGGAAACTGTTGTTCAAGCGATGTCTTATGATGGTCTAGTTACTGTTGTTGGTTGTGATAAAAACATGCCTGGAGCATTAATGGCTATGTTAAGACTCGATAGGCCAAGTGTACTTGTGTATGGAGGAACAATAGACTCAGGTTGTTATAATAATAAAGAATTAGACGTTGTCTCTGCATTTGAAGCCTGGGGTGAGAAGGTATCAGGCAAGATTGATGATAAAGAATATAAGAACGTAATTAAAAATGCATGTCCAGGTGCTGGAGCATGTGGTGGAATGTATACTGCAAATACGATGGCATCAGCTATTGAGGCTCTAGGTATGTCTCTACCTTACAACTCATCTAATCCTGCAATTAGCAAAGAGAAAGTCAGTGAATGTGCTCAAATAGGATCAGCAATGAAGTTACTTATTGAAAAGGATATTAAACCTTCTGATATTGTAACAAAAAAATCTTTAGAGAATGCCTTGAGACTAATAACTGTTTTAGGAGGCTCTACCAATGCAGTATTACACTTTCTTGCAATTTCAAGAGCTGCCAATTTAGATCTATCGATTGATTATTTTCAGGAAATTAGTGATTCAACTCCTTACATTGCCAATCTTAAACCAAGTGGAAAGTATTTAATGAAGGATCTTCACAAAATTGGAGGGGTTCCATCTGTCCTCAAATACATGCTAGAGAATAATATGCTCAATGGAGATTGTATGACAGTAACCGGTAAAACTATAGAAGAGAATCTTTCAAAAATTAAATCACCTGATCTTAAATCAAGTGATATAATTTTTCCAGTAAGTAATCCCATTAAAGAATCTGGTCATATCCAAATTCTCAAAGGAAACCTAGCTGAACAAGGATGTGTTGCAAAAATAACGGGTAAAGAGGGATTGAAATTTTCAGGTCCAGCTAAAGTCTTTAATAGTGAGTTTGAATGTTTAACTGCTATTGCAGAGTCAAAGGTTAAAAAAGGAGAAGTTGTTGTAATTAGATATGAAGGACCCAAAGGAGGTCCTGGAATGCCAGAAATGTTAAAGCCTACTTCTGCAATTATGGGAGCAGGTCTAGGTAAAGATGTTGCATTAATTACTGATGGAAGATTTTCGGGAGGTACTCATGGCTTTGTTGTAGGTCATATTGTTCCTGAAGCTTTTGATGGTGGAGTAATTGCAATTGTTGAAAATGGTGATATGATTACTATAGATTCTGAGAATAATCAAATATTCGTGGATCTTTCAGATGATGAAATAAAAAATAGAATTAAAAATTGGTCTAAACCTGATTTAAAAATTAAAAAAGGAATTTTGTATAAATATGTTAAATCAGTTTCAAATGCATCAAGTGGGTGTGTAACTGATGATTAAAATTATGAAGAAAAAAAAGATTAGTGGAGCTGAAGCTGTAATACATTCATTGTTAAACGAAGGTGTTGACTTAGTATGGGGATATCCAGGAGGAGCTATAATGCCTGTATATGACGAATTTTATAAATTTCAAGATAAACTAAAACATATACTTGCAAGACATGAACAAGGTGCTATTCATGCAGCTCAAGGTTATGCAAGATCATCGGGTAAAGTTGGAGTAGCCATTGCAACATCAGGTCCTGGGGCTACAAATCTTGTAACAGGAATAGCTGATGCTCAAATAGATTCTACACCTGTTGTTTGTATTACTGGTCAGGTACCATCTCATCTTTTAGGTTCTGACGCATTTCAAGAAACTGATATTATTGGTATATCAATGCCGGTAACAAAATGGAATTATCAAATTACAAAAGCCTCTGAAATTCCTGAGATTTTTGCAAAAGCATTTTACATAGCAAAATCAGGGAGACCTGGTCCAGTCCTTATAGATATTACAAAAGATGCTCAATTTGAATTATTTGATTATAAGTATTCGAAATGTAAAGGAATAAGAAGTTATAACCCACTCCCCGAGATAGATAGTTCTTATATTGATAATGCGGTTAAATTAATAAATAAGGCAAAAAAACCTTTTATAGTTTGGGGTCAGGGAGTAATACTTGGAAATGCAGAGGATGAGTTCAAAAGTTTTGTTGAGAAATCTGGTATACCAGCTGCATGGACCATTCTTGGCGTATCAGCTCTCCCAACATCCCACGAACTTAATGTTGGAATGGTTGGAATGCATGGTAACTACGGTCCAAATCTTTTAACAAATGAATGTGATTTGCTTATTGCTGTTGGTATGCGTTTTGATGACCGTGTTACAGGAGATCCTAAAACTTATGCTAAACAGGCAAAAATTATTCACTTAGATATAGACCCAGCAGAGATAAATAAAAACATTAAAGTTGAAGTTCCAATAATAGGAGATTGTAAAGAGTCCTTAAAGTTAATTACTGAAAAAATTGAAAAAAAATCTCATGAAAAATGGATTTCAAATTTTGATGATTTAATGAAAATAGAATTTGATAAAGTAATTAACTCTGATTTAAATCCTTCAAAAAAAGGATTAACTATGGGAGAATCTATCATTGCAATTAACGAACAAACAAAGGGTGATGCAATAATCGTAACTGATGTAGGCCAACACCAAATGGTTGCTTGTAGATATGCAAACTTTATTCAATCAAAAAGTAATATTACTTCAGGTGGACTTGGCACCATGGGATTTGCTCTTCCTGCTGCAATGGGTGCAAAAATGGGTGCAATGAATAGAGAAGTTGTTGCAGTTATAGGTGATGGGGGGTACCAAATGACAATTCAAGAATTAGGCACTATATTTCAGCTTCAAATTCCAGTTAAAATAGTTATTTTGAATAATGATTTCTTAGGTATGGTTCGTCAATGGCAACAACTGTTTTTTGACAAAAGGTATGCTTCAACAGAAATGATTAATCCTGACTTTGTTACAATTGCAAAAGGATATTATATTGATTCTGAGAGAGTGAGTGATAGAAAGGATCTAAAGCCTGCTGTAGAAAGAATGATTAAATCAAAAAAACCATATGTTCTTGAGATATGTGTAGAGAAAGAAGATAATGTATTTCCAATGATACCCTCAGGAGCATCTGTTTCAGACGTAAGACTAAGTTAATATGGAAAAGAAAAACAATTATACTATATCTGTTTATACTGAAAATAATGTTGGTTTGCTTCACAGACTGTCAGCTATCTTTCTTAAAAGACATATAAATATTGAAAGTTTTAGTACTTCTGAATCAGAAATTAAGGATGTTTTTAGATTTATTATAGTCGTAAAAATGACTAATTCTGGTGTTGAAAAAGTTGTAAAACAAATTGAGAAACAAGTTGAAGTTATCAAAGCATTCTATCATACTGACTCAGAAACAATATTTCAAGAATCAGCTCTCTACAAAATGAAATCATCTTCTTTATTTGAGGAAAGACACATACAAAATGTAATAAAAGATTCAAATGCAAGAATAGTTACTGTTAATCCAGAATTTTTTGTCATTGAAAAAACTGGATTTAGAGATGATACAGAGAAGTTGTATAAGGATCTAAAATCTTATGGTCTTTTACAATTTACAAGGTCAGGAAGAATTGCTGTCTCTAAAGAAAAGATGGGAATTTCAGAAATTTTAAATACTTTTAAAAACCAAAAATAAATACAATGAAGAATTACTTTAATAGTCTATCATTTCGAGAAAAATTAATGCAGTTAGGTAAATGTAGGTTTATGGACTCGTCTGAGTTTCAAAATGGAGTTGATTTTTTGAAAGATAAAAAAATTGCTATAGTTGGATGTGGTGCTCAAGGGTTACATCAAGGATTAAATATGAGAGACTCTGGCCTTGATATTTCCTATGCTTTAAGGCAATCATCAATAGACTCAAAAAGACAATCATTTGTTAATGCAACCTCTAATAATTTTAATGTTGGAAATTTTGATGATATAATACCTAATTCTGATTTAGTAATAAACCTAACTCCAGACAAAAATCATACTCCTGTAGTTGAACAGTTAATGCCAATTATGAAAAAAAATTCAATATTATCATACTCCCATGGATTCAATATTGTAGAAGAAGGAATTAAAGTTAGAGAAGATATAACTGTTATAATGGTTGCGCCTAAGTCACCAGGCTCTGAAGTAAGAGAGGAGTACCTTAGGGGCTTTGGAGTTCCAACATTAATAGCTGTACATCCAGAGAATGATAAAAACAAAATAGGCTTTGATGCTGCAAAAGCTTATGCAGTTTCATTGGGATCACATAAAGCTGGTGTACTTGATTCTTCATTTGTTGCAGAGGTAAAGTCAGATTTAATGGGAGAGCAGACTATTTTGTGTGGAATGCTGCAGACAGGTTCTATTCTTTCATTTGACAGAATGGTAGAACTTGGAACTAACCCAGAATATGCTGCAAAGTTGATTCAACATGGTTGGGAAACAATTACTGAAGCATTAAAACATGGTGGAATAACAAATATGATGGACAGGCTTTCTAATCCAGCAAAAGTAAAGGCATATGAATTAGCAGAAGATTTAAAAAGTATATTATCACCATTATTTATTAAACATATGGATAATATATTATCAGGTAATTTTTCTGAAACAATGATGAAAGATTGGGAAAACGATGATAAAGAGCTTTTAAATTGGAGAGAAGAAACAAGTCAAACATCTTTTGAAAAGACTAATCCAACTTCAGAAGAAATATCTGAACAGGAATATTTTAATAATGGAATATTAATGGTTGCATTTGTAAAAGCTGGAGTTGAGCTTGCATATGAAACAATGGTTGAAGCTGGTATAAAGGAAGAATCTGCTTACTATGAATCTCTTCATGAACTTCCTTTAATAGCAAATTTAGTATCCAGAAAAAAACTATATGAAATGAATCATATCATTTCAGATACTGCAGAATATGGTTGTTATTTGTTTAACAATGATGCAATTCCATTACTTTCTAAATTTTTTAAAGACGTTGATAGTGATGTTATAGGATCAGACCAAATGTCTAAAGCTTCAAATTCAATTGATAATGAAAAATTAATTGAAATCAATGACTCCATTAGATTCCATTCTATTGAAATCATTGGTGATGAATTAAGACAACATATGACTTCAATGAAAAAAGCATTATAAAATGCAAACACCTGATTTAAAAGGAGTTAGAGAAGCTTATGAAAATCTTAGAGATGTTTCTATTGTCACTCCACTCTCACTTAATGAGAGATTGTCGGAAAAATTAAATTCTAGGATTTTTTTTAAAAGGGAAGATCTTCAAAAAGTTCGTTCATTTAAGATTAGAGGTGCTTTTAATAAGATTAAATCATTAAATCTGGAAAATTCCCAAGATGAAAAACGAATAATATGTGCAAGTGCAGGTAACCATGCTCAAGGTGTTGCTTTTTCATGCAATAGATTAAAAATCTTTGGTACAATTTATATGCCAGAAACAACTCCTAAACAAAAAGTTGAAAGAGTAAAAATGTTTGGTGGTGATTTTATTAAAATTGTTTTAGTTGGGGATACTTTTGATGATGCTCAAAAAGAGGCACAAAAACAATTGAGTGTTGACTCCATTTTCATTCATCCATTTGATGATAAAGAAGTTATTGAGGGACAGGGTACAGTTGCTCTTGAAATTCTAGATCAAATTGACAAACATTTTGATTATTTAGTTATTCCAATTGGTGGGGGAGGTTTAATAGCAGGTGTTATATCTGTCTTTAAAGAGTTATCTCCTAAAACAAAAATTATTGGAGTTGAAGCTGAAGGAGCACCAGCTATGTTTGACTCGATAAAACAAAATAAGATAATTGAATTAAAAAAAATTGACAATTTTGTAGATGGCGTATCAATAAAAAAAATTGGTAAAATACCTTTTCAGATTTGTAAAGAACATTTAGATGACCTCATAATTGTCCCTGAAGGTAAAATATGCCAAACTATACTTGAATTATACAATAAAGATGGAATAGTGGTTGAGCCAGCTGGTGCAATTGGCATTTCTGCACTCGAAATTTATGATAAAGATATTTCAGACAAGAATATTGGTGTGCTCATATGTGGGGGTAATAATGATATTACTAGAATGGCTGAAATAAAGGAGCGAGCTTTGCTTTATTCCAAGCTAAAACATTATTTTATAGTAAAATTTCCACAAAGAAAAGGTGCATTAAGAGAATTTGTTAATAATGTATTAGGTGAAAATGACGATATTACGTTTTTTGAATATGTAAAAAAGAATAACAGAGAGTATACAACAGCAATTGTTGGAATTGAGTTAAAATTTTCTAAAGATTTGTCTGACTTAATGAAAAAAATGAAAGAAAATGGTTTCTTTGGGGAATATTTAAATGAAAAACCTGATACACTTCGCCTTTTAATATAAAACTATATCCATGGAAAAATATAAAATTGATGAAATCCATTGTAGAGAATACCTAGTTGATGGAGAACTAAAAAAATGGGAGGGAGATACTTCTGAAGTATTTTCTACTATTGATATTAAAAAAGGGGGGGAGTACTCTCCAACTCTTTTAGGTTCAATCCCTGATATGGATTCTGAATCAGCATTAGAAGCTCTTGAATCCGCAAAAAAAGCATTTAATAGAGGCCAAGGTAAATGGCCTACAATGAAAGTTATAGATAGGTTAAAATGTATGAAGAGATTTGCTGATAAAATGCAAGAGCATCGTGAAGTAGTAATAAAGCTTTTAATGTGGGAAATAGGAAAGAATCAGACTGATTCTGAAAAGGAGTTTGATAGAACCGTTAAATACATTTATGATACCATTGATGAATATAAGAAAATTGACAGGTCATCTTCTAGATTTGAAAAAGACTCAGGGATTCATGCTCACATTAGAAGAGGTCCTCTTGGTGTAGTTCTTTGTCTAGGACCTTACAATTATCCTCTAAACGAAACTTTTTGTCTTCTCATCCCTGCAATTCTAATGGGTAACACTACTATATTTAAACCTGCTAAACATGGAGTTTTATTAATTTCACCACTACTAAAGGCTTTTAAAGAATGTTTTCCTCCAGGAGTTGTAAACATACTATTCGGTAGAGGTAGAAAAATTTGTCCACCTATAATGAAGACAGGATATGTTGATGTATTGGCTTTAATAGGTCATAGTTCATCTGCTGTTGCTCTGCAGGATCAACACCCAAATAAAAACAGACTTAGATTAGTTCTGGGCTTAGAAGCAAAAAACCCTGCAATCATTCTTCCAGATGCTGATTTAGATCTAACAATTAAAGAATGTATTTCTGGTTCTTTATCTTATAATGGCCAAAGATGTACTGCTTTAAAAGTATTGTATGTCCATGAGTCTATAGTAGACGAATTTAACAGTAAGTTTGCAAAGGCTGTTGATGATCTTAAGTTTGGAATGCCTTGGGATAAAGATGCTTTTCTAACCCCACTGCCAGAACCTTCAAAACCTAATTATATCAAGGACTTAATTGAGGATGCTATTTCCAAAGGTGCTAATGTGATTAATGATAAAGGTGGTGTAGTAACTGATAATTATTGCTACCCTGCAGTATTATATCCTGTAAATAGTTCAATGAAGGTTTTTGAAGAAGAACAATTTGGTCCAGTGGTACCAATTATCCCATTTAAAAAAATAGATGAACCCCTTGATGATATGGCAATTTCTGAGTACGGACAACAGGTAAGTCTTTTTGGAAGTGATACAAAAAAAATTGGTCCTTTAATTGACACCCTTGCAAATTTGGTTTGTAGAGTAAATTTGAACAGTTCATGTCAAAGAGGTCCTGATATTTATCCTTTCACAGGTAGAAAAAATTCAGCGGTAAGTACTTTGAGTGTACATGACGCTCTTAGGGCATTTTCTATAAGAACATTCGTTGCTTCTAAAGATAATGTTCATAATAATAGAATTTTAAAGAAGTTGTTAGATTCAAATGATTCTAATTTCATTTCTACTGATTATATCCTTTAATTATTTTTTATAAAATCTACTATATAATCTCCTACTTCTTCAGTGGTGTATGCTTTAGTATCATTATTTAAATCGGGAGTTGTATGTTTATTTATGAGAGAATCTTCAACGGCCCTATTAATAATTTCAGACTCATCTTTTAAATTGAATGAATAATCAAGCATCATAGATAATGATAAAATTGATGCAATAGGGTTAGCAATTTTCTTTCCAGTAGCTTCTGGATAAGATCCATGTATAGGTTCATATAATGCATTTCCCGAACCAATTGATGCTGAGGGCATTAAACCCATTGAACCCGAAATTACTGAAGCTTCATCAGTTAGTATATCACCAAACAAATTTGATGTTATAAGAACATCGTATGAACTTGGCCATTGAACTAGCCTCATAGCTACAGCATCAACAAACTCATATGAAACTTTGATTTCAGGATAGTCTTTTTCCATACTTTGAACTGTTTCCCTCCAAAGTCTAGATGTTTCAAGAACATTTGCTTTATCTACACAACATAGTTTTTTTGATCTTTTTTTTGCATATTCAAATCCCATTTTTGCTATTCTGACAATTTCTTCTCTAGAATATTGACAAGTGTCATATGCATAATTATCATTGTTTTTTCTTCCTCTTTCACCAAAATATATTCCACCAGTTAGTTCTCTAACAAAAAGAATATCTGTACCCTTTATTCTTTCTTGTTTTATAGGGGACAGATCAAGAAGAGATTCAAAAATGATTGTTGGTCTAAGATTGGCGAAAAGCCCTAATTTTTTTCTCATTTTTAGTAATCCCTGTTCAGGCCTTATTTTAGCTTTAGGATTGTTATCATATTTTGGATCACCTATAGCACCAAATAAAATTGCATCTGAATCCTTACAAATCTTATGGGTAGAATCTGGATAAGGATCATTATATTGGTCAATTGCAGTTGCACCAACTAATCCTTCACTAATTTCAACCTTGTGATTATATTTATCAGCAACACAATTTAAAACCTTGATTGATTGGTTTGTTACTTCTGGTCCGATCCCATCTCCAGGTAGAACAGCTATTTTTAATTTCATAATTATTCAGTATTTAACATTTTTTCAGTTGCTTTAATAGCAGCTACAGTTTGATCAGTATCAAGTCCTCTTGTTTTAAACTTTTTTGAACCGCTATCCCATGTGATTGTTGTCTCACAAAACGCGTCTGAGTCACTACCAGGTGGAATTCTCACTGCATAGTCAATAAGTTTTGGAAGTGCTCTTTTCTGTTTTGCATATATTTTCTTTAATGCATTCATAAAAGCATCAAACTGACCATCTCCTGAACAACTCTCTTGGTGAAGGTTATCATCAATAATTAATGATATTGATACAGATGGTCTTAAAGTTTTTGCATGAGTAAGAACATACGATTCAATTTTAATATTATCCTTTTTTGTAGGATAATCTAATACATCATTAATTATATATGGAAGATCTTCAATTGTCACCTTCTCTTTTTTATCACCAAGTTCTATTACCTTAGAGGTAACTATACCGAGTTCCTGATCATTTAACTTTATACCTAATTCATCCAAGTTTTTCTTGATATTTGCTTTCCCAGATGTTTTGCCCAATGCATACCTTCTTTTTCTACCAAATCTGTTGGGATTCAAATTATTATAGTACAAGTTTTTCTTGTTATCACCATCTGCGTGAACACCAGCAGTCTGTGTAAATACATTTTCACCAACAATTGGTTTATTAGATGATACAGTCTGGCCTGAAAATGTTGATATTAATTTACTTGCTTTAAATAAATTTTTCTCATTTACGTTAATCTTGATATTTGGCATGAAATCTTTTATTGCTGCAACAGCACTTGATAAAGGTGTATTCCCAGCTCTTTCCCCCATACCATTTATAGTAAGGTGTAGACCATCACAACCAGCTCTTATTGCTTCCATTGAATTTCCAACACTTAAATCATAATCATTATGTCCATGAAAATCAATGTGAAAATCTGGATATTTCATTTTTATCTCAGATATATATTCATATGTTTCATGATGTGTAAGAATACCCAGTGTATCTGGTAATAACAATCTTTTTATATTTTTATCATACAAGAAATCAAGAAAATCCATAACATACTCTTTACTACTTCTCATTCCATTACTCCAATCCTCAAGATAAATATTTGTTTGAATTGAGTTTTCTTCAGCTCTCGCAATCGTTTTCAAAATATCTTTAAAATGATTTGAAGGAGTTTTTTTAAGCTGATATTTAAGATGATTAATAGAACCCTTTGTTAAAAGATTTTGTACCAAACATCCAGATTTTAAAAGCCATTTTATTGATTTTCCATCATCTAAAAAAGTTAGAACCTCTACACTTTCAATTTTTTTATTCTTTTTTGCCCAACTAGTAATCTGTTTTACTGAATCTAATTCGCCGTCTGATACTCTAGCCGATGCCACCTCAATTCTATCAATTTTAAGTTCTTGTAATAGAAGTTTAGCAATTGTCAATTTTTCTTTGGGTGAATATGAAACTCCTGATGTTTGCTCACCATCTCTAAGAGTAGTATCCATTATTTCTAAACTACGTCTCATTAGTATCTTAATTTATTCGCAAAAGTTGAAATTTGATCTTTTTTGTTAATGAGATAATCAATATCATCAAAACCATTTGACATATTACTCTTTTTGTAGGTGCTAATTTTAAATTGTTCTTTTTTACCAGAGCTAACAATATTAAATTCTTGATTTTCAAGATTTATTTCAAATATATTTTTTGAATTTTTATCAATTTCTGAAAATATTTCTGATAGAAATGATTCACTGACCTGAACTGGAAGTACTCCAATGTTTAAACAATTATTTTTAAATATATCTGCAAAGAAGCTTGATACGACAGCTCTAAACCCGTAGTCATAAATTGCCCATACTGCATGTTCTCTTGATGAGCCACATCCAAAATTCTTTCCAGCAACTAAAATTTTTCCTTCATATTTTTTATTATTTAAGGGAAATGAATCTACTAATGTATTATCAGAATTATATCTCCAATCTCTAAAAAGGTTATCACCAAATCCTTTTCTTTCTGTTGCTTTTAGAAACCTTGCAGGTATTATTTGATCTGTATCAACATTGTCAATATTTAAAGGAACAGCAGTACTGTTTAGTATGTTAAATTTTTCGTAAGCCATGCTATATAATATCTCTTGGGTCAGTTATTTCGCCTGTAATAGCAGTTGCTGCAGCCACTAGGGGACTTGCCAAAAGTGTCCTTGCACCCGGTCCTTGTCTTCCTTCAAAATTTCTGTTGGTCGTACTTACTGCATATTTCCCTTTTGGAATTTTATCGTCATTCATAGCTAAACAAGCAGAGCAACCTGGCTCCCTTAATTTGAAGCCCGACTCGGTAAGAATTTCAAGTATTCCCTCATCTCTAATGCTTTTAAGAACTTTATGAGACCCCGGCACAAGCCATGCATCTACAGTATTTGATTTTTTTCTACCCTTAATTATACTAGCAAAAGTTCTAAAATCTTCAATTCTACCATTAGTACAACTACCCAGAAAAACATAATCTATTTTTTTTCCAATCATTCTATCACCCTCGTTAAATTCCATGTAATCTAAAGCTTTCTTGTAAGATGATTTGGATTCAGATTTATTAGCCTTTGGAATTGACTTTGAAATAGGTATAGCCATTCCAGGATTAGTTCCATAAGTAATCATAGGTTCGATTTCTTCAGCCTTAAAATTATATTCCTTATCAAAAGTTGCATCTTTATCAGTGTTTAATGTCTTCCAATAATTAACTGCTTTATTCCATTCTGCTCCTTTTGGAGCATATTCTCTTCCTTGAATATAATTAAATGTCTTTTCATCTGGTGCAATCATTCCTCCTCGAGCCCCCATCTCTATGCTTAAATTACAAACAGTCATTCTTCCTTCCATAGACATATTCTTAAATACACTTCCAGCATATTCAACAAAATATCCAGTAGCACCAGAAGAAGACAATTTTGAAATTATATAAATAGCGACATCCTTTGGTGTAACATTAGGAGAGAGTTTACCATCAACATTAATTTTCATTTTCATAGGTTTCTGTTGCATTATTGTTTGACATGCCAAAACCATTTCGACTTCTGAAGTTCCAATACCAAAAGCAATTGCGCCAAAAGCACCGTGTGTTGATGTGTGTGAGTCTCCGCATACAATTGTTAAACCAGGTTGAGTAATTCCATTTTCTGGTCCTATTACATGAACAATTCCATTTTTTTTATGACCAAGTCCCCAGAAATCTATTCCATGTTCTTTACAATTTTTTTCTAAAGTCTTTACTTGCATTGCTGAAAGTCTATCTTTTATTGGTAAATGTTGGTTTATTGTTGGAGTGTTATGATCAGCTGTTGCAAAAGTTTTTTGGGGATACATTACTTTTAGATTTCTGTTTTTTAGTCCAACAAATGCAACAGGGCTAGTGACCTCATGTATGAAGTGTTTGTCTATAAATAGAACATCAGGTCCATCATCAATTCTTTCAATTACATGAGAATCCCAAACTTTATCAAAAAGTGTTTTACCCATAGCTAATATTTTTTTTCTGAAGTATTGATGGAAAATCAGTGTCGGTTACCTCCTTTTTTTGATCTGCAATAACTAAAAATTCTCCATAAACATCATCTAATTCTTTTTTTGTAAGATTAACTCCAAACTCTTTCATTCTATAAGCTAGCGCAGCTCTACCACTCCTAGCTGTTAAAACAATTGAGGATTTATTAACACCTACATCAATTGGATCTATTATTTCATAAGTTTCTCTCTTCTTGATAACTCCATCTTGATGTATTCCAGAACTGTGAGCAAAAGCATTAGATCCTACTATAGCTTTATTGGGTTGAACAGGCATTCCCATAAGTTCTGATACCTTTTGACTTGTTTCATTTAGGAGCTTAGAATTTATATTTGTATCTAGGTTTAAGTCTGAGTGCTGTCTCAAAATCATTACAACCTCTTCAAGAGACGTATTACCAGCTCTTTCTCCAATACCATTTACTGTACATTCAACTTGTCTAGCACCATTTAAAACGCCATAAATTGAATTTGCTGTTGCTAATCCTAAATCGTTATGACAGTGACATGAGATTGTAACATTCTCAATACCCGAAACATTATCAACTAAATATTTAATTTTTTCACCATATTCAATTGGGAGACAATATCCAGTTGTATCAGGAATGTTTAAGACAGTTGCGCCAGATTTTATAACTTCTTCACAAACTTTTGCAAGAAAATCATTTTCTGTCCTGCCAGCATCTTCAGCATAAAACTCAACATCCTCAACATATTTTTTTGCATGAGTGACTGCTCTTTTAGCTAGATCAATTATCGAATCTTTGTTTGAATTAAATTTATGTTTAATATGAATTTCAGATGTTCCAATTCCAGTATGAATCCTTGGTTTTTTAGCATGTTTAAGTGATTCAGCTGCAACATCTATATCTTTTTCATTAGCTCTACTAAGCGCGCAAACAGATGCACTCTTTATAATTTTTGAAATTTCAACTACCGATTTGAAATCACCAGGGCTAGAAATAGGGAAACCAGCCTCAATAATATCCACACCAAGCACATCAATTTTTTCAGCTAAAATTAATTTACTTTTGGTATCAAGCTTGCACCCTGGGACCTGTTCACCGTCTCTCAAGGTGGTATCAAATATTTTGACCTGATTTTTCATTCATTACTAAATTATTACTTATAATGGTGATACTTAAAAAAAAGTATATTAATTTTACAATGTCCTAGATATATTATTTATACTTAAACAATTGAAAATGAACATTTTAATTAAAATTTATATACAATGACTAATCAGCTAAAAGATAATTTATTTGTGCTTATTAAATCTTTAACGAAGTCTGAGAAGAGACAATTTAAACTATATGTTGGTAGAATGGATTCAAATGAGGACTCTAAATTTTTAAAATTATTTAATCTGTTAGATAAAATGGACTTTTACGATGAAGATTTAATTTTAAAGAAAAAAATTGTATCCAAGCTTCAACTTTCAAATCTTAAAGCACATTTATACAAACAGATTCTAATTAGTCTAAGATTAAATCCTCAGCATAAAAATGTGAAACTTCATATTAGAGGTCAAATTGATTTTGCAACTATTTTATACCAGAAAGGATTATATAAACAAAGTTTGAAAATTCTTGATAAGGCTAAATCTTTTGCTCTAAAATATGATGAAAATGCTTCAGCTTATGAAATAGTTGAATTTGAAAAATTAATTGAATCTCTATATGTAACTAGAAGTTTAAGTAATAGAACAAATGAACTAGTTTCTCAAACTAATCATCTACGTGAACAAAATGAAATTTATAGTAATCTGTCAAATATTTCATTGCAACTTTATGAAAAATTAATCAAGGCTGGTTACGCTAAAAGTGATGAAGAGTCTAAAGACATAAAGAAATTTTTCAAGAAAAAAATTAAAAGCTTTAATGTAAGTGAACTAGGATTTAGAGAAACTCTAATATATTATCAAATTTGGGTTTGGTACAGCCTATTAATTCAGGATTTTTTATCTAGCTACAAATATGCTTCAAAATGGATAGATACATTTAATAAGTCACCTGAAATGATTGCCATACATCCTGTTTTTTATTTAAAAGGTTACAACTTCCTTTTGGAAGCCTTAGCGCTAATTAAATATCCATCTAAATTTAAATATAGATTAAATGATTTAATCAATGTTGTTGATGACAAATCATTCCCAAGAAACCAGAATTTAAATGCTTTAATATTTATTTACAAGTATAATAACTTGTTTAATCTACATGTTTTGGAGGGTGACTTTAAAGAATCTTTAAAAATTATTCCAAAAGTTCTTGAAGGGATTGAGGTAAATAAAAATTTTATCGATCATCATCATATAATGCTTTTATATTTTAAAATTGCATGTATGTATTTTACAGTTAATGACTATGATAATTGTATTAGATATGTAGATATGATAATGAGAAATAAAAATATTAAAATGAGGGAAGATCTTCAATGTTTTACAAGAATTTTAAATCTAATTGCTCATTGGGAAGCTGGTCATGATTACAACCTAGATAAGATTATTAGGGAGACATATAATTATCTCGATAAGATGAATGACCTTCATGAAGTGCAAAAAACGATACTTAAGTATTTAAATGGATTAGAAAATATTTATCCTGGAGAAATTAAAGGATTTTTAAGAAGCCTCCACTTAGAGTTAAAAAAATTTGAGGATGATCCTTATGAAAAAAGAGCATTTTTATATCTAGATATTATATCATGGCTTGAGAGTAAAATAAATAACAAGCCTGTTGCAGACATAATTAAAGAAAAGGCTTTGCTCATTAATCGAAAGGAGAAGCAGACCACAGCCCTAATTTAGGAGGATCAGCCTTAATAATAATTTCTTCTTTTGATACAGGGTGTATGAAATTAACTTCTCTAGCGTGAAGACAAATTCCACCATCTTTGTTAGTCCTTTTCGAGCCATATTTTATGTCTCCAACTATTGGAAATCCAATTTCTGAGAAACTACATCTTATTTGATGATGTCTTCCTGTTATTAGATCTACCTCTATTTTAAAATAATTTTCAAGCTTTTCAATCACTCTATAGTTTAATGATCCATACTTTGAATTATTTATCTGTTCTTTGTAGAAGTAAGATTTATTTATTTTCTTATTTTTTTTAAACCAGCCCTCAAGACTTCCTTTATTAGATTTAAATTTATTTGATATAAATAACCAATAAAACTTTCCAATCTGCCTATTTTTTAGTTTATCATTCATCCTGGATAATGCTTTGCTAGTCTTTGCAAATATTACAATTCCAGACACAGGCCTATCAATTCTATTTACAAGTCCAAGGAATACATTCCCTGTTTTACTGTATTTATTTTTAATATATTTTTTAACGAGTTCAATAAGAGGAGTATCTCCAGTTTTATCACCTTGAACAAGAACCCCACATCTTTTATTTACAATAATCAAGTGGTTATCTTCAAAAAGAATATCTAAATTTTGATAGTTCAAATTAATACTGTTCTCCCTTGTTTGGAAAGTCTCCGTCTTTTATATCTTTTGAGTATTTTCTTACTGCATTACCAACTAATGAATCAAGATCAAGATATCTTCTTAGGAATCTTGGACTAAAATCTTTATTCATCCCTAACATATCATGGGAGACAAGAACTTGTCCATCAACATGTGAGCCTGCTCCAATCCCAATTATTGGTACCTTAAGACTAGCGGTCACTTTTTTTGCCAATTTGTTTGGAATTTTTTCAAGTACTATAGAAAAACAACCAATTTCTTCAAGCATCTCAGAGTCAGAAATTAAAGTTTCAGCCTCTTTCTCTTCTTCAGCTCTAACAGTATATGTCCCAAACTTGTATATGGATTGTGGTGTAAGTCCCAGATGCCCCATAACAGGAATTCCAGCTTGAATTATCCTTTCAATTGATTCTTTCGCTAGATGACCTCCCTCAAGCTTTACTGCATGAGCTCCAGATTCTTTCATTATTCTTATTGCAGATTTTAAAGCTTCATGTGAATCTGACTGGTAGGTACCAAAAGGAAGATCTACCACAACTAATGCTCTCTTTACAGCTCTTATAACTGAACTAGCATGGTAAATCATCTGATCCAGAGTAATTGGGAGAGTAGTTTCATGGCCTGCCATAACGTTTGAAGCAGAATCTCCAACTAAAATTATATCAATACCAGCCTCGTCGATAATTTTTGCAAAACTATAATCATATGCAGTAAGCATTGATATTTTTTCACCTTTGCTTTTCATCTGTTCGAGTACTTTAATTGTTACTCTGCTTGGATTTATTTCATTTGCCATCTCAAATTTTCAACAAAAATAGTGTAAATAAAGTTATGAATTATATGACATAATGTCACTTAAATTGAATTGGCATAATCGTTGTCATTTATAAATAAAATTAAAATTATGAGTAAAATTATTGGAATCGATTTAGGAACAACAAATTCATGTGTATCTGTTATGGAGGGAAGTGAACCTGTTGTAATACCAAACGCTGAAGGAAAAAGAACTACACCATCTGTCATAGCATTTGTAGAAGACGGTGAAATAAAAGTTGGGGATCCAGCTAAAAGACAAGCAGTTACTAATCCAGAGAAAACAATTGCTTCTGTAAAAAGATTCATGGGAAATAAATTTAGTGATTCTTCAAATGATGTTAAAACAGTAGCATATAAAGTAGTAAAGGGAGATAATGATACTCCAAGAGTAGATATTGATGGTAGATTATATACTCCTCAAGAATTGTCTGCAATGGTACTTCAAAAAATGAAAAAAACAGCTGAGGATTATTTGGGACAAACCATAACAGAAGCTGTAATAACTGTACCAGCATATTTTAATGATTCTCAAAGACAAGCTACAAAAGAAGCTGGGGAAATTTCAGGTTTAAAAGTTCAAAGAATCATAAATGAACCAACTGCTGCTGCTTTAGCATATGGAATGGATAAAGGTGGAAAGGATAAAAAAATTGCTGTTTATGATCTAGGAGGTGGTACGTTCGACATATCTATCCTTGAACTAGGTGATGGAGTTTTCGAAGTATTATCAACTAACGGTGATACTCACCTGGGTGGAGATGACTTCGATCAAGTAATAATTGACTTCTTAGCTGAGGAATTTAAAAAAAATGAGCAAATTGATTTAAGAGAGGACTCTATGGCTCTGCAGAGGCTAAAGGAGGCTGCAGAGAAAGCTAAAATTGAACTTTCCTCCTCAGCTCAAACTGAAATTAATTTACCATATGTAACTGCGACATCATCGGGTCCAAAACACTTAGTTACATCCCTAACAAGAGCCAAGTTTGAAAAACTTTCAGATGAACTAGTAAAGAGATCTATGGAGCCAGTCAAAAAAGCACTTAAAGATGCAGGCCTAACAAAAAAGGATATTGACGAAGTAATATTAGTTGGAGGTTCTACTAGAATACCAATTATCCAAAAAGAAGTTGAAGCTTTATTTGGTAAAAAACCATCTAAGGGAGTGAATCCAGATGAAGTTGTTGCAGTAGGTGCTGCAATTCAGGGAGGAGTTCTTTCTGGTGATGTTGAAGACGTTTTACTACTAGATGTAACACCGCTATCTCTTGGAATTGAAACAATGGGTAATGTTATGACAAAATTAATTGAGTCAAATACTACAATCCCAACAAAGAAATCTCAAGTTTTCTCAACTGCAGCTGATAATCAACCTTCTGTAGAAATCCATGTTCTTCAAGGTGAAAGGCCAATGGCTAAAGATAACAAGACTATTGGTAGATTCCATTTAGATGGCATTCCACCGTCTCCAAGAGGAGTTCCTCAAATTGAGGTAACTTTTGACATTGATGCAAATGGTATAATTAATGTTAGTGCCTTAGATAAAGCCACTAACAAGTCTCAAGACATAAGAATTGAGGCTTCTTCAGGGCTAACAGAAGAGGAAATTGAAAAAATGAAAAAAGATGCCGAAGCAAACGCAGACGCTGATCAAAAAGCAAAAGAAGAAGTTGATAAGCTGAATAGCGCTGATCAAATGATATTTCAAACAGAAAAACAATTAAAAGAGTTTGGAGACAAATTATCTGATGATAAAAAGAAACCTATTGAATCTTCTTTGGAAGACTTAAAAAAAGCGCATGAATCTAAAGATCTTGATAAAATAGATGAGGCTTTAAATACAATAAATGAGGCATGGAAGAATGCATCAGAAGAAATGTATAAAGCACAAGGAGAGGGTGCTGCTCAGCCAGGTGCTGAAAATCCAGATCAGGAATCCTCAAAAGACTCAAAGGATGATGTACAAGATGTCGATTTTGAGGAAGTTAAAGAAGATTAATTTTGTTTGACAAAAACTTTATCCTTGATGAAGCAAACAGACGGTGTGCAGGTACCTTAGTCTCAACGCTTGGAATCACTTTTACTGATGTTGGCGAGTATTTTTTAGAGGCTAAGATGGAAGTAACACCAGCTCATCATCAACCTGCTGGTGTCCTTCACGGTGGAGCAACTGCTGCTTTAGCAGAAACTGTTGGTAGCTCTGCAGCCGCTATTTTTTCAAAAAAAGAAAATCAGATTTTACGTGGAGTAGAATTATCAATAAATCATGTTCGAGGAATTAGTGAAGGATTTGTTTTTGCAAAAGCAGTTCCTATTCACATGGGAAGAACAATGCAACTCTGGAAAATATCAATTGTTGATGAAGATAATAGAGATATTTCATTCGCAAAGCTAACTACACTGACTATTGATAAGTAATCAACCATATTTTTTAAGCTTTTAAATAGAATTCGCAATAAATCTCACTGGAACAGGTGAGTTATTAATTTTTCCTCATCTAATAAGTCCCATTCTATATCAAAATATTAAGAGGATTTTTTAAATTGCATAGATGAAGATTTAATTTAAATATGTTTTCAAATAAGCAATTTTTTACAGCTTTATTATTAGCAGTATCTAACATGTATTTTGCTCAAGAGGAGAGCTACCTGCTTAAATTACCTGGAAGCAGTGAATCATTAGAGATGGTTTTTATTAAAGGAGGAACTTTTAAAATTGGAAGTCCAAATGATGAAGAGGGGCACCAAGAAGATGAGTCGCCACAAAAATTGATTGAAGTAGAGTCTTTTTGGATAGCAAGTACAGAAACAACATGGAATCTTTACCAACACTTTGTTGAACGTGATCTAGATAAAGATTATGTTCAGAGCCAAGATGATAAATTAATTTCTTTAAATATTGATGCTATAAGTGGTGCAACTACTCCTTATGTTGATATGAGTTTTGGGATGGGAACAAATGATTTTCCTGCTATAGGAATGACACAAAAGGCCGCTGTTCAATTTACTAAATGGTTATCTGCACTTACAGGAAATTTTTACAGACTTCCAACTGAAGCAGAATGGGAGTATGCCTGCAGGGCAGGAACTCAAACTTTATATAGTCATGGTGATGACTTCTCTGATTTAGATGAATATGCCTGGTTTGATGAAAATAGCCAGGGAAAATACCAAAAAGTTGGGCAATTGAAGCCCAATGCATGGGGCTTATATGATATGCATGGAAATGTTGCAGAATGGACTTTAGATCAATATGAATCTGGGATTTATAAAAAATTAAATAGAATTAAATGGAACAAGCCAACTAAAACTTATCCTAAATCAGTTCGTGGTGGATCTTGGATGGATAAAGAAATTCATCTTAGATCTGCAGCGAGACGTGGCTCTAATCCGCAGTGGAAGAAAAGAGATCCTCAGCTCCCGAAAAGTGAATGGTGGCATACAGATGCTCCTTTTTTAGGTTTTAGAATAGTCAGACCATATGAAACTCCATCAGAAAACGATCAAGAAAAATTTTGGACAACCAAATAACATAAATATGAAAAATTCAATAAAAGAAAAAAATAGAAGAAATTTTATCAAACAAACAACACTAGCTACAACAGGTATATTATCAGCAAGTATGCCTGTAAAATCTTTTGCTAATGTTCTAGACAATAAAAAACTCAAGCTAGCACTAGTAGGTTGTGGTGGGAGAGGCTCAGGTGCAGTTGTCAATGCTCTTACAGCAGATGACCAAGTTGAGCTAGTTTCTATGGCAGATGTATTTAAGGATCGAGTTGATTCGAGCTTAAAAGCAATTATTGATCACTTTGATGGCACAAAGAAGATTAAAGTCAAAGATAAAAACAAGTTTATAGGTTTCGATGCATACAAAAATGCAATAGATGAAGCTGATGTTGTTATTCTTGCTACTCCTCCAGGATTTAGGCCTTATCACTTCGAATATGCAGTAAACCAAGATAAACATGTCTTTATGGAGAAACCATTAGCTACAGATCCTGTGGGAATTAGAAAAGTTATGGATATGGCTAGGGTTGCCAAAGAAAAAAGACTTAATGTTGTTGTTGGACTTCAGCGTCATTATGAAAAGAAATACTTAACCTTATTTAAAAAAGTTGCACAAGGAGATATTGGAAAGATTACATCAGGTCAAGTTTATTGGAATGATGGTGGTGTTTGGGTAAAGCAAAGACAGTCAGGTCAAAGTGAATTGGAATACCAAATGCGAAACTGGTATTATTTTAATTGGATTTGTGGCGATCATATTTTAGAACAGCACATTCATAATATTGATGTGGCAAATTGGTTTATAGGCTCATACCCTAAAAGTGCACAAGGTATGGGTGGTCGTCAAACACGTACAGGTAAAGAATATGGAGAAATTTTTGACCACCACTACGTTGAATTCAATTACAATAATGGTGCTGTAATATCATCTCAATGCAGACATCAAAAGGGATGTGACTCAAGAGTAGACGAAGTATTTCAGGGTACTAAAGGTTCTGTAGAGTTAGGTAAAGGATTATTATCTGATCTAAATGGAAAAGTAATATATCAATATCCTTCTAAACTAGGACAAGAAGCAAATCCATATCAAGTAGAACACGATGAGTTATTTAAATCAATAAGAAATAATGGTTTAATTAGTGATGCTGAAAATGGTGCTAAAAGTACCCTTTCAGCAATTATGGGAAGAATGGCTACTTATACAGGCAGAACCGTTACCTGGGAAGAGGCCTTAAATTCAAATCATCAATTAATGCCGGCTTACATAGATTGGAGTACAACCCCGCCAAGCCTTCCAGATGAAAATGGTTTTTACCCCATACCGATACCTGGTGTAACTAAATATTCAACATAATGAACAGAAGAAAATTCAATACAATAGCTAGTTTATCTTCATTTGGTATTTTAAAAGCAAATGCAAGCCAAATTCCTTTAAATATGCCTCATAAATACAATTTAAACTATGCTCCACACTTGGGAATGTTTAAGGCTTCTGCTGGGAATGACCCTATAGATCAATTGAATTTTATGGCTGACCAAGGATTTAGATCATTTGAAGATAATGATATGAGAACACGATCTGTCAAACTTCAAGAGAAGATGTCTCTGACTATGCAACAACGTAATCTTAAAATGGGTGTTTTTGTCGCTCATGACATTGCTTGGAAAAGACCAAACTTAGCCTCAGGAGATTTAAATGAACAAAATGCTTTTCTAATGCAAATTAAAGCAAGTATAGAAGTTGCAAAAAGGGTCAATGCAAAATGGATGACTGTTGTTCCAGGACTTAAAGACTTTAGAAAAAATATTGAATATCAAACTGTTAACGTTATAAATACTTTAAAAAAAGCATGTGATATTTTGGAGCCTCACGGTCTGATAATGGTTATTGAACCTTTAAATTTTAAAAGCCATCCTGGTTTATTTTTAACTGAAAGTCCGCAAGCTAATTCTATTTGTAAAGCAGTAGGCTCATCTTCTTGTAAAATTTTGTTTGACATTTATCATCAACAAATTCAAGAAGGTAACCTCATACCTAACATTGAAAGTTGTTGGGATGAAATTGCATATTTTCAAATTGGGGACAATCCAGGACGAAATGAACCCTATTCAGGAGAAATCAATTATAAAAACATCTTCAAATACATTTATAACAAAGGATTTAAAGGAATCCTTGGAATGGAACATGGTAATTCATTAGAAGGAAAGGAAGGAGAATTAAAGGTCATTAAGGCGTATCAAATGGCAGATGATTTTGTTTAATATTAAAACAAAACTTTAAAAATCAAAATAAGATTAACATTAATAAATAATTCATAAAAAAATTTTTATTTAAGAGCCCCAGGATGTAAATTTGAGCATTCAAAAAAAAAATTATGAAAAGCGTTATTATTTGTGACATGGAGGGTCTGATTACAAACATGAACGAAGGTGCTGAAAAAGTCTTCGGTTATCCCTCTGAAGAGTTAGTTGGTATAAAAAGAGTATCAATTTTTTCACCTGGAGAAATAGTTCTTCAAAATGTTCTTGGCTGGCTTAGAAACGCAAACGAAACAGGTGAGCATACAACAAAAACTAATTTTATTAGAAAAGATGGTTCAAAATTTGCTGCTAAGATTAAGATTACTCCAAATTTTGCAAATGGTAAGGATAAGCCTCAGACTGGATATTGTGGGATTACTGAAGTAATTGATGAAGAGGTTAACATAAAAATTAATTGGGTTACTAAAATTATTAAAGGAGTTGCTATAACTAGAGTTGGTTTTGCTTCAGCTTCATTATTCCCAGTATTTTCCATTGGATGTTACTATGCTGGAATCGGAGATAATTTATTTAGTCCAATTTCCTTAACACTAACTACATTTGGAATTTTATTTTTCCACTTATTCTCCAATCTTTATAATGACTATTTTGATGTAACACATGGCACTGATGAGGCTAATACGGAATATTTTAATGCTGGAATGGATTCTACGATTCTTCAAGGTGCACAATTATCAGGGGGAAGTAGAGCTATAGAATTAGGTTTAATTACTTTAAAAGGTACGAAGAGTCTTGCTAATATTATGTTTATTTTAGGTCTAGTAACAGCAGCAGGGATTTTATACATGAGTTATTTAAACACTGGATCCACAAGTAATGCATACAATTCTGCTGTCATTGCTTTAATAGGAGTTTTAGTTGGGTATTTCTATACTGCTAAACCAATAAGATTATCCTCAAGATATGGTCTTGGAGAACTTTCAATTTTTCTATCATTTGGACCATTATTAACTTTAGGTACTGGATTTGCTATTGCAAATGAAACAATTCTTCTTTATTCCAATGAATTTTATAATTTATTAATTCTTGGTGTACCAATAGGACTTTTAACTACAAACATTCTATTTATTAATCAATACCCTGATCACGCATCAGATAAAATATCTGGTAAAAATCATTTAGTAGTACTTCTTGGGAAAAAAGCTTCAAGGTGGATATATGCACTCAATCTAGTTCTAGCATTAGGTTCATTATACTTTATTGCAGAGAATATCTTAATTGGTACTAAGCAAATGCTATTCCTATATGTGCTTATTCCAGTTTCTATGTTCTATTCATATTTCTTGTTATCAGGATTATTTAAATTCTATAATAGCAGAAAACTTATAAAATATAACATACACACTATATATTTCCATATGTTATTCTCGTTCATTTACATGATAATTTTAGCTAATTTTCAGTAGTGTTTTTATGGGATAAATCATATAATCTAAAAGGATTTTGGTATTACATTTTAGGTTCATTTATACTTATTTTATTTAGTACAATTGGTCAGATACCACTTTTGTTTTTTGTCGACTATGATTCAGTGACTGTCGACACAACCTCAGTTGATCTATTGAATACGATTCCATCTAATCTAAGATTATTTTTATTAATGATAAGTTTTGTAGCAGTTCTTCCTGGAATATGGCTTGTAGTAAAAAAACTTCATGATCTCCCATTAATGTCAATTTTATCCGGTAGAAAAAATATTGATTATAACAGGATTCTGTTTTCTTTTTGTTTGTCGGGTGCTATAATCTCGTTGATGGTTATTACTGGATATTTAATTTCACCTGATAATTATGAAATAAATTTTAAACTTAAGGAGTTTTTAATCTTACTAATAATTGCAGTCTGTTTAATACCAATTCAGACTAGTGTTGAAGAGATCGTATTTAGGGGTTATTTAATGCAGGGTTTTGGTTACTGGTTTAATAGTAGATTTATGGCTTTATTTATGTCATGTTCCGTTTTCGGAATACTACACATTGCAAACCCAGAAGTTACTCAGCTGGGTTATGGCTTTATATTTGTCTATTTTATTGTATCATTTATGCTAGGTATTACTGTCTTGATGGATGATGGCCTTGAACTTGTTTTAGGTTTTCATGCTGCAAATAATATTTTTATTGCATTACTTTTAACATCTGATTGGACAGTTCTACAGACTGAATCAGTTCTTAAAGACATATCAGACCCAACATTTGGAATATATGACATATTAACGGGATCAATCCTCTATCCTTCTGTAATTTACATTTTTGCTAAAAAGTATTCCTGGACTAATTGGAAAGAAAAGATATTTTCAAGAGTTAGATAATATATACTCCATTTTTATATCACTTCTCTCATATGGTGCATCGGGATTATCTATCTTTTTAAAACCAAATTTATTGTAGAGATGTATTGAGTTTTTTAAAACAGTATTTGAATATAGTATGACAGATTTATAATTATTATTTTTTGCAAAATCAATTGTATGCTGGATTAATTGATGTCCAATACCATTACCTCTAAGCTCTTTTCTAACAGCCATTTTATTTAACTCGTAAATACCTTCTTCTCTTGGAATTAACGCCATAGTTCCAACAACTTTTGATTTAAAAATTGCAAAAAATATGTGACCACCTTTATCAATAATTTCTTCCTTACAATTTCTTAATACCTTTTCATCATATTCTTCAACATAAAAATACTCATTAAGCCAGTCATAATTAAGCTCATAGAAGTAATCTGAATATTTATCTTTGAAAGGGACTATTTTAACTTTCATTATTAGTCATTCTATTTGGATTGACATGTTCATCAAATTCCTTTTCTGATAAATAATTAAGTGATAAGGCTGCTTCTTTTAAAGTTATATCTTCTTTATATGCTTTATTCGCAATATCTGCAGCTTTGTAATAGCCTATCTTTGAATTAAGAGCTGTTACTAACATCAATGAATCATCAAGAAATTTTTTAATTCTTTTTTTGTTAGGTTCAACACCATCAATACAATTAACAGCAAAACTCAAAGATGCATCCCCTAATATCTTTGAAGATTCTATTATATTACATGCAAAAAGTGGTTTAAATACATTTAACTCAAAATGTCCATTTGCACCAGCAAAACTTACAGCAACATCATTTCCAAATATTTGAGCACATACCATTGAAATTGCTTCACACTGAGTTGGATTAACTTTACCTGGCATTATCGAACTCCCAGGCTCATTAGCTGGAAGAATGAGTTCACCAATCCCTGATCTTGGACCTGACCCCATAAGTCTAATATCATTTGAAATCTTATAGATTGATGCAGCTAAAGTTTTTAAAGCACCATGAACTTCTACTACACAGTCATGAGAAGCAATTCCTTCAAATTTATTCGGAGACTCTTTGAAAGAAAGCCCTGAATTTTTAGAGATATTTTCGACAACGCTTTTAGAATATCCTTTTGGAGTATTGAGTTGGGTACCAACTGCAGTACCTCCAAGGGGCAGTTCACTTAAATGATCAAGAGAGTTTTTTAATGATTTAATACCATGATCAAGTTGGGAAACATATCCAGAAAATTCTTGACCAAGAGTTATTGGGGTAGCATCCATTAAATGAGTTCTTCCAATCTTAACAATTTTATTAAACTCTTTTGATTTTTTATCAAGACTATCTCTTAATTTTTTAATGTTAGGAATTGTATTTTCAGTAATAATTTTCATGGCAGCAATATTAATTGCTGTAGGAAAGGTGTCATTTGAGGACTGGGAAAGGTTTACATCATCATTTGGAGATAATGTTTTATCAGATTTGCCAAGTTCTTTACCCTCTATGATGTGTGCTCTATTTGAGATAACTTCATTAATATTCATGTTAGTTTGCGTACCTGAACCAGTTTGCCATATCACAAGGGGAAACTGATCATTATGCATGTTTTCCAGAATCTCATTACAAACACTTTCTATAAGGTTACATTTTTCTTTTGATAATTTACCAAGATTATAATTTGTTTGCGCAGCAGATTTCTTTAGAATGGCATATGCATGGATAATCTCTATTGGCATAGATGATGGGTTACCAATTTTAAAATTATTTCTAGATCTTTCAGTTTGAGCTCCCCAAAGTGATTTTTTTGGAACTTTTACTTCTCCTAATGTGTCTTTTTCAATTCTGTATTCCATCATCTTTGTAATTTAATTAAAAAAAATTACTTTTGTTAGCAACTACAAATATATGGAGTTTCAACAATACCTCGGATTTTTAGCCTTTCTAGCTATATTTACAATGGGTTTCTGGCTGATGATTTTTTTAGCACTTGTAGCACCATATTGGGCCTCATCTTATGTATTTCAAAAAATTAAGGAGTTTATAACTAAAAAGCTTAGTTCCTAACCATTAAATATTGGTTCTTCTCCACCTCCTCGATCAGAATCGCCCTGATTTCTTCTTATATTCTTCCTTCTTTGCTTATACTTATTATCATTAAACCTGTAACTAAAAGTAAGAACATAAGTTGGTTCTCTCCATCTACCCTCACCTTTACGATAGAAAGAATCTCGGAATGCCTCATATCTCCACTGACTAGTATTAAATAAATCACTAAATTTTAAAGAAAGTGTTCCTTTTTTATCAAGTAAGGACTTTTGTATTGCTCCAGAAACAAATCCAAAAGCTTTTCTTTTTGAAAAAGCATTTTCACTTGGCCCACGAACAAATCCAAAAAATTGAAGGCTATAGTCTTTTGGAAGTCGGATAAAACCGTTAAATCTAGTACTCCAATTAGTGTCATCTGAATCAAAATTTTGATCCTCGTATTGACCTCTTATAGAGCTAGAATTGATTGTAAAACTTGCATTTAACCTTACACTTCTAGACGGTGTATATGTCAAACTAAATTCAGATCCAATTCTTTTATTATTTGATAAATTTATGGGGTATGATTCTAAAACAGGAACTTGAAGAATCGGAGCACTTAGATCATTACCAACAATAAGATCAACAATTTCTCCAGTCTCCTCAGTTATTCTTTCAATATTACCATCAGATTGTCTATAAAAAATTGAAGTATTAAGAGTAAATTTTTTAAACCTTTTCAGATAGTCCATCTCCAAAGATGTTGTAAAAGTTGGATCTAAGAAGGGATTACCTCTTCTAAAACTTGTTACAGAATTTCTTCTTGGAAATGGATTTATATCCCATCCTCTGGGTCTTCTAATTCTTTTACTATATCCAAAAGTTAAAGATTCCTGACTTGAAAACTCATAGGCAAGATTTAACGTTGGAAAAAGATCAGAATACTTTTTTATCTCAAATTGATTTGTAGTTCTCTGGTCGATCTCCTGTCTTGAATTTTCATATCGAAGTCCAAATAAAGCGGATAATTTATCAAATTTTTTTCCAAACTGAGTATACAAGGAGTTAACTGACTCTTTGTAGTTAAAAACGTTTGATAATCCAGGATCTGAAACGAAACTGTTGCCTGTCAAAAAAGACACATCATAATCAGTTTCTCTCTCTAAAAAACTACCTCTATATCCAAACTCAAATTCAGTCTCTTTATCAATTGGATAGATAAAATCAATTTGTCCAAGTAATCTTTTCTGGGAATCAAGATTTGATACTTTCTCAAAAATTGATTCTGAAATTAAAGGAAAGCTTGCAAAGTCTTCAATATCTTCTAGTCCATCATCCTCACTTTCTTCATATGATATCCTTGCGCTAAGTGTCTGACCATCTCTATCATAATCTTTATAAAAGTCTAATGCATATTCAAAAGATTCATCCATCTCTGTTTCATCTCTTAATCTATTGTTTGTTGAGGAAATAGATCCTCTTGATATATCGTTTACAACATTGGTAAGAAAGCTTGATTCATCACCTTTCTTATAAAAACCACTAATAGTTAATGAAGTTTTATCATCAAAGTAATATTCGCTTCCTAAATTGAAAAAAATGTTTTTGTTGTTGTAATCTGAATCATTTGTTTCTTCAATTGTTAAGTCTTGTCTTGTATAATTAGTTTCTGAAAAAAAAGTGCCTGAATTTTCAGAGTTACTCAGGTTAACTGTTCCAAATAAATTAACTTTTTCATTTCTTACATTTAGTGTTCCATTTAAGCCTTCATTTCTTGGAATACCAAGATTTACATTAAAGTTTCCATTAAAACCTAGTAGATTTTGTTTCTTGAGGATTATATTTAAAATACCAGCAGTTCCTTCAGCAGAGTATCTTGCTGATGGAGATGTTACTACTTCAACTTTTTCTATTGATTCAGAGGGTAGTGATCGTAAACCTTGAGGTCCTGATAGACCAACTAAACCTGATGGCTTTCCATTTATTAGAATTCTGACATTACTATTTCCTCGTAATGAAATATTACCATCAAAGTCTACATCAATAGAAGGTATATTTGCAAGCACATCAGAAACATTACCACCTTTAACAGTAATGTCTTGACCTACGTTGTATATTTTTTTATCAAGTCTAATTTCAACTTGAGTTCTTTCAGCTCTTACTTCAACTTCATCAAGCATAGAAACATCCAGATCCAGTGGGATATTACCAATATCAGTGTTACCCCTAATCGTAAGATTATCATTTGAGTAAGAAATAAATGATATATAATCTATTTTTAAATCGTATAAACCTGGGTTCACATCAATTGAGAATTTTCCATTTTTATCAGTTAATCCACCAAATATTTTCTCTGCGTTGCTTTTAGATTTTATTGAAATTGTTGCATATTCAAGTGGTTCCCCTGTTTCTGAATCTGAAACTATTCCAAAAACTTTAAAGTTCATATCTGTATACCCTTGAAAATTACTATTACTTGGTTGTTGTGAAAATAATAGTGACGAAAATAAAAAGAAGAATAATCTATTGAGATTTTGCATTATAATCTTGTTTGGTGTTGCAAAGGTATTTTTTTAAATACTACACTAAACACAAGGTTTTGTTAAAAAAAACGATTTATTTTTAGTGTTTTAGCAATAGCTTTCCGCTAATTAAAATTTAGGTAAGATATAAGGGAGGACTATTTTAAAGACTTTACTATAGCTTCAAATGCGTTTGGGTTATTCATTGCTAAGTCAGCTAAAACTTTTCTATTAAGAGATATATTATTTGATTTAAGCTTGTAAATAAACTCATTGTATGAAAGACCATGTTGATGAGCAGCTGCATTTATTCTCATAACCCATAAAGATCTAAAGTTTCTTTTCTTAGTTTTTCTATCTCTGTAAGCATATACAAGAGCTTTTTCAACAGCATTTTTAGCTACTGTCCAAACATTTTTTCTTCTTCCGAAGTATCCTTTCGCTTGTTTTAAAATTTTCTTTCTTCTAGCTCTAGAAGCAACAGAATTTACTGATCTTGGCATAACTACAAATTTATTTTAACCTTAATTGTCTTTTAATATTATTCTCATCACTTTCATGAACTAGACCAAAGTGAGTAAGCCTTAATTTTCTTTTTTTTGATTTTTTTGTCAAAATATGATTTTTAAAGGCATGTTTTCTTTTTATTTTTCCAGAGCCAGTAACCTTAAACCTTTTTTTTGCACTAGATTTTGTTTTCATTTTTGGCATAGTTCTCTAATTTAATTTTTTTTTGGTATTATAAACATTATCATTCGTTTTCCTTCTAATTCAGGCATCTGTTCAACCTTTCCAATTTCTTCAAGATCTTGAGCTAACCTTAAAAGCAATATCTGTCCTTGTTCTTTAAATATTATCGATCTTCCTTTAAAAAAAACAAATGCTTTTAATTTTGCTCCCTCTTTTAAGAATTTTTCTGCATGCTTTTTCTTAAACTGATAATCATGTTCATCTGTTTGTGGTCCAAACCTTATTTCTTTTACAACAATCTTACTTGTTTTTGATTTAAGAGCCTTATCCCTTTTCTTCTGTTCGTACAAGAATTTCTTATATTCCAGAATTTTACATACAGGTGGAGACGCTTTTGGAGAAATTTCAACTAAATCTAATTCTAGATTCCTTGCCATTCTTAATGCCTCATTTGTAGAATATATTCCGACATCTACGTTATCACCAACTAACCTAACCTCATGAGCAGTTATCTTAGTATTGATTCTATGAGGATCTTCTTTTATTTCTCTTCTGAATCTCTTATTCGGTTTTCTTCTTCTTATTGCTATAACAACTGTTTTTAATTAATATTAAACTTTGGTATACAATCAGAAATTTCTTTCTTAATTATATCAACAAATTCTTCTATTTTCATTTCACCTAGATCATCCCCATGATGCCTTCTTATTGAAACTGAGTTATTTTTTACTTCATTCTCTCCTACAACAATCATAAAAGGTATCTTCTTTATCTCAGATTCTCTAATTTTCTTCCCAACAGTCTCATTTCTATCATCTAAGTGCGCGCGAATTTCGTGATTTTCTAAGATATTTAAAACTTTTTGACCATAATTTTTAAAGTTCTCACTTACAATTAAAATTTCTACTTGAGTAGTTGTAAGCCATAAAGGGAAAACTCCTGCAGTATGTTCAAGCAAAATTGCAACAAATCTTTCCATACTTCCAAATGGTGCTCTATGGATCATAACAGGTCTTAAATCTTCATTATTACTCCCCTTGTATGTTAAATCAAATCTTTCAGGAAGGTTGTAATCAACCTGAATAGTCCCTAGCTGCCACTTTCTTCCAAGAGCGTCTTTAACCATAAAGTCAAGTTTTGGTCCATAGAATGCAGCTTCACCTAATTCAACATTGTATTCAAGGCCTTTTTCTTTGGCAGAATTAAGAATTGCTTGTTCAGATATTTCCCAATTCTTGTCAGACCCAATATATTTTTCCGGGTTGTCAGGATCTCTAAGTGATACCTGTGCAGAATAATTTTCAAATCCTAGCGATTTAAAAACAAAAAGTACTAAATCAATTGTATTATTAAATTCAGAATCTACTTGTTCAGGTGTGCAAAAAATATGTGCATCATCAACAGTAAACCCTCTAACCCTGCTTAGACCATGTAATTCTCCACTTTGTTCATACCTATAAACAGTACCAAACTCTGCAAGTCTTAGAGGAAGATCTCTATAGCTCTGAGGTTTCGCATTATAAATCTCACAATGGTGAGGACAATTCATTGGTCTTAAAATAAAAGTTTCTGAATCATTAGGGGTAGATATTGGTTGAAAACTATCTGCTCCATATTTTTCATAGTGTCCTGAAGTTTCATATAGTTCTTTTGCACCTATATGTGAGGACATAACTTTCTTATATCCAGCTCTTTTTTGAGCATCTTCAAGAAAATTTTGTAACCTATCTCTTAACTCTGTTCCGTCTGGTAACCAGAGTGGTAGTCCTTGTCCAACTCTACTTGAGAATGTAAATAACTCAAGTTCTTTACCAATTTTTCTATGATCTCTTTCTTTAGCTTTTTCTATTAATTCAAGATATTCTGTAAGTAATTTTTGCTTAGGAAATGATATACCATAAATTCTAGTCAATTGATTGTTCTTTTCATCACCTCTCCAATACGCACCGGCAATATTTAGAAGTTTAACAGCTTTAACAATTCCTGTTGATGGAATATGGCCACCTTTGCACAAATCACTAAAATCTGCATGATCACAAAATGTAATAGTTCCATCATCAAGAGCTTCTATTAACTCAATTTTATATTCATTTTTCTCTTTTTTATAGAAATCTAAAGCTTCTTTTTTTGAAATGCTTTTCATTTTAAATTTGAAATCATTTCGCGAAAACTCAAGAAATTTTGACTCAATCTTTCCAAAATCTTTCTCTGAAACCGTTTCATCACCAAAATCAACATCATAGTAAAATCCATTTTCAATAGAAGGACCAATTGTTAATTTAGATTTGGGATAGAAAAATTTAATTGTTTGAGCTAAAATATGAGCCGATGAATGCCAAAATGCTTGTTTTCCTTCATCATCTTCCCATGTAAACAGCTTAATATTGCCATCGTTGATTAATTCTGAGTCAATTTCAAGAGTTTCATTATTGAAAGATGCTGAAATAACTTTTCTTGCTAGACCTTCACTAATGCTTTTAGCTACTTCAATAACTTTGACACCTTTTTCAAATTTTTTTACTGAATCATCCGGGAAAGTAATATTTATCATAGTCGTATTCTATTCAAAAATAAATTAATTTAATTTATTCTTAGGTCCAAGTGTTCCATTTAATATATTATTAATTCCTCTGTATCCAAAAATAATAGCTAATACCAGAAGGATTGCGCCGATAATAAGCACAAACAGGAAGAACGGGTGATCTTGGTTGTTAAATGCTTGCGAGACAATAACTGGTGCAATAAAGCAAAGAGAGATCCCTGCAAAAACTTGAATAAAACCTTTTCTTAAGTATTTATTCATTAGAATAATTATCAATTGCAGATCGTATGCTTTTATGTTTCAGAATAAGTTCGTTAGCTTTTTCTTCATCAACTCCTAATTCTTCCATAATTATTCTTCTCGCTCTTTTGTTAAGCTTAGCATTACTCATCTGCATATCAATCATTTTGTTTCCTCTAACATGCCCGTCAAGAATCATTGAAATAGTTGAAATCATATTTAAGATAAGTTTTTGAGCAGTGCCAGCTTTTAATCTTGAGCTACCAGTTAAGAATTCTGGACCAACAATAACTTCAATTTTAAAATCAGCATATTTTGATAGGGGAGAGTTCTCATTACACACAATACATCCAGTAGATATGTTATTATCTTGACATGCTTTTAGGCCACCAACTACATAGGGAGTAGTTCCTGAAGCAGCAATTCCAATTACAAAGTCACCTTTATTAATATTGTGCTCGGAAAGATCTTTCCAAGCTTGATTTAAATCATCTTCAGCAATTTCTATAGAGCTATACAATGCAGGTACGCCTCCAGCTACAAGTCCAACAACTTTCTCGGGAGGTGTACCAAATGTTGGAGGGCACTCTGATGCATCTAAAACACCAAGTCTTCCGCTTGTGCCAGCTCCTATATAGAAAAGTCTCCCACCTTCCTTAATCATAGGTGCTATGTTCTCTATAAGATTAACTACATTAGGCAGAACTTTATTAACAGCTTTTAAAGCATTATTATCTTCTTCATGCATTGCTTTAACAAGTTCACTGACTGATTTTTTTTCTAAATCTTTATGATTTGATTCTTGTTCTGTAACCTTGTAAAAACTCATTATTCTTTTGAATTTAATTTAAAGTCTAAATTTTTCTTGAGTTCACCTAGGAATTCTTGTGTAGTAAGAAAATTTGAATCAACTAAATCCTCCCTAAATACAAGTAAAGCCAAATCTTTGGTCATTTTTCCATCTTCTACTGTTTCAATACAGACTTCTTCTAAAATTTTACAGAATTTGATTAGCTCTTTATTATCATCAAGTTTACCTCTGTGCATCAGCCCTCTTGTCCAGGCAAAAATTGATGCAATAGGATTTGTAGATGTCTCTTCACCTTGTTGATGTCTTCTGAAATGTCTTGTTACAGTACCATGAGCTGCTTCTGCTTCCAAAGTTTTTCCATCAGGAGTTACAAGTGTTGATGTCATTAGTCCCAAAGATCCAAATCCTTGAGCTACAACATCAGATTGAACATCTCCATCATAATTTTTACAAGCCCATACAAAACCACCTTTCCATTTAATTGCAGCTGCAACCATATCATCAATAAGTCTATGTTCATATGTTATATTCTCTTTTTCAAACTTATCTTTAAACTCATTCTCAAAAACTTCTGCAAATATATCTTTGAATCGACCATCATAGGCCTTTAATATTGTATTCTTTGTTGAGAGATAAAGAGGCCATCTTTTGGTTAAGGCCATATTCATACATGATCTTGCGAAACCATAAATAGATGAGTCTATATTATACATAGACATCGCAATTCCATCTTCCTCAAAATTGTATACCTCCCAAGTTTTTGACTCTGAGCCATCTTTCGGTGTAAACTTCATCTCTAATTTCCCAGGTCCATGAGTTGTTACATCTGTAGCGCGATATTGATCTCCAAATGCGTGCCTCCCAATACAAATTGGTCTTGACCAACCTTGAACATATCTTGGTATTGACCTACAAATTATAGGTTCTCTAAAAACAGTTCCACCAACTATATTTCTTATAGTACCATTAGGGGATTTATACATTCTATTAAGAGAAAATTCTTCAACCCTCTGTTCATCAGGAGTAATAGTTGCACACTTAATACCTACATTATATTTCTTAATAGCATTAGCAGCATCAACTGTGATTTGATCATCAGTTTTATCTCTGGATTCTATTCCTAGATCATAATACACAACATCAAGATCTATATAGTCTAGAATTAGTTTTTCTTTAATAAATTTCCAGATAATCCTAGCCATTTCATCACCATCTATTTCAACTATGGGATTGGCTACTTTAATTTTTGACATAAGTTTTATACTTCTTTAATCCTTGCTTTCTTTCCTCTAAGTTCTCTAAAGTAGTAAATTCTTGATTGTCTAACTTTACCTTTCTTATTGACTTCAATTTTATTTAAAGCAGGCATGTTTAAAGGGAAAATTCTTTCAACTCCAATAGTTCCAGACATTTTTCTAATTGTAAATGTCTTAGATTCTCCTCTTCCTTTAATTTGTATTACAACACCTTTAAAAGACTGAGTTCTAACCTTATCACCTTCTCTAATTTCATAATAGACTGTGATAGTATCACCAGATGAAAAAGATGGAAAATCATTTTTAGTGATAAGTTTGTCTTGAACTAAGCTTACTGTTGAATTCATTGAATTTTTTTTAATTGGCTTGATTAATTTCAAACACGCGCAAAAATAAACTTTTTTTAATCATTATCAAAAAGATTTGGTCTAAGTAATTTAGTCCTTTCAATTGATTTTTCGTCATTCCATTTCTGAATTTCCTTGTCATTACCAGATAACAGAACCTTGGGAACTTTCATCCCTTTATAAATTTCAGGCCTAGTGTAAATAGGTGGAGATAATAGATTATCTTGAAAAGTATCAGATAATGCTGATGATTCATCACCTATAATTCCGGGTAGTAATCTTATTATTGAATCACAAAGAACTGCTGCAGGGAGTTCTCCACCAGATACCACAAATTCACCTATTGAAATTTCTTTGGTTACAAGATGTTCTCTAACTCTATGATCAATGCCTTTATAATGACCGCAAATAATTATTATATTATCTAATGTAGAAAAATGGTTTGCTGTTTTTTGATTTAAAAGGTCACCATCAGGAGTGAGATAAATTATCTCATCATAATTTTTACTTTCCTTAAGTTTTTCAATACATCTATCAATGGGTTCGATTTTTATAACCATTCCTGGAAATCCACCATAAGGGTAGTCATCAACTTTTCTTGAGTTATCAGCAAACTCTCTAAGATTGTGTGTTTTAATTTCAACCTTATTAGAGTCGACTGCTTTTTTTATAATTGAGAAAGAATTAAGGTTTTCAAAGACATCTGGAAATAAAGTTAGAACATCAATCCTCATTAATTTGAGCTTTTCTTCAGAGTTACAATAGCTGATTTTAATTTTCCGTCTCTAACATAGCTTACTTCAACTTTATCACCAGGTCTTTTTGATGAGAGGTATCCCGATAGATCAGAGAATCTATTGATTTTAAAACCATCCACAGATTTGATTATGTCACCTTTAATTAATCCAGCAGAACCAGCTCCAAAGCCGTCTTCGATTTCATCAATGTAAAACCCTTCCGTTTCATTTATGTTAAGTTGTCTAGAATATGATGATTTTAATGCTACTCCTCTTACTCCTAGAAGACCTTTCTGAACATCTCCATATTCGATAATATCTTCAAAAATTTTTCTAACAGTGTTACTTGGGACAGCAAAAGAATATCCAACATATCCACCAGTCATTGATTGAATTAGTGTATTAATTCCAATCAACTCACCTTGAATATTAACCAAAGCACCACCGCTATTTCCAAAGTTGACTGCTGCATCGGTTTGAATAAATGATTGATTCTTTTGATCATACTCATTTAAATCTCTTGATTTAGAACTTACGATTCCAGCTGTAACAGTTGAATTTAAGTTATAAGGATTACCAACTGCGAGGACCCATTCTCCAATTAATGTTGAATCTGAATCACCAAAAAAAATGTAGTCTAAGTTGGTATTAGAGTCAATCTTAAGTACTGCTATATCTGTTACCTCATCAAAACCAATTATTTCTGCTTCATATTCTTTATTATTATTTGTTGTTACAATTACTTCAGATGAATTCTCAATTACATGATAATTTGTAATTATATACCCATCTGGAGAGATAATTACTCCTGATCCAGTACCTACTTTTTTCTTAGAATCATCTCCATAAAAAAATTGTAATGCCCAACTATCACTTTCTTCAACTATGCTAGTATTTTTAACATGAACAACTGCGTCAATCGTTTTACTGGCAGCAAAGGTAAGGTCAGGCAATGAAGACGTACCAATATTTCTTTGAGTCACATTATTGATTGAAAATTCAGAGACAGAGTCACTGATAAATTTGGTTTGATAATCAGTTTTGTCCTCTTTATTAATTCTGCTAAATAATAACAGTGTTATGATAGAACATAAAGTAGAAATACCAAGAATTTTGAAATATAGCTTCATTTTTTTTTATAAAAATAAGATATTAAATATTTAATAATTATATTTTAACTATTGTTTAACTAGAACAAGATGAAATTAAAATTAAGAGCCTTAGAACCTTCTGATCTTGATATTATGTACGATATTGAAAATGATAAATCTTTATGGGTTTATTCAAATACGTCTTCACCGTTTTCTAAACATACATTAAAAAAGTTTATTGAAAAATCTCACTTAGATATTTTAGAGCACAGACAGGTTAGGCTTGTGATATATGATGATTGTACTTCATATGGTTTTATAGACCTTTTTGACTATGATCACATAAGTAGGAAGGCTGGAGTTGGAATTGTTATATTTGAAAGATTTAGATCTAAAGGTATTGGGTCTTTATCATTAAAACTAATTGAAGAACATGTTTTAAGTCATGTGCCCATACATCAGTTATATGCTAATATTTCTTCAAATAATATTGAGAGCATTTCATTATTCAAAAAAAATGGCTATTGTGAAGTTGGGACAAAAAAAGATTGGATATTTTATAATAATAAATTTAATGATGAAGTATTATTTCAAAAAATTTTAAACAAATGAAATATTCAAGAGTTATATTGCCAATATCAATCTTGTGTTTAATATTTATAATTGATTATTACAATAAATATTATATGCCAAACACATCCTTTGAATCTGAAAGTATTTTTTTGTACGTCATAAAAGATGACAGTATTGCTTTTAAAGACTCAATTTCAAAATACATTAAATCAGAAAAAACATTTTATAAAGTAGCAAAAAAACTTGAATACCTTGAAAATAAAAAAACAGGAAGATTCAAAATAGCAAAAGATATAGGAAACAATGATATTGTTAATGCTTTAAGATTTAACAACACTCCAGTAAACGTAACATTTAACAATCAAGAAAGGCTAGAGGACCTAGCAGGAAGAGTCTCAAATCAAATATATGAGGATAGTATATCCCTATTAAGAGCATTTACGGATCAAGAATTTCTTAAAAATAATGATCTAAATGAGAAAAATGTTCTTTCAATATTTATTCCTAATTCATATAATATATATTGGGATACAAACTCTGAAGATTTTAGAGATAGAATGTTAACTGAGTATAATAAATTCTGGAATAAAGAAAGGTCTAAAAAGGCAGAAGAACTAGGTCTTACAAAATTGGAGGTTATATCTCTCGCTTCAATAGTTCAACTAGAAAGTAGAAAAATTGACGAACGTCCCAGGGTAGCTGGTTTATATGTAAATAGATTAAGAGATAATATGAGACTTCAAGCTGATCCCACTGTTATATATACAATAAAAGAATACTATAACAATTTTGACACAATAATAAGAAGAGTTTTATACAGGGATCTTAAATTAGATTCAAAGTATAATACATACAAGATAAGAGGACTTCCCCCTGGACCAATTACAATGCCAGACATATCAGCTATAGACGCAGTATTAAATTATGAAAGACATGAATACCTGTTTATGGTAGCAAATCCTTCAAACAGAGGATACCATTTATTTGCAAGTGATTTAGCTGGTCACAACAGGAATAAAAAAGCATATATTCGCTGGATAAATAGTAGAGGTATATATAGATGAAAACTAGTTAGATAGTTTCTGATTTAAATCCTCAACATATTTTCTAAACTGCTTGTCAGTAAAACTTAAATTGTCAACTGTTTTACAAGCATGCAGGACAGTAGCATGGTCTCTTCTTCCTATTTGTGTACCTATACTTGCTAGTGAAGCTTTTGTGAATTTTTTTGCGAAATACATCGCAATCTGTCTTGCTTGGACAATATGTCTTTTTCTAGTTTTAGACTGTAAAGTTTGAATATCCATTTGAAAGTAGTCTGATACAACTTTTTGGATATAATCAATAGAAACCTCTCTTCTGTTGTTTTTAACAAACTTATTGATAACCTCTTTTGCCAATTCAACTGTTATTTCAGCTTTATTAAATGAAGATTGTGCAATCAATGAAATTATAGCACCTTCAAGCTCTCTTACGTTTGAATTGATACTTTTAGCAACAAACTCGATAACTTCATCCTGAATTTCTACACCATCTCTATACAGTTTATTTTTTAGAATTGAGACTCTTGTTTCATAGCTTGGAATTTGTAGTTCAGCAGAAAGTCCCCACTTGAATCTTGATAAAAGTCTTTGTTCTATGTCCTGCATATCTATAGGAGCTTTATCAGAGGTTAAAATTACCTGCTTACCATTTTGATGAAGATGATTAAAAATATGAAAAAACACATCTTGAGTTCCTGATTTTCCAGATAGGAATTGTACATCATCAACGATTAGCACATCAATAACTTGGTAGAAGTGAATAAAATCATTTCGAGTATTTTTCTTGACTGAATCAACATATTGCTGAGTAAATTTTTCTGCAGAAATATACAATACAGTTTTATCTGGATATTTTTGTTTTACATCTACTCCAATTGCATGAGCTAAGTGAGTTTTACCCAAACCAACACCACCATATACTAACAGTGGATTAAAAGAAGTTCCACCAGGTTTATTTGATACAGCAATACCTGCTGATCTGGCTAATCTGTTAGAATCTCCTTCTAAAAAATTCTCAAACGTATAATTTGGATTAAGTTGTGATTCAATTTGTAAATTTCTGATTCCAGGAATTACGAATGGATTCTTTAATTCAGAGGCAAATGTACTAAAGGGTGATTCAATGGATTGAGATTTAATATTGCTGCTAGATGAACTTGGGATCTTTTCAGTAAATGGCATCTTGTTACCAAACGTATTTTCCATTTTAATAATGTATACAAGTCTGGCTTCTGATCCTAGTTCTTTTGTAAGAGCTAAACGTAGAATTTTTACATAATGCTCTTCCAGCCACTCGTAAAAGAATTTACTTGGAACTTGGATACTTAAGACATCATCTGTTAACTTTACTGGAATAATTGGTTCAAACCATGTTTTATATGCCTGAGGCTGGATGTTATCCTTAATAAAGGATAAGCATTTGTTCCATACTACAGAGGGTGTTTGATTCATTTTTTCTCAGCTAGATATTAATTGAATATATTTATGAAATAATGTTTTAGGTTGATTACAAATATTAATTAAAAAAAATCAAAAAAAAATAAAGATTGCTATTGATTTTTAATTTTTTTTTATTTAAAATCACTTAAGGTAAATTTGTAGGAAAAATTATTAATTCCTTCATAAATTAAACGAAATGTATTATACAAGTCAAGAAATTAAAGTTAGATATTACGAAACTGATCAAATGGGGATAGTCCATCATAGTAATTATTTAAAATTTTTTGAATTTGCAAGAATTGAATGGCTGGAAAAATTAAAAATACCATATCAGGAAATTGAAAAAAGTAAAATTATTCTTCCGGTAGTAAATTGTGAATTAAAATTTTTAAAGCCTCTAGTTTTTGGAGATACTTTTCAGGTTAAAGTTTACTGTACTAAAAAACCAACATCATCTATTGAATTTTCATATGAAATTTTTAATAACAGAGGAGAAAAAACAACCGAGGGAAAAACATTACTTGCATTCTTAAATTCTGATTCAATGAAACCAGTCAGGTGTCCAGAGATAATTGGTAACCTTTTTAACTAATCAATCTATCAAATTGATAAAGTTTATCATCACCAATATTTTTTAAATTAAATTTATTAAAATTTATGTCAGGACCTTTAATTCCCTTGCCTAATTCTTTATTAGATTTAAAAACTCTAATAGAATCCCATAAATTATTATTCAGAAAATGATTAATTGTCTTAGTCCCTCCCTCAACTATAATAGATTGAATATTCATATTATATAAAGATTCAATAATTAAATTAATATTACCAAATTCAATCTCTTTAGTATAATTAGGAATTAACTTGTTTTCCTTTTTTGACAGAATAATTGTTTTTAAAGAATCTGATAAAATTCTAGAGTCCAAGGGTATTCTTGAATTAGGGTCTAAAACAAATCTTAGTGGATTTCTCCCCTTTACAAATCTAGTAGTTAAAATTGGGTTATCATCTATAATAGTTTGAACTCCCACTAAAATGGAATGTTCTTCACTTCGCCATTTATGTGATAATTTTTTTGCATCTTCTCCTGAGATCCAATTTATTTTCCCTAATGTCTCAACAGATTTTATTGGGCTAATAAATCCATCCTTAGATTCAGCCCATTTTAAAATAATGTAAGGCCTCTTGTGAATGTGATATGTAAAAAATCTTTTATTTAGTTCAGTACACTCTTTATTCATTATACCTTCACTAACATTACATCCACTTGATTTAAGTTTTTCGATTCCACTACCATTAACTAAGCTATTTGGGTCTTTAGAACCAATTACAACTTTTTTAATATTGTTACTTATTATTGCTTCAGTACAAGGAGGTGTTTTACCATAGTGATTGCAAGGCTCAAGATTTACATACAATACTGAGTCTTTCAATAATCTTTTATCTTCTACGCTGTTTATCGCATTTACTTCTGCATGACTTTCACCATATTTTGCGTGGCATCCTTCTCCGATTATTTTGTTGTTGTAAACAACTACAGATCCAACCAAAGGATTTGGATAAGTATAACCTATGTTTTTTGATGCTAGCTCAATACACCTCTTCATAAATTTAATATCATCCAATTTAATAAGTAATAAAATTTAGAATTGTAAATTTAAGTCAAAATCTCAACTATGTTAATTAGACCCATAAATGAATCTGATAATAAGCATATAGCAGTTATATTGAGACAAGTCCTAATAGAGATGGATATACCTAGGAAAGGCTCTGCTTTTGAGGATCCAGAGATTGATAAAATGTATGAGTCTTATCAATCTAATAGATCAATATACTTTGTTGTTGAGGAAAATAATAAGATACTAGGTGGTGCAGGAATTAATCCACTAAGGGATGGTGACTCAGATATTTGTGAACTTCAAAAGATGTATTTTCATAAATCCTTAAGAGGTAGAGGTATTGGAAATAAGATTATTGAACTTTGTTTGAATTTTGCTGTTGAATCTAATTTTAAACAATGTTATATCGAGACCATGCCAAACATGGTTAATGCACAAAAATTATATCTGAGAAAAGGATTTAATTATATAAATAATCCATTAGGTAATACAGGCCATACTGCATGTCCAATATGGATGTTAAAAAATTTAGTATGAACATTATTAAGATGAGAAGTATTTATCGAGATAATTTGAGTCTTTCAAATGACGAGTCCGATTATATATATAAAATTATTTTGAAGGAGATATGTGGTATAGACCCTATTAAGATTGCCTTAGAACCAAAATTCAATTTATCCAAAGAATTAGAGGATACCCTGCTCCAAAAAATGAAAATGATTATTAACCATTATCCTATTGATTACATAATAAATAAAAAAAACTTTTATGGTAATGATTTTTATATTGATGAAAGTGTACTAATCCCCAGACCTGAGACGGAGGAATTAGTAGACTGGTTAATTAATGATCATCTCAATATAGATATTCAAAAAAGAGTGATAGATTTATGTACAGGATCAGGTTGTATAGGCATATCAATAGATATTAATAATAATTACTTAGATGTTACCACATGTGATATTTCAAATCAGGCACTCAAGGTTTGTGAGATTAACAAAAAAAATCTTAACTCAAAAGTTAAAATAATTAAACTAGATCTTAACTTAATTTCTAGAGAAAGAAAAAAATATGATATAATTATATCAAATCCTCCATATATACCTCCAAGTGAATCAGATTTATTAGATAAAAATGTAAAATATGAACCAAATATTGCACTGTATACTCCGAAAGATAATCCTTTGCATTTTTATGAAAAAATCTTTGAATTTGCATCATTGAATCTTTCAAATAATGGTATAATTTATCTTGAAATAAACCCAAATTTTATAAAAGAATTTAATCAATT
>CACORF010000002.1 GCA_902629505.1 uncultured Bacteroidota bacterium
CTATACCCTACAGAGATAAATTAAAAAGTAAATTAACTTCAATTTGGAACTATGAGAAACAGACTAGTCCATTTACTAAGGGAGAATATATTTATTATTACAGAAATGATGGTCTTCAGAACCAATATGTAGTCTACAGAAAAAAAGATAATTCAAATTCAAGTGAAGAAGTTTTTTTAGACCCAAATAAATTTTCTGAAGATGGAACAATTTCCCTCACCGGACTTTATTTTTCTGAAGATGGCAAACTCATTTCATATACAATCTCTGAAGGTGGAAGTGACTGGAGAAAAGCTGTAGTTATGGACACTGAAACAAAACAGATTATTGGTGATACACTCACCAATATTAAATTTAGCGGAATTTCTTGGAGTGGAAATAAAGGGTTCTATTATTCATCTTATGATAAACCAGAAGGAAGTGAGCTTTCAGAATACACAGATAGACATAAACTATATTACCATAAATTAGGTACAGACCAGAAGTCTGATAAAACTGTCTTTGGCGATTCAAGAAAAAAGTATAGATATGTTTATGGAAATGTTTCTGACGATAATAATTTCCTATTTATTTCTGCTTCTAACCTAACTGATGGAAATGAACTATATGTGATAGATCTAAGAAAAAATTCCAATAGGATACAAACAATAAGTGATGATCCATCCACTGATGATTATGTTGTTGACAATATAGATGACACATTTTATATTTTTACAAATTTTAATGCGCCAAATAAAAGATTAGTAAAGACTACTTTGAACAATCTAAAAAGAGAAAATTGGCAAGATGTCATTCCTGAAAGCGAAAATGTTTTTTCAGTAAGTTCAGGAAGTGGATATTTTTTTGCAAGATATTTAGTTGATGCATTCTCACAAGTTTACCAATACAATTATTCTGGAGAGTTAGTAAGAAAAGTTGAGTTACCTGGGATTGGAACATCTAGTGGTTTCTCTGGAGAAAGAGATCAAGAAGAATTATATTTTTCATTTTCAAATTATTACACTCCTGGAAGTTTATATTCTTTTAATCCTAAAAATGGTGAATATAATATTTATTGGAAACCTAAAATTGAATTCAATGCTAATTTATATACATCAAAACAAGTTTTTTACGAATCTAAGGATGGAACAAAAGTTCCAATGATTATTACTCACAAAAAGGACATAGTTTTAGATGGTAAGAATCCAACTATACTATATGGTTATGGTGGTTTTAATATCAGCAGAACTCCAGGTTTTAGTGTTACTAATGCTGTTTGGATGGATTTAGGCGGTGTTTATGCTGTTCCAAATATTAGAGGTGGAGGAGAATATGGAAAAGAATGGCATAATTCAGGAACAAAACTAAATAAGCAAAATGTTTTTGATGATTTTATTGCAGCTGCTGAGTATCTTATTTCATCAAATTATACATCTTCAGATTATTTAGCATTAAGAGGTGGTTCAAATGGAGGGTTATTAGTTGGTGCTGTTATGACTCAAAGACCGGAATTAATGAAGGTTGCACTTCCCGCTGTGGGAGTATTGGATATGCTAAGATATCACAAATTTACATCTGGAGCTGGTTGGGCATTTGACTATGGTACATCAGAAGAATCAGAGGAGATGTTTAAATATCTTTTGGGTTACTCACCTGTTCATAATGTAAAACAAAATACAGAATATCCAGCAACAATGATTACTACTGGAGATCATGATGATCGAGTTGTACCAGCTCATTCATTTAAGTTTGCAGCTAATATTCAGGATAAGCATATAGGTAAAAATCCGGTTTTAATTCGAATAGAAAAAGAAGCAGGTCATGGTTCAGGCACACCATTAGCAAAAATTATTGACCAATATGCAGATATTTATGGATTTACTTTATATAATATGGGAGTAAAGAAGATTAAATAGCTTAATCAAAATAGCTAAAACTCTCGTTTGATTTAATATTCTTAAGTGTTTCATAAATTAATCTGATAACATTTTCAACATCTTCTTTTTGTACCATTTCCACTGTAGTGTGCATATATCTTAATGGAAGAGAAATTAATGCTGATGGTACACCCCCATTACTGTATGCAAAGGCATCTGTATCAGTTCCTGTATACCTTGAAGATGCTAGTCTTTGGTATGGAATTTTATTCTTTTCAGCTATGCTTATAATTTTCTCTCTAAGATTATTTTGAACAGCAGGAGCATAGGTAATAACTGGACCTTTTCCAATTTTCGCATCACCTTGTTTCTTAGCCTCTATCATTGGTGTTGAAGTATCATGAGTAACATCAGTAACTATTGCTAAATTAGGCTTTAACGTATTAGTAATCATTTCAGCTCCTCTTAAACCAATTTCTTCTTGAACTGAGTTAGTCACATACAGACAAAAGGGTAATTTATCTTTATTTTCTTTTAGTAATCTTGCTACTTCAGCAATCATAAAACCACCAGCTCGATTATCAATTGCTCTACAAACAAATTTATTCTTGTTAAGAATATGGAAAGAATCTGGATAAGTTATAACACAACCAACATGAACACCCATTTTTTCAACTTCCTTTTTATCCTTTGCTCCAATATCAATAAAAATATTGTCAATTTTTGGTGGTGCCTCTTTCGCGTGATCTCTAACATGAATCGCAGGCCAACCAAATACTCCTTTTACTATTCCTTTTTTGGTGTGGATATTTACCCATTTAGATGGTGCTATTTGATGATCACTACCCCCATTTCTAATGACATATATGAGTCCATTATCAGTAATATAATTAACATACCAAGAGATTTCGTCAGAATGACCCTCTATAACAACTTTAAATTTTTTATCAGGGTTTATTACTCCAACAGCAGTTCCGTAATTATCAGTTATAAATTCGTCAACATGCGGTTTTAGATATTTCATCCAAATTTTTTGACCATTAGATTCATAACCAGTTGGTGCTGCGTTGTTTAGATATTCTTCAAGAAACTTTAATGATTTTGCGTTAAGTATTTTCATAATTTTTAAAAAAATAAAATTAACAATTATTACTAAACATCTTGTTAAATTTGTGCTATGAAATATTATTTATTTCTGTTACTTATTTTTTTATCAAATAATTTGACTTGTCAAGAAGAAATTGAGGAGCTAGATTTCTTATTTCCAGGTGATTCAATTCCCTCGAATACTTTTATGCTGGACGAGGTGACAGTTTTCCAACCTTTAAAGTTTTTAAATGATGATGAAATTAAAAGGTATGTAATACTAAGATATCGAGTCAAAAAGGTATATCCTTATGCCAAACTAGCTTCTGAAAGAATGAATAGAATTGATTCTAGAGTTGACTTAATTAAATCCAAAAGACAGAAAAGGCTATATCTTAAAAAACTTGAAAAATTTGTGTATAATGAATTTTCAGATGAGTTAAGAAAGCTGTCTAGATCTCAAGGTAGAATTCTTGTAAAACTTCTAAATCGTCAAACCGGACTTACTGCACATAGTATTGTATCTGAATATAGAAATAAGTTTAGAGCACTTTTATACAATACCGCCGCTTCCTTCTATTCAATTTCACTAAGAGATGAATACGAGCCTTTTGTAGATTATGAGGATTACCTAATTGAGGATATTTTGCAACGATCATTCTCTGATGGTTCCTTAGAAAAACAAGATTATGCTCTTGACTTTGATTTAGATGAACTATATGTATTTTGGAGAGATAAAAAATAGTATTAAAAAACTGTTGATAAGTATTGTAAATCATTGACATTTAACACATAAACTTTTTTTAATTTTAACACCTAAAAAAAAATCAAAATAAAATCTTAAATATGTTTATTTACAATAAAAAAGATTTTATATTTGCACCCGCAAAATGATTTATTGTTTAGAGCAATTTTTTTTTGCAAGTTCATTGAAAATATTGAAAATGACAGCGCGTATCAATTTTGATACAAACTAGCAAACCAAACATTTTGAAACATAGTCAATTCAGAGTCGTATAATTTTATTAAAAATACTACAACGAAGAGTTTGATCCTGGCTCAGGATGAACGCTAGCGGCAGGCTTCATACATGCAAGTCGAGGGGCAGCATAAATTACTTGTAATTTGATGGCGACCGGCGAACGGGTGCGTAACGCGTATGCAACTTACCTTTTACTAGAGAATAGCCAAGAGAAATTTTGATTAATGCTCTATACACTTATTAATTCTCATGAATCTATAAGAAAAGCTCCGGCGGTAAAAGATGGGCATGCGTCCTATTAGCTTGTAGGTGAGGTAACGGCTCACCTAAGCTCCGATAGGTAGGGGTCCTGAGAGGGAGATCCCCCACACTGGTACTGAGACACGGACCAGACTTCTACGGAAGGCAGCAGTAAGGAATATTGGACAATGGAGGCAACTCTGATCCAGCCATGCCGCGTGAAGGAAGACGGCCTTATGGGTTGTAAACTTCTTTTATACAGGAAGAAACCTTTCCACGTGTGGAAAGCTGACGGTACTGTAAGAATAAGGATCGGCTAACTCCGTGCCAGCAGCCGCGGTAATACGGAGGATCCAAGCGTTATCCGGAATTATTGGGTTTAAAGGGTCCGCAGGCTGTTTGTTAAGTCAGAGGTGAAATCCTACCGCTCAACGGTAGAACTGCCTTTGATACTGGCAAACTTGAGTTATTGTGAAGTAGTTAGAATGTGTAGTGTAGCGGTGAAATGCATAGATATTACACAGAATACCGATTGCGAAAGCAGATTACTAACAATATACTGACGCTGAGGGACGAAAGCGTGGGTAGCGAACAGGATTAGATACCCTGGTAGTCCACGCCGTAAACGATGGTCACTAGCTGTTCGATGTACATTGGTACATTGAGTGGCTAAGCGAAAGTGATAAGTGACCCACCTGGGGAGTACGCTCGCAAGAGTGAAACTCAAAGGAATTGACGGGGGCCCGCACAAGCGGTGGAGCATGTGGTTTAATTCGATGATACGCGAGGAACCTTACCAGGACTTAAATGTAAGTTGCATGATTCAGAAATGGATCTTTCTTCGGACTACTTACAAGGTGCTGCATGGTTGTCGTCAGCTCGTGCCGTGAGGTGTCAGGTTAAGTCCTATAACGAGCGCAACCCCTATCGTTAGTTGCCATCAAGTAAAGTTGGGAACTCTAGCGAAACTGCCGGTGCAAACCGTGAGGAAGGTGGGGATGACGTCAAATCATCACGGCCCTTACGTTCTGGGCTACACACGTGCTACAATGGCCGGTACAGAAAGCAGCCACTATGCGAATAGGAGCTAATCTTCAAAGCCGGTCTCAGTTCGGATCGCAGTCTGCAACTCGACTGCGTGAAGCTGGAATCGCTAGTAATCGGATATCAGCCATGATCCGGTGAATACGTTCCCGGGCCTTGTACACACCGCCCGTCAAGCCATGGAAGCTGGGGGTACCTAAAGTCGGTGACCGAAAGGAGCCGCCTAGGGTAAAACTAGTAACTGGGGCTAAGTCGTAACAAGGTAGCCGTACCGGAAGGTGCGGCTGGAATACCTCCTTTCTAGAGAAAGACGACCTGACTATAGCATCAATCCTTTGCGTTTGCTTGCTGTCATTTTTTTAATAACCCTTAAGATAGAATCTCGAATAGAGTCTCGTAGCTCAGCCGGTTAGAGCGCTACACTGATAATGTAGAGGTCGGCAGTTCGAGTCTGCCCGAGACTACTAAATTCCATTTGGAAAAAAGGGGGATTAGCTCAGCTGGCTAGAGCGCCTGCCTTGCACGCAGGAGGTCATCGGTTCGACTCCGATATTCTCCACAACTTCTTAATGTAAATTAAGAATAAGAGTTCATTGACATATTGAAAATATCAAGTACAATTCATAAATTATTCAGTTATCCAATTTAATAGTTTTTTGAGATTGTACAGAGTTAACGTAAATAGGTATTTAATACTGTTATTATTAAATACCAAATAATTTTACAATTTAAGAAAGAGTTAAGAGTTACTTGTAACTTTTAAAAAAGTTACAATAGGCTAATTAAGAGCGTAAGGGGAATGCCTTGGCTCTCAGAGGCGATGAAGGACGTGATAAGCTGCGATAAGCTGTGGGGAGTGGCACAAACACTTTGATCCGCAGATTTCCGAATGGGGCAACCCGGCATATTGAAGATATGTCACACTGTAAAGTGAGCAAACCTGGTGAACTGAAACATCTAAGTAACCAGAGGAATAGAAAACAAAAGTGATTCCGCTAGTAGTGGCGAGCGAACGTGGAACAGCCCAAACCTATGTTGTTACGGCAATATAGGGGTTGTAGGACCTCAACATTTAATGCTAATAGAACTAGAATTTACTGGAAAGTAAAACCATAGAAGGTGATAGTCCTGTATAGGTAATTGATGTTATTAATAGAGGTATCCTGAGTAGTACGGGGCACGTGAAACCTTGTATGAAACTGCCGGGACCATCCGGTAAGGCTAAATACTCCTGAGAGACCGATAGTGAACTAGTACCGTGAGGGAAAGGTTAAAAGAACCCTGAATAAGGGAGTGAAATAGATCCTGAAACCTTACGCTTACAAGCGGTCGGAGCACAATTAATGTGTGACGGCGTGCCTTTTGCATAATGAGCCTACGAGTTACCTTTGCTAGCATGGCTAATCCGTTAAGCGGAGCAACCGAAGCGAAAGCGAGTCTGAATAGGGCGTTTAGTTAGCAGTGGTAGACGCGAAACCTAGTGATCTATCCATGGGCAGGTTGAAGCTGTAGTAACATACAGTGGAGGACCGAACCCGTTGACGTTGAAAAGTCTTGGGATGACCTGTGGATAGGGGTGAAAGGCCAATCAAACTAGGAAATAGCTCGTACTCCCCGAAATGCATTTAGGTGCAGCGTTAAAATAAGTTTCATAGAGGTAGAGCTACTGATTGGATGCGGGGGTTTCACCACCTACCAATTCCTGACAAACTCCGAATGCTATGAAATGTTTTTTAGCAGTGAGGGCATGGGTGCTAAGGTCCGTGTCCGAGAGGGAAACAACCCAGACCATCAGTTAAGGTCCCTAAGTATATACTAAGTTGAATAAACGAGGTTTGACTGCCCAGACAGCTAGGATGTTGGCTTGGAAGCAGCCATTCATTTAAAGAGTGCGTAACAGCTCACTAGTCGAGCGGTCGAGCATGGATAATAATCGGGCATAAGTATATCACCGAAACTATGGCAATATTTATATTGGGTAGGGGAGCATTCTATTCTGCGTTGAAGGCAAACTGTGAGGTTTGCTGGAGTGTATAGAAACGAAAATGTAGGCATAAGTAACGATTAGGGGTGCGAGAAACACCCCCTCCGAAAAACTCAGGTTTCCTCAGCTATGCTAATCAGCTGAGGGTTAGTCAGGACCTAACGCGAACCCGAATGGGGTAGTGGATGGACAACCAGTTAATATTCTGGTACCTGCTTAACAACAAAAGTGACGGAAAAGCAATGTCATTGCGTACTGACGGAATAGTACGTTGAAATCACTGTTAAGGTGATGATAGTACACCGATTCTTAGGATGAGGTGATAATATGGCGGACCTTTTTCCAAGAAAAACAAGTTAAGCAGCCTGTACTGTAAACCGACACAGGTAGTTGGGATGAGGATTCTAAGGAGCTCGAGAGATTCATGGCTAAGGAACTAGGCAAATTTGACCCGTAACTTCGGGAAAAGGGTCGCCTACTTTTAGTAGGCCGCAGTGAAAAGGTCCAAGCGACTGTTTATCAAAAACACAGGACTCTGCTAAGTCGAAAGACGATGTATAGGGTCTGACACCTGCCCGGTGCTGGAAGGTTAAGTGGAGATGTTAGCATTTATGCGAAGCATTGAAATGAAGCCCCAGTAAACGGCGGCCGTAACTATAACGGTCCTAAGGTAGCGAAATTCCTTGTCGGGTAAGTTCCGACCTGCACGAATGGTGTAACGATTTGGACACTGTCTCAGCCATGAGCTCGGTGAAATTGTAGTAGCGGTGAAGATGCCGCTTACCCGCCACGGGACGAAAAGACCCCGTGCACCTTTACTATAGCTTCGTATTGATATTGGATAAGTAATGTGTAGGATAGGTGGGAGACTTTGATTAAGCGTCGCCAGGCGTTTATGAGTCGTTGTTGAAATACCACCCTTTGCTTCTCTGATATCTAACCCTTTTTAGGGGACAGTGCGTGGTGGGTAGTTTGACTGGGGTGGTCGCCTCCAAAAGAGTAACGGAGGCTTCTAAAGGTACCCTCAACACGCTTGGTAACCGTGTGTAGAGTGCAATGGCATAAGGGTGCTTGACTGAGAGACTGACAAGTCGATCAGGTTGGAAACAAGAGCATAGTGATCCACTGGTTCCGCATGGAAGGGCCAGTGCTCAAAGGATAAAAGGTACGCCGGGGATAACAGGCTGATCTCCCCCAAGAGCTCAAATCGACGGGGGGGTTTGGCACCTCGATGTCGGCTCGTCACATCCTGGAGCTGGAGAAGGTTCCAAGGGTTGGGCTGTTCGCCCATTAAAGTGGCACGCGAGCTGGGTTCAGAACGTCGTGAGACAGTTCGGTCTCTATCTGTGGTGGGCGTTAGAAATTTGAGAGGATCTGTCTTCAGTACGAGAGGACCGAGATGGACTGACCTCTAGTGTACCGGTTGTTACGCCAGTAGCATCGCCGGGTAGCTATGTCGGGAAAGGATAAGCACTGAAAGCATCTAAGTGCGAAACCTACCTCAAGATGAGATTTCTTTTAAGGGTCGTTGGAGACTACAACGTTGATAGGTCACAAGTGTAAAGGCAGTAATGTCAAAGCTGAGTGATACTAATTACCCGTAAGTCTATTGTAACAAACTTTCTTAATTGTTAACTTCGATATTTTCAAATGTTATATGACCTTATTAAAACTTTAAGGTGGTTATAGCGATAGGGCTCACCTCTTCCCATTCCGAACAGAGAAGTTAAGCCTATCAGCGCAGATGGTACTGCAATTTTGTGGGAGAGTATGTCGCCGCCTTTATCTTATAAAACAACCCTTTTTTTGAAGGGTTTTTTTATACCCATTTTTTAATTTTTCTTATATTCTAGATATGAAAAAGAAAGAGTCAAACTTATTAGGGGTTTTATTTGTAGCTATCGTAACAATACTCTGTGCTGTTGTATTGTACTATGGATTTTGGATTTAAGAGAATCTTTATTTTTTCTTTTTGAGTGGGATAGAGTAGGTTAATGTATAATTGAATCCACTTCCCCATGTATTATCATCAGTTACTTTGTTATAGCCAGGTATAAAAAGATTGTCAAAATTATCTGGCTTCTTAGTAGATAATAATTTATTTAACCTTAAACTAAATCCTAAATAGACATTATTAAAAGTTTCAACTTTAACACCAGCTACAATCTCAAGCCAGTTTCCAGTTAAATTGGAATGATCAATTGTTTGATAATTATTATCTACAAAGTTTGAAAAATACGCATCACTGTTTCTAACATTATAACTTTCAATTTTATTTGAAAAATTAGAAGATCCATATCTCAAACCTAAAAAAATTGCATTATCCATTCCAACCCAATTCTTGAACATGTTATAATCAAAACCAAAACGTAGGAAGCTACCGTTAGAATTAAAATTGATATTCTCATCTTCAATTAACCTGTCTATCAATCCATATTCACCTGCTAGATATAAATTTTCAGTTATCTGTAAATCGCCAACAATTTCATAATTTAAATTATCTCCATTAGACGTAGACTTTATTGGTTTAAAGATATCAAATCCGAACCTTATCTTATTGATATTCAGTATTTTATTTTTATTGATTAGACTGTCGGTTAACTGATTTTCTACCTGTGAAAATACTGTTTGAATTGGTATGATAATACTAATAATAAATATGAATATTTGTTTTTTCTTCATTAAATATTGAATCTTGTACAATTGTAATTTCTCGAATCCATCCTGATTCTTTTAATATTTCAGTGTCTGATTTTATTAAAAAATTTGATTTAAAACCACACGATCTATTTAAATATAAATGTTTCGTGTGATGGAAAATTATTAAAGTATCTTTAACCTTATTTTGCTCTAAAATATATTTAGTTTCATTTGAATTTACCATTAAAGGTAACTTAAGTTCAGCTCCAGAAAATCCTTCACTTATTATAGAATCATTGTTAATTCCTTTTATAAAACTTAAATTAATTCCAGTTACATTTTTGCTCTCATAATCTTTAAATCCAATTGAGATTCTATTCGTATTCTCTGAACCTTCGATGCATATATCATCCTTTTCACATGAAATTAAAACAAAAAATGTTAGCAATATTTTTAAAACTCTAGTGATAATGTCTCCTTTAATATCCTCTAAAATTAGTATATTTATACAAACCTTCTCATCAATGATCAAAACATTAATCAACAAAATTTTTGATAAAGAAAAATCTGAGAATTTAGAGTCATACCATCTTGATTTAGAAAAAAAATATGGTGCTCATGATTATAGCCCTCTTCCTGTAGTGTTAGCTAAAGGATTAGGTGTATATCTATGGGATGTAAATGGTAAAAGATATTATGATTTCTTATCCTCATATTCAGCAGTCAATCAAGGTCATTGTCATCCAAAGTTAGTTGAACTAATAAAAGAACAAGCTAGTACCTTAACATTAACATCTAGGGCATTTCATAACAACAAGCTTGGTGAATACATGGAGTATGCAACAAAGTTGTTTGGTTATGATCAATTATTGCCAATGAATACTGGTGCTGAAGGAGTAGAGACTTCCATAAAGATTTCAAGGAAATGGGGGTATCTAAAAAAGAAGGTTGAACCGAACTCTGCTAAAATAATTGTTTGTAATAATAATTTTCATGGGAGGACAACAACTGTAATTTCTTTTTCAACTGATCATGGTTCTAAAGATTTTTTTGGTCCTCATACCCCTGGATTCATTCATATACCTCACAACGATCTTGAAGCATTAGAAAATGTTCTAAAAGTTGAAGATAATGTTGTGTCATTTCTTGTAGAACCTATCCAAGGTGAAGCTGGAGTCAATGTGCCTGACGATAACTATCTAGAAGGAGTTAGAAAGCTTTGTACAGATTATAATGTTTTAATGATTGCAGATGAAATTCAGACAGGACTTGGAAGAACAGGTTCATTACTTGCATGTGGAGATGTTAGGCCAGATATATTAATACTTGCAAAAGCCCTAAGTGGAGGAACATATCCAGTATCGGCTGTTTTATGTGATACTCATATAATGGAAGTAATTCAGCCAGGTCAACACGGAAGTACTTACGGTGGAAATCCATTTGCAGCATCCATAGCTAAAAAGTCTTTAGAAATAATTGTTGAAGAGAAATTACCTGAAAATGCTGAAAGACTTGGTGAAATTTTTAGATATAATATAAATCAATACATAAAAACTAGCAAGATTATTAAACTTGTCAGAGGAAAAGGCCTTCTTAATGCAATAGTAATAAATGATACTCCAGATAGTAAAACAGCCTGGAATATTTGTCTAAAATTAAGAGATAATGGACTCTTGGCTAAACCAACAAGGGGTAATGTAATAAGGTTTGCTCCTCCACTGGTAATGACTGAAGATCAATTATTAGATTGTATCAAAATTATTACATCAACAATAAAAGAATTTGAGCCTAAATAAATGAATGTTTATTTTGATAATGCAGCCACAACAAAGGTTAGAGCTGAAGTAATTGATGATATCTCAAATGTTTTAAAAGATTGTTTTGGCAATCCTTCCTCTACTCACTCATTTGGAAGATCTGCTAAGTCTTACATTGAAACATCACGGAAATCTATTGCAAAAATTTTAAATTGTGATCCTTCTGAAATTATTTTTAACTCTGGTGGAACAGAATCTGATAATTCAATTTTAAAATGTGCAGTAAAAGATTTAGGTATAAAGCACATTATTTCTTCAAAAATTGAACATCATGCAGTTACACATACTTTAGATGAGCTTGAAATTCAGGGAGTTAATGTCCATTATGTAAAATTATCTGAAAACGGGAATGTAGATATTGATAATCTTGAATATCTATTAAATTTAAATGATGAGCCTAAACTAGTAACATTGATGTATATAAATAATGAGATAGGTAATATTCTAGATGTAAAAAGTGTATCAGATCTATGTCAAAAGTATAATTCACTTTTTCATACTGACGCTGTTCAGGCTGTTGGTCATTATAAAATTGATTTAAAATCTGTAAAAATTGACTTTTTATCATCAGCTGGTCATAAATTTCATGGTCCAAAAGGTGTTGGCTTTACATATATAAATAAATCAACTAAAATAAAATCATTTATTTGTGGTGGTCCTCAAGAGAGAGGGTTAAGAGCTGGAACTGAATCTGTCCATAATATTGTAGGAATGACAAAGGCTCTTGAAATAGCAGACAAAAACATGGAACAAGAAGCTAAATTTGTTTTATCAATAAAAGAACATATGATTGATTGCTTGAAAAAATTATTTCCTGATATACATTTTAATGGAGAATCTGGAAATATTAAAAACAGTACATATACTATACTAAATGTTTGTTTTCCCATATCTAATGATAAAGCAGCTATGCTTGACTTTAACCTTGATTTAAAAGGGATTGCATGCTCAAAGGGTAGTGCTTGTCAATCTGGAAGTTCAGAAGGCTCTCATGTTCTCAGTGAAATTCAAAGTGAGGATCAAAAAAAGTTCCCTTCAGTTAGATTCTCTTTTTCTCATAATAATAATATGGATGAAGTTGATTATCTCATTGAAACACTTAAAGAACTAACCAATTCTTAATAGAAAATAGTTGCTCTATATACCCCTTTATTTCCAACACCATCTTGAAAATTAATAAGTAAAATATTTTCACCTTCATTTATAATGTTGTCTGAAATCTTGTGAAAAATTAAATTTGATTTAGGCTCATACTCAAAAAGCGCCCATTTTCCATTTAGATATGCGTTATAGCTTTTAATTCCTGACATTTCATCCTTTAGTCTTAACCTTATTGTTGATCTGTTAGAAATATTTGAATTCTGCTTAAAATTAATTGGTTTTATCTCGGGCTTAATGGTATCTCTAGATATTATATATTTTCCTAAAGATGAAGTATTAGCATAGATGTATGAATCATCTTTTCTGGAGTTTAAGTATGTGATCTTTTTATCCTTAATTTTTCCAATAAATGACTGTCTCAACTCTAATGTGTCAGATATTAATTGAGGCAGCTTGATAATCATAGGATTTCTGAATGGATCTTTATCCTCTCCGAGGTCAAGTGTATCACCTTCATAGGATATATTTAATAAAAGGTCATTATAAAATGTATTCTTCTTGATATTTATGACTGAAGAATTTTTATTTATTTCATAATCCTGATTAGTCAATATTTCTATTCCATCATAAGATTTGATATCATCCTTACTCTCAGTACCTTTAATTCTAAAGTTTAAATAAGATGAGTTTTTATTCCAATCGGAAACCCTTATAGATATATAACTATCTTGATGTTCCATTGGATCTAATAAACCATTGAAATCATTATTCTCTAGAAAAGATAAATCTGCATTTTGAGGAGTATAAACCTTTAAGACTCTCTTTTTATTTTTTACACCAGACATGTAATCATACATGATTTTTCTGTAATGATTTTGACTAAATTTTATTCTATCCATTTTAAATGAATAAACTAAGACTGAATCAATCAATAAATCTACTTTGTATACACCATTTCGGTTAAATAAACCTTTGTATTGTATATCATAAGTATCAATTCCAAATCCAGTCTTCATATTATATTCAATATCATCTGCAGTGTAGGTAGAGTCATTTATTTTTTTTATTTCCTTCCTTAAAGGCAAGCTACTTACTAGGGTGTTTTCCTCATCAATTAGGTATAAACCCCTGATGATAGGTCTCTCATTATCAATATATTTATAATTAAACATTAGAGGATTAAGTGCATCTTGAGTATTAGTGTCTCTTATTTCAAAATGAAGGTGTGGTCCAAATGTTCCACCGGTATTACCTGAATAGCCTATTAATTCGCCTTTTTCAATCTTTATTTCTCCTTTTTTTGGAAATTTTTTAATTGTACTTTTTCTTAATCTGTACTGCTCACCTTTTACAAATTTGTCTAACTCAGTGCTAAAATCTTTTAAGTGTGCATAAACTGAAGTATATCCATTAGGATGGTCAATATATATTACTTTTCCATATCCATAGTTATTAACCTCAATTCTTGAAACATATCCTTCTTCGATACTAAAAATATTTTGACCTTGCACACCTCTACTCTTAAAGTCAATACCGGTATGAAATTTAGATCTATATTCTCCAAATGTACCAGATAGATCAAAAGGCGCATCAATTGGAGTAAGGAAGTCTAACTCCTGACTTAAGGTCTGGTTATAGCTTAAAATAAAAAATGATGTAAATAAAATTCTAAGAAATAATTTCATCTGATTTCAAATTTAACTTAAGATTTTTATAAATTGAAATTATTAAATTAAATACAATTGGATTATTTAAAAACTCTTCAAGAAAAAATAAGTCTTCTTCTCAAAAAGCTAGATGAAACTAAAGTTTTGAACGAGTCACTAGAATCGAAAAATGAATATTTATTAAAAGTCAATAAAGATCTTGAAACTAAAATTAAGATTATACAGGCAAAAGAGAAACAACTTAAAATTGTATCAGCTATAAATGAGGATGACAGTGATAAGCAATATTTTAAAAATAAAATTGATTATTTAATTAAGGAAATAGATTACTGTATTGACAGAATATCTATATAAAAATATGGAGGAAAATATTAAAATTAAATTGAATATTGGAGATAGGATTTATCCGCTCACAATCCAAAGATCTCAAGAGTTTTATTTTAGAGAAGCAGCAAAGATTATTGAAAAAACAATCAAAAATTTAGAGGAAAATTATTCAGTTAGGGACAAACAAGATCTTTTGGCTATGTGTTGTATTCAATTTGCAGCAAAAAATTTACAGAATAAATCAAAATCAAATAATTCTGAGATTGAAGTTGAAAAAATTATCTTAAAAATTATTGATGATATTGATAAATCCATTTTAACTTCTTAAATTTACTTCAACCTGTATTAGTGATTCTTGGTAAACTCAACGAGTATTAATTAAGAAAGGTGAGTTTAAATGCTAAAGCAAGCTATCTTGAATAGATCCTTGAATGTTTAATTAGCCTTAATCCTGTTTTTAGGAGTTTACGCAATACTCACTCTAATACAGGTTTGTTATTAAATTAGGTTAGGAGATTACCATCTTCATCCCAAACAGCAGTTTCATTTCTTTTAGATTGGTCAACACACTTTGCAATCCATTCTTCATCATATGATACATTATGATCCTCAAGGACATCTTCAGGAACTCCATCCCATACATTAGGTATGTTACCCTTGTATCCTAAATCACGCATTCCAACCTCTGATGTAAACCACCCGGTCACAACCATATATCTATATGTAGCAAAGAAACTTGCAGCTTCCTTTAGGTCTTCTTTAATGCCATCGTTGTATGAAATAATATCAAATACTGACTTAATTTGATCATCTGAACACTCAATTAATCTAGTATTAAATTTATTTTTAAATAAGTTATCTAAAACTATTAATCCTTTTCTCAACACATTTTCTCCGTAGTTATTGTGTGCAGGAGTGCTCCAATCTTTAGCTATAAACTCGATCATTTCAACAACACCAGCGTCATTAATGTTTCCAAATTCATTTGGTGGAATAATTATATTAGCTATTTTTTCAATTGTTTTTAACTCTGAAGAGTTGAAAAATTGAGCATTTAGAAACTTATTATCTCTTTCTTTCTCAAAAGGAGTTCTACCATACCTATACTCCCATATTTTTTCTGAAACATTTTCATTTAATGGAGAAATGCAACCCTCTAATGTTAATGAGGCACCTATACTACTCAAAATAATTGTTTTAATACTATCCCTCCTTTTCATTTTATATTCTGTTTTTTTAGTTCTGAAATTATGTGTTCAGATGTTCTCCATGCTAAAGCCATTATAGTCCATGTTGGATTTTTATCTCCTTTGAATACAAATGGACCAGCATCGACAACATAAACATTATCAACGTCATGAAGACGTTCATATTTATTAACTACAGATGTATTTGGATTATCCCCCATTCTTGTGGTTCCAACCTCATGAATAATTGATCCTGGAGTAGAAATCCCATAATTCTGGTCTTTGCCTGGTTTATCTCCTATCATTATACCATTCATATTGTGAGCTAGTTCTTCGTAGATATCCTGAGCGTGTCTTGCCTGATTATATTCTGTGTCAGCCCAATTATAATTAAATTTTAATACAGGGATTCCATACTTATCCTTTTTATTTTCATCTATTTCACAATAATTGTTGATATCTGGAATAGCTCCACCTCTTGATTCGAGAGCAATTGTTGAACCCCAATACTTTTTAACATCATTTCTTATCTGTTCTCCATAACCACCAACTCTTAATCCAAAAAACTTATTAAAATCATTAGGTATGTAACCACCTATTCCAAACTGAGGCATTCCTAAATTTCTGTATGATGTTTCTATATGATATCCAATTGGAAAATCTAGTTTTTTATCATGGAGCCACCATGGAGTGTATACATGAGCACCACCAACCCCATCCTCATTATAAGTTTTCCTGTTCATCAGTTCAGGGACAAATATCTGTTTTGATGTTCCCACAGTATCTTGTAAATATTTTCCAATTAAACCACTGCTATTTCCAAGTCCATTTGGGTGCACATTACTTTTAGAGTTTAGTAAGATTCTTGCACTACTACAGGATGATGCACCTAAAACTACCACTTTAGATTTTATGGAGTATTCTCTCCCATTCTTTTTACTAATAAAAGAAACACCAGTTGCTATACCGTTATTATCAGTTTCCACTTTTCTTACCATTGAATCAGTGTAAAGATCTACAAGTCCTCCCTTTAATGAGGGAATTACTAAACTTGAGCTTGAGGAGAAACAAGCATATACAGAACATGATCTCTCACATTGTCCACAAAACATACATATTCCTCTTTGGTTGTTTATTCTTTTTGTAAGAACGGATAATCTAGAAGGGATTACATTTATACCAGATTTTTTAGCACCCTTTATATAATACAACTCATGTAATCTGGGTTTTGGTGGTGGCAGAAAAAATCCATCAGGATCATTTGGAAGGTTTTCTTTGGTCCCAAAAACACCTATTAGTTTATCAATTTTGTCATAATATGGTTTAATATCTTCATAAGTTATTGGCCAATTCTCATCTAAATCATAAAAATCTTTGCATTTAAAATCTTTTGGTCCAAGTCTAGAGGCAATTCTACCCCAATGATTTGTTCTACCTCCCAACATCCTCGATCTCCACCACATAAAGTCAGTATCTTTTTCAGAAGAATAAGGCTCACCATCAACTTTCCAATCACCATAAGACATATGAAAATCGCCAAATCTTCTTGTTACAGATGAACCCCTTCTTGGAGATGCCCAGGTTGGTTTAAATTGAGTTTGTTGTTCAGGGTCTGCTGGGTCAAAATAAGGTCCAGCTTCTATAAGAGCAACCTTAAGTCCTGCATCAGTTAATATTTTAGTAGTTATCCCACCAGCTGCACCAGAACCAACAATAATTACATCATACTTTTCTTTAGTCTTTTTGATTTCCATAAACCAAACCAATTTATTAAAAACAATTATATTTAAATAGAGTTAGCAATAAACTTTTCTTATGTTAAATATCTATATAATTATTTACTAATAAAAATTAAATACACTGCATTCATACTGCTTAAATTATGATAATAGAAATATGTGCAACAAGCTTAAATTCAATATTGAATGCTCAGGATGCTGGAGCTAATAGATTAGAGTTATGCGAAAATTACCTTGTAGGAGGAATTACTCCAAATATTGAATTTTTTGAAAAATCTTTAGAAGTATCAAAAATTCCAATTAATATTTTAATTAGGCCTAGAGGTGGAGATTTCATTTTCAGCAATTTAGAAATTGATAGAATGTTTGAGTCAATTAAAAAATATAAAAACTATAATATTAGTGGTTTTGTTGTTGGGTTTCTAGATAATAAAAATCAATTAAACAACACTTTGTTGAGTGAATTTAGAAGTGCAACTAATGGTTATGAATTAACTTTTCACAGAGCTTTTGACTATTTAGTAGAACAAGAAAAATCTTTAGAGCAATTAATTGAGAATAAATTTGATAGAATACTTTGCTCCGGAAGTAAAATAGACTCAGAAAAAGGTCTAATACATCTTAATTACTTAAATTCTTTAGCTCTAGATAAAATAACAATTATGCCAGGTGGGGGTATTAATACTAATAATTTTAAATTATTTAAAAATGCAGGTTTCAATGAAATCCATCTTTCAGCTATTGATAAGAGAATATCACTAGATTCTAATTATGACATTATTAAGGAAATTATAGAGATGAGTAAACAATAATATATTATTTTTGTAAAAAATTTATGGCTTTTGATATTGATGTTATAAGGAATGTTTACGCTAAAATGTCCTCAAAAATTAAAAAAGCGAGGAAGCTTGTCGGTAGGCCTTTAACTTATGCTGAAAAAATTTTATACTCTCATCTTTGGGATGAATCCATCAATACAATTTTTAAAAGAGGTGAAGATTACGTCGATTTTGGTCCAGATCGAGTAACCTGTCAAGATGCAACCGCTCAAATGGCACTTCTTCAATTTATGCAAGCAGGAAAAGATAAAGTTGCCGTACCTACTACAGTTCATTGTGATCATTTAATTTTGGCACAGTCTGGAGCTCAAAAAGACTTAAAGAATGCAAATAAAGTCAGCTCTGAAGTATTCAATTTTTTAGAGTCTGTCTCTAGGAAATACGGAATAGGCTTTTGGAAACCAGGAGCTGGCATTATCCATCAAGTCATTCTAGAGAATTATGCTTTTCCTGGAGGTATGATGATTGGTACAGATTCACATACTGTTAATGCAGGGGGTCTTGGTATGGTTGCTATTGGTGTAGGTGGAGCTGATGCTGTTGATGTTATGGCTGGAATGCCCTGGGAATTAAAATTTCCAAAACTAATAGGGATTAAGCTAACAGGTACTTTAAATGGGTGGGCCTCAGCAAAAGATGTAATATTAAAAGTTGCTGGAATATTAACTGTAAAAGGTGGAACAGGTTATATTTTAGAATATTTCGGAGATGGTGCAGAGTCACTTTCTTGTACAGGTAAAGGTACGATTTGTAACATGGGTGCTGAAGTTGGAGCTACTACTTCAATATTTGCCTACGATGAATCAATGGAAAGGTACCTTAAATCAACTGAAAGAGAGGATATTGTAATGGCAGCTCAAAACATTAAGGAAGATTTAAGGGCTGATCCAGAAGTTTATGATAATCCTGAAAAATATTTTGATGAGATTATTGAAATTGATTTAAATACACTTACACCTCATATTAATGGACCTTTTACTCCCGATCTGGCAACACCAGTAAATGAAATGAAATCTAAAGCAAAGTCTGAAGGTTGGCCAATTGATATAAAATGGGGCCTTATTGGGTCTTGTACAAATTCCTCTTATGAGGATCTCTCTAGAGCCGCATCTATAGCAAAACAGGCCTTAGATAAAAATATTAAAATTAAGTCTAAATTAGGAATTAATCCTGGTTCAGAACAAGTAAGATATACAGCAGAAAGAGATGGTATAATTGATCTTTTCGAGAAACTTGAATCCAAGATATTCACCAATGCTTGTGGACCGTGTATAGGTCAGTGGAATAGAGAAGGTGAGAACAATACAGAGAAGAATTCAATTATACATTCATTTAATAGAAATTTTGCAAAAAGAGCAGATGGTAATCCAAACACTCATGCCTTTGTCACTTCACCTGAAATGGTCATGGCAGTTGCTTTATCCGGAAATCTTGATTTTAACCCCATGACTGATAATCTAATATCTGAGGATGGAGAAAAAGTAGTTTTAGATCCTCCAATTGGAGATGAATTACCTTTAAATGGTTTTGACTGTGAAGACAATGGCTATGTTGAACCACCACATGACGGTTCTAATATTGAGATTAAGATAGATCCAGATTCAAAAAGACTCCAAAGACTAGAAGCTTTTAGTCCATGGGATGGTAAAAATATTAATAATGCCAAACTTTTAATTAAAGCACATGGTAAGTGTACAACTGATCATATATCAATGGCTGGTCCATGGTTAAGGTTTAGAGGGCATTTAGATAATATTTCTGATAACTGCTTAATAGGAGCGGTTAATAGTTTTAACATGAAGACTAATTCTGTTAAAAATCAAATTACAGGAGAATATGGTCCTGTTCCAGAAACTCAAAGATTTTATAAAAAAAATAAAATAGATACTGTGGTTATTGGAGATCATAACTACGGCGAGGGGTCTTCAAGAGAGCATGCGGCTATGGAACCAAGGCATCTGGGAATAAAAGCGGTAATTGTAAAGTCTTTTGCTAGGATTCATGAAACAAACTTAAAGAAACAAGGAATGTTAGCTTTGACTTTTAATGACGAAAATGATTATGATAAAATCCAGGAAGATGACACATTTAACTTTATAGATTTAGAATCTTTTTCTCCAAATAAATCTATTTCACTCGAAATAATACATTCAAATAATTCCAAAGAAATTATTAAATTGCGCCACACTTTTAATGCACAACAAATAGAGTGGTACAAAAATGGATCTGCATTAAACTTGATTAAAGCAAACAATCTATGATAAAAGACCTTAAATATTTAATGTCATATTCAATTGCTCTTTTTGCATTTATTGGTATCTCATTAGGAGGTTTTTATAATTACCTAGCAGTTATTTTTACATTTGTTTTTATTCCAGTTCTTGAAATAATTGTTAATAAAAGTGACGAAAAGTATACAGATGAAGAAAAGAAAAATAGAAATCTTGATCCTTTTTTTGATTTACTATTATATCTAAATATTCCAATTGTATTTGGTATATTCTTTTTCTCACTTGAAAAACTTGCACTTACTTCTTCAGTATATGATATTATTGGAATAATTCTATCAGCAAGCATAGTAATGGCTACCAATGGAATTAATGTTGGCCATGAACTGGGTCATCGAAAGTCAATAATAGCAAGAACATGTTCTAAACTTTTATATCTTCCTTGTCAGTACATGCATTTTTATATTGAGCACAATTTTGGTCACCATATAAATGTCGCTACTCCAGAAGATCCTGCAACAGCAAGATACAAACAAACCGTATACAGTTTTTGGATAACATCTGTTATTAGGACTTACATAAGCGCATGGGAAATTCAAATTAAGCTTCTAAAAGTTTCTAAAAGAAGTTTCTTTTCCATTAAAAATGATATGGTTTTCTACACACTTTTCCAATTAGCATTTTTAGTATTTATCTATTATAATTTTGGACTATATCTGACTGTACTATCTATAGTGATGTCTGTTATATCATTTTTATTTTTGGAAACCATTAATTACGTAGAGCATTATGGTCTTTTAAGAAAAAAGGAATCAAGTGGAAGATACGAGAGAGTAAAACCACATCACTCCTGGAATTCTAACCACACAATCGGTAGAATTGTGTTATATGAACTAACTAGACATAGTGATCATCACTTCAAATCTTCTAAGAAATATCAAGTTTTAGAGTCATTAGAAGAATGTCCTCATCTACCACATGGGTATCCAACCTCAATATTATTATCTCTTATCCCTCCTTTGTGGTTTAGTATTATGAACCCTTTAGTAAGAACTCATATGGGTTATTCTGACTAATTGTGATCTTTGTTGCAATCATGCAACATGCTAGGATGATTAGGTACATTAGTTCCATCTGAATAATCTTCGTACCAACTACAATCAAGATATCTTAGTCCATCAAATTTTTTCTCAAAAAATCTATTCTTTGATTCTATGAAACCATTATAAGAGCTGGCAAAAGGAGAGGAAGCGTGCATTATATCATCAGGGTTTAAACTATGTCCATATTTAAGGACATCATGTCCGAACTCATGATACATTAAACCAAGTTTTTGCCAAATATTTATATCATTCCAATATCTAAAAGCTATACCAACTCTAACTACTGAATCATTACATGAAGATGCTGCGTATGCTCCATAATCTAAAACTTCACCTGATGCAAATAATGCATCTGATTCGTATTCATAAAAAATATTTACATCCGTATTAAGCTTATCATAGTCTGGACTTGAACTCATTGAGCATTTAGCGTCTGCTACAAATATATCCCAGAAGGCATATAAATCATCTGAATCAAAATTAGGATCAACTACTTTGTCATAATCTATACAGCTGTAAAGCATTTCAACAGGGATCTCTTCATAAACAAGAGAGTTTTTGGCACATCCTAAAAAAATTAGAGAAATTGATACTGAAAATAAGATTTTTAAATTTATGAGGGACATGGTATATACTTAATTCCAGGAAAGGATCTTTTGAACATTCTGTCCTTAGCTTCAATAAAATCATTGATATTAATATCACCTCTAGTGCTGGCTGGGAACATTATATCTGCACGATCTGTGCTATGTTCATACTTGTATACATCATGTCCAAATTCATGGTACATTATCCATAATCTTTGAAGTAAATTTTTTTCTGTCCACTCGTTATAAAGTACACCAACATTGACTGCACTATCATTACAATACCCAGAAAAGGTGGAATAAGCTATATGATCTGGTGTAACACCAGAAGCAATTTGAGCTACAGTTCTATATTCAAAAAAGATATTTGGTGAAGGATTTCTTTCTCCATAGTCAGGACCTCCTCTTGTACACTTTACATCATCAACAAATTTATACCAATATTGCATTAAATCATCTTGATTGGTATTTTGAGGGTCAAGTTGTTTATCGTAACTAACACAACTAAAAATTTGTTCAATTTCTTCTTCAATAATTTCAATTTCTGCACCAGAGTCATCAGACTTAGAACATGCTAAAATCAAAAGAAAAATAAAAAAATATAAATTTAATTTTTTCATAATATTTTGTAGCGAGAGGGAGATTTGAACTCCCGACCTCCGGGTTATGAATCCGACGCTCTCACCAACTGAGCTACCTCGCCAAATTAAGAAATGCAAATATATAAAACAAATCTCAAGAAATAATTGCTAAAAAACTCTTTATTAATGTAAATACTAACTTTTTTTAATATATTGGAAAATATATGGGTAAAAAAAAAGAATTTGTTATTGAGTATGATTTTCAGTCATCCCCACAGCTTTTATTCCAATATCTTTCAACGCCTTCAGGCTTATCCGAATGGTTCTCTGATGATGTTAATTATAGAGGCGAAAAGTATACATTTTTTTGGGGAGAGTCTGAAGAATATGCAAGAGTCTTGTCCAAAAAAATTAATGAAAAAATTAGATTTCAGTGGATAACTGGAGAAGATGATGAAGAAGATTATTTTTTTGAATTTAAGATCCAAATGGACGAAATCACTAAGGATGTTTCACTTATCATTACGGATTTTTCAGATGAGGATGAACTTGAAGAGGCAAAGCTTCTATGGGATAGTCTAGTGTCTGATTTAAAGCAAGTTTTGGGCTCAACCTAATTTAGTGTTATGTCATCAGGTGAATTTGACCACAAAATATACTTATTCCCTAAATTCTTTATTAAACGATTCCAACTGTTTTTCTCTTTTAAACTAAATAGATCATTTTCCTTTTTATTATTTATTATCCAGCTATTTTTTTCTATTTCATCGTCTAATTGATCTATATCCCATCCAGAGTAACCCTGGAATAATATAAAATCATTTATATCTACTTTGTTTTTTTCTATAAGATTAAAAAGAAATTCGATATTATTTCCCCAATAAATATTATCGTAAATTTTTAAAATTTCTGGGTATTTTTTGTTACTCTTTAATAGAAAGTAATGATCTGATGATACTGGACCCCCGTAATTAAGTCCAATTTTTATTTTTTTTGAGGAATTAATTTCTTTAAACATAAAAAGATCTGAGGGTCTATTTAATATAAACCCAGTAATACCATCATCTGTTTGATCAACAATTAATATGATCGATTTGTAGAAAATCATATCAGTTAATAGTCCAGGTGATGAAATAAGTAATTTTCCTTTCATACTAAAAAAAAAGAGCTTCACTGGGAAGCTCCTTTTAGACATTTTATTTAAATGAATTTAAAACTTAGTTCACTGTACTTGAAAGTTCAGCTCCAGCTTTAAATTTAACAACTTTTTTTGCAGGTATTTTAATAGTTGCTCCAGTTTGAGGATTTCTACCATCTCTAGCAGCTCTTTGAGAAACTGACCAAGATCCAAATCCAACTAGTGAAACTCTTCCACCACCTTTTAAAGTTGAACTAACACTCCCTAGAAATGCTTCTAGAGCCATTTTCGCTGATGCTTTAGATATGCCAGCGTGAGCTGCCATTGCATCAATTAATTCTGATTTGTTCATATCACTTAATTTTAATGTTTGAACTAAAATACATGATATTCTATAAGTCCAATAAAATAAGGGTCTAAAAAGAGAAATTTGTTAATAAATAGGTGTGTTTTGTTGATAATCTGACTGTTTTGATCAGTAAACTTTGGAATTTTCATGAATTTTTAGCCCATTTATTAATTCTTTGGCATTCATAACTTTTCTGTTTTCTAGCTGAATATAAGTGCAATTAATTGCATCAACTCCGTTATTTATGTGTATTTCTCCATTATTAATTAAAATTTTTCCAACTTTTTTTGGAAAGAAGCTATCAGCCTTCTTAGCTTCTAAAATTTTCATCCTCATCTCTTTATCTCCGTTTTTTAATTTAGTCCATGCTCCAGGTTTTGGAGATAGCCCTCTAATCATGCCAATTATTTCTTTTTGAGATTTATTCCAATCAATTCTTGTATTTTCTTTAGATAATTTTGGAGCTATTTTAAAACTTTCATCAAAATTCTGTCTAGATGCCTTCAGACTATTAGATAACAGCCCTTTAATAGTCTTTATTAATAATCTTGATCCGACTGATGACAATTTAGTGTATAAAGAACCAAAATTATCCGTATCGGATATATTAACCTCTTCTTTAAGTAATATGTCTCCTCTGTCAATTTTCTCATTAATAAAAAAAGTAGTAACACCTGTTTTTACCTCGTTGTTGATTAAACACCAATTAATTGGGGCAGCACCTCTATAATTTGGTAATAATGAAGCATGAAGGTTTATTGTTCCATATTTTGGAATTGAGAATATTTCAGTTGGAATTTTTCTAAATGCTACAACAATCATTATATCAGGATTTATCTTTTTTATTTGATTAACAAATTCTTTGTCATTAAGATTATCTGGTTGAAGAATTTTAATATTATTATCTAAAGCATATTCCTTGACTTTACTATGTCTAATTTTTTGACCCCTTCCAGATTTTCTGTCAGGAGAAGTGACTACACAATCTACTTTGTAATTTAAATTTATTTCACGAAGAGATACTACAGCAAATTCAGGAGTACCAAAAAAAATAATTTTTAAATCTTTCATGGTAAATTATTCAAAATAAATTTAACTCTTTCTTTAATACTTAAATTAGGAACCTTAATTATATTGACTCCTGATTGTTTATATACTTCAAAAATAAAGGGGCTAATTTTCCGAGCATCACTAAAATCTTCAATTCTATTTTTATCTTTTTTATATATTTCTTTCCATGGTTCAAATAAGAAAATCAAGTCATAATTATATTTATAAGGTAATCCATCCCAATATTTTGATGACTTGCCTATTGAATTTAGATAAGCAGTTATTTCATGTATCCCTCTGTCATAAAAAACTATACTTTCCTTACAATCTAAAATATTAGCAGATTCAAAATCATATTTTCTTTTATGAAAAATATTTTCACTAATTCTGATTGGATCTGTTTTAAACTCTAGTCCTTTTAATTTGAATTCATCAAAAATCTCTCTAGCAGCTTCCTCAAAGCAATAAAATCTTTCTTTTTTTAATGCATTGATAACACTAGTCTTACCAGTGCCAGGACCTCCAGCAAGTACAATTCTTTTATTTATATTTTTTCTAACAACACTCAACTCAGGATTATTATATTTGCATATTATTTACAAAATTAATTCCATTGTCAAATAAAAGCACTAAATCTGAGGATTTTTATTTAAGATTTGAAGAACAATTAAAAGAATCTCAATCATGGCCTGGTTCTTACATATTTAAATTTATTTTAAAAAACGACGCTGGTGAATTGGAAACATTAAAATCAATATTGAAAAACCATGAAGGCAATCTCTCACAAAAATCTTCAACTAATAACAAATTTATAAGTGTAACATTTGAATATCTTGCACTATCTCCGTCAGATGTTATAGGAATTTATAAAGAAGCTAGTGTCATTGATGACATAATAAGCCTTTAGATTGGTAATTAATTTATTAAATTGCATGAATATGAACTCATTAGAATACAATACTGAGAGAACTAAGCTAATAATTCCTGAATATGGTAGACATATACATCAAATGATAGATCAAGCTGTAGCACTGAAGGATAAGGATAAAAGGAATAAAATGGCTAAAGCCATAATAGGTGTTATGGGGAACCTCAATCCTCATTTAAGAGATGTGCCTGACTTCCAGCATAAATTATGGGCTCAGCTCTTTATTATGTCAAATTTTGAACTTGATGTTGATACTCCCTTTGAAAAACCTTCAAAGGAACTTTATGTTAATAGTAAACCAAATAAACTCGAATATCCTCAGAGCTATCCCAAGTATAGATTTTATGGAAACAATATCAAGAAAATGATTGATATTGCTTTAGGATGGGAAGAAGGAGAGTTAAAGGATAAACTCATTGCTAACATCGCAAATCATATGAAAAAATGTTTCTTAAATTGGAATAAAGATTCTGTCGATGATAAAGTGATTTTTGATCATTTGGCAGATCTTTCCAATGGAGCTTTAAAGGTTCCTGAGTCTAAACTTCCGTTGACAGATTCAAGTGAGTTCCTTAAAAACAAGATAAAGACAAATAATAATTATAAGACAAATAAGACTAACAACAAAAATCGCAAAAAGTCTAAAAGAAGATATTAATGTCTAGTTTAAGAGTAAGAGGTGGAGTAAAGTTGTCAGGTGAAATAACCCCGCAAGGTGCAAAAAATGAAGCCCTTCAAGTTCTCTGTGCAACACTACTATCAGATGATGATATAGTTATCTCTAATATTCCTGATATAATTGATGTCATAAAACTGATTGATATTCTCAAAAGCTTAGGTGTTCATGTAAATAAACTCGAAAAAGGAAAATATTCCTTTAATTCAAAAAAAATTGATTTAAAATATCTTGAAAGTATTGATTTTATAAATGATGTAAAGAAATTAAGAGGATCAATTATGTTAGTAGGTCCTCTTCTTGCAAGATTTGGTATAGCATCAATTCCTAGACCCGGTGGTGATAAAATAGGCAGGAGAAGGTTAGATACACACTTTACAAATCTTGAAAAACTTGGGGCGAAACTAGATTATAACTCAGAAAATAAAATGTATTCAGTAACATCAAGAGATTCTCTAAAGGGAGCTAATATGTTACTTGATGAAGCTTCAGTAACAGGTACTGCAAATATTATAATGGCCTCTGTGCTAGCAAAAGGTTTAACTACTATTTACAATGCAGCATGTGAACCATACATACAACAACTTTGTATACTATTAAATAAAATGGGGGCTGATATTCAGGGTATTGGTTCGAATTTATTAAAAATTAATGGAGTCTCATCTCTTAGTGGAGCAGATCATAAAATTCTACCTGATATGATTGAAATTGGAAGTTGGATTGGTTTAGCTGCAATGACTAGAAGTAAATTGAAAATTAAGAATGTATCATGGGATAATTTAGGTCAAATACCAGATGTTTTTAGAAAACTAGGAATTAAAATTGACAGGGAAGGAGATGATATACTAATTCCTGAACACTCCAATGGATATTCAGTTTCTAACTATATTGACGGTTCAATATTGACTATCTCTGATGCTCCGTGGCCTGGGTTTAGCCCCGATCTTATATCAATTATTCTGGTTGTAGCTACGCAAGCTAATGGTAGTGTTTTAATACATCAAAAGATGTTTGAGAGCAGATTATTTTTTGTAGACAAATTAATTGATATGGGTGCAAAAATAATTTTATGTGATCCCCATAGAGCATCTGTCATTGGACATAATTTTAAATCTTCATTAAAGCCTACAATAATGACCTCTCCGGACATCCGAGCAGGTATTGCATTATTAATTGCTGCACTTTCTGCTTCAGGAGAAAGTATTATCCAAAATGTTGAGCAAATAGATAGGGGTTATGAAAATATTGTAGAAAGATTAAAATCTATTGGTGCTGACATTGATAGGGTATAAACTATCATCTTTTAGATATTTTGTTATTAGAGATGTTTCTCTGCAGTTTACACTTGAATCTGTCTACACTGTTCTCTCGTAGTTTAGAATGTTTAGTTTTTCTTCCACTTACTCTCTCTCTCCATAGTTTAAAGCTACTTTTTTTTAGATTATTCCTCATTATACCTATTAAATCCTTTTCATTAATTTCAAACTGATTAAATATTGCTTCAAATGGAGTCCTATCCTCCCAAGCCATTTCAATTATTCTATCTATCTCTTCTAAGTTTTTACTTTTCATTATCAATTTTCTCTAAAAATTTTTCTGCATTTATAATATGGCTTTCCTTTTTTTCAGAACTCATTTTATCAAATGTATTTATAAGCATCCTGAGTCTTGGATTTTTTATAAAAAAATCTCTTTGCTTATCCATAAATCTCCAAAATAACCCATCCCATGTAATGTCCCATTCACCTTTTTTAAAATCACTCATTTTATATACATAATTACTACTGCTTATATATGGCTTAGTAGACATCAAGCCACCATCAGCAAATTGGCTCATTCCATAAACATTTGGGACCATGACCCAGTCGTAAGAGTCGATAAATAATTCCATGAACCACTTATAGACTTCGTCTGGGTCAAATTCACAGAGCAACATAAAGTTTCCTAGTATCATAAGTCTTTCAATATGATGAAGATATCCTGTTTTAAGAACTTTTTTTATTGAATTATCAATTGGCTCTATTCCTGTTTCACCGGTATAAAAAGAACTTGGAATTTTTCTATTAAATCCCCAATAATTTAGTGTTCTTTCATAACTTCCCTTAGCTGTGTAGATACCTCTAATGAACTCTCTCCAGCCTATTATTTGCCTTACAAAACCCTCAGTTGAGTTAATTGGAATATTGTTTTTTTTAGAAAAATCTATTGATTTATTTATGACATGTCTTGGGCTAAGAAGTCCAACATTCATTAATGGACTTAGTATACTGTGATTTAATGTAATTTCTTCTTTAACAATAGCATCTTCATAGTCACCAAACATCATAAATCTATTTTCTAAAAAATCATTAAACCATTTTTCAGATTCATCAAAAGTCACAGGGTAATTAAACAGACCCATTTTACCATAATTCTCTTTAAAGTTTTCATCTGTGTATGATTGAGAATCTTTGATATATTTATTTTCTTTTGGTATATCAATTTTAGGAGGAATATCACCTTTAGGGTATTTCTTTCTATTTAATATATCATATGTCCAGTCACCACCTTCAGGTCTTCCATCAGAATCAATAAGTATATTTCTTTTCTTTCTTTCAGTCTTGTAAAAAGAAGTCTGAAAAAACTTTTTTTTGGATTCTTTAAAAAAATCTTCCAAATCTTCGTTTGTATTTAGAAAGTGTGGAGACTCATGAACTAATAATTCAATATTGTGTTCATTACACTTTCTCTTAATCCTTTTATTCAGAAGGTAATCAACTGGATCGTACATTTCAATAAGATTGAATCCTTTTGATTTAATAGTATCTAATAATGATAAAATATTTGATTCATTATCATTTGAATTTATGTATGTAACCTTCACATTTTGACTTTTTAAATAATCCTCATAGAATTTCATAGTAGCCCTGTGAAAAGAGATTTTTTGTTTGTGAAATATATATTGTTTAAAAAAGAGATACTCTTCAACTAAGAAGATATGATTCTTATTACTAATTAAATTACTTTCCTTAAAAAGCTGATTTGGGAAAACAAGGCAACATTTATTAATCATTTAACCAAGTTTTTTCATATAATTTGTCTGGATCATATCTCTCAGATTGAAGTTTTGGATTAAATTTTCTAAATGGCATTGAATCATTTCCTATTCCAGCATTATAGAGCCAGTTTCCGTAATTGCTGTGAACATCATAATCTATAAGCATTGACTCAAAGTATTCTGCACCAATTCTCCAATCAATTTTTAACTCTTTAGTTAAATAATTTGATACATTTTGTCTTCCTCTATTTGACATAAAACCTGTCTCAAAAAGTTCAATCATATTTGCATTAACGAATGGTTCACTTGTCTTTCCATTTATCCAGTTTGATAAAGTTTTTTGATCAGTTGACCACTGTTTTTCATCACCATAAATTCCGTCTCTGCTAAAAAACTTTTCTTTATGTTGCATTGAAACATACTTGAAAAAATCTCTCCAAATCAGTTCAAAGTATAACCAATATGTAGAATCATTTTGGTCTACTTCTGATTCATATTTTTTTAACTGATTATAAATGTATTTCACGGATACTGATCCATTAGCTAACCATGGTGAAAATTTTGAACTATAATCTTCGCCTATGAGTCCATTACGGGTTAATTTATAGGTTGATACATTACTAGTATTAAAAAAATAATCATTAATTCTTTTCTTTCCATTTATCTCTCCACCCTTAAATTTAAATACAGATTTTTCATGAACATCAAACAGGTTGAATCCAATATCTGATAGTGATGGTATAGGATAATCAATTGGAATTTTGTTATCAAAATCTAATGGTTCTGGTATTGGTAAAATATCATCAACTGATAAATACTTCTCACATTTTTTTCTAAAATTGGAAAAACCTCTTGGTATGTTTTCATATAAAGTTTTTACATCATTTGGTGAATATAAAAATTGATCAAAATCTTTTATTAAATCAACGTTCTTAGGAAAATAAGATTCTTCTAAAAGTTCATCTCTTGTCCATTCTGATTGTAAAAAGACTTTTTTTATCTCATATTGTTTAATTATCCTAGAAATTGATTTATCCAAATAATCATGAGTAACTATTAATGATATGTTTAGCTTATCAAGTTGACTTTTTAATTCTGTTATGGATTCTAGTAAAAATTTTGCTCTGTATTTCTCTGTTTTTTTGAACCCATACTTTGTAGGAGCAAAATTTCTTGGATCAAGGTTAATGAACCCGATAATATTATCTGAATTACTGATGGCATTGGTTAATGATCTATTGTCCTCAACCCTTAAATTATTTCTAAACCAAACTAAACTATTTATCTTTTGCTTCTGCATAATTTGCTACAATATTTAACTTCATCCCAATTTCTCTCCCATTTTTTTCTCCAAGAAAATTCCAGACCACATACAATACATTTTTTTGTTGGTAAATTTTCTTTTTTAACTCCCCTCATTAATTTGTTTTAAGTGAACCGATTCCTCCATCAAATGGAATTATTTGACCAGTCATCCATTTACTTTTTTCACTTAATAAAAAATTAACCATTTCAGATATATCTTGAGCTGAACCAATTTCTTTCATTGGGTGTCTGTTCTTAGCATTATCCATCTTTGAATCAGAATTTAAAAATTTTTCTGCCATAGGAGTGTCAAGTATAGATGGTGCAATAGCATTTACTCTAATTTTTGGAGCAAACTCAGCAGCGAGAGATCTAGTCAAACCTTCAATAGCTCCTTTAGAGGTAGAAACTGAACTGTGAAAAGGCATTCCAAGTTTAACGGCAACTGTACTAAACATAACAATACTAGGATTGTCAGCAGATTGAAGTTTAGGTAAGACTTTTTGTAGGATTTTGATACAACCCATTACATTGATGTTAAAGTCATCCATGAAAGTAGACGGTTTAATACCTTTAAAAGGTCTAAGATTTATTGTGCCTGGTAAGTAAACAAAACCATCAATTTGATCTGGCAACCAGTCTAATTCAAACTCTTCATCCAAATTAAGTACATGAGAATTTATTTTAGTTCCATTAAAAATTTCTGTATTTCTAGTAGATACAAATACGTTATTGTTGTCTAGAAGTTTTTTTGAAAGCTCATAACCAATTCCTGTTGAACCTCCTATTAAAAGTATATTTTTCATTTATTTATAATCTCCAAAGATTTTTATTAATTCTTGTTTTCTGTATTTAAAAATACTGTTCAATTTAGAATTAATAAAAAGGAAATTAATAAGGACTCCAATTGGTCCTAATGGTATTTTGTAATGAATTACATCTTCAATTAATATACCATTTTCAACCTCTTTAAGAAAGTGCTTGTGATGCCAGAAGCTATATGGGCCAAATCTTTGTTCATCTATGAAAAACTCTTTGTCTTTAACTTGAGTAATTTCAGTAACCCAATTAATCTTTACACCAAGTAATGGCTTAACAGTATACTGTATTATTTGACCAGGGTAAGCCTTTTTTTCGTCCCAATCAGTTATGTTGAAATCCATGTGTCTAGGTGTAATTAATTCCAAATTTTTGGGCGATGATAAAAAATCCCATGCTTCATTCAAACTAATAGGGAGCTTTTGTGAATATTTTAACTTAAAGATTTTCATTGATAATTTTAATAATTTCATTTGTTGTTTGAGGCACAGGTAACCCTAAAACACTGGTGTAGCTACCATTTACATATTCAACTCCAATCATGCCTATCCAGTCCTGAATACCATAACTTCCAGCTTTATCAATTGGATTAACATTTTCAACATAATAATCAATCTCACTATGAGTAAGATTTTTGTATGTAACACTCGTACTTTCTGTCAAAATTTTGAAATTATTCATAGTTAAGAAACCAACCGAAGTAATAACATCATGGGATTTACCTGCAAATAATTTAAGCATATATTTCGCTTCATCTTTATCCTTAGGTTTTCCTAAACATTTGTTTTCAAACCAGACAAGTGTATCTGCAGTAATAATGATTTCATTTTTTTTGATTGACTTATTAAAAGCATCTGACTTATTTTTTACAATATATTCTGAAATTTCTGAACCCTTGAGGGAATCAGGGAAACTTTCATCAACTGGGATTGATATCACTGAAAAATTGATACCTGTCATACCTAATAGCTCTCTCCTTCTTGAAGACCCTGAGCCTAAAATAATATTATACTTTGATTTATTTACTAAATCCATTTATCATGAATTCTCATTACTTGTTCAATTACATCTCTAACACATCCAAATCCGCCGTCTTTATGAGAAACATAATCACATATTGATTTTACATCAACCGATGCATCTCTTGGACAAGAGGATATTCCTACAACCTTGAGTGGTTCAATATCTGGATTGTCATCACCCATGTAAAGAATATTTTTTTTCTCAATACCCTTTTCCTTCATAAAGTTCTCTAAAATTTCAATTTTGTTAAATGCTTTAAGAAATACATCTTCAACCCCTAGTGAGTTAAGTCTGGTTCTGACATTTTCCTGCATACCTCCGGAAATGATAGCTATTCTATATCCTTTTGATATTGCATGTTTTATGGCATACCCATCTTTTGCATTAAATTGTCGGTCAATCTTTCCATCGTGAGTGTAAATAATTTTACCATTTGTCATAACTCCATCCACATCAAAAATGAAGGTTGTTATATCTTTTAATCTTGTCTTGTAAGAATCCATAATATTTTGTTCCAAATTTAAATAAACTTTAACATGATATTCGCCACCAAATTATTAATTATTAAAATTTCATATTTATCTTTGAGGGCTTTAAAATGGGATCTAAAATACTAAATTTTCTTTTTTCTACTCAACTAATGCTTGCGTTGCTTATATTATTTCCAATTGCAATGGGTTTAGGGACTTTTTTAGAAAGTTGGTATTCTACAGATGCAGCAAGAATATGGGTCTATAATGCATGGTGGTTTGAAGTCCTTATGCTTCTTTTAATGGTTAACTTTATGGGTAATATTAAGAAGTATAACCTTCTTAGCAGAGAAAAATTATCAGTTCTTATTCTTCATTTATCATTTATTTTTATTCTACTTGGTGCATTTATTACAAGATACATAGGAGATGAGGGAGTTATGCCAATTAGAGAGAATAATATATCAAATTCTTACTTGTCCGAAAAAACATATTTAACTGTTTTTATTGATGGTGAAAATGATGGAGTCTCAGAAAGGAAGACACTAAAATCCCAACTACTTTTATCTGAGCACGTAAATAATAATTTTGTAATTAATGAAAACTTTTATGACAAAAACTTTTCAATTTCTTTTGATGAATTTAGAGAGAATGTCACAGAAGGACTAGTACTTGATCCATCAGGTGAAAGGTATATAAAATTAGTTGAGGCAGTAGATGGAAACAGACGTGAGCATTTTATTAAAGAGGGGCAGGTTTCCAGCATTCAAAATATTTTATTCTCTTTTAATTCTTATCAGAAAGGAGCCATAAATATAACCTCAGAGGAAGGAGAATATTTTATTGAATCTCCTTTTGATGCTCAATTTACTGTTATGTCTACACAACAGAATGGTAATCTAACTAAAGATAATAAGCAGCCATTAGAGCTTAGGTCATTATATCAAATACCTGGCTTTCAATTTGTATTCCCCGAACCTGCTTTGAGAGGTGTATTTGAAATTGTCGATGCTGAAGTAACTGATAGGGAAATTGAAGATGCTCTTTATCTTAACGTCAATTACAATGGTAAGAGTGAAAGGATCGCACTTCTGGGTGGAAGAGGATATGTTAATAGCCCAAAATCTTTAACTATAGATGATCTTGATTTTTATTTATCATATGGCTCCAATGAAGTAAAACTTCCTTTTAGTATTCAATTAAATGACTTTATAGCTGAAAAATATCCTGGAACAGAAAATAGTTATTCTTCTTTTATGAGTAAGGTAACAGTTCAAGACAAAGAATCATTTGACTATGATATTTTTATGAATAATATTTTGAACTATAAAGGCTATAGATTTTTTCAAGCTTCATTTGACCCTGATGAAAAAGGTACTGTATTATCAGTAAACAATGATTTTTGGGGTACATTCATAACATATGCAGGTTACTTTTTACTCTATTTAAGCATGATGGGGATTTTCTTTCTAGGAAATTCAAGGTTTAAATTTTTAGCGAAACAATTAAATAAGAAGACAGCTATTTTAGTTCTACTGTTATCAAGCTCAGGGCTATTCAGTCAAAATATTAATCCGGCTCCCAAAAGTGAATATATTGACTCAATAATCACTTCAACTACATACACAAAAGAACATGCCAGTAAATTTGGAAAAATAGTTATTCAGGATAGTGGAGGAAGAATGAAACCAGCTAACACATTCTCTTCAGAGTTACTTAGGAAAGTCAGTAGGTCTAACTCATACAATGGATTGAATTCTGATCAAGTATTACTTTCTATAATGGATAATCCAGGTGTATGGTTTAATGCACCCCTTGTTTATATTAAATCGCGTCAGAAAGGTGACACTATTAAAAAGATTATTGGATTAGATAAAAATGTAAAAAAAGCTCCACTAGTTTCTTTTTTTGATTCTATCGGAAACTATAAATTAGCAGCAAACCTTGAAAGAGCCTATTTAGCTTCTGTACCAACCCAAATTGAAAAAGATATAATTGAATTAGATAGAAGAGTCAACCTACTTTATTCTGCTTTAGAGGGTAAAATAATGAGGATATTCCCAATTCCTGAAGATTCCAACAATAAATGGGTTTCTTATCCTGAAGTAAATGATGTTCAATTTAGTGGTGCTGACTCGCTTTATGTCAATAATGTTCTTCAGTTGTATTTTCAAACATTGAGAGTTTCAAGAGAAAGCAATAATTATTCCCAATCTGAAGAATTATTAGAAAGTATTAAGGGGTATCAAGTTAAATATGGTAGCGATGTTTTGCCCAGTGATTTAAAAATATCATCAGAAATTATTTACAATAAAGTGGATATCTTCAACAGGTTATACAAATGGTATTTGTTGTTTGGATTCTCATTATTATTAATCTTAATTCTTCAAATTTTTAATGATAAGAAATTCTACAATATTCTTATAAAATTTATCGAATACACTATATATTTCTTATTTATCTTAAACACTATTGGACTAGCTGCAAGATGGTACATTGCAGGTCATGCTCCATGGAGTGATGCGTATGAATCAATTATTTTTGTTGCATGGGCAACTGTAATTTTCGGTATAATATTTGGAAGAAAATCATATTTTACTTTGGCTTCTGCAACATTAGTATCCTCTATTATTTTGTCTGTAGCCCATATGAATTGGTTAGACCCATCAATAGCAAATCTTCAACCAGTTCTTGATAGCTATTGGCTAATGATTCATGTAGCTGTTATAGTTGGAAGTTATGGTCCATTTGCTATTGGTATGATCCTAGGTATCGTAGTGTTATTGCTGACAATTATTGCAAATAAGAAAAACAGAAAGTCTTTTGTAAAAAAATTAGAAGAATTAACTATTGTCAATGAGTTATCATTAACTATTGGACTTGTAATGTTAACTATCGGTAACTTTTTAGGTGGTATGTGGGCTAATGAAAGTTGGGGAAGATATTGGGGATGGGATCCTAAGGAAACTTGGGCTCTAATAAGTATTATTGTCTATACTGCAGTACTTCATCTAAGAATAGTACCAAAACTTAACAATAAATGGCTTTTTAACTTATTAAGTATTATATCGTTTGGTGCAATTTTGATGACTTATTTTGGTGTAAACTTTTATTTGGTGGGTCTTCATTCATATGCCTCTGGTGACAAAGTTATTACTCCCGACTTTGTATATTATTCTATTGCTTTTATAACTATTTTAGGCTTTATTTCTTATTTTGCAAATAAGAAAAATAAAGTGCTTTAATGATTAAAATAAATATTCAAAACGAATATTCACCCTTAAAAACCGTCATTTTAGGTATTGCTGAAGACCCTGGTCCACAACCTCTTGAAAAAGATGTATACGATCCGGGATCCCTCTTCCATATTCAAAATAATTCCTATCCGATAGAAAAAGATTTGCTCAATGAAGTTGATAAATTTCATGGAAAACTTGTAAAACATGATGTAGATGTAATTAGACCACAAAATATTTCTGATTGTAACCAAATATTTGCCAGAGATCTTGGATTTGTGATATCTAATATGTTCTTCATGTCTAATATCGTCCCCAATAGAGAAGAAGAAATTGAGGGTATTCAGAGTATTATAACAAAGTTTGATGCAGGTGTAATTAAACTACCAGATTTTATGCATATCGAGGGTGGAGATGTCATAATTCACAATGATAAAATATTTATTGGTACATATTCAGACAAGGATTATTCATCGTTGATTACAGCTAGAACAAATAATGAATCAATTAAATATCTCAAAAAGCTGATTAATGAATTTGAAATAATACCAATTGAAATAAAAAAGTCAAATACTAATATTTATGAAAATACATTGCATCTTGATTGTTGTTTTCAAGCTATATCTAAAAATAATGCAATAATATGTCCAGATGGATTTAAAAATATTGATGATGTAAATTTAATAATGAGGATCTTTGGAAAAGAAAATATTTTTATAGCGTCACTCCAAGAATACTCAGAATTAACTTCAAATGTTTTAGTAGTTTCTCCAGATGTTATAATCTCTCATTCTAAATTTAATAGACTAAATAAATGGCTTAAAGATAAAGGTATATTAGTCGAAGAAGTCGATTACACCAATGTATCTAAAATGTCTGGTTTATTCAGATGCTCAACCTTACCACTTAACAGAGAATGATGAATCATCTTACTTCAAAAATTTTAATGATTTCACCTGACAAGTTCAGAAATAATGAAGATACTCTTTCAGATAATGTATTTCAATCAAGAAAATTTAATGAGGATCAGGTTAAATCAATTGCATTAAAAGAATTTGATAAACTTAGAGACGTTATTTTAAAGTCAGGAATTGATGTTTTTAGTTTCGATGATGATAGTAAATTTGACACTCCTGATGCTGTGTTTCCTAATAATTGGATCTCTTTTCATCACCTTCACAAGGCTATACTATATCCAATGTTTGCAACTAACAGAAGGTTTGAAAGACAGTCTAAAATATTAAATAAACTTTCTAAATCAGGTATAGAAATTGAATTGGTTAAGGATTACTCCGCCTATGAAAATGAAAATAAATTTCTAGAAGGAACTGGAAGTATTGTTTTAGACAGAAAATCAAAAACCGCTTACTGTTCAATATCTAAAAGATCTAATATTGATCTTTTTAAAAAATTCTGCGAAGATTTTGCTTATTTTCCTGTACCTTTTAATTCTTCATACCTTTCCAAACCAATATATCATACAAATGTTATGATGTCTATATGTAATAATTTTTCTATTATATGCCTTGAATCTATTCATGATAAAAAACAAAGAGAAAATATTATTGACAAATTAAATAATTCCGGTTTGGAAATTATTGATATTTCACTTGATCAAATGACTTCTTTTCTAGGTAATTGTATTCAACTGATTAATTCAGACAACTCACCCATTTTAGTTATGAGCTCTAGAGCCTATAAGTCAATTAGTAAATCTCAGCTAAAAAAGATTGAATTACACTCTGAAATTATTCACTCAGACATTAAAACAATCGAGGATAATGGCGGAGGAAGTGCTAGATGTATGATAGCTGAAATCTTCTAAATATTGCTATATTTAAGTAAAGTTTCAAATCTTATTAAAATTAAAAACTAATTATATGAAAAGACTATTATTATTAATGTTTGTTTTCTTTTTGCTTCTGCCAATTGATGCAAACTCACAACGAAAAAGAAATCAAAAACAAAATATTAATACAGAAAAGGTATCTCTTAATGCTTTTAAATTTAGGAATATTGGACCTGCATTTTTATCAGGAAGGATTTCTGACATTGCAATTCATCCAGAAAATGAGAATACATGGTTTATAACTGCTGGTTCAGGTGGTGTTTGGATGACAGATAACGCTGGTACAACCTGGAATCCAATATTTGATAATGAAACCTCTTATTCTGTTGGTGCTATTGCTATTGATAGTTCAAATACTAATATAATTTGGGTTGGAACAGGAGAAAATGTAGGTGGGAGACATGTTGCCTACGGAGATGGTATTTACAGAAGTTCTGATGGTGGTAAATCATGGACAAATATGGGATTAAAAAAATCTGAACATATTTCCAAAATCATTGTTCATCCTAGCAATTCTGAAATTGTATGGGTGGCTGTTCAAGGACCACTATGGAGTAGTGGAGGAGAAAGAGGTTTATATAAAACAGTTGATGGTGGTAAGAATTGGCGAAAAACTCTTGGAAATTCTGAATGGACTGGAGTAACTGACATTATGATCGATCCAAGAAACCCAGACCTAATTTATGCTGCAACCTGGGACAGACACAGAACAGTAGCTGCATACATGGGAGGTGGACCAGGATCTGGAATTCATAAGTCGGAAGATGGGGGAGAGACATGGAGAGAACTAACTAATGGAATACCAAAATCTAATCTTGGTAAAATAGGTATCGCTATATCATATCAAAAACCAGATGTAATTTATGCTGCAATTGAAGAGGACAGAACTAAAGGTGGTGTGTATAGATCTTCAGATCAAGGAGAATCGTGGACAAAGATGTCAAACACTGTTTCTGGAGGTACAGGCCCTCACTACTATCAAGAATTATATACAAGTCCACATGAGTTTGATAGGTTATACCTTATGAATGTTCATATATTAACTTCTAAGGATGGAGGTAAAAACTTTGAGCAACTAACAAATGAGAGAAATTTCTACTATTACTTTGACAAAAAGCATAGTGATCATCATGCCATGGCATTTAAAAATAGTGATCCTGATTATCTAATGGTAGGAACAGATGCTGGTATTTACGAAAGTTTTGATGGAGCAAAAAATTGGCATTACTTTTTAAATCTACCTTTAACTCAATTTTATAAAGTAGCCGTTAATAACAAGGAACCATTTTATCACATTTTTGGAGGGACACAAGATAATGGATCTGCAGGTGGTCCTTCAGCTACAGATGAAGAATATGGAATAACCAATAGGGTATGGTATAAAACTTTGATGGCTGATGGACATCAGTCAGCAACTGATCCAGTTTATAACGATATAATGTATGCAACAACCCAAGAAGGTGGTTTTCATAGAGTTGATCTAACAACTGGAGAACAAGTCTACATTAAACCTCAACCTGAAGAAGGGGATCCTCATGAGAGATTTAATTGGGATACACCAATTTTGGTAAGCCCGCACAATCCTGCAAAAATTTACATTGGATCATATAGAGTTTGGGAATCTGATAGTAGAGGTGATAGTTGGAGAGCAATTTCAGGTGACCAAACAAGAAATGAAAATAGAATAGAATTACCAATACTTGGGAGACAGCAAAGTTGGGATAATTCATGGGATGTAAAAGCTATGTCTCAATATAATACAATCACATCATTATCTGAATCTCCAATTAAGGAAGGATTAATTTGGTCTGGAACAGATGATGGATTTATCCATGTAACAACTAATGGAGGTGAAACATGGAAAGAGATACCTGTTACTGAGTTAGGACTTCCTGAAAGAACTTTTGTAAATGATATAAAGGCTGATCTTTTTGACGAAAACACAGTCTATGTTTCATTGGATAATCATAAAGAGGGTGATCTAAATCCTTACCTTTTTAAAAGTACAGATTTGGGTGAGACTTGGGAATCAATTTCCAACAATATCCCTTCTAGGACATTGATATGGAGATTAGTTCAAGATCATGTAGAAAAAGATTTATTGTTTCTTGCTACTGAGTTTGGGGTATACACTTCTTTAAATGGAGGTAAATATTGGCAAAAACTACCCGGTACACCCACAATATCTTTCAGGGATCTTGTAATTCAGCAAAGAGAAGGTGACCTAGTTGCTGCTTCTTTTGGAAGAGGATTTTTTGTGCTTGATGATTACTCTGCTTTAAGAGGTATGATTAATAAAGACAACTTATCAAGCAAGGGTAAATTATTTAAGCCTAGAGATGCAAAGCTATTCAAGCCTAGGAATGCTCTTGGAAACACTGGTGGTCAATATTATGTTGCTGAAAATCCTACTTTCGGTGCTGTATTCACATATCACTTAAAAGATGTGCCTGAGACAATGAAATCCAAAAGAAAAAAAGCAGAGGCATCTTTAAATAAAGGGAACAAAGATATTCCTTTCCCTGGTTATGAATCCTTAACTCAGGAAATGAGAGAAAAACCTGCAACCTTACTTCTATCAATTAATGACTCAGATGGTAATCTAATTAGAAATGTAAATCAACGAGCTTCAAAAGGAACTGGTAAAATTGTATGGGATCTTAAGCATAAAAGTTACTATACTATTACAGCAGGATCTGGTTGGAGAGAATCAACTGGCCCATTTGTTACACCAGGAAAATATTCTGCAACCTTGTATCTGAAAAAAGATGGAGAGCTTGAAAAACTTGATGGTCCGATTGAATTTGGTGTAAAACTCCTAAGAGAGGGAGTTCTTAAAGGGGCATCTTTTGAAGAATATAATTCTCATGCTTCTGATCTAGCAACCATTTATAAAGAATATTCTGTTTATTCAGATACTTTTTCTAGGTTACAGTCAAAATTTAACTTACTTGAAAAGGCATTAATGTTGACTGAGTCACTAAATGAAAACATGTTTTCTGAACTTGAAAAAGTTAAAAATGAATATTTAACGATAAGAGATAAATATGGAACAAATCCTGCTAAAAATGAAATAGGAGAGTGGGATAAACCAACAATAGGATCTAGATTATCTATCGCTTCTCAAGGTTTAGAAACTTTTTATGGTCCAACTGAAATGAATAAGTATAATCTTGAACTTTCGAAAAAGTTAGTTAGTGATTATAAAAAGGATGTGGAGTTAATTAATTCAAAAGTAGAAGATCTAAAGAAGAAAATTAAAGAATTAAATCATCCTCATATATCTGGTTCAGGAATTAATTAGAAATATATTGGTTAAGTTCAAAACATTCTAATTTAAAGTATTTAACAGAAGATAAAAGGTGGTCAAAAATATCAGAGGTTAGAGCCTCATATTTTGTCCACTCTTTGTCTTTTGAAAAAGTATAGATCTGAATTGGAATTCCTTGTGAAGTAGGTTCGAGCTGTCTACACATCATTGTGAGGTCATCATTAGTCATTGGATGAGATTTCAGGTATTCTTCGATGTATGTTCTAAATACTCCTAAATTTGTCAGGTTCCTCCCATTTAAAAGCATAGTTTTATCAGCATTTTCTTTCTTATTATGAAGTTCAATCTCAGAGCTTTTCTTGGTCAGATAATCCTTAATTAGTTTTACTTTTTTGAGTTCAGCTATTTCTTCATTTTCTAAAAATCGAACAGAACTTGGTTTGATTAAAAGTGATCTTTTTATTCTTCTCCCTTTTGATTCTTCCATCCCTCTCCAATTTATAAATGAATCTGAAACAAGCTTATAAGTTGGAATTGTTGTAATTGTGTTGTCAAAGTTTTGAACTTTAACAGTGGAAAGATTAACTTCTATAACAGTTCCGTCAGCATCAGAACCTTTCATAGTAATCCAATCACCTATCCTTACAGTATCATTTACTGTAATTTGAATGCTTGATACAAATCCGAGAATAGTATCTCTGAAAACTAATATAATGATAGCTGAAAGAGCACCAAGCGATGCAAGAAATGTTCCGATTTCTCTTCCAGTAAGTACAGACAGAATTAAAATGATACCAATAAACCAAATAAATATCATTATTACCTGAATGTAGCTATCTATTGGTATATGTTTTAAAGAGGTGCTTTGTTTAAAATAATCTTTTACTGTTCCAAGAATAGACTTAACAGTTACTATGAATAATACAATAGTTAATGCCTCAATGATAATTACAAGATTGTCGGTATATGTTGGGACAATTAGATAAAGAAAAAATAATGATGGTATAAATGATAAAAGTCTTGGAACCCTATTTTTTATTAATAGATCATCAAATGTTGATGATGTTGATTTAGCTATCCTTTTAAAAAAAGACAGTATTATTCTTCTGGTTACATAATTTATAATAACAACAATAATTGATATTGATAATATTATAACACCAGATGATATAAGGTTTGATAAGTATGAACTTAAACCATAATTAGACAAAAATTCAATTATTTCTTCTCTATACATGCTACAAAAATAAAAAACCCACCAATAAGGTGGGTCTTTTAATGATAAAAATTTAGACAATTAGTTGTGAATGGAAACTAATTCAAGTGTAACAAAGTTTTGATGATCACTTGCCGATTGAACACCTTCTCTTAGCTTTGTGCCTGTAAAAGTGTCACCCATAGATTGCCATCCTGTTCTAGAAACACCGGGAACTTCAACATTAAAAAACATATGAGTAGCATTTTTGTAAGCATTATCTGTTCTTTCATAAATTTTAGCAAGACCCCAATATCTGTGTTGTCCCATTAAAATTTCTTTTTCAACCATTGGCTTGATAATTTCAGTTTCCCAGCTTTCAAAATCATCAGATTTTGCTATTGTAGATGTGATACTCATTATATCTCCTGGTTCTAGATCACCACCTGCAAGTATTGTCCATGATATACCTTCAACATGGTAGTTCCTTCTTTCATTGCTTGTATTAGGAGAAGCTTCAAACATTCTTGTAATAGCTCTTCTAGACATCTTGCCCTTATACACTTCTTGTGCATAAGCTCCATAGTCAGCAGAGCTGTAATTTGCTAATTGTTCTTTACTAGCAAAACTTGTTATTATGAAGTAATCAGCAGGGTTATCTCTATCATCATTTGTTTGAATAACTTTCCAAACAGCTTGTTGAGTTTGAACCCCATCTTCAATTGCCTTTTTATGAAGTGGTCCCCAAAATTTTTCAGTTTTGAGATAATCATTTTCAGCACCTTCATTTAGGTCGACTGCGCTTACTATAGCGTATTGCGCTGATGTAGTTATGGTAAATATTAATGTTAATAATAATAATATATTTTTCATTTTAAAAAATTTTAGTTTTGTGACGATACTAATTCAAGAGTTATTTGATCAGCATGATGACTTGCTGCTGATAGACCTTCTTGAAGTTTCTGAAATTTAAAACTATCAGTTGGAAGTCCATCAACTAATGAGCCACCTTCAACAGGTCTATTAAAAAAGAAGTGAGTCATACCTTTATAAGCATTCTCAGTTCTTTCATAAACTCTAGCTAAACGCCAGTATCTATGTTTACCGTTTAATATTGCTTTTTCAACATAGGGTTTAAAAAATAAAGATTCATAATTTTCAAAATCTTCATTTTGAGCTTGAGTTGGTGTTATTACAAAAGTGTCACCTGGTTCTAAGCCTCCACCTGTCCATATAGTTCTATCGACGGTTTCTAAATGATAGTTCCTTCTTTCTTTACTTTCAGTCCCAATATTACTCATAATTCTCTCAATTCTCCTCTCAGAAATTTTTCCTTTATGAGCCTCCTTTGCCAATGCAACCCAATCGCCAGTTGTCCAGCTGTTGTTGTATGCATCAAGTTGTTCTTTTGAACTAAATCCAGTATTGATAATATAGTGTGGTCCATTTTCACCAATTTCAGATGTAACTTTCCACACAGATTGCCATTCTTGAATCCCTCTTTCGATTGCAAGTTTGTGTATAGGTCCAAAGAAAGCTTCAAGTGCTAAATATTGATCTTCTTGACCATCGTTTAATTGTACAGCACTTAATATATTGTACTGAGCAGATAAGCTAAAAGTAAATACAAGTGCTAATGTTAAAAATATTTTTTTCATTGTTAATCTATTTTTTTGATTTATTATTAATCTTCTGTTGAATAAACACAAGTTAGTTCAGTAGAATCAGCCATATCTCTTGAGGACTCTATGCCTTCCCATAATTTATCCCATTTAAATCCACTAGGAACATCCCATCCACCTTGATTTTTAACTCCTAGGTTCCAAACCATATGAGTCCATCCATCATATGCATTTTCTGATCTGTCAATTGCTTCAACTAAAACCCAATGTCTTAAATTACCTAGTAAAATATTTTTTTCAGCTACAGGCTTCCAAACTTCTGATTCATATTTTTCAAAGTCATCAGACTTTTTGTTCATTAGATTTATAGTCCCTTTATCACCAACTTTAACTGCTCCTCCAGCTCTAATCGTGGCATCTACAACTTTGAAAACATATGATCTTCTTTCCTTCTCAGCATTGTATCTAGAATTATCTAACATTCTTGTAATTGCTCGTTTAGACATTTTGCCTTTATATACTTTCAATGCCAATTCTTGCCAATTAATTCCTTGTTGCATTTGTTCCATTGAAGAGTATGTATTAAATATAAAATATTCAGGAGCATTAGCTTCATCTCCTTCTTTAGGAGTTCTTTTGTAAACGTACTGGCCAGTTTGTAAACCTTGTTTTACTGCTTCTTTATTTATAGCAGAAAAAAATTCTTCAAGGGCCAGATACTCTTGTTCACCACCTTCATTTAGGTCAACTGCAGACATAACTGCATACTGAGCACTTAAAGAAAAACTAAATAAAAGTGAAAGTGTTAAAATTAAATTTTTCATAATTATAAATTAGTTTGATTAATGATATCAATTTAATAAACAATTTGATTGATTAAAAATAAAATAAGAAATAAAATAGAATTTGTGGAGTCGGCGGGATTCGAACCCGCGTCCATACAAGTAATTAAGTTACCTTCTACAAGCTTATTTATCTTTAAATTTTCGAGATAATACTTGGTAGATAACAACCAAAATATTATCCTTATCACTTTAATTTAAAATTTTATTCAGTGACAATAAAACTCTAGATTAACTTAATGGTATCTCATATATAAAAACTGTTAATCAAAGTCTTCATGAGATATCTAGCTTCTCAACCTAGTTGAGATTCGCAAAGACTTACTATAATTCAGTCAATTATGCAGCTAGAGCGTAGTTATTTTCGCCATTTAAAAGTTGAAAATTAATTTAACGAGTTTATTTTTCAAACCTCGACCTGCTAATAAAAAAATTAGTCTTGCTGTCAAAACCTGTCGACCCCAAAATTTCAAAGTACAATAGATTTGCAAAGATATAATAATTAAGATTAAAGTTTAGATGATGCTTCTCTCAATTTGAGAAGATTGGATAACAAACTTTCAAGTTTTTTAATATCTAACATATTAGATCCATCACTTTTTGCTTCAGATGGGTTAGTATGTGTCTCAAGAAAAATTCCATCTATATCATTTACTATTCCAGCTCTTGCTAATGACTCAATGTGTTCTGGACTTCCACCTGTAATTCCTGAAATTTGATTTGGTTTTTGAACAGAGTGAGTCACATCTAGAATAGTTGGGGCAAGTTTTTTTAGCTCTGAGATTCCTCTAAAATCGACAATAAGGTCATTGTACCCAAATTGAGTCCCTCTCTCTGTTATAATTACATTTTTATTTCTTGATTGTTTAACCTTTTCAACAGCATGTTTCATACTTTCAGCACTCATAAATTGCCCCTTTTTTATATTAATTGTTTTTCCAGTTTCAGCTGCACTTACGAGTATGTCAGTCTGTCTAGCTAAAAAAGCTGGAATTTGAATTATATCGACATACTCTGCAGCTAATTTAGCTTCATCTTTACTGTGAATGTCTGTAATTACTGGAATATTAAACTTTGTATTAATTTCTTTTAATATTTTCAATGCTTTTAGATCTCCAATGCCAGTAAAACTATCAAGCCTAGTTCTATTTGCCTTTCTGTAACTTCCCTTAAATACAAGGGGTATAGATAATTTTGAAGTTATAGATGTAAGTTTCTCTGCTATACCAAAAGCAACCTCATCTCCTTCAATTGCACACGGTCCAGCGATTAATAGAAATTTATCTTTAGATATTTTATCTGTAATCATATTTATTTTCTTTTAACTTCAAATATACTTCCATCTTCACATTTATAGACTTCACCTTCTAATTTAAGAATTAGATTATAATCATGTGTTGCAATAATCATTGATGTGCCCATAGAATTTAATTTTTTAAATAAAGAAATTATCTCTAGACTAGTTTCTGGATCAAGATTTCCTGTAGGTTCATCGGCAATAATTAATTTAGGATCATTTAGCATTGACCTAGCTATTGCAACCCTTTGCTGTTCTCCTCCTGATAATTCATTTGGAAATTTACTAATTGGTGAATTAAACCCAACTAAATCTAGCACTTTAGTAATCTGATTATTAATCTTATCATTTTCTTTCCATCCAGTTGCTTCAAGTACAAATCTAAGATTATCCCTTATACTTCTGTCATATAATAATTTAAAATCTTGAAAAACAAACCCAATCTTTCTTCTTAAATATGGAATTTTATTCTCACTTAGATTATTAATATCATAATCTATAACCTTAAATAATTTAGATTTTGAAGGTTTTAAATTTCCAAAAATTGAGTTTATGAAAGTTGTTTTTCCACTTCCTGTTTTTCCAATTAAAAATTTCATTTCACCTTTTGATAAGCTAAAATTTATATTTCTTAGTATGCTTTCATTACCTATGCTGAGGTCAGTATTTTCTATTTCTACCAACATATTAAATATATATGCCAAATTAACAAATTATTGTCACACGAAATTGTTAATTATTATTAAGTTTTTTTTGTTAGATATCTTTCATTTACCTTTATTTGTATTTTATTTTTTATGGGTAAAAAGTTATTAATAATATTACTTCTTATTTTAACTTCGTGTGCTGATAAAGCTGACTTAATTGTTTACAATGCAGAAGTTTTTACCTCAAATGATTCAAGCCCTTTAGCTACATCTTTCGCTGTAAAAGATGGTAAGTTTTTATATGTAGGAGATGACTCAGTAATTTCTAAATATTCATCATCTAATATAATTAATGCTGAAGGTTTACCAGTTTACCCAGGTTTTATTGATTCTCACGCACATTTTTATAATCTAGGGTTTTTCAATAATCAAGTTGATATTAAAGAAACAAAAAGTTTTAAAGAGGTAGTTCAAAAAGTTATAGATTATGATAAGATAAACAATAAAAAATTTATTATTGGTAGGGGTTGGGACCAGAATGACTGGGATATAAAATCTTTTCCAACTAATAAATTATTGAATGAAGCATTTCCAAATAAAGCAGTTGTTTTAAGAAGAATTGACGGGCATGCCTACATTGTAAATGATTATGCTCTTAGTCTTGCTGGTATTGATGAATCATCTTATGTAGACGGAGGTGAATTTATTAAATCAAATGGTAAACTAACTGGAGTTCTTATTGACAATGCTATGAGATTTGTTGATAATGTTATTCCAGATCCTACTGAAGATGAATCAATCAAGGCATTGCTTTCTGCACAAGAGATGGCATTTGAGAATGGATTAACAACAGTCTCTGAAGCGGGTATTTCTAGACAACAAATTGAATTGATTGATAGTTTGCAAAAATCAGGAATCCTGAAAATCAAAATTTATGCAATGATTGAAAATGGACCTGATGTTGACTATTATATTAGTCAGGGGCCATATAAAACAGACAGGTTAAATGTTAGATCTGTTAAAGTATATGCCGATGGAGCTTTAGGATCAAGAGGTGCAAGCATGATTAATGAATACTCAGATAAAAAAGGTTACTTTGGGATAATTAGAACTCCAATTGATTCAATTCAAAGTTTAGCATTTAAATTGGCTGGAACGAAATTTCAGATGAATACTCATGCAATTGGTGATAATGCAAATAGAATTGTTTTAAATGCTTACAGAGATGCTTTGTTTAATTTTAGAGACCCTAGATGGCGTATTGAACATGCTCAAGTTGTAAATGAGGATGATATTGAGTTATTCAATCAAAAAATTATACCCTCTGTACAACCAACTCATGCTACTAGTGATATGTATTGGCTTTATGATCGAATAGGTAGAAAAAGAGCTAAACATGCATATGCATATCAAAATCTTCTTGAAAAATCAACAGTTATTGCCTTTGGAACTGATTTTCCAGTTGAGGATATTAGCCCAATCATGACTTTTTACTCTGCAACTGTAAGAAAAGATAAAGATGGATATCCAGAGGATGGGTTTCAGACTGAGAATATGATTAACAGAACTGATGCTCTTTATGCAATGACAATTTTTGGTGCATATGCAAATTTTGAAGAAAACGAAAAAGGAAGTATTGAGGTAGGAAAAGATGCTGACTTTATAATTCTTGATAATGATATTCTAAGATCCTCAGAAGCTTCAATACCAAATACTAATGTTGTTGCAACCTTTATAAATGGTGAGCTAGTATTTAACAGAAGATATAACTAAAATATGTGTGGAATTGTTTGTGCTTTTGATATAAAAAGCAATAGTGATTTTATAAGGTCCAATGTCCTAAAAATGGTCCAAAAAGTAAGGCATCGTGGTCCTGATTGGAGTGGAATATATTCAAACAGTAATGCTATCCTTGCACATGAAAGACTTGCTATAGTTGACCCTACTTCTGGAAAACAACCTATAATTTCTGACGATGGTAAAAAAGTAATTGCTGTTAATGGAGAGATTTACAATCATAAATATCTTAAAGAAAAATATACATCAGACTATAATTTCAAAACAGAATCAGACTGTGAGGTAATATTAGCGCTTTATGAAAAAAAGGGAATTAATTTTTTAAACGATCTTAATGGGATTTTTGGTTTTGCATTATATGATTCGCTAAATGATAAATATATAGTGGCAAGAGATCATATGGGTATAATACCTTTGTATATGGGCTGGGATGAAGAAAACATTTTTTATGTTTCTTCTGAGCTTAAATCATTAGAGGGTGTATGTAATAAGATTGAGCTGTTTCCACCAGGCCATTATTTAGATAGTAACATTGGTAAATTATCAAAATGGTATAATCCAAAATGGATATCATATGATAGTGTAAAAGATTCAGAAACAAAAATTAAAGAAATTCATGACTCCCTATCAGCTGCTGTTAAGAGACAATTGATGAGTGATGTTCCATACGGGGTATTGTTATCTGGTGGATTAGACTCTTCAATCACCTCTGCGCTTGCAAAAAAGTTTGCATCCAAAAGGATTGAGTCTGATGATAAGCAAGATGCTTGGTGGCCTCAACTTCATTCTTTTTCTGTTGGATTAGAGGGATCTCCTGATTTAAAAGCTGCAAAAATAGTAGCAGATCATATCGGAACAGTTCATCATGAAATCAATTTCACTGTACAAGAAGGAATTGATGCTATTAGGGATGTAATCTACCATCTAGAAACCTATGATGTTACTACCGTAAGAGCCTCGACACCGATGTACTTGATGGCAAGGGCAATTAAATCACTAGGTATAAAAATGGTTCTTTCAGGTGAGGGAGCTGACGAATTATTTGGTGGATATCTTTATTTTCATAAAGCACCTAATTCAAAAGAATTTCATGAAGAAACAGTAAGAAAACTCGATAAACTTCATCAATACGATTGCTTAAGAGCAAATAAATCTTTAGCTGCATGGGGAATTGAGGGTAGAGTGCCTTTTCTTGATAAACAATTTATTGATGTAGCTATGGAAATTAACCCTGAAGACAAAATGATTAAAAATGGTAGAATTGAAAAGTGGGTTTTAAGAGAAGCTTTTAAAGATTATTTACCTGAAAGTGTTCTGTGGAGACAAAAGGAACAATTTTCTGATGGAGTTGGATACTCGTGGATTGATAGTCTAAAAGAACTTGTTGAAAATGAAGTCTCTAACTCAGACTTTAAAAATTCTCAAAATATATTTCCTATAAATCCCCCTCAAAATAAGGAAGAATTCTATTACAGGACCATATTCCATGATCATTTTTCTAGTGATGCTGCTGCTAAATCGGTTCCATCTGTACCTTCAGTTGCTTGTAGCACACCTCAAGCTCTACTATGGGATGAAGCATTTAAAAATATGAATGATCCAAGTGGTCGTTCTATCTCTAATATTCATAATGAATCTTATGAATAAAATGTTGATAAGTTTACAATAAATACAGGCTTTTTCAGCTTTTTTACCCCTTCATTTTTTCGTATATTGATACGTATATTTTTTAAGCTAAAAAATGTCTACAAATAACAAAAAAAACCAGTACTCTGCAGATAGTATTCAGGCCCTGGAGGGAATGGAGCATGTCAGAAAAAGACCCTCAATGTACATAGGTGATGTTGGGTCTCGAGGCCTTCATCATTTAGTCTACGAAGTTGTTGATAACTCAATTGATGAAGCTATGGCTGGATATTGTTCTGAAATATCAATTGAAATTAATAAAGATTCAAGTCTAACTGTTGAGGATAATGGAAGAGGTATACCGGTTGGACTTCATAAAAAGGAAGGTGTCTCTGCACTAGAAGTTGTAATGACAAAAATAGGTGCTGGAGGAAAATTCGATAAAGATTCATATAAAGTTTCAGGTGGACTTCACGGTGTCGGTGTCTCCTGTGTTAATGCTTTATCAGAATCTTTAACTGCAAGAGTTTTTAGAGAAGGTAAGGAATATGAGCAGCATTACAGTAAAGGTAAACCAAATGGCCCAGTAAAAGAGGTTGGAAAATCAGATAAGAGAGGAACACTTGTAAAATTCACTCCTGATAAAGAAATTTTTAAAGAAATAACTGATTTTGATTATGAAATTCTATCAAAGAGAATGAGAGAACTATCTTTTCTTAATAAAGGGATTACAATCTCAATTTTGGACAATAGAAAGAAAGATAAGGATGGAAATCCAGTTTCAGAATCTTTCCACTCAAAAGAAGGTCTAAGTGAATTTATTAAGTATTTGGATGAATCTAGGGAGCCTATAATTAATAATATTATCAAAATGGAAGGTGAAAAGAATGGAATCCCTGTTGAGGTTGCAATGATATACAATTCATCTTTCTCTGAAAACCTTCACTCATATGTTAATAATATAAATACACACGAAGGGGGTACTCACTTATCAGGATTTAGAAGAGGTTTAACCAACACACTGAAAAAGTATGCAGAATCCTCTGGACTTACAGATAAACTCAAATTTGATATATCAGGTGACGACTTTAGGGAAGGTTTGACTGCTGTTATATCTGTAAAGGTAGCAGAGCCTCAATTTGAAGGTCAAACAAAAACTAAATTAGGTAATAGAGAAGTAAGCTCTGCTGTATCTCAATCAGTATCTCAAATGCTTGAGGATTATCTTGAGGAGAATCCAGAAGATTCAAAAATAATTGTTCAAAAGGTTATTTTGGCTGCTCAAGCAAGAAATGCTGCAAGACAAGCAAGAGAGATGATCCAAAGAAAAACTGTCATGACAGGTGGTGGTCTCCCAGGTAAACTTTCTGATTGTTCTGAGACAGATCCTTCAAAGTGTGAAGTATTTTTAGTTGAGGGAGATTCTGCTGGAGGTACTGCTAAACAAGGAAGAGATAGAGTTTTTCAAGCAATCCTTCCTCTTAGAGGTAAAATATTAAATGTAGAAAAAGCACAACAACACAGAGTTTTTGAAAATGAGGAAATTAGAAATATTTACACTGCGTTAGGAGTTTCTGTTGGAACGGAGGAAGATAGTAAAGCTCTTAACCTTGAGAAATTAAGATATCATAAAATAATTATTATGTGTGACGCTGATGTAGATGGTAGTCATATTTCAACTTTAATATTGACTTTTTTCTTTAGATATATGAGAGAGCTTGTTGAAGCTGGAAATATATACATTGCTACACCACCTCTTTATCTTGTAAAAAAAGGAAATAAAAAAGTTTATGCTTGGGATGATAAAGAAAGAGATAATTATGCTAAAGAGTTTGGTTCAGGTGTTTCGATTCAACGATATAAAGGTTTAGGTGAGATGAATGCTGATCAATTATGGGATACAACTATGAATCCTGAGTCCAGAACATTAAGACAAATCTCTCTGAATTTTGATAATTCTCAAGAAGCTGAGAGATGGTTCTCAACCCTTATGGGTGACGATGTTCCTCCAAGAAGAAAGTTTATAGAGGATAATGCTGTATACGCTAAAATTGACGTTTAAATATGAAGGTTACAATTGTTGGTGCAGGTAATGTTGGAGCATCCTGTGCAGAATATATTCTGATAAAAGAAATTGTAGATGAAATAGTTCTACTTGATATAAAAGATGGTTTTGCTGAGGGAAAGGCTCTTGATCTAACTCAAACAACCTCAACACTCGGATTTAAATCTAAGGTTATAGGGGTCACCAATGACTATACCAGCACATCTAATAGTGATGTTGTAGTAATAACATCGGGAATACCTAGGAAACCTGGGATGACAAGAGAAGAGTTGATCGGAATCAATGCAGGAATTGTAAAATCTGTTTCAGATAACTTGTTGAAATATTCTCCTAATGCAATAATAATTGTAGTTTCAAACCCGATGGATACCATGACTTATCTTGTTAATAAATCTTTTGATATTCCCAAGAATAGGGTTATAGGAATGGGAGGTATTCTTGATAGCTCCAGATTTAAGACTTATATTTCTCTTGCTACAAATTTTTTACAAAACGAGATTGATGCAATGGTTATTGGCGGTCATGGTGATACAACTATGATTCCCCTAACCTCTATTTCAAAATGTAATGATATACTTTTATCTGAGATTGTTTCTAAAGATATACTTGAAAAGATTTCTTCAGATACCATGGTTGGGGGTGCAACCTTAACAAAACTATTAGGTACTTCTGCATGGTATGCTCCTGGTGCTTCAGTTTCATATCTGGTTAATGCAATAATTAATGATACAAAAGAAATGCTTCCCTGTTCAGTATATTTGGAAGGAGAGTATAATGCTTCGGATTTATGTATAGGAGTTCCTGCAATAATTGGTAAAAATGGCTTTGAAGAAGTTGTTATTTTAGATATTGATAAAAATGAGATGGAAATGTTTGATAATAGTGTAAAAGCTGTAAAACAAACTAATTTAGCCCTAAATGGTTTAATTTAGATAAAGTTGTTTGTTCAACTTTCAAATGTTATATTTGCAGGCATTAAAAATCTATCATGCAAGGAAATTCATTAATAAAAACTTTTGCAATTTTATTCGGTATTGTTAGTATATACCAACTGTCATTTACTTTTATATCTTCTACACTTGAGAACAAAGCTAGAAACGCTGCTATTGAAAAAATATCTGAAGATGAGATTTCTTTTGCAGAAAAAAGGGCTAGTGAAGAAATCAGATTTCTTGATTCCATTGGTGATTTACCAGTATTAATGTATTCATCTTACAATGATGCTAAACAAAAAGAATTAAATCAAGGGCTTGATTTAAAAGGTGGGATTAATGTTATCCTTCAAATTTCAATAAAAGATTTATTAAAGGGTCTTTCAGAGAACTCAGTAAATCAAAAATTTATTCAATCTCTTGATAATGCTGATGAGCTTCAAAAACAGTCAGATCAGACTTATTTAGAGTCTTTCTTTGATGCTTTCGATTCTAATACTGATCCAACTAGATTAACATCTCCAGAAATTTTTGGTAATAGAACATTAAGTTCAGATGTTTCTTTTGATACATCTGATGATGATATGAAATCTATCCTTAGAACAAAAGTTGATGAATCAATAGTTTCTGCATTTGAGGTTTTAAGAAAACGTATTGACAAATTTGGAGTTACTCAACCCAATATCCAAAGACTTGGTACTTCAGGTAGGATACTAATCGAATTACCTGGCGCTAAAGATGTAGACAGAATACAGAACTTGTTGCAAAGTACTGCTCAATTGGAATTTTGGGAAACATTCAAAAACGAAGAGTTATTAGATTTCCTTGTATCAGCTGATAAATATTTAGCTTCAGTAAATACAGAAATAGAATCAAAGTCTGATGAATCTGATATTGATGATCTTTTATCAGAAGTTGAACAAACTTCTGACTCAATTCAAAACACATCTAATCCGATTCTAAGTTTAGTAAGAGCATATAGTTTTCAAGGTGGGCCAATAATTGCTAGATTTCTTCCAAGAGATCAAGAGGTAATAAACTCATATTTATCTCTTCCTGAAGTTAGAAAATTGCTTCCTAGAGAATATAGATATGCTAAATTTTTATGGGGTAAACAAGATACTGATGGACTAACTAGTCTATATGCAATTAAATCAAATAGAGATGACACACCTCCATTAAGTGGTGGTGTTGTTGTAGACGCATCACAAAGCTATGATGCTGTTGGAAATGCAGCCGTTTCAATGCAGATGAATGCACAAGGTGCAAGAATATGGGAAGATTTAACTGGCGTAGCATATGCTCAAAATTCAAATATCGCAATTGTACTAGATGATATTGTATATTCTGCCCCCGGAGTTACCAGAGGAGCAATTAGTGGAGGAAGATCTGAGATAACAGGTGATTTTGATCTAAATGAAGCGATTGATTTAGCCAACGTTTTAAGAGCAGGTAAGCTACCTGCTTCAGCAACTATCATTCAGTCTGAGGTGGTTGGTCCTTCTCTTGGTCAAGAAGCAATTGATAGTGGTATATACTCTTTTCTTATAGCGTTAACATTTGTGTTAATTTGGATGATTTTTTATTATGGTCCCTCAGGTATATTTGCTGATATCGCATTAATACTAAATATTGTTCTGATTTTTGGAATTCTTGCAGGACTTGGAGCTGTATTAACCCTTCCTGGAATTGCAGGGATTGTTTTGACAATAGGTATATCCGTAGATGCTAACGTACTTATTTTTGAAAGAGTCAGAGAAGAATTGAGAAAGGAAAAGGGACTAAAGCAATCAATAAATGATGGATTCAATAACGCATTATCCTCCATATTAGATGCAAATATTACAACCGGACTAACAGCACTTGTGTTGTATATTTTTGGTACTGGTCCAATAAAAGGTTTTGCTACAACATTACTTATTGGTATTGCAACTTCATTATTCACTGCAATTTTCATTACAAGGTTACTAATTGATAATAAGGTATTTAAGTCAGGAAAGTTATCCTTTTCTACAAAATCCACAAAAGACTTATTCAGTAACCTAAAAATTAAATTTCTTGGTAAAAGAAAGGCAACTTATGTAATATCTGCAACTTTAATTTTAATTAGTATTAGTTCTCTCTTGTTCCAAGGCTTAAATCAAGGTGTAGACTTCTTAGGAGGTAGATCTTACATAGTCAGATTTGACAAAGAGGTAAAATCTTCTGATATTGAGTCTACACTAAATAATGCATTTGGTAGTGCTGAAGTTAAAACATTCGGTGCATCTAATCAGTTGAAAATTACAACTAAGTATAAAGTTGATCAGGAAGGTCTTGCAGTAGATGATGAAATTAAAAATATTCTTTTTGATAATCTCAGTGAACAGTATAATAATCAAATTACATATAATGAATTTACAGCAGGTGAGGATGTAGGTATTATGTCTAGTATTAAAGTTGGACCAACCATAGCAGATGATATTAAACAGAACTCTGTATGGGCAATTTTTGGTTCATTAGTAATTGTCTTCTTCTATATTTTGTTAAGATTTCAAAAATGGCAATTTTCACTTGGGGCTGTTTCTGCTGTATTCCATGATGTTTTGATTGTTCTTGGAATTTTCTCGCTAACATACAAGATAATGCCTTTTAATATGGAGATAAACCAAGCATTTATAGCTGCATTATTAACAGTAATAGGTTATTCACTTAATGATACAGTAGTCGTTTTTGATAGAATAAGAGAATTTTTCCGAATTCATAAGTCTTGGGATAATGAAACTACTGTTAATACTGCTTTAAACAGCACTTTAAGTAGAACTCTTAATACTTCACTTACTACACTTATTGTACTAATTGCAATTTTTGTTTTTGGTGGAGAGTCAATTAGAGGATTTATGTTTGCTCTTATTATTGGTGTCATGGTAGGTACTTATTCTTCTGTATTTATTGCCACTCCTATCATGTTTGATTCTTACAAAGAAAAAGTTAGTTAACAGTCTTTTTTTTACTTACAAACAAAAATATAATTCCAACCAGAATGAAAGGTATGCTTAACCACTGACCTGTTGAAAGACCTGGAAGAAATGTTTCTATACCTCCCTGACTTTCTTTTACAAATTCTACAATAAATCTAATTGAGAATAGGCCAATTAAAAAATACCCAAAAAGTCTTCCTTCTTTGTTCCTAATTGTAGGTTTCTGATATAAAAAGTAAAGAATAATAAAGAGAAATATGTATCCGAAAGACTCATATAGTTGTGCCGGGTGTCTAGGTAATATTTCACCTCTATTCTCAAATATAACTCCCCAATCATTATCAGTATATTTACCTAGGATTTCTGAATTAAAAAAATTTCCTATTCTAACAAAAGCCCCACCAATTGAAGTTGGAATTGTTAACCTATCGAAAATCCACAATAGGCTTTTAAAATTATATCTTCTCTTGAAGATTAAAAGACCTATTGTCATACCAATTGCTGCACCATGACTTGCAAGCCCCCTGAATCCTGTAAATTTATAGCCATCTATTAATCCTAAAATAGATGAATTTGGTGATTCTTGAATAGGTAATAATATCTCAATTAAATGATTCTGATAATAACCCCATTGATAGAAAAAAACCTCACCAAATCTAGCTCCTAGAAAAACAGATAAAACAAGATATATTAATAATGGATCAAGATATTTTTCATCTACCTTCTCTTTTATAAAGAATGACTTTACTAGATTATAGCCTACAAGAAATGCAAGTATGAACATCAAGCTGTATATGTAAACTGGAAATCCAAATATTTCAAAAGACTCTGTTGGGGACCATTTAATCTGAGAAATTATCATCTTTAAATATAAGTATAATTTATGGTACTGGATCATAACCCCCCTTAAATAGCGAGTTACATCTAGCTATTCTTTTAGCTGTAAGAATACTTCCTTTGAAAACTCCATATTTTTTTAATGCAATAATTCCATATTGAGAGCATGTTGGAGAATATCTACAATTACTACCAATTATTGGTGAGATGAATAATTGATAAATTTTAATTAATAAAATAAAAGGTAAAGCGAGGATTCTACTAATCTTTATCATTTACTTTAAATCCTTTCTTATTTAATTGGTCTCTTATTGAGTCAGATAATTGAAAGTCTTTTTTTGATCTAGCTTCATCTCTGATATTCAACAATATTTCAAGGATAGAATTATTATCTGAAGTTGATTTAGAATAGTTCAATCCTAATATTTTGTTTAAAAGAGTATCCAATAAATTTATGAAATAAACTCTTTCTCTATCTCCAATCTCACCTTTCTCTTCAAATTGATTGATTAATTTTGAAGAATTGAAAATTTCAGCAATTAACATTGGTGTGTTAAAATCATCATCCAAACAAGAGAAACATTTTTTTTCCCATTCTTTTATATTGTTGAAAATCCCATCATTATTAATTTTTGAAGCCTTTACATTAGTTAACCTATCAATTATCTTTATTAATCTATTGAAACCTTTTTCTGAGGCTTTAATTGCTTCCTCACTAATATCTAGTTCGTTTCTGTAATGTGCTTGTAGAAAGAAGAATCTAATAATATTTGGATCAAATGATTTTGAAAAAATGTCGTTTTTTCCTGAAAACAATTCATCAGGTAAAATGTTGTTATCAAGAGATTTAGACATTTTTTTACCATTTAGTGTTAACATATTAGTATGTACCCAGAACTTAGCTGGCTGTTTTCCATTATATCCAACTGCTTGAGCAATCTCACAATCGTGATGAGGAAATTTCAAGTCTATTCCACCTCCATGAATATCAATTTCATCACCAAGATATTTATTACTCATTGCAGTACATTCAAGATGCCATCCAGGGAAACCCTCGCTCCATGGTGAAGTCCACTTCATAAGGTGGTTTTCATCAGCTCTCTTCCAAAGAGCGAAATCAAACTCATTAATTTTATCATCTTGACTGCTTAGATTTCTGGATTTAGATTTTATTTTATCTAAATCTCTGCCAGAAAGTTTACCATATGAATCAATCTCATTGTATTTCGAAATATCAAAATAAACAGACCCGTTAGAGATGTAAGCAAGATTTTTTTCTATCAAATCTTCTATTATAGAAATTTGCTCTGTAATATGACCCGATGCAACAGGTTCTATACTAGGGTTTAATACATTAAACTTTTTCAGAACATCTTTAAAGCTATTTGTATATTTTTGCGCAATCTCCATTGGTTCGAGTTGCTCAACCTTGGCTTTCTTTGATATTTTATCCTCTCCAGTGTCTTCAAGATGACCAACATCAGTTATATTTCTTACATATCTAACACTATATCCTAAATGTTTAAGATATCTATAAATAATATCAAACGAGATGAATGTTCTGCAGTTACCAAGGTGAATGTCGCTGTAAACTGTAGGTCCACAGACATACATTCCTACTGAATTTTTTCGAAAAGGTTTAAATTTCTCTTTAGAACTTGTTAGTGAATTGTATATATATAGATTATGAGAAATCATTAAAGCTCAGACTCAAGTTTTATGTAGTCTAAGAACTCTCTTTTAAATTTATCCTTCTTAAACTTACCCCCAAACTCTGATGTAACCGTACTTGAGCTTATATCTTTAATACCTCTAGAATTTACGCATAGGTGTTTAGCATCAATTACACATGCAACATCCTCAGTGTTTAGTACTTTTTGAAGATCTCTTACAATTTGGATTGTAAGTCTCTCTTGAACTTGAGGTCTCTCAGCATAATATCTAACAATTCTATTAATTTTCGATAATCCTACCACATTACCGTTGGAAATGTAGGCGACATGAGCTAATCCAACAATTGGTAGAAGGTGATGCTCGCAAGTTGAATATAATGTTATGTTCTTTTCAACTAGCATTTCACCATAGTTATATTTGTTTTCAAAAGTTGACATTTCAGGTCTATTCTTTGGATTTAATCCAGAAAAAATCTCATTTACAAACATTTTAGCGACCCTCCTTGGAGTTCCTCTTAAGCTATCATCAGTTAAGTCCATTCCTAGCATATCTAATATTTCATATACCTTTTCCTGAATAAAACTTATTTTGTCTTTATCTGGCACATCAAATGCCCCCTCTTTTAAAGGTGTCTCTTCTGTATTTGATCCAATGTGATCATCACCAATAGAATCTATTTCTTTATCGAGTAATTCTTGTAATTTCATTTTTTAAAATTTGAGTTGTACAAAGATAGAAATTATGAAGTTAAAAGGAAGTTAAAGTTTAAATGAAAATGAAGCATAAACAGAATATCTATCTTTATCAATATCATATTTGTTAGTCAGACCTCTGGTGAATAGTCTATTTTTTATAAAATCGCTGTATTTAGTTATACCAATATCAACATCAAGATAACCATAATTTATCCCTACTCCTGCAGATAGTCCGCTAATTTTATTTTTTAAGTCCAAGTCAGCACCTTTGTAGAAGAAATAACCTGCACGTAAATTTAAATTTTTAAGTCTGTATTCTCCTCCAAATCGAATTGATTCAGAAATACCAGCCATATTGTTTTTTATAGAATAATTGAGTGAATTCAAGTATGAGTCATTACCATTACTGTCATCAAATTTGGACTCATTAAATTTAGTGATCTCATAGTCAAAACTTAATAAACCTCTAGAGCCAAATATATATGCAAGGCTAAAGAGTGATTTTGAGGGTAGTCTTAGTTCATATTCATCATACATATTTATAGTATTAGGATCAATCTTATATGTAGTTAAGCCATCTTTTTCTATAATATCAGTTTCAATAATTTGACTGTTTTCTTCTTCAATCTTTAAAATAGTAGGGGTAGAGTAAGACAAGCCAACTCTTAATTGTTTAATCTTAATTATGCTACCCAATTGAAATGAAAACCCAGTTCCATAGGCTAATAAATCTTCTTTGAAAAATATTCTCTGAACGTTAGAATTTTCTGAATAACCAAACTCTTCAAATACTTTAGTCTCCTCAAATAATGTCTCATGCATATTAATATTTATTCCACTGAATAGATGATTGTTAAAAGAAAATCCAAGATTTATACTGTGTTTAAAATGGTTACCAGTTCTAAAAATATCCAGATTTTGATCTAAATTATTGTAAAGTGCATTAGTGATAAAATTATTGTAATTATCACCACTATCATTGATTATGAAACTTTGATAACCAAGAAAAGCCTGTTGATCAGCAAATCCATAATTATCTCCTAAAAATGTATAAACACTCTGAGATGTTTCACCATCATATATTAATAAATCTTCAGAGGGAATTCCATCAGCGTAATAAAGAAAATAATTATCTATTCCATTATTATTGTTCCCAGATATGTTAAAAGAACTATCAAAATCTCCTAGAATATGATTATTGTATGCAACTGAAAACTTAGATTTTCTATTTTCATAAACAAGGACAACGCCTGCACCTCCATATGAATAGAAATCATTTTTTGATGAAGTTTTATAGTTGTTTAACCTATTTGAAATTTTAAGATTTTTATAATTTAAAGTAACCCCAAATTCTGAGTCAATAAAAATGGATGAACTAGCAGGATTAATAGATATCGCACTAAGATCACCTCCTAATGCCCCAAAAGCTCCACCCATTGAGTTGAATCTTGCTGTCCCCTCATGAAAGTAGGAGCTATATCTTAGTACATCTTCAAATGTTTGAGAATAACCAATGTATGATATACTCAAAAATAAGTATAGGTAAATAAATTTTTTAAACATTTAGTTTATCTTACCACCACCTCTTGAGCCACCACCTGCGCTTCCTCTTGAAGAACCACTACTAATTGCTCCACCTCCGCTTGGAGCACTATAACTACCGCCTTGAGATGCTCTAGATGAACCAAATTGAGAGTTACCACCTCTTCTATTAGAAAATGATGAGTTATTCCTTGAAGATCTGTTACCGTAATAACTTGGTGCAGAATAATTTGAGTAATCATAATTAGATGACCTGGAAAAAGAATTTCCCCTTTGATATGGATTGGTAGACCTAATTTGCTGATATGCTTCCCTTACGTTATCGCTCTTAATTTGACTTAAATTTGGAATGGAACTATTTCTATTAATATTTCTTGAATTTGAGCTTCCTCTGGAGTAAACACCTATTAAATCATTATTTTTAATCTCCCTTAAATTAATACTTGTGTCTATATCATCATATTCAGAGACACCTCGAGTCCTGTCAGTATATACTCCACCATATGAGCCAAGTCTTGAATAAAGACCCGATATTCTTACACCCTGAGAATCACTGTTTCTTGTAACTCCACTTGATGTTGATCTTTCCCCTCTTCTTGAAGCGGAATTGCTAAAACTTACCCTTGATGTATTAGAGAATTCATTACCATATTCGTCTTTGTATACAGTTGATTCATACATACCCCCATAATACCATGGGAGGTATCTCCTATTTCTCATCATGTACCAGTAGTAATTTCCTAACGATGTAGCGTATGGAGAAAAATAGAAATTTAAAGGTCCATAAAATGGATATCCCATTTCATAGGCGAAGCTGTTATAAAAAAATGGAGGTCTAAAACCATAGTTAATAAAGTATCCATTGTTTGTAAAAAATGGATTAAATGCCATGTTGTGTAGAAACGGATCGTAATAGAATCTTCCAAAGCTTGGAAAAAAATTATTTACAACTTCAGTTGATTCTGGATTCGCTCCCCATGGAAGATCTCCTAAATTATCATTTGAAGAATAGGAATTTAAAGGTTCATTTGCAATATCGCTGAATACTACCTCATAATCAATACCTCTTTCAGTAGATACATAAATACCATCACTATCTTGATAGTAAGATGCAAGTTGGTATGCGTTACATCCTGTGAAGAGAACTGATAACAACAAAATGTTCAATAAACCTATAAATTTTTTCATCTAGTTAAATTTATGAATAATTATTTAAATGTAAATTATTACTTTTACGTACACTTAATATAGAACAATAATTGTGCCATTTTTTTACGATAATTGTTAATAAGACTTAACCAATGGGAAAGAAAATTACTCCTAGAGATGTTGATTATTCAAAATGGTATAATGATATTGTCTCTGAAGCTGGTCTAGCTGAATCCTCAGATGTAAGAGGTTGTATGGTTATTAAACCATATGGTTTTGCTATTTGGGAATTAATGAAATCTCAGCTTGATAATATGTTCAAGGAGACAGGTCATGAAAATGCTTATTTTCCTTTGTTTGTTCCAAAATCATTATTTGAGGCTGAAGAAAAAAATGCTGAAGGATTTGCAAAAGAGTGTGCAGTAGTTACACATTACAGATTGAAAAATGATTCTGATAAAAAAGGTAAGCTTGTAGTTGACCCAGATTCTAAACTTGAAGAGGAGCTAATAGTAAGACCAACTAGTGAGGCTATTATTTGGAAAACATATAAAAGGTGGATTCAATCATATAGAGATTTACCAATACTGATTAATCAATGGGCTAATGTTGTTAGATGGGAGATGAGAACAAGACTTTTTCTTAGAACTGCTGAGTTTTTGTGGCAAGAGGGTCATACAGCACATGCAACAAAAGAAGAAGCTTTAAAAGAAACAAAATTGATTAACAACATTTATTCTGAGTTCGCAGAGAAATACATGGCAATGCCAGTTATTCAAGGATCAAAGTCTGAATCAGAGAGATTTGCTGGTGCTGTGGAAACTCTTTGCATTGAAGCATTAATGCAAGATGGTAAAGCTTTGCAGGCTGGTACATCTCATTTTCTTGGTCAAAACTTTGCCAAGGCTTTTGATGTTAAGTTTGCAGATAAATCTGGTAAGTTAGAATATGTTTGGGCTACCTCTTGGGGTGTTTCAACTAGATTAATGGGTGCTTTAATTATGTCGCACAGTGATGATAGTGGTCTTGTCCTTCCACCATTACTTGCACCTACTCAAATAATTATTATCCCTTTAATAAAGTCTGAAGTAAACTCAGATAAAATATTAAATAAGACCAATGATTTGTTTGACTCAATTAAAAAAACTGGTGTAAGAGTGAAGATTGATGATAGAGAGAATATTAGCCTTGGCTTTAAACTAAATGATTCAGAAGTTAAAGGTATTCCTATGAGGATAGTCATAGGTGAAAAGGAAGTTGAAAAAGACAAGTTCGATATTTTCTTTAGATATAATCTTCAGAAAGTTTCTGCGAAGTTTTCTGAATTAACCTCTATTGTGGAGTCATCGATTATTAAGATCCAAGATGATATGATTTTAAAGTCTAAAAAAAGATTAAAAAAACATACACATGAGGCTGGTTCATATGATGAGTTTAAAGAATTAATTTCTTCTCAAAGTGGTTTTGTAATTGCTGGTTGGGATGGGACTAGCGTAACTGAGGAAGCTATAAAGTCAGAAACAAAAGCAACTATTAGATGTATTCCTGAAGAACTCGATATTAAAGGTGCTAAATGTATCTATTCTGGTAAACCTGCTCGTCATAAAGTAATATTTTCAAAATCTTATTGATATATTAAAATTTAAATTAAATTTGCACCCTGATTGGCCCGTTCGTCTATCGGTTAGGACCTCAGGTTTTCATCCTGGAAAGAGGGGTTCGATTCCCCTACGGGCTACAAAATAAAAATTATGGCAAATCATAAATCTGCACTAAAAAGAATTCGTTCTGATGAGACTAAAAAGTCTTTGAATAAACTTCAACATAAGACTACTAGAAATGCTATCAAAAAGCTAAAAGATGCTAAATCTAAAAAAGAGGCAGCAAAGCTATATCCTGGTGTCGTTTCTTTAATTGATAAGTTGGCAAAGAAGAATGTAATTCACAAGAATAAAGCTTCAAATCTTAAATCTAAACTAAGTAAGCTCAAGTAATCAAGAGTTCATTGAGATAAGAAACTCTTCGTTGTTTTTGGTTTTTTTGAATCTATCATTGATAAACTCCATAGCCTCAACAGGGTTCATATCTGCTAGATATTTCCTCATTATCCACATCCTCTGAATTGTATTTTCATCTAAAAGAAGATCATCTCTTCTTGTACTCGATGAAACAAGATCAATTGCTGGGAAAATTCTTCTGTTTGAAATCCTTCTATCTAACTGAAGTTCCATGTTACCGGTTCCTTTAAACTCCTCAAAAATAACCTCATCCATTTTTTGAACCAGTCTCTGTTAAAGCAGTCGATATTATTGAAAGCGAACCACCATTTTCAATATTTCTGGCAGCACCGAAGAATCTCTTGGGTTTATGAAGAGCATTCGCATCAACACCACCACTTAGTATTTTACCTGAAGCTGGTTGAACTGTATTATAGGCTCTTGCTAATCTTGTAATTGAATCTAGAAGAATTACTACATCATGACCACACTCTACAAGTCTTTTAGCTTTTTCAAGAACTATATTAGCAACTCTAACATGTCTGTCAGCAGGCTCGTCAAATGTAGATGCTACAACTTCACCCTTAACATTCCTCTGCATGTCAGTAACTTCCTCAGGTCTCTCGTCAATTAGTAGAATAATTTGAAATACTTCAGGATGGTTTGCAGCGATAGCATTTGCAACATCCTTTAAAAGCATAGTTTTACCTGTCTTAGGCTGTGAGACTATCATTCCCCTTTGTCCTTTACCAATTGGAGAGAAGAGGTCTATAATCCTTGTAGAGATTGTACTTTCTTTTGATGAAATATTAAATTTCTCCTCAGGAAATAACGGAGTTAAATGCTCAAATGAAACTCTATCTCTAACTACCTCAGGATTCAATCCATTTATCTTATTCACCTTTATTAAAGGGAAGTACTTTTCGCCATCTTTAGGGGGTCTAACTGTTCCGTGAACAGTATCCCCTGTTTTGAGACCAAATAATTTTATTTGCGATTGAGATACATAAATATCGTCTGGAGAGGATAGATAGTTATAATCTGAGGATCTTAAAAATCCATATCCATCTTGCATAATCTCTAAAACACCCTCTGACTCAATTATTCCATCAAATTCAAAATCAGGTTCTTTGTATTTCCTCCTATTATCTTTATTGAAGTTATCTTCTTTTTTATTTGAAAAGTTTTTGTTGTGATGACTTTTGTTAGATCCGTTTCTTGGTCTTTTATCAAAGTTGTTTTGCTTATTCTCTTCGACTTGGGATTTTGTGTCTACAAAACTTTTTTCTTCATCAGGATTTTTAGTTATAGCATCAATTAAATCTTGTTTTTTCATGCCTTTCATATCTTTTAATCCGATTTGTTCTGCAATTTCAATAAGCTCAGCTAGTTTTTTAGCTTTAAGCATTTTAATGTCATACATATTTAGTGGAAATTTTAATTTGAAATGTTAATAGAAATGTACTTCTTGGGAGAAATAGTTACTCAAATTTACAAATTTATTTTTAAATTCAGCAAATATCTTAATTAACTAATTATGCCAAGGTATTTTATTGAGTTTTCCTATGATGGTTCAAACTATCATGGAATTCAAAAACAACCTAATTCATTAACTATTCAGGAAATATTGGAAACTAATGTCTCAAAGTATTGTGGATCTGATATTAATTTAACATTAGCTGGAAGAACAGATGCAGGTGTCCATGCTAAACAAATGTTTGCACATTTTGATGTGGAGGACGATTTTGATAAATCTAACCTATGCAGATCTTTAAATATGATGATTCCAAAAGATATATGTGTTGAATGTTTGTCACAAGTGATTGAAGACTCGCATGCAAGGTTCGATGCACTTAATAGAACTTATCAGTACTATATAAGCTCTAAAAAAGATCCATTTAATTATAAGTTTTCTTATTTTTTTAAGGATAAATTAGATGTTGATAAAATGAATGAGAGTTGTCAAAGATTAATTAAACATAAAAATTTTAAGTGTTTTTCAAAGTCTAACACAGATGTAAAAACCTATGATTGTGATATTCAATTCGCAGAATGGAATATCTATGAAAATGGTTATAAATTTTCAATAAGGGCTAACCGATTTCTTAGAAACATGGTTAGATCAATTGTCGGAACAATGATTGAAATCGGAACACAAAAAATAACAGATAAAGATTTTCAGATTATCTTAGACTCTAAAGATAGGCGTAAAGCAGGTTATTCGGTTCCTGCTTCTGGATTATTTTTAACCAATATTAATTATAAAAAAATTTTTAAGACAAGTTGGAGAAAGTAAGAGGTAAAATATTTGATGTTAAGTTATTTTCAAAACTTTTAGTTTTTGTTAAGCCATATAATAAGACATTTTACGGAGTAATGTTTACCGCTATTCTCATTTCTCTTTTTTCAACTTTAACACCCTATCTATTGAAGGTAGTAGTAGACGATTATATTCTTGTCAAAAACTACGAAGGGATGCAGTTAATAATTTTACTTATGATTTTAGCACTTCTTTTTGAGGTAATATTCATGTACTTGTTTACTTTTTATGCAAACTGGTTAGGACAGAAAGTTATTAAAGACTTGAGAGTAAGTGTTTTTAAAAAAATTATAAAATTTAAGATGTCTTTTTTTGATAAAAATGCAGTTGGTAGACTAGTAACTAGAACTGTAAATGACATAGAAACTATTGCAAGTATTTTTTCTCAGGGTTTATTTACAATCATAGCTGATATTTTAAAGATGATTACTGTCCTTACAGTTATGACTGTTATTAGTCTTGAACTTACACTTGTAGTTATTTCAATATTTCCCGTATTAATTTTTGCAACAAGAGTATTTCAAAAAACAATGAAAGTAGCATTTGAGAGAGTTAGACGAGAGGTTGCAAATCTAAACTCATTTGTACAAGAAAGAATAAGTGGAATAAAAATTGTACAGATTTTTAATCGTGAAAAAGTTGAAATCAACAATTTTAGAAAAATTAATATCAAGCATAGAGATGCCTGGTTAAGAACAGTATGGATTAATTCTATTTTCTTTCCAATTGCAGAAATCTCTACATCAATTTGTATTGGACTTCTTGTATGGTATGGTGGTTTTAATAATTTAAATGGAGAAAACATTTCCTTAGGTACTTTATTCCTTTTTATTTCTTTGTCTGGACTTCTATTTAGACCATTAAGGCAAATAGCTGATAGATTTAATACTCTTCAAATGGGAATGGTTTCAACAGAAAGAATTTTTAATATTCTTGAAAATGATCAACAAATAAATGATAATGGAACGCTAAAGGGTTCATCATTTAGAGGTTTAATTGAATTCAATAATGTTAGCTTTTCTTATGTAGATAATGAACAAGTTTTAAATAATATTTCATTTAAAATTAATCCTGGAGAATCCTTTGCAATTGTTGGTCCAACTGGAAGTGGGAAAACTACCATTACAAAATTAATAACTAAATTCTATGAGGTAAACACAGGTAATATCTTCATTGATAAAAAAGACATTAACCATTACGCACTTGAAACTTTAAGAAGTAAAATTGGTGTAATTCTTCAAGATGTCTTTCTTTTTGCTGATACTATTTATAATAATATTACCCTGTTTAACGATGACATTACTTTAGAAAATGTTGAGAATGCTGCTAGAGAGCTTGAAATCCACGATTTTATAAATTCATTGCCGGGGGGATACAGTTTTAATGTAAGCGAAAGAGGTACGACACTTTCTGCTGGACAAAAGCAGTTAATAGCTTTTCTTCGTGTTTTAGTTAACAACCCTGATATTTTAATTCTTGATGAGGCAACCTCATCAATTGATTCCTATTCAGAGGATTTGATAAAAAATGCTACAAAAAAAATAACTAAGGATAAAACTTCAATTATAATTGCTCATAGACTTTCTACAATTGAATCAGCAGATAAAATTATCTACATTGAAGATGGAAAGATATTAGAAACAGGAAATCACAAACAACTTTTAAGTATTCCCAACGGAAAGTTTAAAAAACTATATGAAGAACAATTTATCGACGAATTAGTCTAACTTTTTTAAAAGATTAATACATTCAAATGCTTCTTTTGCATCGTGAACCCTTAAAATATTTGCCCCTCTTTCTAAAGCTAAAATATTTAAAGCAGAGGTGCCATTAAGAGATTCCTCAGGAGTAATATTAAGAGTTTTATAAATCATTGATTTCCTTGATAGACCAACAATTATAGGTCTTTTAAGAGATTGGAATGATTCTAAATCTTTTAAAATTTTAAAATTATCGTCAATACTCTTTCCAAATCCAAATCCAGGATCTATTATGGTATTATCAAAACCTGAGTCTTGCAGTTTCTGAATTTTGGTTTTTAAAAATAATTGAATGGATTCAACTACATTATCATATTTTGGATTCTCCTGCATAGTTTCCGGGTCTCCCTGCATGTGCATTAATACATATCCTGAATTATAATCTTTAACAATGTTTAATATATTTGAATCGTATCTTCCCGCGCTTATATCGTTAATTATTGAGAAACCTTTTGATAAAGCAAATTCAGCTACATTTGAATTATAAGTGTCGATTGATAAATGAATATTTTTAAAATTATTAGATAGCTCAATTATATAATCTGAAATTATATCAAGTTCTTTTCTTGGATCAATTAATTTAGATCCTGGCTTTGAGCTGGCAGCTCCTATATCAATTATATCAGCTCCATTTGAAACCAAATTGGAAATTTGAATATTTACCTTGTCAATTGAATTATATCTTCCTCCGTCATAGAAGGAATCATTGGAAATATTTATTATTCCCATAATTTTTTTTGTGTGTAAATCAAGGATTTTTCCGTTACAATTTAAAGTCATACTTTTATCTACTTTTCCAAATTTATATTAAATTCTGACATGGAAAAAACAAAGGAACAATATCATAATATAATAAGTAAATCAAGAAAAATTTTTATTAATAAAAATTCTGATTATGGCTCATCATGGAGAGTTTTAAGAATAATTTCATTAGTTGATCAAATTAACATTAAAGCACAAAGGATAAGAAATCTTCAAAATAATATTTCAAATAAAATTGATGAGGATCAAACAGCTGAGTTTTATGGAATAATAAATTATTCAATTATGGCGCTCATTCAAATTGAAAAAGGTATTGCGGAGGAACCAGATCTAGATGCGAATGAAATAATAGAGCTATATGATAGGAATGTAAAAGAAACTTTTGAATTAATGCTTAATAAAAATCATGATTATGGAGAAGCTTGGAGAGATATGGAAGTTGTTAGTCTCACGGATTTAATTATTCAAAAAATACATAGAATGAAAAGTATCTTAAAAAATGATGGTAAGACTACTGTAAGTGAGGGCATTGATGCCAATTTTCAAGATATTTTAAATTATTCAGTCTTTGCTCAAATTTTATTAAAAGAATAAAAAAATGAAACAAAAAATTATAATAGGTAATTGGAAAAATTATTTGAGTCATAAAGAATCAATTTCCCTTGCTAATTCACTATTAGGACTTGATACTTCTGATAAAACAAGAGTTATGGTTTCTCCAAACCATCTTTATTTAAATGAAGTCAATCAAATTTTAAGTACTACAGATATTGAAGTTATATCTCAAAATTTAACTTCTGCTGAATCAAAATCAGATACTGGAGGAATTACAGCTGTAAATCTTAAGAACATTAGTATCAACAGATCATTAGTAGCTCATTCAGAGACAAGGATAAGAGAGAAAACTCCTCAAAGTATCCTTCTTGAAATCATACCAATGGGCTTTCCATTTGTTCTCTGCTTTGAGGAGATTGATCAAATACCTTTTGATATATTAAATGATAATTTAGAAATTATTCTAGCCTACGAGCCTGTTTGGGCTATTGGAACTGGTGAAACTGCCTCCATTGACCACATTAATGAAATCCATTCAGGTGTTAAATCAAAGTTATCTAAATTAGGTTTAAATATTCCAGTACTTTATGGTGGTAGTGTAAACCCTTCAAATTGTAAAGAAATTTTAGACTCAGATAATGTAGATGGTGTTCTTGTTGGTGGCGCTTCAACAAAGTATGATCAGTTCCAGGAAATCGTTAACTCTATTTAACAATTATTTGTGAATCTACCTTAGGTTATAAAAGTATATTTGCATCGTTATGTTAAGACTTTTACTAACTTCAATCTTATTAACTATGAGTTTAACAATGAGTGCACAGACCTCCGTGGATAATTCTATACACCAATTTAAAGTAGCAGATATTTATGGAAATATTTTTGATTTCTCTGATCTCAAGGGTAAAAAGATAATGGTAGTTAACACAGCTTCTAAATGTGGTCTAACATATCAGTATGAAGCACTTCAAAAGCTTTATTCTCAATACAAAGACTTTAATTTTATAATAGTTGGATTTCCATCAAATGATTTTCTGTGGCAGGAACCAGGGAAGAATGAAGATATAATCGAATTTTGTGAAGAAAATTATGGTGTAACTTTTCCCATGATGAGCAAGATAACTGTCAAAGGGTCAAGAAAACATCCTATTTATCAATTCTTAACACAGAAATCAAAAAATAAATTTAAAGATTCACGTGTCACTTGGAACTTTCAAAAATACCTTATAAACAAAGATGGTAAAATCGAAAAAATTATCTCTCCAAGGACTAGACCAGATTCCCAAGAAATTGTATCTTGGATAACTGATGGCGAATAAGAATAAATTTTCTACTAGATGTGTTCATGAAGGTGAAATAAAAGATACAATGTATCAAGGAATTGTTTCACCATTATTCATGTCTACTACTTATCCATGGTTTGGAGGTGATGCAGAAAAGAAACCTTATCCAAGATATTTTAACACACCAAATCAAGAATTTTTATCAAAAAAAATTGCATCACTTGAAAATGGTGAGAAAGCACTTATTTTTACGTCTGGGATGGCTGCTATCAGTACATCAATAATGGCAAATGTTAAGACTGGAGACCATATAATTTTTCAAGATGACCTGTATGGAGGTACTAGAAATTTTATTCAAACTGAATTTGATAAATTTGGCATTCAATATTCGTTTACAAAAGGATTGGATCCAAAAGACTTTTCTGATCAAATCAAAGATAATACAGTAGGAATCTACGTAGAAACTCCAAGTAATCCTCTCTTAAAAATTGTTGACTTAAAATCAGTATCATCAATAGCGAGGAAGAGTGGTATTTGGACTATGATAGACAATACCTTTGCTAGCCCTGTTAATCAAAATCCAATTGACCATGGAATAGATATGGTTATCCATAGTGCAACTAAATATCTTGGAGGTCATAGTGATATCTCTGCAGGTGCTGTAATTAGTACTAAAGAAAAAATTGAAAACATCCTCAATACAGCAAAAAACTTTGGTGGAAATCTCAGTGATTATACAGTATGGTTGTTGGAGAGGAGTATGAAGACTCTTTTAGTTAGAGTCAAACAGCAAACAAAAAATGCCAAAATACTTGCTAAAATGTTAGACGACAATAAAAATATTTCAAAAGTTTATTATCCAGGTTTAGAATCTCATCCTTCTCATTCAATTGCAAAGGAACAAATGAATGACTTTGGAGCTATGATGTCATTTGATTTAAATGAAAATGTTGACGTATACACTTTTTTAAAATCTCTGAAAATAATCAAACCAGGTATGAGTCTAGCTGGTGTTGAGACAACTGTTAACTTTCCAATGAAAACATCTCATGGGCTAATGACTCAAGAGGAAAGAGATATTCAAGGAATAGGGGACAAGCTCATTAGATTATCAGCAGGTATTGAATCACATGAAGATCTCTATGAAGATCTTGTTCAAGCAATAAATTCATCTATTAAATGAAAACGGATATTTTAGCATTTGGTGCTCATCCTGACGATGTTGAAATGGGATGTGGTGGAACTATTGCCAAATCATCAGCATCTGGAAAAACTGTTGGTATTATAGACCTTACTCGAGGTGAGTTAGGCACTAATGGTACTCCAGAGCTAAGAGATAGAGAAGCTAACGCTGCATCTAAAATAATTGGTGCAAAGTTTAGACTTAATCTTGGCTTTCAAGATGGGTTTATTTTCAACAATAAGGAAAACCAAATTGAAATAATTAAAGTTATAAGACAATTTAGGCCTGATATAATCCTTTCGCCTACTCAGATTGATAGACACTCTGATCATGGTAAAGCTTCTGATTTAATTTATGAAGCAGCTTTTTTGAGTGGTCTTTCAAAACTAGAAACCAAATATGACGGTAAAGTCCAAGAACCTTGGAGACCAAGGATAAACTTAAACTATCAGCAATGGAATGATTTTAAACCTGATGTGCTAATCGATATATCAGAGTTTATTGAAGTCAAGAAAGAAGCTATTTTGGCTTTTCAAAGTCAAGTTCTTAAAGACTCAAATTCAAAGTCTACAAAAATAAATTCAGAAAACTTCATAGAGAGTATTAAATATAGAGCTAAAAACTATGGCAGGCTAATTGATAAAGAGTATGCTGAGGCTTTTCAGTCAAGAAAAAATATTGCAGTAAATAATATCTTTGATTTACTTTAATTTTTCAAAATTTCCTTTAATATAATTTTCAAAAACTCTATTTTTGCCACCTAAATGGTGGTTGTAGTTCAGTTGGTTAGAACGCCTGATTGTGGTTCAGGAGGTCGCCGGTTCGAATCCGGTCTTCCACCCGAGTTAACCGTTACATTACACGTTTAAAATAAACCCTTCAGTTAATGAGGGGTTTTTTCTATTATATTGTATATTATTAATCAATTTAAAATAATTAACTATGAAAAAATTTTTACTTACAATTTTGACTCTTGTATTTACTATTGGTGTAAATAGTCAGGTTGTACAAACCTGGAACTGGACTGCAAATCAAGGTCAATCAGCTGATTTTGAAAAAGCAGTTGCTGATAAAACTAAGAAGTATAATTCCTCAAAAGATGGAGCAGTTTTATATACTTTTCAAATTAATTCTGGTAATCAGGTAGGAGACTATTGGAGAATTAGAATTGAAAATGAGCTTAAGGATTTTGATAAACAATATCCTTCTGGATTAAAAGCTATGCAGAATAATGCAGGTAAACATGGAAGAGTTACTAATTCATCCTGGTACAATATAGTTGAAAGAGCAACTCATTGGCCTGAAGGTGATAACAACTGGAAGAAGCCTCTCAAAAGATATTTTGTGTACAATTATGATGGCGAACATGAAGCTGACTTTTGGGCTTTTAGATACAAGGTTAAAGGTGCACTAGAGCAATCAGGTGCCGATGTTAATATGACAACACTTCAATGTTTTGCAGGTTGTCAAGGTAATCAAGTAATGGTTATTTTTAGTCATTCAAATTTTGAGGATCTTCAAAATGATAACAGTTCAGAGTGGGCGAAGGTTTATGAAAAATATAATGAATTATATGGAGTAAATTATGAAGCAGATATAAGTGAATTTGAGAGTTCACTTACACTTGGAGGTTTTGGAAGATATTCAGGAACAATGGTCTTTAAACCAGAGATGAGTTCTCCTCAAGAATTAAAATAAGAATACTTAAAAAGGGAGCCTTTAAGCTCCCTTTTTTATTTAGATAATATTCTTTATTAGTATTTCTAAGGATTGATTCTTGCCTAATTTTGGTCAACTTCTATTCTTTCATCCATATTGGCAATCTCCCAAGCTGTGTGAAATATTAATCTTGTTCTTTTAGTCAGTAGGTCATACCTAATTTTATCAGCAGTATCAGTAGGTTGGTGATAGTCTTCATGAGTCCCACTAAAATAAAATATTACAGGTATATTATTTTTAGCAAAGTGCCAGTGATCACTTCTTTCATAAAACCTGTTAGGATCATCCAAGGCATTGAACCTATAATCTAATTCAAGGTTGACAGTTTTATAGTTAACCTTTTCTGAGGTTTCATGAAGCATGGTGCTTAACCTGTCTGTTCCTATCAAATAAATATATTCATCATTATTTGAATTCCTTGTTGGATCCGTTCTACCTATCATATCAACATTTAAGTTTGTTATAGTTTGATCAAGAGGATATAATGGATTATCTGTATAATATTTAGAGCCAAGTAACCCTTTTTCCTCAGCGGAAACATGAAGAATAACAATAGATCTTTTAGGTCTGTTTCCATCTAATTCTGCAAGTTTAAATGCCTCTGCAATCTCTAATAAAGCCATAGATCCAGACCCATCATCATCTGCTCCATTAAAAATTTCACCATTTTCAATTCCAACATGGTCAAGGTGAGCAGTAAGAACAATATATTCATTTGGGTAAGTAGAACCTTCTATTATTGCAGCAACGTTCTCTGTCTTTACCCAATCAATATTATCTTGATTAATATTATCAGGTCTTGTCACTTCTCTGCTATCAAAGTCAACTAAAAACTTTTGAAAGTAATCCTCGGTATTGTCTGCTTTTATAATGTTATTTGATTTATAGAAGTCCCTGATAAATTCAACTGCAAGCTTTTGTCCTGGTTCACCAGTATTTCTCCCTTCAAATTTGTCAGAAGAAAACTCATAGATTAGATCAGATAATTCTTTCGAGGTTATTGATTCAGCATACTTGTCTGAAGCATTTTCTTGCGAACAACTAACTGAAAGAGCTAAAATTAATAGTAGAGTATTAAACTTTTTCATAATTATTTTTTCTTTGTTTTATTTCATTTTCAATACCATCCCATAATGATATTCTGGCAAGTAGGGCTTCTTTTGATATTGAACTTGACTCTGATATTTTCTTAGCGTCATTATTACATAAAAAAGACAACATTTCCATGGACATTGGACCATGCATATCACCATCTACCTCAATATGCCTTTTAAAGTAATAAATTAATTTGTTCAGATCATTATTTTCAGCATTAATTCCCTCTATTAATGGGATAAACATATCAGGGATTAAATCCTCTCGACCAAATGTAAATACCGAAGCAACCTCATGAACATTACCTCTTTTAATTACAGAGAATGTAAATTTTAAAAAATTCTTTACGTATTCTTTAATATCTAACATGTCAATATCATCTTCAATTGACTCTAGATTATTAAGTGAGTTAATATTATTTAGGATTTCATCAGTGTTGAGCCCAAATTCTTGAATTGAGTCTATATACATTTCAAAATGAGACATTGGGTTAGCATTTTGGTCTTCATCTGTTTCTTCTCCTGCAACAATTTCATTAATTAATTTTGCTGTAGTTGTATTTTTACTTGGAAACCAAGGAAGTGAAGTTGAGGTTAATTTAATCTGAAGGAACTTCAAAAGAGACATAAAATCCCACACTGCGTAAACATGTGCACTTGAGAAAATTTTAAGGTCTTCAACATCTTTAATGTTATTATATAAAGAGTGATTTCTCAGTTTATCTTTTAATGGTTCAAGATCTTGGACAATATTATTCATTCGAAATATTTTAGCGTCAAATATAAATAATAATTAAATTCAACAAATGGAACAAATATTATTGTTTTTTATATCATCATTAGCTCTAACCTTGATGCCAGGTCCAGATATCTTGTTTGTAATAAATCAGAGTATTGAGGATAAAAAATCTGGTCTTTTAGTCGCCTTTGGGTTATGTTCGGGTCTTGTTGTCCACACTCTGGTATTAGCTTTAGGATTATCAGCTATTATTGAGCAAAATGACAATGTAATTATGTTCTTCAAATATTTTGGGTCTGTCTATTTATTTTATTTAGCATCTCAAGAATTTAAAAAAGATAGTGTAACAATAGAGAGACAAAAAGAAAACTTTTATTTAAGAGGAGTCTATATGAATCTAATAAACCCAAAAGTGCTAATTTTCTTTTTGACATATTTTCCCAATTTTCTTTTTTCAGATACTATTTCTATATCATATCAATTTATTATTCTTGGAGCTATATTCATATTCCAAGCATTAATAGTTTTTTCAGCTGTATCACTTGCATCTAATAGATTAATTTCAATATTAAAAGTTGATGTTAAGAATAAAAAAATAGTCTATTTAAAGTCATTTATTTTTGTTTTAATAGGACTGTCAATACTATTTTAACTTACTATATTTTAATTTGTATATTTGCATGCAATTAGTTTATAATTAATTGCAATATGATAAATTCAAAATTTGTCGGAGAAGGTTTAACCTATGAAGACGTACTTCTAGTCCCGGCTTATTCAAAAATACTTCCCTCTGATGTATCCCTACAAACTAGATTTAGTAGGAATATTAGTCTAAATGTTCCAATTGTTTCTGCTGCTATGGATACTGTTACTGAAAGTAAAATGGCAATTGCTATTGCTAGTGAGGGGGGGATTGGTGTTATTCATAAAAACATGTCAATCGAGGATCAAGCTAATGAAGTTAGATTAGTTAAAAGAGCTGAATCAGGAATGATTATTGATCCAGTAACATTAGACACAGACTCTTTGGTTATTGATGCTAAAAATTCTATGAAGAAATACAAAATAGGGGGTATTCCTATTGTTTCAAAAAATGGAAAATTAGTTGGAATAGTAACTAATCGAGATTTAAGATTTGAAAAAGATAATTCAAAGAAATTATCAGATGTTATGACTAATAAAAATTTAATTACTGCAAAGGCGGGAACATCTATGTCGCAAGCTGAAGAAATCCTTCAAACTCACAAAATTGAAAAATTACCAGTTGTTGATGAAAAAGGAATACTTATAGGTCTTATCACTTTCAGGGATATTAATAAGCACTCAGAGAAACCAACTTCAAATAAAGATAAATTAGGAAGATTAATGGTTGCTGCAGCTATTGGAACAGATAAAGATTTTAAAAAAAGAGCTGAATATTTAATTAAATCAGGAGTTGATGCACTTGTAGTTGACACTGCTCATGCTCATTCTAGTAGGGTTGGAGATGTTCTAAAAATCTTAAAAGACTCATTTAGTGGAGTTGATATAGTAGTTGGTAACATAGCAACTGCAGATGCAGCAGATTATTTGAGGGAGAATGGTGCTGATGGAATTAAAGTTGGTATTGGACCAGGTTCAATATGTACAACAAGAATAGTTGCAGGTGTAGGTTATCCTCAGTTATCAGCTGTGTTAAATGTATCAGAAGCATTAAAAGATTCGAATATACCTTTGATTGCTGATGGCGGTATAAGATATACTGGTGATATCTCAAAAGCTATTGCAGCAGGAGCTGACTCTGTCATGCTTGGATCTCTTCTAGCTGGTACGGAAGAATCACCCGGAGAAACAATCATTTATGATGGAAGAAAATTTAAAACTTATAGAGGCATGGGGTCTGTTGAGGCAATGCAAAAAGGAAGTAAGGACAGGTATTTTCAATCAGAACAATCAGAAAATAAAAAATTAGTTCCTGAGGGAATAGTTGGAAGAGTACCTTACAAAGGGCAACTAAATGAAAGCATACATCAATTTATTGGTGGTCTTAGATCTGGTATGGGTTATTGTGGGACTAAAGACATAACTTCATTAAAAAAGTCCTCAAAATTTGTCAAGATAACTGGTTCTGGAATTAGAGAGAGTCATCCTCATAATATTTCAATCACGAAAGAGGCTCCAAACTACAGTCCACCAAAAATATAACTTTGAAAAGACTAATTATCACAACCTTTTTATGCATTTTTTTTGGTAGTTGCTCAAACTTTTCAAATAATAATTCAAATAATCTTGTAGCTAGAGCAGGGGAGAACTTTTTATATGAAGATGATTTACCTAGTTATGTTTCTGAGGATGATAGCTTAATAAAAATTTTAAATTTTATTGAAACTTGGGCAAAAGAAAAAGTTTTATATGACTTATCGATTATTAATTTATCTCAATCAAAGAGAACTGAAATTGATGAGCTAGTCGATAATTATAGAGTCGATCTATATATAAACTCATACAAAGACTTAATAGTAAATTCTAAAATTGATTCTATAGTAACAGATGAACAAATAGATTCATTTTACTCTATGAATGTAAACAATTTTAAGCTTAATGAGAATCTTGTAAAGTATAGATATATTAAGGTTCCTGAAGATAATATTAATATCAATAGAATAAGAAGATATATTGTAAGGATGAATGAACAGGATAGATATTTTTTAGATTCATTAAATTTTCAGTTTGCAGATTTGAAACTTGACGATTCAATTTGGTTTACTGAAAGAGATGTCATTTCTTCAATCAATTTTATAAATCAAAATAATAAGTCTAGATATTTTATAAAAAATAAACTATTTACGTTAAATGAATCTAACTATATTAATTTCTTCATAATTGATGACATGTTAAAATCAGGAAATATTCCGCCAAAATCTTATCTTTATGATCGAATTAAGTCAACAATTATAAATCAAAGAAAATTAGATATACTTAAAGGTATCAATCAAGAAATTTTAAACGATGCGCTTAAATCAAGGAAATATGAAGTTTATAAATAGTTTACTATTATTATTAATTTTTCAATTTTCATTTACACAAGAAAAAATTAAAGTTGATGGAATAGCATCAGTAGTTGGAGATTTTATAATTCTTGACTCTGATATAGATAAAGTTTTAATTGATATGGAGGCTCAAGGCCTCAGTACTAGAGGTGTTTCAAAATGTCAGCTTTTAGGAAAGTTGATGGAAGATAAACTTTATGCCCATCATGCTATTCAAGACAGTCTCGAACTATCAGATAATGAAATTTATGATTACGTTGATAGACAGCTTGAGTATTTTACAGAACAGCTAGGTGGTATTGAAAAAGTACTAGAATTTTATAATAAAAGAGATGAGCTTTCATTTAGAGACGAACTTTTTGAAATAAATAAGACACAAAGATTATCTGAGATGATGCAGGAATCCATTGTAGAAAAAGTAGAAATTACTCCAGAGGAAGTAAGGCAGTTTTTTCAAGCTATTCCAAAAATAGATCTACCTGTATTTGGTACAGAGCTTGAAATTGCTCAGATTGTAGTTGAACCAAAAGTATCTGAAGAGGAAAATCAAAGAATTATTGATCAACTTAAATTATTTCGAGAAGATATATTAGAAGGTGGAATGAGTTTTGCTTCAAAAGCCCTGCTTTATTCTCAAGATCCTGGTTCAAGAAGTAAGGGTGGTAAGTATACACTTAACAGAAAGAAACCTAGGATGGCAAAGGAATTTAGAGATGTTGCTTTTAGTTTGAGAGAAGGAGAAATATCTGAACCATTTAGAACTGATTTTGGATGGCATATATTAGCCGTTGATAATGTTAGAGGTCAAGAAATTGACATTCGTCACATTTTATTAATTCCAAAAATTTCTAATGAAGAATTAAAATCAGCAAAAGAGAAAATTGACAATATTAGAGAAAGAATATCCACTGGAGAAATTACTTTTTCAGATGCAGCATTAAGATTCTCAGATGAAAAACAAACTAGATTGAACGGGGGAGTACTCATTAATCCAAGCACTAATGACACAAGATTTGAGCTAACGAAAATGGATCCATTATTATATTCTCAAGTTAAGGACCTTAAAGATAATCAAATGAGTATGCCTCTTTTAGATAACTCTGATAATAGTGTCTCAAAATATAAAATTTTAAAAATTTCTAATAGGTTTGATGAGCATGTTGCAGACTTTTCTCAAGATTACGTAAAAATTAAAGAGCTAGCGCTAACCGAGAAACAACTTAAGACTATTAAGAAGTGGATGGAAGAAAAAATAGTTGATACATACATCAATATTAATGCAGATAGTAGTTACTGTAATTTTGCATATAATTGGAAAAAAGATTAACTATTTAAAATATTTCCAAGGAACTATTAGCATTCCAAAACACTCTCCGCCATCTTTGTGTATATTTTTGTGATGAATTTTATGTGCTCTTCTCACACCTCTTGCATACTTGTTGTCAACATTTCTTAAAAATTTAAACCTTTGATGAATGAAAACATCGTGTACTATAAAATATGCTAGACCGTATAATCCAATACCTAAAGCAATTGGGAGTCCAAGCCAAAATCCCTGTCCCCACATAACAACAAAACTTGCACTTAGAAAAGCATAGAAAAAGAAGAATAAATCATTTCGCTCAAACCATGATTTGTGGTCTTTTTTATGATGATCCTTGTGGAGAACCCATAATGGTCCGTGCATGATATACTTGTGGTTAAACCAAGCAGTAAACTCAGTTATAATAAATGTTGCAATAACAGTAAAAATCCAAATAACTATATCCATTGAATAAGATTTAATTGATACTTGATGTAAGATCTCGCAATTACAACAAACTTTTGGAAATTATGAATCCTAACTCTTTTTTTAACAATATTTTCAGATGAAATTTTTTTCAACTTCTTTAATAATTTAAAATAATATCTATATGCTATATAAACTGCAAATTTTGAGTTTTTTGGAAGCTTTACAATACCTTTAATGGCATTTTGAAAATCTTTTTCTATTTCACTTATTATTTCTTTTTTTGACTCTTCATCAAAATTATTCATATCAACATTTGGAAAATAGACCCTATTTAAAATTTTAGAATCATCTTTCAAGTCTCTTAAGAAATTTACTTTTTGAAATGCAGATCCTAATGAAATCGCAAACGGACTAAGTTCATTATACTCCTTATCAGAACCATCAACAAATACCTTTAGACACATAAGTCCAACTACATCAGCTGAACCGTATATGTACTTTTTGTATTCTTCCAGGGAATCATATTCTTTTTTTTCTAAATCCATTTTCATGCTTTCTAAAAAAGAGCTAATAAGATCTTCTGGAATTGAGTATTTGTTTACGGTGAATTGAAATGAGTTTAATATTGGATTTAGACTTATTCCATTTTCAATACTTCTCCACAACTCATCCTCAAATTCATTGAGTAATTCTTTTTTTGGAAATTCATGAAACGTATCTACAATTTCATCAGCAAGTCTGACAAACCCATAAATATTGAAAATATCTTGTCTTATAGACTTTGAGAGTAGATTGCTTGAGAAATAAAATGATGTGCTATATCTTTTAATTACAAGTCTACTACAATCATTAGATACTTTATCAAAAATTGATTTCATAATACAAAAATAACTAAAAAGACTAAATCAATTCCTATCTTTGAAGTATGGAAAAAATTTTGTTGTATCATTATACTTCTCTATCACATTTAATTGAAATTTTTAAAACTGGTAAATTACTCACATCTCAAACTGAAAAGATGTTAAAGGTAAAAAAACCAGGTCTTTGGTTCACTACTAACTCTAAATGGGAATATTCTGCATTTAAAAGGTTTAATGATGGAAAAAAGGAATTTGATTTAAATACTCCAGAAGAATTTGAAAAATATATTGGTTGTGCTAGGTTAATAACCAACTTGAACTCTTTATTTGTGACATTTGCAAAATATAAGCATAAATCTAAAGTAAATCCATTATTATGGGATAAAATGGCAGAAATTGGAAAGTCAAAAGGAGCTGACCCCACTGAGTGGTATGCAACATTTAGCCCAATGAGTATTAATAATTTGGACATAGAAGTTTTTGAAGGGGGTGAATGGTTAAAATTAAAAAAAGAAAATGGAGAGTTTGATACAGAACTTTTTAATAGAAATCTTGAAAAAACCTTTGTTTACAAAAAAGGAAAAGAGATGGAAGAAAAAATGATGAAAGAGGTTTCTTCAAATAAAGAAAAAGATATTCCTATTGTCGAAAATCAAAATAAGGAGAAACCCGAGCCA
>CACORF010000003.1 GCA_902629505.1 uncultured Bacteroidota bacterium
TTCAAGAAAATTCAGGAACCCTTTATGGCAAAGCAAAAAAAAATGCTAGGCTAAAATTTGAAGAATATTCAAATTCATTAGGATATAAATTTTATGGTATTATTGCTCCTAATATTTTTGGTCCATTCTGCAAACCAAATTATAACTCATTCATTGCAACTTTCTCATCAATGTTAGTTAATAAAGAAAATCCTTCTATTGATAATGACAAAGAGGTTTCTTTGATATATGTTGGTGATTTTATTAATGAAATAATTAAAATACTATATGATGACAAGGGAATAACTTTGAAAAAAAACTTAATTTATAATTATAATGTCAGCGATGTACTTACTAAACTTGATAAGTTTAATCAACTATACTGTGAGTATGGCCAAATCCCAAGTATTGACTCACACTTTGATTTATGTCTTTTTAATACATTTAGATCTTATATCAATATAAATAGTTTTTTTCCAAGATCTCACAAAGAAAATAATGATAATAGAGGTAGTTTTTCAGAATTAACCAGGGCTTTTTCTCAGGGTCAGACTTCGTTTTCTATAACAAAAAAAGGTGTGGTTAGAGGTAATCATTTTCATACAAGGAAAATCGAAAGATTTTCTGTAATTAAAGGAAAAGCCAAAATTCAATTAAGAGAAATTCTTTCTGATAATAAATGTGAGTTTATTATTGATGGAGATAAACCATCTTATGTTGATATTCCTATTTGGCATACCCACAATATTGAAAATATTGGAGATGAAGAACTAATTACTGTTTTTTGGATTAATGAGCATTATAATGAAGATAGGTCTGACACCTATCTAGAAAATGTTTAATTTTAATAGAGATTATGAGTACTAAAAAAATACACTTAGTAACAGTAGTTGGAACTAGACCCGAGATTATACGTTTATCAAGTATAATTAATAGACTTAATAATTCAAGATCCATTAAACATACATTAATTCACACTGGACAAAATTATGATTACAATTTAAATGAGGTTTTTTTTAAAGATTTAAATATTTCTAAACCAAATATTTTCCTAGAAGCTGCTTCTGACAGTCCATCTAAGACAATTGGAAATATTTTAATAAAGATAGATTCTGTTTTAGATGATTTACAACCGGATGCAATTTTAATTCTTGGAGATACTAATAGTTGTCTTTCTGCTATTGCTGCAAAAAAGAAAAAAATTCCAATATTTCACTATGAAGCTGGAAATCGATGTTTTGATCAAAGAGTACCAGAAGAAACAAATAGAAAAATAGTAGATCATATCGCTGATATTAATCTAACGTATAGCAGTATTGCAAAAGAGTATCTTTTAAATGAGGGGCTTAGTCCTGATAGGACGATAAAAATAGGATCTCCTATGTTCGAAGTTTTAAATTCTCAAAAAAAATCTATTGATAATTCTAAAATTTTAGAAGATTTAAATATTGAACCGGGAAAATATTTTTTAGTTTCTTGTCATAGAGAAGAAAATGTTGACAATAAGAAGAATTTTAGGCTATTAATAGACTCCTTAAATAAATTAGCAAATGAATATAAAATGCCAATCATTTTTCCTATTCACCCAAGAACAAAAAAAAAATACGACAAAAGTGATTTAAAACTAGATAAACTTGTCAAATTTATTGACCCACTAGGTTTTAATGATTATAATAAATTACAAATAGAGTCTTATGTGGTTCTTTCTGATAGTGGTACTATTTTTGAAGAATCATCTATTTTAAATTTTAGAGCTTTAAATATTCGTGAGTCTCATGAAAGACCTGAAGCAATAGAAGAGACATCTGTTGTTGTAACTGGGCTTAAAATTGAAAGGATTTTACAAGGAATCAAGATGCTTGAAAATCAAACTACAGGGAAAAAAAGGAATATTAATTTAGTTTCAGATTATAATATTTCTAATGTTTCTTTAAAAATAGAAAGAATCATATTATCTCATATTGATTTTGTAAATAGAGTAGTTTGGCAAAAGCAGTAAATAAAAAAAGAATACTAATATACTCGCTTGTATTTAGTCCAGATGGAGTATCAACTGCCCATCTTTATAGTGATCTTGTATTGGGTTTTAAAAAAAAAGGTTATAAAGTAACAGTTTTAACCACTACCCCTCATTACAATCTAACTAGTGAATCTCTAATAGCACAACCATTAAAGAAGAAGTTTTTTGGTCTTTTATATACAAGTATTTTTAATGGAGTAAAAGTTTACCATGTTCCACTGAAAAAATATAAAAATCATTTAATTAGAATCTTATCATTTGTATACTGGCATATAGCCTCTTTTATAGTTGGGATCTTTATTAAAAAACCTGACATAATTCTTACCCCTTCCCCACCTCTTACCAATGGATTATTTGCAATATTATTGGCTAAAATTAAAGGTTCAAAGTCAATTTATAATGTTCAAGAGATTTATCCAGATTTACTAATTAATCTTGGATTTATAAGAAACGGGTTTTTTATTAATATTTTAAAAATAATCGAAAAGTGGGTCTATAATATGTCAGACATTATTACCACAATTGATAATCAATTTTATAATATTATAAAATCTCGAATTAAAGAAAAAAATAAACTAATTATAATACCAAATTTTGTTGATACTGAGCTTTACTCAACAAAGAGTTCAGTATCATTACCCGTTGATTTCAAAAAGAAAGAGGATTATACAGATATACTTTATGCAGGTAATATCGGCCTAGCTCAAGAATGGGATCTAATTTTAAATTTAGCCAAAGAAATAAGGGAATTTAAAATTAACATATGGATAGTAGGTGAAGGATTAATGAAGGTATATTTGAAATCAGAAATTGAAAAATATAAACTCAATAATATTAAATTATTACCTTATTACGATAAAAAGTATATGCCGGCAATTAATCTATTTGCAGATATTTATTTCATAGTTATGAATAAAAAAGTAGAAAAATATGGATTTCCTTCTAAGGTTTATTCAATTATGGCATCAGGCAAGCCAATGATAGTAGTATCATCTAAAGATACCCCAATTGTCTCTTTTCTAAAAGATACAAATGCAGCTTTATTAGTTACTGATCACTCTTTATCAAAATTTAAAAAGGAAATATTAAAACTTCACAATTCTATTGATCTTAGAAATAAATTAGGATCTAACGGGAGACAAGAAATCATTAAGAAATATTCAAAAAAAGTTGTAATTAATCAATATGTAAGATTGTTTGATACGCTTAGTTAAAAGCCTTACTATAATTTCTTTTCCAATATTTTTTAGTAAGTTTATATATGGCAATATCCTTAATTATAAGTTCTTTTTTTCTATCAATTATAACTTATTATTACTGTCAAAAAATATTTTTAAAAAAAAAGATATTCGATAAAATTAACATACGATCATCTCATGATACTGTTGCAACAAGATCAGGAGGTCTTTCTGTTTTTTTGGTATTAATGATAATCTCTGTTTATTATTACCTAATTGGTACTGATATATTTAACTTTTCTATTTTAGTACCACTTAGTCTTCTTTTTTTAATAGGGATATATGATGATATTTATGGTGTTGATTTCAAATTAAAATTTATCTTTCAAATAATTGCAGCTAAAATTATTATTGATAATGGTTTAATAATTGATAATTTTCATGGTTTTTTTGGGGTTTATGAGGTTAATAGAGTACTAGCACAATTAATAACTATTTTTATAATTATTTCGATAATTAATGCAATTAACTTTGTTGATGGAATAGATGGGCTTTTAATTTCTATTTCTATAATTTTTATGACTTCATATGAATTTTTTGCATCAGTAAATACAGATTTTTACTTTCTTAGTATATTGGTTATTTCAACCTTAATACCACTTTATTACTTTAATTTCAGAAAAGCCAAAAAAATATTTCTCGGTGATGCAGGTTCATATCTGTTAGGTGGTATTATTTCAGTATATGTGTTAAATATTCTTAGTTTTGGTTATAGAATTAAACCTGAATTTGACCTTAATAAAATTATTTTTGTAATATCAATATTAATTTACCCAATAATTGATATAATTAGAATTTTTTCTTTGAGACTTATAAACAAAAAATCACCATTTATTGCAGATAATAATCATATACATCATAACATTTTAAAATATAATAACAGTCATTTTAAGACTACTTTTCTTATTTGTTGTTTGACTATATTTGCAATAATTTGTATTCAATTATTATTTTAATGTATAAGTATACTTCTTTTTTATTTGTAATTTTTATATCGTGTTCAACCTCAAATATTCAGAGGTGTCCAGAAATTAGTTATAACTCAATCAATAAATTAACTAGCCTTCCCGATGGCAGTCTTTACACAGGTAGATGTGTAGTTTATGAGGGTGATTTGAAAAAAAGTATTCAGCAATATATAAATGGTGTTGATTATGGTAAATGGGTTTTTTATTTTCCAAATGGTAAAATTGAAACTAAAGGTAAATTTAAAAATGGGGTTAGAGTAGGTAAATGGAAATATTATTATGAGTCTGGTGCTTTGAGACAAGTGTCTAGTTATTCTAAAACTGGACAAAGATCAGGAAAATGGACCGTCTATAAGGAAAATGGGGATATTGATACAATAGTAAATTATAATTAATATTAATTTTTACAAAGTTGATTATAAACATTTTCTGCTCTTAAGCCAGATGCAGCTCCAACATAATTTTTTCTTGTAGATCTTGCTAAGTAATCACAACCAGAGGTAATATTATTATTTTTTATAAACATCAAACCTTTGTAAAACTCTGACTTTCCATCAATTGTCTTAAAGTCATAAATTACTTTATTAAAATATTCTTCTGCTTTTGAGTAATTCTCTAGGTTATCATATGAAATGGCTGCATTTTCAAAATATACATGTTGTTTATCATCTAATGAAATAGCAATCTCATAGAATCTTACCGCCTCAGAAAAATTATTCTTTTCAAATTCATTTCTGCCAAGTTCTGAATTAGCTAAAGCTGAAGTATATCTTCCACTTCCAAGTTCAATGAACCTCTTAATACTGTTTTTTTTAAGAGTGTCAGTTTGTGGAAATCTTGCTGGAATTTCATCAAGTAAATTCAATAGGTATTTACTTGGTTTTTGATTGATATCATTTCTTGTTAAAATGTAATCATACCAGTGATTCTCATTATTATAATCTTTAATTTTAACAAAAGCTGAGTCTAAACTAATTGAATCATTAATTTCTTTCAAGGCACGAAAGTATACATCTCTATGTCGATTATTATTACTCAAGCTATAAAAAGCTTCTTTTGAATAAAATAAGGCACTATCAATTTCATTTTCAGTTAAATACAAATTTGCAAGTAAAGCCTGTGGTGCAGCAATGTAAGGATTATCGTCAATTGATTTATACAATAATTTTTTTGCAGTTTCAATTGAGTCTATTTTTAAATAATAACGTGCTTTTAAATATTTCAATGGAAGCGAAGTCGCAGTTAGAGTGGGAAAGTTGTCATCAAGTTTACTGTCTTCTAGTTTGAAAAAATCAGTTCCATTATTAAAATCATACAATAAAATTGATTGATAATGTGATGAATTCAGCTTTTTGTAGGACCCAATCGAAAATGTGATTAGTAAAAACATACCGATCATAAAGATTAACAGTCTTCTCATTTTAAATAATATTTTTCTGATTTATAAAATAAAATAATAGTAAAAAATAGGTAAATCAGATTTATGGGTCTAGCAAAAGGAAAGTTTAACATAGAGTCAATAATGTAAACTAAAAAAATTAAGAAAATCATAAAATCTAAATCAAACCGGAAGTGTTGAATTGTATTTTTAAATGAAATCGCGAAGGGATACAAAATAAAGAAAACAAAACATAACCCCCCAATAATTCCTATCTCAGCAGCTGTTTGTAAGAAATCATTATGAACGAAATAAGGAACTCTATATGATTCAATAATGTCTTTGCTTAAATCAATTGATTTAATTTGCCAGTTTCCAAGTCCAATTCCAAGTATAGGGTTGTCAATAATTGACTGAACAGAGGTTGTATAAAAATTTAATCTTTCTTTTACAGACCCATCAACTATTGGATTTGTAACATTTGCAAACCTCTCCCCAATAATATTATAGGCGTTTTTTTCATTGATTAAATTGTAAGAAAATATACTTATTAATAAACTAAAGATTACCAACCCATTTGCAAAAAAATATTTCTTTTTGTTAGCAAGTACTGATAGGAGTATAGTAGAGATGAAAACTAATGATAAAGCAATAATAGCAGCTCTACTCATTAGTAACATTATTGTAAGAAATGAAGAGGCTATAAGAAAACAAGAAACCAGTTTAATTATAGTATTCTTATAATTAAAAAGAAAATAAATAGGAACAATAGTTTTCATTAAAACTGAGAATGAGGATATATTAATATTTGCACCAAATCCTGCATAAGCATTTGATCTATTTAGAAGATTTCCATTAATAATTACTGATTCTATTACGTCAAGATTAATAACAACAGATTCTATAAATAAACTTATTACTGTGACTGTAATAAAATAATTATACATATTAAAGTTCCTGCTAAAAGCAATAATCATAATAAAGCAATATGCTAAAAACAAGTTGATCAATTTTACTAATGAGACAACTCCCTCATTAAAATTATCAGCAACTACTAATGAAATGGTTGAAATTACTACAACAAAGAAAAATGATAAAAAATGTTTTCTATGTTTAAAGTTTGATACAAACTCTTTAAAATTAAAAATCTTAATTATATGGATAAAAGAAATAATATTAATTAGAGATATTAAGAACATTTGTGGATAAACCTTATCAAATGCAAGAAAAATAGGGTCAATGTATTGAGGAGTAATGAAAACAAAAAAATAAAGACTTAATATCAAATAGTTGACAAATACTCTCATAATGTAAAAATAAAAAAAACCCCCCAATATTGGGGGGTTTAATTCTTGTTAGTTTAGGTTATAATATTAACCTAACCAAGCGACTCTTGTAAATAATACAGCAGCCGTAGCATTTGAAGTTGCAGCAGCAACAGCATCTTCAGCCGGTCTTACGTCTGTTCTTTCGATAAGAGCAGAAACATAATTTGAAGTCATATCTGTATTAGTAGTATACGAACCTGACAAAGCAACTAAAGAAGCTCCTGTAGAAGCATCAATAACACCGCTAGTTTTGTTTAAATCAGTACCCGCATCATTAGATTCTAAAGTAATAATTAAACCACCAGGGTTCGTAGTAGCAATTGATGAGTTGTCACCAGTTGCTTTAGTAGCACCAATAACATAATCAATATTACCAGTTGTTCTAGATGAAGCAGAACTTGCATTAGAAACTGAGAAACCTATTGATTGTCCGTGTCCACCACTATCTTCTTGTAACATTCTTATGTAGATTTTACCATCAGTAGCAGCAAGTATTGTAGCAATTGCACTTCCAGAAGCTGTACCAGCTTTTCCATACTTAGCAGCCCAACCTGATCTAACAGCGTCTTCAATAGCAGCTAAAGTAGTAGCAGTTTGAGATTGACCACCAAGTGATACAGTAACTGAGTTACTACCTACCGATAATGTAAATGTATCTGATACACTTGTAGTAAATACAGGGATATCTGTAGCAGCACCAGCACCACCTTCACCGTTACCTGTAGTAGCAGTAGTAGCAGCACTTACAGCAGTTGTAGAAGTATATCTCTCACCAACAACAGCAGTATCTGTCTGTCCAAGGTTGATTAAAGATACTGTATTGTAAGAGTACCCTTTTGCATATGCATTAAGAGTTAAACCTACTGCAGTAGCAATATCCTTGTTAGCCTGAGATGCAATAGCAGCAGCATCTACAGCTTCATCACCACTTAAAGTAACAGCACTACCTAGAAGGTTACCCTCACTTGCAGTTCTTAATTGAACTACAGCAGAAGCTGCACCGTGCCATCCAACTCTTGCAGCAATTGCACTCTTAGCAGCATCCGCAGTATTTGCAACTGCAGGAGTCATTTTAAGTACAGTAGCTTTGTCAGTAGTTGAACCGTCTCCAGAGTCTGTAATGTTTAATGTAGTAGTTGTAGTACCAGATGTTTCAGTATCAGTCTCAGTTTGTACAGTATCAAACGTAACAAATGCAGTTGAACCAGAAGTTGCAGCAATGTGAGTTAAATATGTTTTTAAAGTATCCATACCTGATGTACCGTCATCAAATGATCCTAAGTCAGTAGCTAAACCAGCAGCTCTGTCAGTATCACCATCAGAAGTATTAGAAGCAGAAACAGCAACTAATGCATTACCCCAGATAGTTACACCTGGTGTAGGAGTAGTCTCCGCACCATCATCTGCAAGACCTGTAAAGTCTAATTCAGCTAATGAAGTGTTTCCAGTAATAGTTAATGTATCTACGTCATCACCAGTAGAGTGAAGTTTTGTTAATCCAGTATTACTTGTTACACTCATAGTAACAGACTTCTGAGCAGTTGCATCAGTATCCGTTAAGTTTGATGTGTGATTAAAATCAGCAACAGCTAGGTTTGTAGTACCAGTCAAAGTAATATTACCAATACTAGAGCCTGAAGCTACTGTTAAAGTAGTTAAGTCCGTTGCACCATTAATTTGTAAATCATGCATAGTAGCATCAATTGAAAGTGTTACTAATTCAGTACCGTCAACGTAAAGGTCTAATAATTTACCTGTAACAGTTAATGATTCCATATCAGAAAAGTCAATAGTACCATCGTCTAAATCTTCAGTATATGTACTAGAGTAACCAGCAGCAGCAATTGCAGCTTGTGCAGTTGTTAATGCAGGGTCATAGTCATATGCGAAATCTAAAGTTGCAGTAGTAAGGTCACTTGAACCAGCCATGTCAACGTTAACACCGTCAACAACTGTAAGAGTTTCAACACCTGAATCTACGTCTATAGTTCCAAAGAAGTTGGAAATAGAAGCAGTAGCAACATTAGTAAGACCTATATCACCATCGGCAATATTAGTTTTAGTAAAACTTGCAGGACCGTTAAGGTTTAAGTAAAGATCCTCTTGAGCACCAGCAGTACTTACATCATCAAGAGCAGTTACATCTAGCGTACCACCTTTTTTCATTGTAATTACAAAAGGGTCAGCAGAAGTACTTGTAAGTCTTCCTAAAGATGCAAGATCTATGTTAGTAGCGTTAGTTAACTGTATTTGCTTAACAGTACTATCATCCACAAAATCAGTTACTGATGTTACAGCACCAAAGTCTACAGAAGTAATCTTTGTTTCATAATCATCATTAATAGTAATTGTTGTAGCACTAGTTAACGCTTTAAAAGATATGTCACCAGCTGGTGTTAAAGTGATTGCCTTTGCAGACACCATTTCATCAAAAGTTGGAACAAATCCAGTAGCAGAACCTGAATCGTACGTAAACGCACCATTCATAGTTTTAATTCTGTTAACAAAAGTTTGAATATCAGCATCTGCAACAGTTGCAGCATCAGTAATAGATACAGCAGCGTTCATTAAAGCAACTTTATTACCAAGAGCTAATGCAGAAGCCATAGAGGCAGCATCAGTAATAGTAATAGCTGTTGAATAAACATTGTTGGATACTAATAAATCAGCTAAATCAGCCTCAACTGCAGTCAAACTAGTCTGTAAAGCAGCAACTTCAGCAGCAGTAGCAGTAGTAGCTATTGAAGCTTCGATTGCATCAACTTCAGCTTGTAATGTAGCTAAAGAAGCAGAAAGACCAGAAAGATCAATTGCGCTAGCAGCTGTGTTAGCAGCAGAAGCAGCAGATTGAGCAGCAGCTATTCCCGACTGAAGACCACTAATAGTCCCAGAAAGAGAAGAAACTTGCCCTGATAAAGCGGATAAACCGTCAACTTGAGATTTAAGGGCACTAATCTGTGCATTTAAATCATCGAATTGATCATCATAATTTTGACAACCCACAAATACAAGTGAAGCAGCCAAAAGGGTTAATAATCCTTTTTTCATTGTTTTAAAATTTAATTTATATTTAAGTTTTGTATTTTTCATATGAACGTTCATGTTACATATTAAATGTACACACACACATAAGCAAATACTGTGCCAGAAATATAAAAAATAATATAACTAACTGATTATGAAATAATTAAAAAGTTAATAAAAACTTAAAAAATGAAAAAAAACTTACTTTTTGCCTTAATTATATCATCTACAATTATTGGTTGTAATAATCCTACAGAACCAATAATAACAATTGATACTCATATAGATATAAATGTTAAAAATTTCACTGATTCTCTTAACTATACTATGAATACAGATACTCAGTTTAATTTACCGAATATGATAGAGGGAGAGCTTGATGTAGCATGGCTGGTAGTATATACTGCTCAAGGCGAGCTAAACGAGGAAGGTTATAAGGATGCCTATGAGAATGCTATCTCTAAGTTTGATGCAATTGATCGTTTAGTTAATGTTTATGCACCAGATAAAGTTGAACTTGCCCTTACCTCAGGAGATGTTAGAAGAATACTTGCAAAAGGGAAAAAAGTAATAATGATTGGGGTAGAAAATGCCTATTCTATGGGGCTTGACACTTCAAATGTTGAAAAATTTTGGCAAAAAGGAGCTAGATATGTATCACTTTCACATAATGGTCATAGTCAGTTCTCTGATTCAAATACTGGAGAATTTGATAAAACTTCAATGCACAACGGTTTAAGTGATTTGGGAAAAGAAGTTGTCGACCTTTTAAACTATTATGGAATAATGATTGATATATCTCACCCATCTAAAGAAGCTATAAGACAAATGACTAAATTAAGTAAAGCACCTATAATTGCATCTCACTCCTCCGCTCGAGCACTAAGAAACCACCCAAGAAATCTTGATGACGAGCAGCTTAACTGGATAAAGGAAAATGGAGGTGTAGTTCAAACTACAGCTCTTGGTTCCTTTTTAACTGATCGTAAAGATCCGCCTGCAAATATGGATGATTTTATGGATCATATTGATTACATGGTTGAAAAGATTGGGATAGATCATGTGGGAATAAGCTCTGACTTTGATGGAGGTGGAGGAATTGTAGGGTGGGAAGACGCTTCAGAGACCATGAATGTTACTTCTGCTCTAAGGAACAGAGGCTATAGTGAATCAGAAATTGCAAAATTATGGGGTGGGAACTTACTGAGAGTTCTTGATGAGGTCCAAGAAATAGCAGCTAAGCTTCAATCTTAACAGTTACAAGTAAAGCTTTTGACCAAGTCTAGCAATATTAAAGCCTTCATTAATAATCATCTTTGATAAATCACTGTTGCTATCTAGCATAGGATTGGTATGATTCATATGAATAAAATAAACTTTACTTTTATTTTCTTTGCTTAAACTATTTAAAAGATTAATGGTTTCTGATACTAATGGATGTGGAATTTCACGGATATCTCTATTTATTTCCTTTGAATCATAAAAAGTAGCATCCAATAATAAATAATCAAAGTCCTTGACTAACTCTGTCAAATTTTTATCCCACTTTTCCCATTTGTCTATATCAGGTATAAATAAAGCTTTTTTATTTTTTCCCGCTATTATATAGCCTGCAGTCTCAGAATACTCATCTCTATGAGGAACTTTAATTGGGGTTACATCTATATTACTTAGCTCAGAATTGCTTTCATCAAACCGTGTATTTTGAAGTTTAATGTTGTTTAAAGTAACTAATTGGCTCCATGGACCATTTGTTTTCAAAAAATTACTCATTTTAGGAAGAACTTTAACCAAGAGGTTTTTTGAGCCCAGTGCTTCTCTTCCAAAGTACATTAGTCCAGAATAATGACCAATATGGGCGTGAGTAATGTATATGGCTTCAGGGAGTAAAAATTCCTGAAAAATATTATTCTTAATGTGGTTTAACTGATATGTGATATCCGGTGTTACTTCAAATAAAATATACTTGTTAAGATCTGAATTAACAACTGCAATTGAGGTTACATAGAACTGCTCGTATTTAGTAAAATTATCTTGGCAAAACTTGTGATTACATCCAATATGCGGCATACCAGCATCCTGAGTGTTACCCAGGACATATATATACTCTGATTGAGCATAAATAGGAATAGTAATGGATAGAATGTAGAAAAATTTTAAAAATCTAATCAAAATGAAAAATTAAGACCAAAGTAAAAATTTCTTTTTGGAGCCGGCTCATAGTATCTTCTTCCAAAAGCATTTATCCTTATGTTATCATAAAACTCTTGATCAAAAAGATTATTAACTCCGATTGTAAATTCACTATTTTTCAAAATCCCTTTTGAATATTTAACATTAAAGATATTGTATGAGCTAATAAGAGTCTCGTTAAGATTATCAGCATACCTCTCTCCTATTAGGCGATTAGTTAATATTAATGTTCTTTTTCTAGATAATTTGAGTAAGAGTTCCAAATCTAGCATTTGACTTGGAATTCCTGGGATTAAATTATCTGAAAGATCCGTACCATTAAATATAAATTCTTTGAATCTATTTTTACTCAATGTATAGTTAAGGCTAAAAAAACCTCGATCAAATGAAAGGGTAGAACTAAGCTCAACTCCCTTTCTAATTGTTGATCCCACATTTCTATAAAAGTTTTTACCAGGAAATTGTTCAATTTCATAAGGTAAAATTTCGTTATCTGAATTTGTAATATAAGCTACAGCCTCAAAAGCAATATTTGTTAATGATTTTCTCCATCCAATCTCATAGTTGACAGCATTATTAGAGTTTAAGTCTTTATTAAATCCACTACCATCTGGGTTATTTGATAACTCATTTAAAGTTGGTGTCTCAAAGCTTGTTCCAAAGGAGAAAAACAAATTATCCGATGAATTGATTGTATATGATAAACCTAAAGAGGGGTTGATTTTATCTAAATTAATTTTGTTACTTGAATCAATTCCAATAGAGTTGATATCATATCTAATACCATATCTAAAAAGGAAACCTGTAATGAATCTAGTTTGATTAACAAGGTAAAAACCTGTTGAATCAAAGTTTTCCATTTGACTTAAAGTTACATCTCCCCTTGAACCAAAATTATTTTTGAATCTTTTTCTATCATCTGATTGGCTCAAATGATCAAGACCCATAACAAAAGAGTTATTTTTGTTTTCAGAATTTTTATTTCTTGTAAATTTTGTTCCAAATCCAAAATAATTTCTGTCAATTTCAATAACTCCACCAAAATTAAAAGGTAATTTTGAGTAAAAATCTCTTTTTTGATAGAAGAAATAGCTGTCAAAAAAGGAATCTTCGCTTTTCTTATAATTCCAAGATACCCCTGTTTTTAAGTGTTTTACCTTTTCATAAGTATCGTAATCAATATTATTTTTTCTAGCTTGTCTTCTATCATCTTTAACTTCACTTAGTTTAAGACCGCCTGGGTCGAATGCATAAGGGCTATCAGTATAATTTATTTGCCAAATAATCTTGTTTTTTTGATTCAACTCATTAATATATTTAAGATTTAGTATTGTGGATTTGTAGTTACTTTGATCTCTATACCCGTTAGATTTTCTTTTATCATAATGGATTATTAGGTTTGAAGTTTCCCAGTTTAAAACTCTTGTCCTCTGAATAGATTGATATTGATAAGCTCCAAAGATTCCTGAAGTTCTATAATACTTTTCATCAGGATTAGACAAAGTATTTATACTTATTACTCCACCAGAGGAGTTACCATATAAGTTTGCATTTGGACCTCTTAATATTTCAATGTTTGAAATCAACCCTAGTGGGAGATTGTCTAATTGACTTTGTCCATCGGGAGTTGTCTCTGGAATACCATCAACTATTAACTTTATTCCTCTTATACCAAAAGCAGATCTTGCACCAAAACCTCTCATTGAAATCCTCATGTCTTGAGAGAAATTATTTGATGAGGTAGTAAAAACACCTGGTGTATTTTTTATAAAATCAGAAAATGAAGATTGTGAGCTGAAGTTTTTATCCTCACTAAAGCTTTTTAAAGTAACTGATAATGGAGCCTGCTTTTGAATCGTATTAATTTTAGTTGATTTAACAACTACATTTTCAAGATCTATAGTTTGAATTGTATCTTGCAAATTACCAAAAACAAAAAATGGCGCTATTATTATAATTCTATTGATATACCCTAACATAGTCAATTTCGTAAGTTGCACTTGTAAATCCTGGAGCTACATATCCATCAGTCCAGTGACCACCAACCGCAAGGTTCAAGAGTAAGAAAAATGGTTTGTCAAATGGTGAGTGTTGAGATTGCATTGGATACTCAAAATACATTTCTTCATCAACAAAAAATTCGATTTTATCTGGGGTCCATTGGATTGAATAGGTATGAAATTCCTCAAATGGATTATCAATAATTTTTTCTGCTCTAATAAATCTTTCTTGACCAGTATCAAAAAAGATTTTATCTTGAACATATGTAGTCTGCCATGAATAATCTTGAGGACCATAGTGAACAGCAGAGGAGATTAATCCTGGATCATTACTAGTGCTATCTTTCACATAGTCTCCATGTTCTAATATGTCTAGCTCTCCACAATTAGGCCAACTAATATCATCAATATTTGCGCCTAGCATCCAAAATGCTGGCCACATTCCCTCCCAGTTTGGAAGTTTTGCTTTCATCTCAACTCGACCATAAGTAAATTCAAATTTATCCTGTGTGTTTATTCTTGCAGATGTATATAATTTACCCTGAAAATCTTCTCTTTTTGCAGTAATTTTCAATAGACCGTCTTCAACTTTAATATTGTCTTGTTTATCCGTATAATACTGTAACTCTCCATTATACCAGCTCCCATTATCTGGAGCAACTGTTTCTATGTTCCATTTATCAGAGGAAACAGCAGGAGATCCAGATAATGAATTTTCATCAAATTCATCACTCCAAACAAGCTCGTTACCAAAAGAATAACTCGTATTTGTTTGGTTAGACGAGGAATTTCCTTGACTATTTAAGCTTCCTTGACTATTTAAGCTTCCTTGACTATTTAAGCTTCCTTGATTTAAGTTTGAGGTCTGATTAACATTTCCCGAAAGAAGAGAATCATTGACGTCAGATTTAGAGCCACCACACGAGATTAATAAAAACAAAGTAAAAAAGACTGAATTTAAGTAGGCTTTCATATATAAGGTGAATTGTAAGTCAAAGCTAATAATATTTATTATTTTTAGTAAAACTTTTTTAATGGAATTAATTCCACACCAAGGAATTTCAATCATGTCAATCTTAAGAGGGATAATAGGGTTGGTTTCTATTATTTTAATTGCTTATTCACTGAGCAATAATAAGAGGAAAATTGATTGGAAGACTATCATAATTGGTATTTCAAGTCAGTTTATTATTGCTATAGCAGTATTAAAAGTTGATTTTGTTAGAATGATTTTTGAAAAACTTGGCCAAGGTTTTTTAGCAATTGTAACTTACACAAATCAAGGGTCTAGAATTCTATTTGGTGAATTAGCAGACTCGTCTAAATATGGTGAGATATTTGTATTTCAGGTTCTACCTGTTATTATTTTCTTTTCAGCACTCACATCAGTATTATATTATTATCGAATTATTCAAAGAATCGTTTCCGGACTAGCATGGATGCTTACTAAACTTTTGAATATATCTGGTCAAGAAAGTTTAGCAGTTGCTGGAAATATTTTTTTAGGACAAACTGAAGCTCCTCTTTTAGTTAAAGGATACCTTGGTAAAATGAACAGATCGGAATATTTTCTTTTGATGACAGGTGGTATGGCAACTGTAGCAGGAAGCGTTCTAGCTGCCTATATAGGATTTTTAGGAGGTGATGATCCTGTGCAAAGAATAGAAGTGGCAAAAAACTTAATCATTGCATCTGTAATGGCTGCTCCTGGTGCAATTGTGATTTCAAAAATAATGTTTCCACAAACCGAAGAGGTAAATAAAGTAATAGAAATAAGTACTGAAGTTACAGGTACAAATCTACTTTCAGCAATAACTAACGGCACAAGAGATGGAATTAAAATGGCTGTTAATGTTGGAGCAATGTTACTTGTATTTCTTGCACTAATTGCTCTTGTCAATGGAGTTTTATTTCAAATAGCAGAAGTCTTTGGCTTGAATTTATGGATTGAGCAGAATACAATCTACAGCTCTTTGTCACTTGAATTAATATTGGGTTATTTATTTGCGCCTCTAATGTGGTTAATTGGTGTTGCTAAAGAAGATATAACTCTAATGGGACAGCTTTTAGGTGTCAAGCTAGCTGCCAGTGAATTTGTTGCATATATTGAACTAGCCAGTTTGAAAGATATCACTAGCGCAATGTATCTAAGCTATCAAAAGTCTGTAATTATGGCCACGATAATGCTTTGTGGGTTTGCAAACTTTGCTTCAATTGGAATCCAAATAGGGGGAATTGGAATATTAGCCCCAGGAAAATCTAAATTATTAACTGAATTAGGATTTAAAGCCATGTTAGCAGGAACACTTGTTTCATTATTATCAGCAACTTTTGTTGGAATGCTTCTTGGTTAATTTTCTTCAGTAGAAAGTCTTTTCCAAAATTTCATTAGGAGTAAAACTGATATTACAGATATAATAATAAAGTAAAGTCCAAGTGTTGTCTTTGAATATAGAATGTAGCCTACTCCAAAGAGAACACTATAGACAGATATGCTACCAAAAACCATACACAATATTCCACTCGGCACATCCCATTTTTCTTTTTTACCAGAGATAATTACACCACTATCCTCTGATTCTTTAACTATCTTTTTCCATCCAGGACCACCAGGTTGAATTTTTTTATAAAAATTTTGCAAAGTATCCATACTTGACGGAGGTGTAATCATAGTTACAATCAACCATGAAATAGTTGTTATCGTTACACCAATAATAAGTTTTTCCTCAACTGAAAAATTATTAGGTATTATAAATTCAAAAGCTAAAGCAACTAAAAAGGATACTATCATTGCTGTTAATTCACTATATACGTTTATTCTGTACCAAAACCATCTCAGAATAAATATTAAACCTGTCCCAGCACCAATTTGAAGAATTATTCCAAATGCTTGAAGTGAGTTATTCAGATAAAGAGCAAAGAATGCAGATATAATCATCAACAATACAGTGAACACTCTTCCCATTAACACATAATGTTTCTCTGATTTATCAGTAACAAAAAACCTTCTGTAGAAGTCATGTACTAGATATGATGATCCCCAATTTAGATGAGTTGATATAGTTGACATAAAGGCTGCAATTAAAGATGCGACTAAGAGACCTAATAATCCTGATGGTAAAAAGGAAATCATCGCTGGATACGCAAGATCATTTCCAACAATTGTATTTGGAAAAGCTACTTGAAGTGACTCTAAATTAGGGAAGACAACAATAGATGCCAGTGCAATCAAAATCCACGGCCATGGTCTTACAGCATAATGCATAAAATTAAAAAGTAGTGTAGCCCAAATTGCATTCTTTTCATCTTTTGCTGATAACATTCTTTGAGCAACATATCCTCCACCACCTGGTTCTGCTCCAGGATACCATACAGCCCACCATTGAACTGCTAGTGGAATTATAAATACTGCAATAAATAAATCTGTATCTGCTATATCAGGAATCAGACTAAGTTTTGGAATAACATCCGGGTGATTAAGAAGTTTGGTCAATCCCTGAATTTGAGGTAGAGATACAATCTCGTAAGCAGCCCAGAAAGTTGCAACCATTGCCAAAATAAATTGAAAGAAGTCTGTTATTATAATTCCCCTTAGACCACCAATTGAACTGTAAATTACTGTAATTGCACATGAAATAAGAAGTGTTTCAACTGGGCTTAAGCCTAATAATGCTCCCCCAATTTTAATTCCTGCCAAACATACGCTTGCCATAATTAGTATATTAAAAACTGCTCCCAAGTAGAATGCTCTAAAACCTCTTAAAAAAGCTGCTCCTTTTCCACTATATCTTAGTTCATAAAATTCTAAATCAGTCAGCACTTTTGATCTTCTCCAAAGTTTCGCATAAACAAAAACTGTTAACATTCCTGTCAACAAGAAAGCCCACCAAACCCAATTTCCAGCAACACCATTAGTCCTTACTATATCTGTTACCAAATTTGGTGTATCAGCTGAAAAAGTTGTAGCTACCATTGATATCCCAAGTAACCACCAAGGCATCTTTCTACCTGAAAGAAAAAACTCTGTAACATCTTTTCCAGATTTTTTTGAAACAACAACTCCAATTACTAATGATAGTATAAAGAAGGATGATATTATAAGCCAATCTAAGTTTTCTAATTGCATGTTAAAGGTTTATCTTAGTGAAAAATTATTAGGTTGATTCAATATAATAAATATATAGTTTTTTTAATGCTTTCAATGTTGATTGTTGGATTTAGTTATTCTCAAGAAAATTCAAACAACTCAACGGGATCTTCCTTTTTCTCCTCAAATTCTAATTCTGAAAAATCACTTTTAAAACTAGAAAAAAAAGAGAATCCATTTTTAAAAAAACTAAAAGATAAAAACAAAAAAAATTTTTTTCCAGATGCTAACGTAAAAGAAAAAAAGCCTGAAAGATTTATTAACTCAAATGATTTTTATCTTTCAAGGCTCAATAGGAGAGAAACTGAATCAAATAAAAATATTAATAAATTTAAGGTTGATCAATTCCTTGGAGAGATCAGAAATGATGGTGAATATGTAAACATTATTCTTAGAGATCATGAATATCCTGATGGTGATTTGATTAAAGTTGAGGTTAATGAAAATATTGTGATGCCTGCAATATTATTAACAGAGAAAGCAAAAGGTTTTAAACTTGATCTTAAAAGTGGGTTTAATGTTGTTGACTTCGTTGCTTTAAATCAAGGAAGCTCAGGGCCAAATACAGCAGAAATTATTGTGTATGATGATCAAGGAAAATTAGTTGGTACAAATAGATGGAATCTGGCTACTGGAGTTAAAGCTACCTATATAATCTACAAAAATTAGCTGTAGATATCTAGCATTGCACTTACAAACCTATCTACCTCTTGGCTAGTTCCAGTGCTTATTCTACACCACTCGTAGAAAGGTGGAAAAGGTCTACCTATTCTTACACCCTTGTCAAGCATTTCTTTCGATAAAATATCAATGTGTTTTTTGGATTCAAAAAAAACAAAATTAGTGCTAGACTCAACATACTTTAGGCCCAAATAATCTAAAAGTTTATATATCTTATCTTTTTCCTCATTAGCTTTTTTTAATGAAAAAGCATAAAAATCTTTATCCTTTAATGCTTCAATCGCAGCTGCAACTGCAAGCACATTTGTCTGAGCCATAATTTTATTTCTTCCATATGGAGAATATTCTCCAAATAGTTTATCTGCTAATTGAGGCTTTAAAACCATATAACCAATTCTTAGTCCAGCCATTCCATAAACTTTTGAAAATGTTCTAGAGATAATTATATCTTTTTCCTGTCTTACCAAGTAGTCCATTGAGGGATAGTCTGGTTCATTTATATAATCATAGTAAGCCTCGTCACAAAAAACTAATGTTTTTTCTGAAACTCCTTCGCAGAATTTACTTAGTGATGATTTTTCTAGTAATGTTCCTGTCGGATTATTTGGGTTTGCAATAAAAACCATTTTAGTTTTTTCATTTATATTTTTTTGTATTTCGACCAAGTCATATCCTTTATTTGAATCAACCGGGACCCAGTTTATCTTTCCACCCCACGCTTCTGCATAGCTCATTAAGGCTAGATATGTTGGCTTACCAGCCACAATCTCTCCCCCTTGATCTGCTACTGCCAATCCCGTGACCCTTAAAGCTTCATTCGAACCTCCTGTAATTACAATACTCTCTGGACTAACATCATGTTTTTTTGCTAATATGTTCTGTAACTTTAAAATATACTCATAAGGGTAGCGACATGCATCTTCAAATGAATCAACAATTGCATTTCTTACTTTTTCTGATGGACCATATGGATTTTCATTTGAGCTAAGTTTAACTATATCAGATAAAGGTCTTGGATTATATTTTTTAATTTCTTCAGCAGTCAGAATTGATGGTGTCATCATTAACCCACCTAAACCTATTGAAGACTTGAACCACTCACGTCTAGATTGCATAATTATTTATTTTACTTTAATTTAAAAAAGAAAGTATTCTTTTCAAAATTTAATGTTTAATTTACAACATGCTTGAAATGTTTGATATTATTGAGAACTACATAAATCAAATTATTATACCATTAAATTGGTTAATGCTTATCCTAATTATTGGGGGTGGTATTTATTTAACACTTATTTCTAAAGCTAACCCTTTGATAAAAATTAGTCAAGGTTTCAAGCTACTCTTGATAAAAGACAATTCAGCAATAGGTATTTCAAGATTTCAAGCTTTATCAGCTGTTCTTGCAGCAACTGTTGGTCTTGGGAATATTTCAGGTGTTTCAATTGCAATTCATCAAGGTGGTCCAGGTGTCCTTGTTTGGATGTGGGTTACTGCCCTTATTGGGGCTACAATTAAATTTTTTTCCTGCTCACTGGCCGTTAGCCTGAGAGAAAAAGATGAGGATGGAGATTATTTAGGAGGACCTATGTATTATATGACTTTAGGAATAAAAAAGTGGGGTAAACCTCTAGCAATTTGGTTTTCTATTGCAGGATTAATTGGTGTACTTCCAGCATTTACTGCAAATCAATTAACTCAATCGTACATAGATGTTATAAACCCAAATGCTATGTTTGATTTGGGGGATAGTAACTGGAAGCTTATAATAGGTGTTATTTTTACAATATTAACTTCGGTCGTAATTTTTGGAGGACTTAAATCTATTGTGCGTGTAACCTCTGGACTAGTTCCAATTATGGTAATACTATATTTCATTTTGGGATTATTTATTTTGGTGTCTAATGCAAGTGTTGTTCCCTCTACTTTTATATTAATTTTTAGTGAAGCTTTTAATTTTAACACAATGGTTCAAGGTGGATTTTGGGGGCTTGTTCTAATTGGTATTCGAAGAGCTGTTTTTTCAAGTGAGAGTGGTGTAGGTTTAGCACCTATTTATCATGGCCAGTCATCAACTAGAAAGGGAACGGATGAGGGCTTAGTGGGTATGCTTGGACCTATTTTAGATACAATTTTAGTATGTACAATAACTGGACTAATTATTATTATCAGTGGTGCTTATCTTGAAAGTGATCTAAATGGAATTGTTCTTTCGTTAGAAGCTTTCAGGAGATTATTCTTTGGTTTTGGAGATTATATTTTAATTATAATGATTTCAGTATTTGGAATATCTACACTTTTCACATATTCTTATTATGGTGTTAAATGCTATGGCTTTTTGACTTCACCAAAAAAAGGCAAGTATTACAATATTATATATATCAGCGCAATTATTATATCATCAATTCTTACTGTAGAGATAGTTATTGGATTAATTGATGTTGCATTCGCATTAATGGCAATTCCTAATATGATTGCAATAATATTCTTGTCAAAAGTTGTCACAAAAGAAATGAAAGAGAGGTCTTGGATTTAGTCCACATAATCAATAGGCGGTGGGCCTGGATCTAAATATGGATCGTACTCATATTCACCTATTTTTTCATCAAACTCTTTTTTAATATCCTCTCTTAATTTACTGTCTTTAAATATGTCAACCATTGTCATTCCAAGAGCTTTTGCTGCGTGAAGCATCCCCTTATGTCCGATTGACATTCCAGAACTTGCAACTACCGACCATGAATGCCATGGTACACCTTTTGGTGCAGTTGTAGCTGCTAAGCTAACCACAGGAATATTATAACTTACATCTCCACTATCCGTTGAACCTCCTCCGGGACTTTTGAGGGTTTCTCTAAGTGGTCTTATTTTACCATCGATACCTATTTCAGGTTTTCCATTATTTCTTTGCAGTTCCAAAGCAAACTCTATTTCCTCCTCTGTATAATAAATATCTCCAAGGGTCTCAAGGTTTTTTTGCAAAGCTGCACCTCCAACTCTATTTGGAAGAAGATCATGCACACCAGATATTAACGAAACTTTATGTTCAACATTAGCCATTATAGCTGCACCTCCAGCCATTTTTCTTACCTGCTCATAAACAGGTTGTAATCCTTCTTTAGTAATATCTCTAACTCTTACCCAAATTCTTGAATAGTCAGGCACAACATTGACAACTTTTCCTGCATCCTGAATATGATAATGCATTCTTACTGATGGCAATACGTGTTCTCTGTAGGCATTAATACCACTGGTGTAAAGTTCAAGCGCATCATTAGCAGCCCTTGCATTCCATGGATCAACAGATGCATGAGCAGTTTGCCCTGTAAATTCGACCATAAAATCAACTAATGCAAGGGATGGTTGTACATTAGCCTCTGTCTTATCAGCTGGATGCCAGTCCATACAGATATCAACATCATCAAAAACTCCATCTCTTATCATCCAGAGTTTTCCAAAAAACTTTTCTTCTGCTGGTGTTCCAAAAAATTTTACAGTTCCATTAAGTTCTCCTCTCTCAATTAATTCTTTTACAGCAATAGCAGCGCCTAAACTTGCTGTTCCAAAAAGATTATGTCCACAACCATGACCAGCACCACCTTCGATTAGTTCATGCCTATGAGGTAGGGTGTCCTGTGAGAGGCCTGGAAGAGCATCAAATTCACCAATTATACCAATTACTGGCTTACCTTCTCCATATGAAGCAGTAAAAGCAGTTGGCATTCCGGCAAGACCTTTTTCAACAATTAACCCATTTGCTTCAGCATATTGAATTAAATATTCTGCGGATTTATCTTCTCTGAATGCTACTTCAGCAGCTTCCCATATTTTATCACTTAGTGTGGTTAAATCAGATGTTTTCTGATCTATAGAATTTACCAACTGTTTTTTTAATTTACTAGTGCTTTGAGATTGCATTGATAAAAATGAGAATACTAACATTAAAATTGTGATAAAATTTTTCATTATTTGATAATTTAAGGTTTACTTAAGAACCTAATTTACAAATAATATTTATTTTCGAATATGAGATTATTTAAGGATGTTAAGGGGAATAATATTGATCCAGTTAATCACACATTGTCAATTTTAAAAGAATATCCTTATGCAAAAATTCATATAGGTTCTGACTCTCAAAATGTTGGTAAAAAAACAAACTATACCAGTGTAATTGCTTATAGGCTTGGTACTAGAGGAGTACATTATATTTTAAGCAAATCTTCATGTGAAGTAATAAATGACATATGGAAAAGACTTTGGCTAGAAGCTGAGTACAGTATTAAGGTTGCCGAATGGCTAACTAAACAGGTAAGTGTTCAAGTTGAAATTGATATGGATTATAATTCTGATGAAAATCACAAATCAAATAAACTTATTTCAGCAACAAAAGGCTGGGCTAATTCTTTAGGTTATAAAGTTAATGTGAAACCAAATAATCAGATAGCAACGAGAGCTGCTGATCATCATTGTAAGTAATTATATTAATTGATTAAAGATTTTTTCACCTCCATACCTTATAACATCAGTAGCTGGAAGTCCAGTAATTTTTTCAGTCTTTTTTATAAATTCCTTTGCATCCTTATCAGACATTTCAACTGTATTAAGAGCAACACCGATGACTTTAGAATTTGGATAAGTACCTAAAACTGAAGATAAATCTTCATTCAGTTTTATAAATTTTTTTAAATCAGGAATTTTAATATTCTCTAGAGATCTCAATGAATCATTTCTTGCTATGTGGCACAAAATCATATGAGTTGGACATGTTCCTCTCATCAAAGGTAGTGTTGCTGAGCTTCCTGGGTGGAGAATTGAACCTTGACCCTCTACAATAACAATATCTTTATTTTTTTGCTCAACAACTGCTGCTTCAACAGCTCCACATGCGTGGTCAAGCTTATATGCATCTAAAGGTATACCCTTTCCAGTTACAGTAATACCTACTTGTCCAGTAGCTACAAAGCCTGTTTTGATATGCTTATCTCTTAAGTATGAATATAATTCTAATCCAACTGTCATTTTCCCTGCAGCCATATCTGTTCCAATCATCAAAACTCTTTTGTTATTTAGACTAGCAGATTTTGCAGATCCTATTTTTGGTATAAATTTAGGTACTCTAGTATCCCATATCCATTGATTTTTTTCAGTTAAATATTTTTCAAACTGAGGAAAAACCTGGTCATGTAATCCATTGATTATTGACATTCCCTTACTTAAAGATTCTTTTATTACACTATCCCATGACTCAGGTCTGATTCCACCTGACGTCAACACTCCAAGTAGAAGAACATTTGCACCCAAAGACTTTGCTTTATTTATATCTTGAACTATTGGAATATCTTTTTTTATTATTGAGACCTCTGATATTTTCCTGCCTGCAAAAACAGAGTCTATAACACACACAATTTCGTTATCAAGATATCTGAGTGCACTTATTCCCATTTTGCCATAGTCGTCATCAATGCTTGACTCCATCCATATAGCAATCTTATCAGTTTCTTTCAACATAGCTATGTGGTTTTAGTTTTGCCCCATGACCTAATTTTGAACTAGTCTTGGTTATTCCATTCACCATTAAAGAGCCTTCACTAGGGTCCGGGTCTAAATTATAGTGAGAATCTAAATCAACAAAATCAATTATACCGGTAATAGATGCTCCTGCTGATATACTTACAGATGACTCACTCATACAACCAATCATGGTTTTTAAACCATGGGATCTTGCAACATTCAATATTCTTAGAGCCTCTGTAATACCACCACATTTCATTAGCTTTAAGTTTACACCATCAACATACTGATAATGTTCAGCTACATCTTCTGAAAATCTACATGATTCATCAATAAAAATTGGAAGAGGTCTACCCTCAAATAAAAACTTAAGCTTATCTTCATCTCCCTCAACTAAAGGCTGCTCTATATATTCAGCTTTTCTTTCCGATAGCCATTTCATCATTAGTTTTGCCTCATCTAAAGACCATCCTCCATTTGCATCTACTCTTATGGCTACATTTGAGTTTTTTGTTGATTCAATGACCTGAGAATAGATTAGTTTATCATACTCTATTCCTTCATTAGATCCTAATTTAATTTTTAATGCTTTAACCTGAGAATCCTGTAATATTAATTCTATCCTCTCTTTAACAATGTCTGGTGGATTAATCCCTATAGTTAAAGATGTGGGAACATTGGTAGGAGGAAGTCCTAAAAGTTCCTGTAAAGACATATTTGCTTTTTTTGCCTTCCAATCCCAAAGTGCTATATCAAGGCCTGCTATGGCACATGCGGGTATATTTAAATCTTTAGCTCTTTGGTGGACTTCATATAAAGAAAGGTTTTCTACATTAGAATCTATTAATCTTTTTAAATGCTTTTCAACTTCTTGAGCAGAAGTAGCTCCTTCTGTTTTACCAGGAGCACATTCTCCCCATGCTGTGATACCATCTTTTATAAATTCAACAAAAAGGTTTTGAGATTTATCATGAACACCTCTACTTATTTGGAGAGGAAATTTTTTCTTCAGATTTACAGTATGAAAATTAAATTCCATTTACTTAGATTGGTAATCTAAGTTAATGGTTTTTCTTGATTTTTTTCCTTAAAACTATCAAGCGCCTCTCTTGAATAAATAGGGGTTCTATTTCTTCTTGTTATCCATTTAAGCTTTCCCTTTTCTTGATACCTAATTAAAGTACTTTCGCTTAAACCAAGATATTCAGCTGCTTGTTTTCTTGGAAGATATTTAATGTGATCGGGTAAATTTGAACTATCAAAATCAGAAGACATTATCTCAAGAAAACTTCTTTCGATTTGAATATCTTCTTTCTTTACTCTTCTTCCACCAAAGTAAACAGATCTTACTCCATCAGGAAAATAAATTTGGTTTATGTCATCCCACTTCTTGTTCATTATTTTTTTAGCTAGTCTGTAAAGGTAGAAAAAAAAATTATATTTGTATGTGATTATAGATTGATATTTTACTATGCAAAAATTCCTATCATTTCTATTTATTTTCTCTGTCTCAATTTCATTAAACGCTCAATCAGGAAGTAGTGGATACAACCCATCAAATTACGGGACAAGAAACTATGGATCAGGAATCAATTCATTTAAATATGGAATCGTTGGTTCAAATCAAGATGCAACAGGATCACCTGTAGGGTTAGTTTCTGCAATAACTAGAAGAATTCCTAGTGCAAAGAAAATTTCTGATAAATTTGGGAATGAAAATATATCTCTTCGAGGTAGGGGTTCAGTTCAAGCTGCCGGAGATGAGGTGCTATGGGAAATTGATGGTGTTACGTTTGAATCTCCCCCGATGCTCAGTGTAAATGAAGTTGTTTACGTTGAAGTTATTAAGGGACTGGCAGCAACTAATAAATATGGTTCCGATGGAGCTGCTGGTGTTATTATTGTAAAAACATCCGTTAATGCTTCAAATTATGATTTGATCAATTCTCCAAAAAATTTATGGAGAAGTGTTACTGAAAAAAGAATTAAGAAGTAATTAACACTATCCTCTTTAACTTTTATTTACTTTAGTTTCAATTATATGAGATACACACAACTAATATTAATTATACTTTTTAGTAACTTATCATTCGCACAAGAAGATAAAATTGCTCAGGCACAGCAATCTGCTGTATCATCTATGTCATTGGTCGACGCCCTTTCTTCAAGAATACCCGGAGCAAAAAGAGTTACTGATAGAATGGGAAATAAAAACATTGCTATCAGAGGTAGGCAGTCATTCAAAACTGCTGGCAATGAAGTTCTTTGGGAAATTGATGGAGTAATTTACACTAACCCACCAGAATTATATGCAAATCAAGTAAAATATGTGGAAGTTCTTAGTGGATTAGCTGCAACGAATAAGTATGGAAGTGAAGGAGCTGCAGGAGTAATTGTTGTAAAAACTAATGTAAGTGAAGAAAAGTTTAATAGCAGAAAAAATCTTTGGAATAGATCATCACAATTTCCGAAAAAAAAGAAAGACAAAAAATCTAAGAAAAAAAAGAAGGACAAAAAATCCTAAAATTCTAATACTTTAATTTTTGTAATTTTAATAAAATTTCAAATTTGAAAACAATAATTTTTAATACGTTATGTTTTTTGTTATTGTTTAGTTGCAACTCAGGAGTTACAAATAGTAAGAGTTTTTCTGATTTAGATGCTTTGCAGCTTAAAACTTCATTTATTGATTTAAACGAGAATAATTCAGATCTATCAGTCTATCAAAACGGTAAGATTGTGGTTAGTTATTGGGCTACATGGTGTGCCCCCTGTATAAAGGAAATGCCTGGCATCAAAAAAGCTGAAGAAATACTAAAAGAGTACGGATATACTTTTTTATTAATTTCTGATGAAACAGTAGATAAAATATCAAAGTTTAAAAACGAATGGAATTTTGATTTCAATTTTTTAAAATCCACTAAATCATTTGAGACACTTGGAGTGTATGCCATGCCTACTTCGTATATATTTGATGAAAATGGGCAAATAATTGAAACTATAGTTGGAGCCATTGAATGGGATTCTGAAGAAATGATAAATAAATTGAAAATGTTGTAATATGAGAAATTTTGTTTTTGCCATATCCTTGCTAATGCTTTTTTCTTGCGCATCAAATGATATTATAATAGAAGAAATTTCTTTTATATATAACAACAATAATGCACAACCTAGTTTAGTTTCAAATAATGGTAACTTATCGTTGACTTGGATTTCTAGCGATGAGGACATGAATTCTATTTTAAATTTTAGACAATTTAAAAATAATGAATGGTCTAATACTTTAAGCTTGGCTGAAGGCTCCGACTGGTTTGTTAATTGGGCTGACTTTCCAACTCATGCAATAAGCGGTAACTTAGTTTTAACAAGTTATCTAAAAAAATCTGCCTCCGGTACATATACCTATGATGTTTTTTTAAGTCTACATAAATTATCTGGAGAAAAAGTAAAAGAAGACTTTATATTAAATACTGATGGCTTTAAAGCAGAACATGGTTTTGTAAGTATATCCTCAAATGATAATGAAGGGTTTTTAGTTACTTGGTTAGATGGAAGAAATACTGTCAAGAAAGATGAGAAAGGGGATCACAAGCCCATGACTATTCGATATGCAGAAATAACAAATGCCGGAGATATTATAAATGAGACTGAACTTGATTCATCAGTATGTGATTGTTGTCAGACATCAATGACATATACCAATAAAGGACCTGTTGTTGTCTATCGAGATAGAACTGAAGAAGAAGTGCGGGATATATATTTTACTCGAAATATAAATAAGGTTTGGGAAAGCCCCATACCAGTTCATAATGATGGATGGGTAATATATGGATGTCCAGTTAATGGCCCTAAAGTTGTCTCTAATTCAAATAATATTGCAGTAAGTTGGTTCACTGTTTCAGATGGAATACCAAAAGTCAATCTTTCATTTTCAGAATCTTATGGCTCTTCTTTCAGTAACCCAATAAAAATTAATGACCTTAATGCTATTGGTAGAGTTGATACTGCATTCTTAAATGAACAAGAAGTAATAGTAAGTTATATGGAAGGTGATGATGATGGGACTTATTTAAGAATAAAAAAAGTTTCAATAAATGGAATAGTTTCAAAGCCCATTACAATCTCTAAAATTGACAGTGGACGAGGCACAGGAGTACCACAATTAGAAATACTAGATGATGAAATATTTATTGTTTGGACTGTTTTTGATAATTTAAGTAATCAATTAAAAACGGTAAAATTAAGCTCTAAAGATGTTTAAATCATTCAAAGATTATTACTTCTTAATACTATTAATATTATTTAGTTGTTCAACTGAACAGGAAAAGGAAATTTATGAAAGCGCTGTTGTCCTTGAATCTATAGTTTTACCAAAAGTCATAAATGAAACTTCAGGTTTAGAAATTCTAAATGAAGTTTTTTTAACTCATAATGATTCTGGAGGTGAACCTAGTTTATATTTTTTTAACCTTAATGGTGAGATCATAAATTCTGTAAAGTTGGATGAGGAATCTTCCTGGCAAATTTATAACATTGATTGGGAAGATGTTGCAGCTGACGAAGATTATATATTCATTGCTGATACAGGTAACAATTTTGGAAATAGAGACAATCTTAACATTATAAAAGTTAAGACAAATGACTTTAGTGTCGATGATAAAATTGATGTTGCCTATAAAGATCAAAAAACATTTATTCCTAGACCAAAACATAAGTATGATGCTGAAGCATTATTTTTAATTGAAGATAAAATTGCAATATTATCTAAGGATAGAAGTAATTTATTTACTGATTTATATTTAATTGATAAAGAAAGTAGTTCAAGACAAGTCCTTGAAAGTAAAGTTACATATGATGTAAATTCTCTTATTACTGGAGGTGACTATAACGAGGAGCTAAGACTTCTTGCCCTTGTCAGTTATAGTTCAAAGGGTAGTCAGTACTTAATATTATTTGAAAATTTTAGCTTAGAGAACTTAGCAGAGAAGAAATTTAGAAAAATTAAAATTCCAATTGAGAGAGCACAGATTGAAGCAATAAAAATAATTGACAATTCGACATTTTGGATTACGTCTGAGGATGAAGGGGTTGGAAGTCCTTATATGTATAAAGTAAGAGTAAAATAAAAAAACGCTCCTAACAAAACCAATTAACAAAAATTCAAAATTAACCTAGCTAAAAAAGGACTAAAAATGACCTTAGGAGCGTTTGTGAATCAATACTTAAAAATAAGATAATTCTTAGCGATATAATTTTAAAGAAAAGTTAAAATTAGTTCAGTTGATAGCTTAAACTGATTTTTAAAAAGGGGTGTCTTAAAGTTCTTTGCAAATTGGTATCCTTTGACATTGAGTTAAACGTTGTAAGTAATTGAAGTTTTTGGAAACGTTTTTGAAACCCAACCTCAATTGTATTCCTGTATTTATTTGATGGCATTGTAAGCTCAGCGTTTTCATTAAACAAGCTTCCTTCTAATTTATAATCATGTAAATAATATTCCTGACTGGTCCCAATATAAAATGATAAATTATTATTTAATTGATTTATAATATTGTCTGAAATACTAAGCCACTTTAATTCTCCAACTAAAAGACCAATATTTATTCCTGCCATTAACTGATAGGTTCCTAACCGTGAATAAAATTCTGTTGTAATATTTATGTTGTCTTCCAATTTAAAGCCTTTGAAATAATTTGCAACTAAATTTATTTGAAGTTCCTGAGGCATCTGGGATTTCCATTCCAGATTTGGTAAATTTAAAACAAGATCATGGTATAAATTCTGCATTCCTTTAGCCAATGATGCGTTACCTGTAATTCCAATATTTACTCCATAAGTAAAACTGGAGTAATCAGATAGCTGTTTTTGATTTAATCCCTCCAAAAATAAATAGCCACTATATGGGTAATCATATTTATTTGGATCTGTCTCATATCTGCTTGATGGAGTATAGATAAACTGTCCTAATTTAAAATGATTAATAAAGGTTTTTTCTTCTTCATTTTTATAAGATGAGTATGAGAGAAAAATTCCACTTGAATAGTAAAAGTCTCTGTCAAAATAAAGATCATTATCTACATCCAAATTAACCTGTTGCTGAGAATAGCTATAACTTGAAATCGTTACAACTAGGGTAATCAAAAATCTAAGGAATGCTTTTTTAGACAATTAAATTAATTTTACTCTAATTTAAACATTATTATTTTTTATGATTAAAATTGAATTAGCTGGAATAAATGATATTAATGACATAATGAAAATGATTCATGATTGCGCAAATGATTTAATAGGCCAAAATATTTTTCAGTGGAATGAAAAATATCCAAGTAGAGATATTTTTTTATCTGATATTGAAAAAAAGAATTTATTTATACTAAAAAACAACTCAGGAATTATAGGCTGTATAGCACTTTCTCATGAAAAAGATATAGAGTACACTGATGTAAAGTGGCTAACCAAAGATGATAAAAATTTGTATTTGCATAGGTTAGCTGTTGATCCAAAATTTCAAAAAAAAGGGATAGGTAAATTATTAATGGATTTTGCTGAAGATTATGCCCGAAATAATAAATTTATATCTGTCAGGCTTGACACATTTAGTAAGAATGAAAGAAATAATAGGTTTTATAAATCAAGAAAATACACAAGGCTTGATGATGTTTATTTTCCAAATCAAAGTGAGTTTCCTTTTCATTGCTATGAAAAGATATTGGATTAAAAACCTAGCTCTTCAAGATCTTTTTTCTTCTTAGAACTTTCAATATTTAAATTTTCACAATCTAATGGAATTGTAACTAATTCTGGGACTGGAAAATCTTCTGATGATATTCCTAAATCTGGATTTAGATAAGCTTTCTTCATGTATTGTCCCCAGATAGGGAGAGCCATAGTAGCTCCTTGACCAAAAGCAATATCCTCAAAATGGATAGATCGGTCTTCACCTCCAACCCAAACTCCAGTTACAAGGTTTGGAACCATCCCCATGAACCATCCATCACTTTGATTTTGAGTTGTTCCAGTTTTTCCAGCAATAGCATTTTCAAATGCATATGGATATCCTGTAACTAAATTCTTATAGATATAATTTGTTTCTTCCAATCCGGAATGTCTGAGTCTTCCTCCTGAGCCGTATTTTGTTACACCTTCCATTAGATTAACTGTCACATATGCTGCTTCTTCACTAATAACATCTGTTGTATTTGGTATTACTTCAAAAAGTGGTACTCCATTTTTATCCTCTATCCTTGTAATAAAAATTGGCTCAATATAAATCCCTTTGTTTACAAAAGTGCTGTATGCCCCTACCATTTCATATAGACTTAGATCTGGTGTTCCAAGAGCAATTGATGGTACCTCAGGTAAAAATGAATTTATTCCCATTTTTTTCATCAAAGCAACAACAGGTTTTGGTCCAACCTGATCCATTATTCTTGCACTGATTGTATTAATTGAATTAGCTAAAGCATTTTTTAAATTTCGTGTCTGACCATATTTATCACTTGAGTTCTTTGGACACCATGCATCAATATTACCATGTTTGCCTGGCTCAATACAATATAATGCATCTGGTACAGTATAACATGGTGAAAGTTTTAATTGATCAATTGCTGTCGCATATAGAAAAGGTTTAAAAGTGGAACCTATTTGGCGTCTTCCTTGTTTTACTTGATCATATTGGAAATGTTTATAGTTAACACCTCCAACCCATGCTTTAACATGACCTGTTTGTGGCTCCATTGACATCATTGAAGCTCTAAGATGGAACTTATAATATTTAATTGAATCAATTGGCTTCATTATAGTATCAATCTCACCATTCCATGAAAATATTTTCATTGGAGTTTCTACCTGGAATGTTTTCCAAATCTCATCTTCATCCTTACCACTTAGTTTCATCTTTCTCCATCTCTCAGATCTCATTGCTGATAATTTAATTAATGTATCAACTTGACCCTCTCTTAAATCTCTAAATGGTGGTGTTAGATTTTCTTCAGATTCTTTATTTTGGGCAAAAAATTCTGATTGGAGATTCTTCATGTGCTCATTGACTGATTCTTCAGCGATTGATTGAAGCCTAGAGTCAATAGTTGTATAAATTCTTAGGCCATCTTTATATAGATTATATCTTTCACCATCAGCTTTTGGGTTATCTCTTAGCCATTTATTCATAAACTCTTGAAGATATGCTCTAAAATATGTGGCTAAACCTTCTCTGTGTGACTCTGGAGAATAATCAATATTTAGAGGAAGCATAGATAATGAGTCTCTTTGATCTTTTGTGATCATCTCATTTCTGTACATTTGTTGGAAAACAACATTTCTTCTTTCTGTAACAAGTTCTGGTCTTCTAAGCGGATTGTAAAGTGATGAGTTCTTTAACATTCCCACAAGGGTAGCAGCATCTTCAATTAGAAGTGAGTCAGGAGTTTTATTAAAGTAAATTTTTGAAGCTGAGCGAACTCCATCAGCTGTGTTGTTAAAATCATATATGTTTAAATACATAGCAATAATTTCATTTTTGGTATATCTTTTCTCAATTTGAATAGCTAGAACCCACTCTCTTGCTTTTTGGAGAACTGCTTGAATAATATTTCTAGATCTGACCCCAACAAAAAGCTGTCTAGCTAGTTGTTGGCTAATTGTACTTGAACCACCTCTTGTATTTAAAAAAATTATTGCTCTTAATGTTGATCTTATGTCGATTCCTGGATGATTATAAAACCTTTCATCTTCAGTAGCAATCAAAGCATCAACCAAATTTTTAGGAAGTTCATCATAAGTTATGGGAGTTCTGTTATCGTTAAAATAATATTTACCTAATATTTCTCCATCTGAAGATATAATTTGAGTAGCTAGATTAGTGTTTGGATTTTCCAGTTGTTCGAATTGAGGCATTTCTCCAAACGTCCCATTTCCTGCAAGAATAAACAATCCAAAGAAGGATATTAACCCAACTAAAATTGAAGCCCATAATAATCTAATAGTGAGTAATCTTTTCATATTAGTCTATTTTATATTTCAGTTTAGTTGATCTTCCTTTTTTAAAAATCTTATTGCTATTTCCTTTTCCTTTTCGTAGTGATTTCTGCTCATCATAGGGAAGTGCATTGATTTTCTTACATTCATCTGAGCAACAATTATTCATCTGCTTTTTGCAATCATCACACTGAATAAAAAGCAAATGACATGATTCATTCGCACAATTTACATGAGTATCACAAGGGGCTCCACACTGATGACAATTTGAGACAATTTTATCTGAAACTCTTTCGCCTAGTCTTTCGTCAAATACAAAGTTTTTTCCAAGAAAATTGTTTTCTAGATTTTGGTCTTTAACTTGTCGAATGTATTCTATTATTCCCCCTGCAAGTTGAAAAACATTTTGAATCCCTTTGTATTTAAGATACGCACTTGCTTTTTCACATCTGATTCCTCCTGTGCAGTACATTAAATAGTTTCTATCTTTTCCATTTTTATCTAACTCTTTGTCAATTATTTGCAAGGATTCTCTAAAAGTATCCACATCTGGTTTTATAGCACCCTTGAAGAATCCTATTTCACTTTCATAATGATTCCTCATATCGATGCAAATAGTGTTTTTATTATTTAGCATTTCATTAAATCTCTTAGCATCCAAATGTTCACCAATTCTTGTTACGTCAAAAGTGGAATCATCAAGTCCATCATTAACAATTTTATCTCTAATCTTTATGGTTAATTTTAAAAAAGATTTACTGAAATTTTCATGAGCTATATTCAGTCTAATATCTTTTAATGGGGTTATTTCATTGACTGATATCTTAAATTTTTTATAGTTTTCTTTAGGAACTGAGAGCTGAGCATTAATACCCTCCTTTGCAACATAAATTCTACCTAAAACATCTAGATCAGACCATAAAATAAATAAATGATCTCGGAATAGCGATGGGTTACCTAATTTGAAATACTTGTAGAAAGAGAGTGTGAGTCTCTCTTGAGAATTTTCATCAATTATCCTGGCACGCTCAATAGCGCTAAGTTTATTGTACAGTTGCATGCTATACTAATATAGATAGCAAAATTACAACTTTTTACTAACCTTATGTTTATTTATTTTTAGTCGTCTAAACCTGTTTGTTTTTCACCCACTAAAAGAAACTCTGTTAGTCGACCATTGATATATCTAAATCCATCTTCACCAAAGAATCCTGGAACTTCTAGCATAATCCTTATATCTTTATCCCACTCCTCAATATATACAGTTGTATTTAGTTCAATAGCATATGCTGTGTTAAATTGTAGAGGGTAGTCTCCGGTGTAAGGAACGCCTCCTTGTGAGTCCCACATTCCAATAGTAGTCCCTGCAGAATGTCCATATGTGCCCAGCGGATGAGTATAAATAGAAGGTCTCAAGCCTTCAGCCTTTCCTTGTTCAAGAGATCTTCTCAAAATTTCATTTCCTGTTAATCCTTGCCTAAAATTATTTGTGAAAATATCTTGTACCCTCGTACCTTCTTTAAACGCTTTTATCAAAAAGTCTGGAGCCTTTGTTTCTCCAGGTTTCAGCACATATGCTAACTCTTGGGTATCAGTATTTAAAGTCAAGTATGAAATACCAAAATCACAATGAAGAAGATCTCCGGGTAATATTATATCAAATTTTGATTTATTATCAAATGCATACAAGTCACTATTATCCTTTCTTTGAACATCTACGGTGGGATGAAACCACGTGTTTAAGCCAAGAGATGAAACTTTTTCACGCATCCACCATACTACATCATCAGTACTAGTTACTCCAGGTGTAATGACTTTAGTAGAAAAAGCTTCTCTAATTATCGAGCTGCTAATTTCAACTAATTGAGAAAATACTGTCATCTCTAAATCTGTTCTAGTTTCTATCCAAGCAATTGCAAGGTCTTCAGCAGAAGTAATTTTTTTTCTGAATTTCGGGGATAAAACATCATAGAGCTGGTCGTAATGATATTTACTGAGTCCGTCAGCTAACGATTCATAGCTAGAAGTATTTAATCCTATTTTTTCTGGATTTTTACTAACTATGTAATCTTTTAAGGCTTCCCATTGATTAGGCTGTTTTTCCTTATCCCAAATTGATGGTATATTTTCACCAAAGGCATATCTCGCTATAGCAACTGATTCAAATTTTTTAGTTTTTTTATCTAAAGAAAACACTAAAATAGTTGTTCTTCTAGCATTTAGCCATGTGGGAGGCAACATAGTTTTTATTATTGGATCTTCATTATATTCTCTAGCAATTAAAACCCACATATCAATGTCAGTTTTTTCCATTAACTGAGGTAATAATTTATTAAGTCTTTCTTTTTGAAGTTTGTTTACAAACGCAGCCCTTTCCTTTAATGGAAGGATATCTTGTGCATAAATGTTTGTTGCGAATATGGCTGTAAATAATATTAATATTTTTCTCATAGTTTGGTAAAATATAAATATAAAAAATATTACTTTAGTGATAAATGATTCAATATGTCAGATCCTAAAGATTCTAAACTAAAAGCACTAAAACTAACATTAGACAAATTAGATAAAACCTACGGTAAGGGCTCCGTTATGAAGCTGGGTGATCAAACTGTTGAAAAAGTTGAATCAATATCTTCAGGCTCCATTGGTCTGGATATAGCTCTAGGTGTCGGCGGCTATCCAAAAGGAAGAGTAATAGAAATATATGGACCAGAGTCTTCTGGTAAAACTACACTGACGTTGCACGCAATTGCAGAATGTCAAAAGGCAGGTGGCATTGCAGCTTTTATTGATGCAGAACATGCATTCGACAGATTTTATGCCGAAAAGCTTGGGGTAGATCTAGGAGAGTTAGTGATTTCACAACCTGATAATGGGGAACAAGCCCTAGAAATAGCTGACAACTTGATAAGGTCTGGAGCAGTAGATGCATTGGTAATCGACTCCGTTGCTGCTCTAACACCAAAAAGCGAAATAGAGGGAGAAATGGGAGATTCAAAAATGGGATTACATGCAAGACTAATGTCTCAAGCATTAAGAAAACTTACAGCATCAATTAGTAAGACAAATTGCACTGTGTTTTTCATTAATCAATTAAGAGAAAAGATTGGTGTGATGTTTGGAAATCCTGAAACTACGACTGGAGGTAATGCTCTAAAATTTTATGCTTCTGTTAGAATTGATATTAGAAGATCGACACAACTAAAAAATACAGAAGGAGGAGTATTAGGGAATAAAACAAGAGTAAAAATAGTTAAGAATAAAGTTGCTCCCCCTTTCAAGACTGCTGAATTTGACATAATGTACGGAGAAGGGATCTCTAAAATTGGTGAAATACTTGATATTGGTGTTGAAAGAGATATAATAGAGAAAAGTGGATCATGGTTTAGTTATGGAGGAAGTAAACTTGGTCAAGGTAGAGACTCCGTTAAATCTATTTTGAAAGATAATCCTGAACTTATGGAAGAGCTTGAACAAAAGATTCTTGAAGAACTTAAATCAGATTAAGCTAATATTTTTTTCCATTTTTCTGTTGCTGTAACAGCAGCTTTTTTAGGATCATTTTCTAATTCCCGTTTTATTAAATCAAAAGCTTTCTTTGTCAGCATTGGTATATCATCTTCTCCAAGACCATCTACACTAATTTTGTCTAAAACTTTAACTCTTAATTTTCCTAGTGATCCGAATTTTGGGTACCATGGATGTTTTAACTTTAAGTCATAGAATACGAGAGGTATAATTGGAAGATTATTATCGATGGCAATCTTAAAAGCTCCTCTCTTAAAATCGGCCAAAAGAATTGTGTCATCCATGTAATGAGATTCAGGAAATATACACACATTATAACCACGCTTCAACATTTCGTTTGCCTTTCCATAAACTTCAAATCTACTTTTTGGATCAGATCTGTCAACCATAATGGCCGCACGCTTATATACATATCCAAATAGTGGAATACTATATAATTCTTTCTTACCAACAAACATAAATGGCTTTTTATTTGCTATAAGCATTAAAAAAACATCCATGTGACTAGAGTGATTAGCTATAATAAGACAGTTAGTTGCTGAATTTAATTTTTCTTTATTTTCTATAGTTACATAATACCCACTCCCATGAAGAATAATTCTGGCCCATATATTTCTTGCAATCCAAAATAATTTAGTGTAAGCCTTTGGCAACGTAAGTATTATTACTAAAAAAGGGAAATATATAACTACTTGTATACCTGCTAGAAAATAAAACCAGGTTTGAAGCCATATCTTAAGTAAGAGCTTTTTTATCATGTCTAAATAATTGACATTATTTATCAAAGGTAACAGGTATTTTGTTTCAAGGTCAAAAAAAAATATCTTTGTTTTGTAAATAACTCTCATGGCCAAAATACTAACTGGCATTCAATCCACAGGAACTCCTCACCTTGGTAATATACTCGGAGCAATTATTCCTGCTGTAGAAATGGCAAATTCAACTAGTGATGAATCGTATCTTTTTATCGCTAATATGCATTCTCTTACTCAAATTAAAAATGAAAAAATTCTTAAAGAGAATACATTTTCAACCGCGGCAACATGGTTAGCGTTTGGCTTAGATCCACAAAAAACTTGCTTTTACAGACAAAGTGACGTGCCAGAAGTAACAGAGTTAGCTTGGTATTTAAGTTGTTTTTTTCCATATCAGAGATTGAAATTGGCTCACTCATTTAAAGACAAGTCTGATAACTTAAAAGATGTAAATTCTGGACTATTTTCTTATCCAATGTTAATGTCTGCTGATATTCTTCTTTATGACGCTGACATTGTCCCTGTTGGAAAAGATCAACTACAGCATCTTGAAATGACAAGAGATGTAGCCTCAAGATTTAATAATTTGATGGGGGAAACATTTATTATACCTGAAGCTAAAATTCATGATAACACAAAGCTCATTACTGGAACAAATGGTGAGAAAATGAGTAAATCAAAGAGTAACATCATAGATATTTTTGTAGATGACAAGACACTAAGAAAGCAAATTATGAAGATTGAGACTCGCAGCCTGTCAGTTGAAGATCCAAAAAATCCAGAAGAATGCAATGTATTTAGGTTATATGAAGTTGTCGCTTCAAAAAATGAAGTTGAATTATTGAAAAAACAATATTTAAAAGGAGGGGTTGGTTATGGTGAAGCGAAAGAACTATTGTTGAATAAAATTTTAAATCGTTTTTCAGAAAACAGAGAAAAATATTTTAAGTTAATAGAAGATAGATCTAAAGTTGAAGACCTACTGTCAAGAGGATCCAAGAAGGCAAGAGTTCAAGCACAAAAAGTTCTTAAAAGAGTTAGGAGTCGTGTTGGTTTTTAGCTGTTTTTTTTTAAATTTACTTAATGAGTATTTTTAAAGATATATCTCACCTTTTACATTCTAATGACTGTGTAATTCTTCCTGACTTTGGCGCTTTTGTCCTTAAAAGTAAATCAGCTTACATAGAAAAAAATGAGTTTTTCCCACCTAGTAAATATGTAACATTCAACTCAATGCTCAAAGATAATGATGGTCTTTTAGCAAAATTTATAAGTCAAGAAAGAAAAATATCATATAAAAAATCTCTAAAACTAATATCAGATGATGTCAAAGTATTAAATGAAAAGTTATCTGAAGATTTAATTTTTGATACTGAATATTTTGGCATTTTTGAATTGAAAGAAAAAAATATTTTAATATTTAATCCCGATTTTTCAATAAATTTTGATAGTTCAGTTTTTGGTTTAAATTCTTTCACGAGAAAGCCTATTATTAATATTAGCTCTAAAAAGACTGAAGAGAAAAATCAATTTGACACAAATTATTTATTGAGGTATGCAGCAGTTTTCATATCTGTACTTGCACTGTCTTACTTTGGATATGTTAATTACAATGACTATCTAAATAATGAAAAATTAAAAAATATTGCAATAGCTCAAGAGAAAATCCTTGAGAATGTGCAAGCGGCAACATTCAATTTAGGAGATCTACCTACCATGAACATAAGTGTTACAGCACCTGTGATTAAGGATAACTTGACCTATTACAGCGTTATTGCTGGTGCTTTTAGATCTAAAAAAAATGCAGAGAAGCAACTAAATACTTTAATAATTAATGGATATCAAGCATCATATACTTCCATAAATCCAAAAGGCCTTTTTAGAGTAGCATATGCAAGACTAAAAACAAGAAAAGAAGCTGTAGATTTAATCTCAAAAATTAAAACTAGCGGACAAGACGCCTGGTTATTAATTGAAAACTAATTATCCAACCAAATTGCTGGGTTTTCAGGTTTTAATTCATTAAAAATGTTAAACTTTAAAATAGTTTTACCATTAGAATCATTTGTAAATACAATTCCTATTTCATCATTTGCATTTATTTTATCTCCTTTTTTTACAAAAATTGAAGATAAATTTTGATAATTAGAAATGTACTTTCCATGCCTAATTAAAACTCCTGGATTACCTCCAGAGAAACCATAAACAGATAAAACTTCACCATCAAAAACGGAATAGGCTATTGAATTTGGAGAAGTTGCAATTGAAATTCCATTACTATTAATAGTTGTAGTTCTGACTACTGGGTGAGGTTGTCTGCCAAATCTTCGTACAATTACTCCTTCTTTAACTGGCCACGGTAATCGTCCTCGATTTGATTGAAAGCTTGATGAAATTATTCTACCCTCAGGAGTAAGTGCGAAATTTGTTGAATTTTTGTTTTTATTTGACTCAGCAATTGCTAGTCTAATAAGTTTTTGAATTTCATTGTCAATTAATTTTGCCTGTTTTTCTTTTTCATTTATTTGAGCAGCATAATTCTTTTGATTCTTAAGTAAACTATCAAATAGATTATCCTGTTGCTTTTTTTCCTTAGACAATGATTGTTTTATATCCTGATTTTCATCTATAATCTTTTGCTTTTGATTCTTTCTGATAACCAAACTATCAACTGTATCTTCTATTTCAGTTTGAACTTGAAGAATTCTTTCGGCTTGCTTTTTTCTATACTTTGAATACTGTTTAAAATACTGAAAACGTTTAAACGCTTGGTTTACATTTTCAGAGGCAAATAAAAACATTAACTTCATTTGAGAAGATCTTTTTTTATAAGAATTGTATATTATTTTTTCATACTCACTTTTAAGATTTATAAGATCAACCTCTAGATCAGCTATTTTGTCATTTTGATTGTTTATAATATTAGTCAAATTATTAAGTTGTGAATTGTTAATGTTGATTAGTTTATCACGAACAGATATTTTAAGCTGAAGGTCTTCTAGATCATTGGCTAAATTTTTAGATCTTTTTTTTGAATCAGCTATTAATAGGTTGATCTGACTAATTTCTTTTTTTAGAGAAATTTTTTGAGCTTCCAATTTTTTTTGTCTTGCCTGATAGTCTTGGGCATCCAGTTGTAAAGCTGACAGGAGAAATAAATAAATTAATATCTTACTCAATAATCTCATTTATATTTACACGTTTATAGTCTGAGGGTATTTCCATTGGAAAATTAAGATTTTCTGGAAAGTCAAATTGAGAATACTCTAAGTTTATCTTTGTAATTTGGTTTCCTTTCATATAAGAGATTAACACCTCACTAGGAACTGTTTTTCCATCAATATTTTTATAGTTTCTATAATTAAATGTTACCAGAGAAGAAAGGAGTGGAATAAAAATTCTCTGCTGTTCAAGCTGATAGGTTTTTGGGTTTAAAAAAAGTGTTGTTTGAATCCCTTTTGATGATTGAAGCACATAATAATTTGAGTTTTGAATCCGATCCCATTTACCCTTATTTATTTCTATAACTGGACTTCCAAAAAGAATATTTTGTAGAAAATTTACTGGACTTTTTAGATTCAATAATTTTAATACTTGAGATAGTTCCTCATCAATATAATTTTTTTGAAATTTTTCATAAAAAACAAATCTTTCATTACTCATTAATACTTTAGCTATCGGCACTATCATTGATGCACTCATCCAAATAACTTCATCTTCTACAGCTCTAAAATTTAGAACAATGTTTTGAGTTAAGCGACCATTATCAAATTCAACCCTAATTCTATTCCTTAGATTCTCAAATGTGAAATCTGTCTTTCGTGAGTTTTTAATTATTTCCGAAATTTCTATTTCTGCAATTGGTAAATCACTGACAATAATTTTTTTTGTTGCACACCCTTGAAGTATAACTAATAATAGAAGGCAATTTAAAAAAGCATAAGCTTTATTAGTTGTATTCATTGTCATTTATTTGTGAATAGTCCCCTAAAAAAATTTCTTTGTTTGATCCATCATAAACTGAATATGCACCAAGGATCGAGTTTTTAATATCTGCATTCGAAACTTTTACACTTTTATAGATTAGTGTTGACTCAATATTTGAATTAGATATATCTGTGTCATCCCCAATTGAAACATAAGGGCCAATAGTTGAATCTTTAATTTTAACATTTTTACCAATAAAAACAGGTTGAGTAATTTTAACATTACCTGTTTTTGCAAAACTATTATTTACTTTAGAATTAATTTGAGAGTTCATAATTTTTTTGGCAGACTCAATCAATAATCGTGGGGTTCCACAATCCATCCAAGTTTCTATCTCTTGAGATTTAAATACTTTTTTATTTTTAATCATTCTCTCAATACCATAGTTTAACAAATATTCTTTTCCTGGGCTCAACTTTTCATTTAAATGAATTTTTAACTCATCTCTTATTGTTGATATATCTTTAAAATAATATATACCTACAACTGCAAGATCCGAGACATAGCTCTGCGGTTTTTCAACTAAATCTGTAATATTTTGTTTTTCATCCAGGCTTACAACTCCGTAACTAGATGGATTCTTAACTTTTTTTACCCAAATTATTCCATCCACACCTGAGTCAATTGAAATTTGACCCTGAATCATTGTATCTGCATATGCAATTATTGAGGGTCCTTCTAATGAATCTTCAGCACACATAATAGCATGACCCGTACCTAATTGGTCTAGCTGTCTATACACTTTCGTTTTTGCGTTATACTTATTTGCTATCAAAGTTAACGAATTGACAATGTTTGAGTTAAAATATGCTTCATCTCCCAAAATATATATGATCTCATCAATTTGAGCTGTTAGCTTTGAACTAATTTGATTTATGAGGTGTTCAACTATTGTCTTATCATTAATTTGTAATAAAGGTTTTGGACAAGTCAATGTAAAAGGTCTAAGCCTTGTGCCTTTCCCTGCCATAGGTATAAATAACTTCATGTAGATTATTTAAATCAAAAATACAAAAAGTGTAGGATGTAAATTTATTGTCAAGAGTTTAAAGCCTCAGCACCTCCAACAATTTCTAAAATTTCGTTTGTTATTGCTGTTTGTCTTGCCTTATTGTATGTGAGTTTCAATTGGTCTCTAAGCTCTGATGCATTATCAGTTGCCTTATGCATAGCTGTCATTCTTGCCCCATGTTCACCAGCAATAGAATCAGATATAGACTTGAATAATTGAATAGATAAAGTCTTTGGAATAAGTTCCTCAAGAATCTTTTCCCTATTTGGCTCAAAAATATAATCTCCTGAAATTGATACATTATCATCTTCATTTTCAGAAATTGGTAAGAACTGCTCTTTTGTAATAATCTGAGTAGCTGCATTTTTAAAATGATTATACACTAGTATGACCTCATCATATTTTTCATCAGTGTATAGTTGCATAATTTTGCTAGCTATTGATTTTACATTTAAATAAGAAAACTCATCATACAAATCATTATGAGAGCTAATCACGTTGAATTTTTTTCTAAGTATATCATTCCCTTTCTTACCTATAGTCAACAGGTCAGGCTTATTAATCCCGTACTCGGAGCTAATATTATATACTTCCTTTATTATATTAGAATTAAATCCACCACAAAGCCCCTTATTAGATGTGATGACTATAATAAGTGGGTTTTTTACCTCTCTAGCAATAAATAATGGATTGGAGTCGATTGAATCAATAGAGGCAGAAATATTCTTCACTAATTCTGAAAGTTTATTAGAATAAGGAAGTGTAGCAGTAATAGAGTCCTGTGCTTTTTTCAATTTTGCAGCCGATACCATCTTCATTGCATTGGTAATTTGCATAGTTGAAGAAACTGAGCTAATTCGATTCCTTATCTCCTTTAATCCTGACATATATTAAAATGACTTAGCAACTTTTTCAGCTACCTTTTTTATTTCATCTGTTTCTTTATCAGAAATTTTTCCTGATTTTAATTCTGCTAGAAGTTTCTTATTGTTTTTTTTGAGCTCTTGAAGAAAAGCTTCTTCGAATGCTTTAACTTTCTCAACAGGAACTTCTTTTAGTAAATTTTGAGATCCAGCATAGATAATAGCTACTTGATCTTCAACTTGGAATGGATCATTTTGATTCTGTTTTAGAATTTCAACATTCCTTCTACCTTTTTCTATTACATTCAATGTTGCAGCGTCTAGATCTGAGCCAAATTTTGAAAAAGCTTCAAGCTCTCTATATTGAGCTTGGTCAAGCTTAAGAGTACCGGCAACTTTTTTCATTGATTTAATTTGAGCTGATCCTCCAACTCTTGAGACTGAAATCCCTACGTTAATGGCTGGTCTAACTCCTGAATTAAATAAATCTGATTCTAAAAAGATTTGTCCATCTGTAATAGATATAACGTTAGTGGGTATATAAGCCGAGACATCTCCTGCTTGAGTCTCAATAATTGGAAGTGCTGTTAATGATCCTCCACCTTTGACTTTTGATTTTAAAGAAACTGGCAAATCGTTCATGCCGCTAGCAACTTTATCGTCATTTACAACCTTTGCCGATCTCTCTAAAAGTCTAGAGTGAAGATAAAAAACATCTCCTGGATATGCTTCCCTTCCTGGAGGTCTTCTTAAAAGAAGTGAAACCTCTCTATATGCAACTGCTTGTTTTGATAAATCATCATAAATTATTAAAGCAGGCCTACCTGTATCTCTAAAGTATTCTCCTATACAGGCGCCTGAAAAAGGAGCAAATACTTGCATAGGCGCTGGATCCGAGGCATTTGCAGCAACTATAACCGTATAATCTAAAGCACCTTTTTCTTCTAAAGTTTTTGCAATCCCTGCAACAGTTGAAGCCTTTTGACCTATCGCAACATAAATACAAAAAACAGGCTCTCCAGCGTCATAAAATTCTTTTTGATTTAGGATTGTGTCTATACAAACAGTTGTCTTACCAGTCTGTCTATCTCCAATAACTAATTCTCTTTGACCCCTTCCAATAGGTATCATAGCATCAATTGATTTAATTCCAGTCTGCAATGGTTCATTAACAGGTTGACGATAGATGACCCCTGGCGCTTTTCTTTCGATTGGCATATCAAAAAGTTCACCTTCAATAGGGCCTTTTCCATCTATAGGATTTCCAAGAGTATCAACAACTCTCCCAAGAATACCTTCTCCAACTTTTATAGATGCTATCTGATTAGTTCTTTTAACAGCATCTCCTTCCTTAACTCCTTTTGATGGACCGAACAATACAATTCCAACATGGTCTTCTTCTAGATTTAGTACCATTCCCTGAAGGCCACTGTCGAAAGATACAAGCTCACCGTACTCGGCATTTGTAAGACCATAAACTCTTGCTATACCGTCCCCTACCTCTAAGACAGTTCCAACTTCATCAAAAGATGATTGAATATCTGCAGATTCTAATTGTTTTTTCAATAAAGCTGATATCTCAGCTGGTTTAATTTTTTGCATTATTTAAAATTTTAATTTTTATTCTTATTTTTTGATTTTTTAACTGTCCCTATTTCTACTTGCATGTCGAACTTGTCTCTAGCTTGACTTCTTAAAGTATCAACTAATATTTCAAGTTTTTCTATATTATAGTCTTCTGGAACAGAAATATTTATTTCCATTTTATCTGGAAACTTTAACGAAATACATGATTGAAGCAGTAATGATATTATAAAAAGAATAATAAGTTTTTTCATTATTAATTTATTTTTTTAATTCTTTCTTCATCTTCTCAAGTCTTTTTTTTACGCTTGCATCCAATCTCGTATTATTGTAATCAATTGTAAAACCTGCAATTAAAGATTCATCTTTCTTGTTTACCAGCTTAACCTTTCCATTTTCAATTGAATTTAAGTATGCTTGTATAGAACTTTCAATATCTTCAGAAATCACAATGGGAGTGGTAACAGTAACTTCAACTATCCCCTTGTATGTATTGTATTGTTTTATAAACCGTTTACATACATCTAGAAGCATGTCTACTCGATTGTTTTTTGAAAGCAAATTTATCACTGTTGAGGTGTTGGGTAAAGAATCTGTTATTAATTCATTTAAAACTTTCTGCTTTATATCTTTTGATATAGTAGGGTTTGATATAAAACTTTGTAAATCCTCAGAGTCTTCTAAAGTATCTATCAAAGATGAGATTTCACCAAAAAGAATATCCAGGTTATCCTTTTCAACTCCATAGCCTATTAAAGCTTTTGCATATCTTTTAGATGAAGTTTCTAAACCCATAATTATTAATCAAATTTTTTCTCTTTTAAAAGTTTCTTGATATATACTTCGTGATTTTTATTATTATCGAGCTCTTGCTCTAATACTTTAGAGGCTATATCAATTGATAAATCCGCAACTTGATTTTTAATTTCATTCATTGCTGATCTTTTTTCATTCTCAATTGAAGTTCGAGCTTGTGCTAGAATATTCTCAGCTTCCAAACGAGCATCAGATTTTGCTTTTTCAACAAGCTCCTTCCCTGATTGTTTTGCTTGACTAATCATTGCATCACTTTCAGCTCTGGCTTCTTGAAGAATTTTTTTATTTTCAGCCTGTAGGCTTTCCATTTCTTTTTTTGCCTGTTTAGCAGAGTTTAAAGAGTCTCGAATAGATTTCTCTCTTTCATTAATAGTATCTAATATTGGTTTCCAAGCAAATTTTCTTAATAAGAAAATTAGAGTAACGAATATTAATGTCTGCCAAAAGAAAAGGCCTGATGAAAATTCACTTATTAATTTTTCCATAAACTAATTTAATTAGTTAACTGCGAATAATGCTGCAAAAGCAATCCCCTCAACAAGAGCTGCTATAACAATAGCTGCCACAAGAATTTTATTAGATGCATCTGGCTGTCTTCCAATTGCATCCATTGCACCACGACCAATAAGACCGATACCGATTCCAGTTCCGATAATTACAAGTCCTGCTCCGACTATTTTAGGTATTTCCATTTTTATTTATTTAAATTATACAATTATTATTTTTAAGTTAATGATCGTCCTCCTGAACTGCAAAACCAAAGTATAGAGCTGATAAAAGCGTAAAGATATAAGCTTGTAATAAAGCAACTAACACTTCAATTATTGAAATAAAAAAAACAAGGACAAGTGATAAGCTAGATCCAACTAAATTTTTAAAAATAAAAATTAATCCTATCAAGCTGTACAGTACTATATGACCTGCAAGAATATTTGCATATAACCTTATCATTAAAGAGAAAGGTTTAATAAATACTCCCAAAAGTTCAATTGGTGCCAGGAGTGGTTTTAACCATATTGGAACACCTGGCATCCAGAAAATATGCTTCCAATATGTTTTATTTGCTGTTAAATTTGTAATCAAAAAAGTTATTAAGGCGAGCCCGAATGTAACAGCTATATTTCCTGTAACGTTAACTCCTAGAGGACTTAAACCTAATAAATTTAAAAACCAAATAAAGAAGAATAATGTTAGCAAGAAACTCATGTATTTTTTATAATGATGTTCTCCAATACTAGGGATAGCAATCTCATCTCTTATCAATAGTACGATAGGTTCAAAAAATCTACCAATTCCAGATGCTATTTGATTGTTATTTACATACGATTTAGCTAATGAAGTAAATATCCAAAACATCAATAATGATATCAACAAGATTGAAAAAACACTTTTTGTAATTGATAGATCCAGGGGTTTAGCATTAGTTACATTTCCTTCATCGTCATATGAAATATATCCTTCTGAATCTGTTTCATATATTTTACCGTGATAAAGCTTATAATATTTACCTGAAGCATTAACAACCTTTTTGCCGTGATCTAACTTTGAAGACATAAAAACCTTTACACCTTCATCAACCAATATGACTGGTAATGGAAATCCATAATATTTTTTCTTTCCTGTTTCTTTATCCTTAGTGGAAAAAAAAGAAAAATCATGAGAATCTTGTACATGATGGTAGATGTATTCGGTAATTTCTTCTTGAAGAGTCTGCTCTTTTTCTTCTTCTTTTGCGTCGGCAAATGAGGCAGACAAAATTATTATGGAAAGAAAAAAATATCTGCTTTTTGTATATATCATGCTTAAACTAAGTAGATTAAGTTTTGCGCGACAAATGTAAGATATAAATACATATTTATAAAATCATTTGAGGTCAAAATTTAAAAAGTTATTTTAAATTTTTTGTTTGAAAAATTATAAGGTAAATAATTAGAATTATCCCAATCAAAGAAAACATAAGAGTAAACTGATTTGATTCTTTTTGAAAATAAGAATCAGCATAAGTTCCAAGTCTTGTTAGTACAAACATGACTATGGCAATCTGAAAAAACAAACCTGAAAAGATAAGCCAAGGTTTAGGCTGTTTTTTCACGCGGATTGTTAAAATTTGTAATCTTTTTTAATGGTGCTGAACTAGATGTATCATTTTTCATTGATGACTTTGCATTAAAAATTGCACCAGACTCAACAATTAACTTTGACATGACAATGTCACCATGAACTTCACCTGAGGATCTTATAGACAATAAATCATCAACATGTATAGTGCCTTTAAATTTACCCTCGATATCAGCAGATGTACATACAATAGTACCATCTATATTACCATTCTTACCAATAACGACCTTTCCTTTGGTTTCTATGTTTCCCTCAAATGAGCCATCAATTCTAAAGTCAGACTCTGAATTAAAATTACCAATGAAACTAGTATTCTTTTCAACGGTATTACAGCTAGCTGATAAATCGTAATTTTTCATTTTCATAAAATTGGGCGATAAATCTACAATTTTATTTTTAATTAATAGTTAATTTATTAGTAATATTGCGCTTAGAATTCATCAATATATGTCAAAAAAAATAAAAATTATTTGTGATAATATAGAATACAATCTTGAAATGTTAGATGATAAAACTATTTTAGATCTAGCTCTTGATAATGATATTGATGCTCCGTATTCATGTCATGGTGGAATTTGCAGTACATGTTTAGCAAAAATAAGTAGGGGGACTGTAGAAATGGATATGAATCAAATTCTTACAGATGATGAAATTGAAGATGGATACATTTTAACATGTCAAGCAAGACCAACATCTGACGAAGTAGTAGTTAATTATGACGAGGTGTAATATCCTCCAAAATCTTTAATGCTTTTTCAATTATTTCTTTTGGCTCAATTGATCTGAATGCACTTTCATAACCTTTTGGAATTTTATTTCCGAAAATTGATGTTGGGACTGCAGGGTACAAATTCCTATCTATCACAATTGAATTTTCCAGAGCTTGATCAAAAGGAGTGAATCCACAAAAAGGGTGAGTCATACCCCAAATTGTCAAAACAGGGACTCCAAAGTTTGCTGCAAGATGACCATTAGCTGAATCCATAGAAATCATTAGGTCGATATAATTAATAATATTTAATTGCTGAGCTAAATTAAAGTCTTTTGAAACATCAAAAACATTTTCATAAGCTCTATCCCAAATTTCTATTTGCTTTAATTCATTTTCTCCTCCTCCAAAAAGATATACGCTATGAGTCTTTTGAAGATAAGCAATTACGTTTTGCATAAGATCTAATGGGTAGCTTTTACCTTGAAATGATGCAAAAGGTGCAACACCTATTTTCTTTTTGTTTATACATAAAGAAAGTAGTTTTTGTTCCTTCATATCATTATCCAAGAAAGGTTTTATAGGATACTCATGATTTACTAAGTCAACTGGGAATCCTAATCTCCTAAAAACATCACAATATCTATACTGAACTGGAGTTAAAGGTTTAAATATTTTATTTTTTTTTCTTATTAATTTTTTTCTTTCTGATCTACCCTTTTTAACAGACTGAACTTTTTTTAGTGTTATCCTGAATAAAAAATTCAAAAACTTAGTTCTTAAAACATTATGAAGATCTGCAACTGATTTTATATTTTTTTTTCTAAGTAACTTGAATAGGTTAAAAAGCCCTTTAACACCTTGATAATTTTTATTAAAATCTACCCCAATGAATTCTAAATTATCAAATTCATCAAAAAGTGGTTTAACATAATGTCTTGAGACAAATATGATTTTTTGATTAGGATATGATTTAAAAAAAGATCTTAGTACAGGGATTGTCATAGCAATATCACCAAGGGCAGAGAATCTATATACTAATAAGGGTTTATCCTTTTGCTGAGTCATCTTTTTTATACAAAACAGGATTTAATGATTCATCATTATACATTTTCATCTGTTTATAAACTCTCATCTTCTTAATACCTTTAGACAAATCCATTAATAGTTGATCTATTGATTCTGAAAGATCTTCTCGCTGTTCAATTAGAATATCTAGTTTTTTTTGACAATTATTTCTATGCTCATCTGTTACATCTTTTCTATTTGACTCCTCTTCCATATGATATATTTTTAAGATTAATATCGACAGCCTGTCTATTGCCCATGCTGGACTCTCAGTATTTACTTTAGCATTTTCTATTGGGTTTACACTTGAATATAAGTTTAGAAAATATGAATCAATATACTCAACCATCTCGGTTCTATTTTGATTTGAGCTGTCAATTAACCTTTTGAGCTTCATACCCTCATTTGGATCAATATCAGGATCACGAATAATATCCTCATAGTGCCACTGAACAGTATCAATCCAATTCTTCTCATACATGAGATGTTCAAAACTTTTATTCTCAAAAGGATTACTTGGCTTACGATTTATATCATCATAAACATGATAATCATTTACTGATTTTTCAAATATTTCTATTGCTTTCGAGCTGATTTTAATTTCTGTCATATGATGAATTTAAAAGTAAATGTCGATACAATTAAAGATATAAAGATAAGATTTACATAAATACTGTTAATTTTTTTTGTAAAAATTTGAGCAATGAAATAAACTATTATCAATGAAATATAATGAAACTCCGATCCACTAATACTTTGATTCACCATAAAAAATATTATAAATAAGAAAAAGAAAAAAACACCTATAATATCAAGTAGTCGTCTTTGAAATCCTACTGTCTTTCTTAGCTTAATTACAACAGCTATTAAAAAATAAACAATAACAAGAATTAGAGGCCAAAATGAGGATTGAACTCCGAAATCATTCACCATAGAAACTTCTAGTTGATCTGAAGTATCAAATAAATAGGAACTAAATAATTTACTGTCTAATTTCAAAAAGGAAAGAATTACATTAATAGTTGGTATAATAATAATTGGGGTTACAATAATTATTATAAAGTATTTAATATCTCTCTTAATATTTCCTACAAATAAAATTATGATAGGTACTAGTAGAATAAAAATATTTTCTAAAATTAATACAGAGGAAATGGTGATAAGGAGAACAGCATCAAAGAGTCTTTTTATTTTTTCTTGATTATTTGTTGTCTCAATAAACAATCTAGTATTTCTCCAGGCAGACCAAATTGCTGCTGAGCCAAGAATAAATCTCATATCTATTGATTCTAATGGAAAAGAAAAAATCACTAATGGATACAATAAGAGATGATAAGCATTTCTATTTGACCTTTCAATTGTAAGTTGCCTTGTGACAGTGTCAATTGAATAATTTGAAAGCATTAAGGCACCAAAAACTAATATTCCATTTAAAATTTTAGATTCAAAAAAAGACCATGTGATATCAAGGGTAGTGTAATAATATGATAATCCTATTAATAAAATAGATGAAACAATTAATGAAGTATAATTAAATTGTTGAAATGCTTTTGCAATCATATTTCAATGTATTAATTTTGTGTTATAATTTAAATTATGGTTAAAGATTTTTTTTATTCACTAGGTTGGTTTTTTCAAGAAGTACTATTCTTTCCTTTCGATCTTCTTAGAAGTATACAGTTTGAAAGTTGGTATATAGCTAACATTGTAAGCTGGACATTTATATTAATTGGAATTGTTGGAGCAGCTTATTGGTTAAAAAAATTAAAAGAGTTCGATGACAATGATGAAGAAAATAAAGACATTACTTCGCATTCTTTTCTAAAATAAATCAAAACCTATATCTTTTCTATAATTCATTCCATCAAAATTTATTTTATCAATTTGAGAGTAAGAACTTTTTAAAGCTTGCTTAAAATCTTTTGCCATAGACGTTACTGCTAAAACTCTTCCACCGTTAGTAAGAAAAGTATTATCCTTTTTAATTGTCCCTGCATGAAAGATTAAATCATTTGACAAATCATTTAAACCAGTTATAGTTTTTCCCTTTTCATATGACTCAGGATAACCACCTGACACCAATATAACTGTAGCAGCATGTTTGTTGTTAATACTTAATTTGGTATCATTAAAACTTGATGTTCCCATTGAATCAAATAGTTCAAGTATGTCATTGTTTAGTCTTGGAAACACAACCTCTGTCTCTGGATCTCCCATCCTTACATTATATTCTATAACATATGGCTCATCTTTTACTTTTATTAATCCTATAAAAATAAATCCGTTATATGACATCTTTTCTTTAATTATACCATTAACAGTTGGTTTAATTATTTTATTTTGAATTTTAGATAAAAAATTATCGTCAAGAAAAGGAACAGGAGAAATGGCCCCCATCCCTCCAGTATTTAATCCTGTATCACCTTCTCCAATTTTTTTGTAATCTTTAGCGAACGGAAAAACTTTGTAATTAATACCATCGGTTAAAACAAAACAAGAAAGCTCAATACCATCTAGAAATTCCTCAATAACTACTTTTGCAGATGAGTCTCCAAATTTTTTTTCTAATATCATGCTTCTTAACTCCGATTTTGCCTCATACAAATCTTCAATAATTAAAACACCTTTACCAGCTGCTAAACCATCTGCCTTGAGAACATATGGCGGCTTCATACTCTCTAAAAATTTATCTGCCTTATCCAGGTTTTCAGTGGAAAAGGTTTTATGTTTTGCTGTTGGTATGTTATACTTTTCCATAAAATTTTTAGCAAAATCTTTACTTCCTTCAAGATAACCTGCTTGTTTACTTGGTGCAATAATATTTATGTTTTTAAGTTGAGGATCAGATTTAAAAAAGTCGTATATACCATTAACAATTGGATCTTCGGGCCCTACAAAAACAAGTGATATCTTATTTTTTAAACTAATTTTCTTAATGAGCTCAAAGTCATTTACATCGCCTATAACATTTTCTGCTAATAATTCTGTTCCACCATTTCCAGGTAAAGCAAAAATTTTTGAACATCTTTTACTTTTGGATATGCTATTTATTATTGCATGTTCTCTTCCGCCTGAGCCAATAATTAAAATATTCATTAAACTTTAAACTTATTAATTAATTGGTTTATCTTTTTGATGTAAATCATATGGTTTTCCATAATTTGAATTGTATCTAAATTAATCATAAAAAAGTCGTTAAGGCACACTGTGTTAAAATAATTTTTTAAACCAGATAATCTCATTTTATGATTACTATGTTCAAGACCCTCATTGATAAAGATGACCTTTAATCCCATTGCTAAAGCTGGCAAAGCAGCGTGAATTCTTGAGGTAATTATTATCTTACTTTCAGCAATTTTCTGAAGCATATTTTCAGCAAGCTCTAAGCCTTTAGCGTGAGAATCAATTGGTTTTTTTGTGATTTGATCAAAATTTTTAATTTTAAAATTTTGCCTTTTTAAATGTTTATTGAATTTATAAAGCTTAATCTGATAATTAAAAAATTTTAATGGATATCTAAATATAGACAAAAGAAATTTTGATGAAGATTTATAGTCTAAAAATGGTTTAAGCCTATCAAATGCTCCAATTACAATTATTCCCTCTGGTTGTTTCTCAAGATAATTTTTTCTTTCAATCCCTAACGTTACACATGATGAAAAATATGCATTTATTCCATTTTCAATCAAAAGATCTCTTGTGTAGTAGTCTCTACATCCTATAGGCTCATGCTTTTTAAAATAATCGATTGAATCTTGACTTATGAATGACTCTTTAACAGATGGATTGATATGAAAAGATATAAATAGTGGGTCTATATTATTACTAGGTGGCCAATTTTCAGGGCTCTCCATAAACCAACCATTCACTATTGTTTTTATTCGATTTCCTTTATAATTATTTAGTTTTTCTCTATCGAGAATTTTAATATTTTGTGTTTTTAAAATATCAATAACAGCTTTTGTTTGAATATAATCTCCAATATTTTTAGATCCCGTAAACCCTAATACCCCTATTTCCATTATTCAATGCTTTCTTTTATTTTTTCAATCCTTCTAGATATATCAAACTTTGATATTATTCTATTCCTGGCCTGTTTTGAGTCTTTGTCACCTATACCTGAAAGTATAAAGTCTTTAACCTGAACTAGATCATTTTCATTATCAAACAGTATTCCAGTATTGCCAATTATATCTGGAATACCAAAAACTTTAGAGCCAATTGGAATACATCCGCATAACATTGCCTCACAGACAGAATTAGGAAGGCCTTCAAGTCTTGAACCCTGAAAATAAAATTTATTTTTTTGATAGAGCTGTTTCATTTGAGTGCTCGTTTGAACTCCTAGCACATTAACGTTAGGATTTAAGTTTATGAATTTATCTATTTGAATTTTTGTCTCTCCTACTACTGTGAATGGAATATCGGGTAATAAATATGCTAATTCGTTAAAAATCTTTAAGCCTTTAATGTTTATGACTCGTTCGTCTGAGAAATAGGCAGCTGTCATCACACCAATTTTTTCATTGTTCCTGTCATAATCCCAAAATCTAACATCATATCCCGTGCTAATTTCCTTAATAACCAGTTTTTTGTTGTTTGTAAAACTCCTAACTCCTGATATAATATTAAACTTCTCCTTAGCATAACTACAACCTTCTTCTAAAGATTTATGGACTACCCATATTTCACTAACTAAGCTATAATTTATTTTAGCTAATGTTGACCTAATCCCTTTTTTAAAAAATAATCCATGCCTATTCTGCTTGTCTACAATAGCATCATATCCTCCTACAATTATCACGGATTTTTTTAAAAAAAGCTTTGAAAAAAGAATTGGTATAAAAGCATGATAATCATTAAACCAAATAATTACTATTTTCGATCTGGATACATATAGAATTGACTTTATTTTTTCTTTTATCCTGTTTATTATAAAAGACATTAATGTTTTTTTTGGACTAGATTGGATTTGAAAAACATTATAGTCCAATGCCTCTAGAATTGAAATATCTGATTTAACAAAACTTCTTTTAATTGAATAAACTATTGTAGCATTCTTTTTCAAGAGTTAAAGGCATTTAATTTGTCTGCAATTTTTCTATCATTTGAAAGCCTGGGAACTTTATTTTGTCCCCCCAATCTACCAACTGATTTCATATAGTCATTAAACCCGCCTTTTTTAACCGAGATTACCTCTAATGGCTTTATTATTCCACCATAAATTAAGTCTCTATAATAAATGTTTTGATCTAGCATTTCTGTTTCTAATGTTTTTGAAAAAGCATTTATGTCTTTTGGCTGAGTTTCAAATTCAATATACCATTCATGACATGGTAGGCCTTCTTTAGGATTTATATTTGGGGCAACCGTAAACTCTCTTATTGTTACACCATGATTCTTTGTAGCAATCTTCATTGAATTCTCAACCTCTTCAGAGATAACATGCTCTCCAAATGCCGATAAAAAGTGCTTTATTCGTCCTGACACAATTATTTTATATGGCTTAGTTGAAGTAAATTTTATAGTGTCTCCAATATTATAACCCCAAAGACCAGCAGATGTAGATATAATTAAAAGGTAGTTTTCATTAACCTGAACGTCTTTAAGTGTTATTCTTTCGTATTCTCCTTTTAAAAAATCTTCAGCTTTAATGAATTCATAAAATATATCGTTATTCAGCAACAATAATAAATCAGTATTTTCATCTGTAAAATTATATTGATATCCGAAAAAACCTTCTGATGCAGGGAAAGTTGCTAATGTATCAACGTTTTTTCCAAATAATTTATCAAAAGTTGACTTATAAGGATCGTAACTTACACCGCCATATACATAAAGTGATAAATCTGGAAAAACTTCCTTTATTGATTTATTTTCATTACTAACAATTCTTTCAAAATACATCTGAACCCATGATGGAATTCCAGCTATAATTGTCATTTTTTCTCCAACAGTTTCTTTAATTATGTTTTCAACTTTTTCTTCCCAATCTTCAATGCAGTTTGTTTTCCATGAAGGCTTTCTGTTGTTTATAAAAAGTTTTGGAATATAATGTGCGCTAATACCAGAAAGTCGTCCTATAAAAACTCCATTTTTTTTTTCGAGTTTGGGACTACCTTGCAAAAACATATGTTTTCCATTTATTGGTTTATAATTTTTTGTCTTCAAAAAATAATTTAACAGGGCATCACGCGCTGAATTAATATGGGTCTTGATTGATTCTTTTGTTATAGGTATATATTTGGCACCTGAGGTTGTTCCACTGGTTTTTGCAAAATAAAGTGGTTTTCCAGGCCAAAGTATGTTTTTTTCTCCAGAAATTACTTTATCAACATAAGGCTTTAAGCCTTCATAATCTCTTATTGGTACTTGATTTTTAAAATCCTCGTAATTTTTTATAGTAGAAAATTTATGGTCTCTACCAAACTCGGTATTGGTTGCTTTTAACAATAATTTGTCGAAAGTTTTAGCTTGTGCTTCAAGAGGGTTAGAAATCCATTTATTGTTTCTTTTTTTTACTACTCTAGCAAAAATTAATGTAATTAAAGTTTTCATTTAAAACTCAATATAGCTTTGGGGGTCAACAGGCTCTCCCTGATACCACAACTCAAAATGAAGATGTGGGCCAGTGGTTAATTCACCCGTATTTCCAGTAAATGCAATTATTTCTCCAGTATCAACTCTGTCCCCTTGATTCTTGACAATTGAGGAGTTATGTTTATAAATTGATGTTAGACCGTTTAGATGTTCAATTATAATTACAAACCCTGTTGCTGAAGTCCATTCAGAAAAAACAACAATTCCTTCACTAATTGAATGAACAGGTGAATTCTCGGGCATAACTATATCTACACCATAGTGTTTACTATTTAAATCAAAAGCTGATGAAAGTCCACCTTTAACAGGGGGGAAAAGCACAGTTGTAAATCTCTCTCCCTGAATGTCAAATGCATTATACTTATCCTCCTCCTCAACAAGCGCTCTTAACAATGAATCGTCCTGATTAGTCTCAACAATCTCTAATTCAATAATTGTATTTTCACTTCTGTTTAAATTCTCATCTAATTCTTCATAAGAAATGTTTCCAGAAAGCAAATCTTTTAATGAATTTAAATAATTACTCTGCATAATGTATAGGTTCTCTAAAGAATCTAATTTAATAGAGTTTTCAACTGAATTCTGTCTTAACTCTTCGCTTGTGTAACCTCTAAAATATTCTTTTAACGGTGTGAAATATATCAGCAGAAAAGAAGCCGAAAGAATTACTAAAAATGCAATAAAAGAAGAAGCAACAAGATTGAATGTTGATGATGAGATAAGTTTTCTTTTTTCAAGAGTTTTTTCATTAACTAAAAGTATATGGAACCTTTCAGAAAGTTTATCAATTATAGTATGTTTTTTATTTTTTGGCATTAATGCAAATATATGTATAGTTCAGCATAAGTTATTATATGAATAATAAATTCACATTACAAAAAATAATTCAGTAAATTTGTTTTTAGAACTTAGTTCAAAATTTTATAGATATGATAGGTGGACCTCAAATTATTCTGATAGTTATTGTTGTTCTTTTACTATTTGGTGGTAGAAAAATTCCTGAGCTCATGAGAGGGCTTGGAAGTGGTATCAAGGAATTTAAAAAAGCTACTAAAGAAGAAGATGATGATTCAAAAGAATAGTATCTCTATTTAACAAGCTTCATCGTAGTTATAATCGTGTTTAATTCAAACATGTAATCTCTTTTGCTTTCTGATGGTGCAAATGAAAAACCCTCAATTACTATATTTCTATTATTTAATGTGTCTTTAATAATATAATTGACATAAGGCCCTGCCATAAAATCATTTTGAACCTCCCAAGTCCCTTTTGTCAAGATGGCGTCTAAATTATTAACTTTTGTTTTATAATAATAAGGAAGGTATGCTCTCTCAGTAATCATGTATGAACCTGGAACTCTTCCTGGTACGTATATTTGTCCAATTGAGTCTCTTATTGCTGGTATTCTTTCTTCTATTTTTTTTAAATCAATATTAATAGGCAGTGTGTAAGCGATAATATTTAAATGTCCTTTGACTACTTGTTTTTCAATCCACACAAAATTAGTGGTGTCTTTAACTGTAGAGTATGCATCTGGAAAAGTAAGATTAATTCCAAAACGATCTTTTAACTGTGGGTCATCATTAAGTGACTTAGTCATTCTACGAATTTTTTCAACTCTTTCATTTTCAGAAATTGATCGAATTAATAGATCTTTGTTTTCATCAAAATAAAAATTCATTATATCCTCATCCTCTCCGGTTATCAAAGCTGTTACCTGAGGTCTTGCCCAGAGATTTTTAATCAGCCTAAACCCTTGACCTACTGTGTCTTTATTAAAGACAATTATATTTCTACTACTTCTTGCAAAGCCTTTAAAGATTGATGGTTGAAGATAATACAAATCATATTTTGGTTCGTCAAATGGAAGCCCCTCATAAGGCTCCATCAATGATTCTTTAACATTGTTTCCAAGTCTCCCTTCCCATAGGCTATTATTCATTACAACAGTCAGAGCATTAATATTACCATTCGATTCCGGCACATATGCATTAGAGCCATTTGATTGACATGAAATGAAAATCATGCAAGTTATTATTGCTGTAATTTTATTCTTTAAGTTCATTGCATCAAAGCCTTTACACCCGGCAGAGTTTTCCCCTCTAAACTTTCTAAAAGAGCCCCTCCTCCTGTTGAAATATAACTAACCCAGTCTTTATTTCCAAGCTTTTTCAAAGCAGCTATTGAATCACCTCCACCAACTATTACGTTAATCCCTTTTTGTTTTGCTTCTCTAAGATAATTACATATTGAGGCGGTTCCTTCAGAGAATAATTCCTTTTCAAATACACCCATAGGTCCATTCCAAAAAATAGTATTGCTTAATAAAATCTCTTGGCCAAATTTTCCTATCGATTTTTTTCCAATATCTAGTCCCATCCAATCATCTTCAATTTCATTTGAATTAAATGTTTTAATTTGATCATTCTTTTCAAAATCCTTGGATGCTTTTGTGTCAACAGGTAAAATTATTTGTTTTTCTAGTTTATCAGCTAAACTCAAAATTTCTTTAGCATTAGATATTAATTCATCCTCAACCAAAGAATTTCCTATTTTTCCGCCTTTTGCTTTAATAAAAGTATATGCCATTCCTCCTCCAATAATTATTTTGTCAACTCTTTTTATAAGGTTATACATAATATTTAGCTTACTTGAAACCTTAGCTCCACCTAATATTGCAAGTACAGGTTTTTTTCCATTATTTGCGATTTGATTGATTGCCTGAAGTTCTTTTTGTAAAAGCTTGCCTGCAAATTTTTTGTTCTTAAAATGTTTTGTAATTAGGGCTGTTGAGGAATGCTCTCTATGACATGTCCCGAAAGCATCATTTACATATATGTCTCCTAATTTTGATAACTTTTCTGCAAACAAGCTATCCCCCAATGTTTCCTCTTTATAAAAACGTAAGTTTTCTAAAAGAATTATATCTCCCCGCTTTAAATTAGATATAACCTCTTGAACTTCATCGCCAATGCAATCATTATGAAAAACCACTGGGTGATTAAGAACTTCTGAAACAGTCTCTACTATATGTTTTAAAGAAAACTTGTCTTCCCTTTCTTTTGGTCTACCAAAATGTGATATTAAAATACATGACCCTCCATTGCTTATGATTAAATCAACTGTTTCTTTACACGCTTCAATCCTCGTAATGTCTGTAACGTTAAAGTTATCATCTAACGGAACATTAAAATCAACCCTTATAATTACTTTTTGGTTTTTTAGGTCTTGTTTTTCAAGATTAAACATGTTAATATAATTATGTCGACAAAGATATAATATGATATATATTTGGGTATGAAATTAGATGGAATTTTAGGTCAAGAGCATTTAAAAAAGAAGATTTATGATTCAATTGAAAAAAAAATTTTCCCGCAATCTAAAATTCTTGTTGATAGGGATGGATACGGTGGACTAAACTTTGCCATTGAAATTGCAAGAGGTTTGCTGGAAGTTGATAAAAATTACAAAGGAGAAATCCTGAATCATCCTGATTTATATTTTTCTTTCCCAACATTTGCAGATAAACAAACTAGTCCTGATCTTATAGATTCATGGATAGAACTTATCAAAAAAAATGTTTATATAGATTTTAATGATTGGAAGAATATTTCAACAGATAGCAAAGGCAAAAACATAGAGGGAAAAATTAGAAAGGCTGAAATAGATCTTATCTTCTCAAAGGCTCACCTCAAATCTTTCGTTGGCGGAGCTAAAGTTTTTATTATTTGGAATATGCAAAGGTTGGATAATTATGGACAAAACAAATTGCTCAAGTTGCTTGAAGAGCCCCCAAAAGATACATTTTTTTTACTTGTTACTGAAAGTCTAGATTCTCTGTTGCCAACAATAATTTCTAGGTGTCAAATTTCTAATTTAATTCCTGTTAAATACGATGAGCATAAATATTTTTTAGAAAATTTAATGGATAATATTGATTACGACTTAATCGTAAAGTCTTCTAGAGGAAGTGTTTCAAGGGGTATGAATTATATTAGTGAAAATGCTTCTTCTATTTCTCACGAACAAAATTTTATTGATTGTTTGAGGTTTGCTTTTCTTGCAAAAACAAGTAAAAAGGCTGTATTAGATCTAACAAAATGGTCTGAAAAAATGTCATCAAACTCTCGAATACAACAAAAAGAATTTCTAAGTTTTTGTTCTTTTCTTATTAGAGAGGCTATGCTTGTCAGCTATAACTCTCAGAACTTATCATCTTTCATTTCAAGTTCGAATTTTAAAATAGAAAAGCTTTCCCCATTTATTCATAGTCAAAATTTAATTGAGATAATTGAATTAATAGAAGACTCTCATTATTCTATTTCAAGAAATGTCAATTCTAAAATTGTGTTTACATCCTTTGCAATTAAAATGACAAAACTTATCAATCGAAGTGAAGATTAGTCTTTTTTAAACACATAAAAAGAAGACGAATATTTTGATGTAATAACCCCAAGTATATTTGAGATTGTGCCTATTAAAAATGAATTAATCCATGGAAAAAATGATTTTTTATATTTTGAGGATAAGTAAGAAATATAATAGGCATCTAACAATAAAGGGTGTCTTGAAATTAGACTAAACCCATTATTTTTCATAAAATCAATTAAAGATTTATGATTAAAATGATATAAATGTCTAGGTACATCCCAAGCAGCCCAATATTTCTTGTATACTTTAGAGTCAAAACAATCTCTATTTGGTACAGCAACAACTATAGCCCCATTTTTTCTTAATTTTTTTCTTAATGTTGCAATAGCGGCTTCTATGTCTAAAATATGCTCAAGAACATGCCACAACATGATTATATCATATTGATTATCAGCAAGTTGGTCTTTATTTTCATTTTTTGTTATTGGGTCATAAGTGTCAACACTAATATTCTTTTTTTGTAAAAATTCAGCAAAATTACCATCCCCTGATCCATAGTCTAAAATTAAACTGGATGGTTGTAGGTTCTTTTTTAAGACCTTGAGCTTGTAAGAAAACATTATATTTTGTGAAATCTTGTATAAAATGGATAAAAGCCCTTTCTTTTTATTATGAGGTAGATAATTAGAGTTTTTATAATATTTACGATGATTCTGTTGTTTATTAATTTCAGTCCAAACAATATTGGTTTTTGTATCAAGGTAAAGATTAAAGATTTCGTTTGAGGCAATATAATCTTTAGTGCTTAGAAATATTTTGTCTTTTTTTAAAAATTGTTTCACGTGGAACTTTTATCTGCCCATCTTGACTAATAGGACGCTAATATCACTAGGTTTAATACCGCTGATTCTTGATGCTTGAGATAATGTGGATGGTCTAATTTTGTTTAGCTTTTCCTTTGCCTCATGAGAAAGAGAAGACATGGGATTATAATCAAAATTATCCGGTATCTTTATGTCCTCAAGCCTCTGAAGTTTATCCGCATTTGCTTTCTCTTTTTCTATATACCCTTTATATTTTATTTGAATCTCTGTTTGATCTAAAACCTCCTGATCTAATTTGTTGCTTTCAATGTACTTTTCTACAGAAGTTAATTTCCTTATATCCTCTTGTTTAATGTTTGGCCTTGCATATATTTTGTCGATTTTTCCTTTTTGAGGTACCGGTTCATAACTTACAGACTCTAATATTTTATTAACCTCATCTAAATCAAAGCTTGTTTCATTAAAAAACTTAACAAAGCCCTCTACCTGGTCTTGTTTCTCTTGAACACGGGTATACCTTTCTTCCTTAGCCAAACCTATTTTAAAAGATTTTCCAGTTAGTCTTATGTCTGCATTATCTTGTCTAAGAAGAGTTCTATATTCTGCACGAGACGTAAACATTCTATATGGCTCTTCTGTTCCTTTTGTAATTAAGTCGTCAATTAGAACCCCAATATAAGCTTCGCTCCTTGTTAAGATAAGGGGTTCTCTTTCAAAAACTTTTGAAACTGCATTGATTCCTGCCATTAAACCTTGAGCTGCAGCTTCTTCATATCCAGTTGTGCCGTTAATCTGTCCAGCAAAGAATAAGTTTTCTATCAATTTAGTTTCGAGGGTAAGTGTTAGTTGTGTGGGAGGAAAGTAATCATACTCTATAGCATATCCTGGTCTAAAAAACTTAACCTTTTCAAAACCTTTAATTTTTTTTATGGCTGCATATTGAACATCTTCTGGCATTGAAGTTGAAAAACCATTAACATAGACCTCAACAGTGTTCTTTCCCTCTGGCTCAACAAATATTTGATGTCTTTCCTTGTCAGAAAACCTGTGTATTTTATCTTCAATTGAGGGGCAATATCTTGGGCCTGTACTATTAATATTTCCATTAAACATAGGTGATCTATCAAATGAATTGGCCATAATATCATGCACCTCAATGTTTGTATATGTCATATAACAACTGATTTGCTCCTTTAAAGGATGAATAGTTTGGAGATAACTAAACTTTCCTGGATCCTTATCTCCAGGTTGCTCCTCCATAACACTATAATCTAGAGATCGTCCATCTACTCGTGGTGGTGTTCCTGTTTTCATTCTACCTGATTTAAAACCATATGACTCAAGATCAGCGGTAATTCCAGTAGAGGGTTTTTCACCAACCCTACCTCCTCCAAAATTTTTATCTCCAACGTGAATTAGGCCATTTAAAAAAGTACCATTAGTTAAAATAACAGAGCGTGAGTAAATTTTGTTACCCAAACCTGTTAGTACGCCTTTTATTTGATTCTTCTCCACAATTAAACCCACAACCATATCTTGGTAGAAATCAAGGTTTGGAGTTCTCTCAAGTAATTCCCTCCACTTTAATGCAAACTGCGCCCTATCAGATTGAACCCTGGGGCTCCACATTGCAGGCCCCTTTGACTTGTTTAACATTTTGAACTGGATTGCAGTTAAGTCAGAAACAATTCCACTATATCCTCCCATGGCGTCTATTTCTCTAACAATTTGTCCCTTTGCAATACCACCCATTGCTGGATTACAAGACATTTGCCCTATTGTTTGCAGGTTCATTGTTACCAAAAGTGTTTTGGCTCCCAAATTAGCGGAAGCTGCAGCAGCCTCTGCACCAGCATGACCACCACCAACAACAATTACATCAAATTGAGAATCAAACATCTTGATTAGTTTCACGTGAAACAGCAAAGATAAACTCTTCTTCCTTTTTTCTCATAATCACCTTTTCCTCTGGCTCTTTGTCTTTGTAACCAAGACAATGAAAAAGACCATGTGAAATCAGCCTAATACACTCATTATCAACACTTTGATTGTTCATTTTTGCATTTTCTATCATCATCTGAGTAGAGATAAAAACCTCTGCTATAATTGATTTGCCCTCAGTATAATCAAAAGTGATTATATCCGTATCATTTTTGTGATTAAGAAAATTGGTGTTTAAAGACCTCATCTGTTTTAAGTCTACAAAATTATACTCTAACTTTTTTATTTTAAATCCACTTTTATGAGCAAAAGAGACAATTGTTTCCTTCAAAATATTACTCTCTATTAAACCCTCTGGACAGGCAATAAACTTTATCATTTGCATAATTTGACAAATATAAATCAATTATCCAGGATAATTTCAATAAGGAATAATATGGTGTTATATTTGAAACATGGTAGAAAGAGCTAGATTTGCACCAAGTCCAACCGGACCTCTTCATATTGGGGGTGTACGAACAGCACTGTTTAATTATCTAATAGCAAAAAGGAGTGGGGGAAGCTTTATTTTACGTATTGAAGACACAGACTCTAAAAGAACAGTTGCTGGTGCAGAAAATCACATAAAGGATACTTTAAAATGGCTTGGTTTAAATATTGATGAAGGGCCGATAAAACAAAGTGAAAGAAAAGGTTTGTACAAAAAAAGTGTTGAGGAGCTTCTGAAAAAAGGTTTAGCCTATTATGCATTTGACTCTTCTGCTGAGCTTGAAAGTGCGCGAAAAGAGTCTAAAGGTGAGTTTAAATATAACTATGAGACAAGGATGAATATGGTTAACTCTTTCACTGTTTCAGAAGAAGAAACTAAAAGCAGGGTTGAAAGAGGGGGCTATGTAATCAGAATGGTTATTCCTGAAAAAGAAACAATTAGGGTTGCTGACGAAATCAGAGGCTCTTTAAATTTTAATTCAAATGAAATTGAGGACAAAGTGATTATGAAATCTGATGGTATGCCAACATATCATTTTGCTAATGTTGTAGATGATCATGATATGAGAATCACCTCTGTTGTTAGGGGCGAAGAGTGGTTGTCTTCTCTTCCATCACATGTGACGCTATATAATCATTTTGGTTGGTCTCCACCTAAATTTTATCATCTTCCCTTAATCTTAAAAAGTACAGGTCAAGGGAAACTTTCCAAAAGGGATGCTGAGGAGCAGGGCCACCCTGTTTTTGCAGTTCAATGGGAAGAGTCAAAAGGGTTTAAAGAGTCAGGATATACACCTGAAGGAATATTAAACTACTTAGCTTTATTGGGATGGAAAGGAAAAGGAGATCGTGAAAAGTATTCTCTCGATGAGCTTGTCAAAGAGTTTGACAGCAAAGACATAAATAAGTCAGGCGCTCGATTTGACATAAGAAAAGCAGAGTGGATTAATCATCTTCACCTTAAAGATTTTTCTTCAAAAAAAATTCTTTCTTTAAGTGAACAAGCTAAAATTTTACTAGAAAAAAAATACAGCAATGAAGTCTCTGAGCAAATTATTGATTTGATTAAAGAAAGACTTAATAATTTATTTGATGTTGAAAAAGAAGTCTTTGTTTTTGTTAGCCAACCTAAAAACTACGACCAAGAGGCAGTAGAAAAAATTACGAGAAACACTATATATAATATTCTAAATTTTTGTAAATTAAAAGAGGAGTTACTTTCAGAGCCCTTGTTGTTAAAAGAAAGCTTGATGTCTTTTGGTTCTGAAAACAAGATTTCATTTGGTAACATTATGAAGACTTTACGTCTTTGTATAGTTGGTAGATTGTCGGGCCCTGATCTGTTTAAAATTATAGATATTATTGGTCCTGAAGAAACGCTCCAGAGAATTGAAAGTTTAATAAATAAAATTTAACACATGAGCCTATTTACAACACCCTTAATTATATTACTACTTTTTTTTATCATAATTTCTACGGTATTTATCGTAAAACAGCAGTCGGCTGCTATTGTCGAGCGGTTTGGTAAATTTCAATCCGTTAGAGGTCCTGGTTTTCAGGTTAAGATTCCTTTGGTTGACAGGATCGCAGGAAGATTAAGCTTAAAAGTTCTACAGCTTGACGTGGTTGTAGAAACCAAAACAAGTGATGATGTTTTTGTAAAACTAAAAGTTTCCGTTCAATACAGAGTTGTTGAATCAAAAGTTTTTGATGCGTTCTATAAACTAGATTTTCCACAAGATCAAATAACATCATACGTTTTTGACCTTATTCGTTCTCAGGTTCCAAAAATGAAACTAGATGATGTTTTTTCAAAACAGGATGACATTGCTGTTGCGGTAAAACAATCTCTTGGAGACGCAATGGAAGAGTATGGTTATTTTATTGTCAAAGCCCTTGTAACAGATATTGAACCCGATGCAGAGGTAAAAAGAGCAATGAACAGAATTAATGCTGCAGACAGAGAAAAGACAGCAGCCCAATACGAAGGTGACGCTGCAAGAATTCTAATTGTTGAAAAAGCAAAAGCTGAGGCTGAAAGTAAAAGGCTTCAGGGACAGGGAATTGCTGATCAGAGGAGAGAGATTGCAAAAGGTATTGAAGACTCTGTTGGGACACTTGGGTCAGTGGGTATAAACTCCCAAGAGGCTTCTGCGCTTATTGTTGTTACACAACATTATGACACCCTTCAGTCTATTGGAGGTGAAACTAATTCAAATTTGATTCTTCTTCCAAATTCCCCACAGGCAGGAAGCACAATGCTTAACGATATGGTTGCTGCGTTTACAGCGAGCAGTAAGATTGGTGAAGCCATGCAAAAAGAAAATCAAAAAATCTCTGATGCGGGAACATCAGACACTGAAGCTAAAAAACCAGACGAACCTGAAACGCCAGAATTCGGCGAATTTGAAGGCGAATAACAATTACTTTTTCCAACCATCTCTTAACCCTACAGTTTTATTAAACTCTAGGGTTTTTTGGTTGTCTGTCTTAACAAAATAGCCTAGTCTTTGAAACTGATATTGCTGGCCATCATTTGCGTTTAATAAATATGGCTCTACGAAGGCTTCTTTTGTTACCAGTGAATTTTCATTTATGTCGTTTTCAATTGTTGTGTTTTTTCCTGGTTCCTCTACTTTAAAAAGCCTGTCGTATATGTTTATTTTTGCCCTTACTGCTTCTTTTGCTGAAACCCAATGAATTGTGCCCTTAACCTTTCTGTTGCTTTCTGGTGTGTTTGAACCGCTTTTACTTTTTGGGTCATACTCACACAAAACTTCAGTTATGCTTCCTTTTTCATCTTTGATAACATCAACTGCTTTTATTATATATGCGTTTTTTAACCTTACTTCTTCCCCTGGTGACAACCTAAAAAAACCATCCTCGGGGTTTTCTTGAAAGTCTTCTTTTTCAATAAACAGTTCTTTTGTAAATTTTATTTCTCTTTTTCCTTCTTCTTTATTTTGTGGGTTAATTTCAAAATTTATCACCTCTCCTTCTTTTTTAATATAGTTTGCAATTTTTATTTTTAAAGGGTTTATTACCGCCATTGCCCTAGGGGCTATTTCATTTAAATGTGCTCTTACGCAAAACTCTAGAAGAGAGGCGTCAATTACATTCTCTCTTTTTGAAACTCCAACTGTTACTGCAAAGTTTTTTAAAGACTGTGGTGTATACCCCCTTTTTCTTAAACCAGATATTGTTGGCATTCGAGGATCATCCCAGCCAGAAACCATTTTTTTATCAACCAGCTGCGCAAGCTTCCTTTTACTTGTAATAGTGTATGAGAGGTTAAGTCTAGAAAACTCTCTTTGTTTTGGCCTAACTCCTTTTAGTGGACTAATTGCGTCTAAGAACCAATCATATAATTCTCTGTGGGGTTCAAACTCAAGAGTACAAAGTGAATGTGAAACCTGTTCTATATAATCAGATTCTCCATGTGTCCAGTCATACATGGGGTAAATGTTCCAGTTTTCACCGGTTCTATGATGGCTTACCTTCATCACTCTGTAAATAACAGGGTCTCGCATCAACATGTTGGGTGAGGCCATATCAATCTTTGCCCTTAAAACATGTTCTCCTTGATCATACACCCCTTTATACATTCCCTCAAAAATAGAAAGACTTTCTTCTTTTGGTCTGTCTCTAAAAGGGCTGTTTTGTCCTGGCTGGGTTGGTGTTCCTTTTTGTGAGGCTATCTGGTCCGAGGTTTGAGAATCAATGTATGCTTTGTTTTTTTCAATTAAAATAATTGCCCATTCATAAAGTTGATCAAAGTAATCTGAGGCATAACACTCTTTATCCCAATCAAAACCAAGCCAATTAATATCATATTTTATAGCATCAACATACTCTTTTGCTTCTTTTTCTGGGTTTGTGTCATCAAACCTTAAATTAACAGGCGAGTTATATTTTTTTCCCAAGTTAAAATTTAAACATATCGCTTTTAAGTGACCTATATGCAGGTAACCGTTTGGCTCTGGGGGGAATCTGAACCTCAAGTTTTTCTCATCAAACCCTTTGGCTATGTCACCTTCTATTATTTGCTCAATAAAGTTTGGGCCTTTTTTCTTCACAATTCCAAAGATATTGAAAAGGAAGATAGAAAATATGTTTGCTTTTATATCTTTGGTAAGATTTTGTCAAAAATATATGTAAATAACGCGTGGTTTTATTCTTTTCATGGTTGTCTTCATGAAGAGAGTGTTATTGGGGCTGAGTATTTAGTAAACATTATGGTGGAAACTAACACCGATGATGCTGAAAAAAATGATAACCTTAAAAGCACAGTTGATTATGTTGATATTTATAATGCTATTAAAACAGAAATGGACAAGCCTTCAAAACTACTTGAGTCTGTTATGGAGAGAATGATAACCTCGATAAAGGGTATTAGCGGTAACATAACTGCTGTAGATGTTAGTATCAAAAAACTCTCTCCTCCTATTGGAGGTAATGTTGATTCTGTCGAGTTAAGAAAGAAAGTTTAATCTTTTTTTTATTTTTGCAACCTATGGCATTGTGGCCGAGTGGCTAGGCGGAGCTCTGCAAAAGCTTTTACAGCGGTTCGAATCCGCTCGATGCCTCAACTAAGGACTTGAAAATCAAGCCTTTTCTTTATTTGATCTGCTTTAATAAGCATCACTCTTGTTTTGTCTCCAAGCTGATACTTTTTTCCCGTTTTCTCCCCTACAAACCTGTGGTTTTTTTCATCATGCACATAAAAATCCCCTGGTAAGTCTTTTGCTTTTACTAGCCCTTCACATTTATTTTCGATAACCTCAACGAAAACCCCTCTTGCCACCACACCAGATATAACCGCATCAAATGTCTTTCCTTCTTTATCCTTCATAAACTTAATTTGCATTAGCTTTACGGAATCTCTTTCTGCTTTTGTTGCTAAAATCTCCATGTGTGTTGAATGCTTACACAGGGTTTCTGTTTCATCTGTTTTTATTTTTTCTCCTTCTATTTCTGCCTGGATTAACCGGTGAACCATTACATCAGGATACCTTCTAATTGGTGATGTGAAGTGTGTGTAGTTTTCAAATGACAGACCGTAGTGGCCTATGTTTTTTGTTGTGTACTCCGCCTTACTCATACTTCTAATCATTAGAGTGTCTATTAGGTTTTGTTCGTTTTTACCGAATGCTTTTTTTAGAAGACTATTAAGGGAGTCGTTTAGTTCATTTGAAGACAGCTTTAAGTTATAGCCTAGCCTTTTCACAACGGTTTGTAGGTTTTTTAACTTCTCTTGGTCTGGTTGATCGTGAACCCTGTAAACAAAACGCTCTTTGCTTTTTCTCATTTTTTCTGCTACTTTTTTGTTTGCAAGCAACATAAACTCTTCGATTAGTTTATTTGAACTTTTTGTTGTTTTGAAAACTATATTTTCGGGTTGATTTTTCTTGTCAAGCTCAAATTTAATTTCTGTCTTATCAAAAATTATTGCACCGTTGTTTATTCTTTTATTTCTTATGGTTTTTGCTATGCTGTTTAGGGTTGTTATAGCTTCTACTGTTTTTTGTGTTACTTTTTTTTCTTTTTTTAATATTGTGTGTTCTTTTGGAATCTTTTCTTGGCCTGTTTCAATAATATGCTGAGCTTCCTCGTATGATAGTCTTACGTCTGATTCTGTAATTGTTTTTCCAAACCACTCTTCTTTAATATCTCCGTTTTTATTCATTAAGAATACTGCTGAAAAGGTGAGTTTTTCTTCGTTTGGCCTCAGGGAACAAAGGTTGTTTGAGAGGGTTTCTGGTAACATGGGTATCACTCTGTCTACCAAATAAACTGACGTTGCTCTATTTTGGGCCTCCTCATCTATCTTTGACCCTGGTCTTACATAGTGTGAAACATCCGCAATATGAACACCCACTTCATATGTGTTTTCTTCTGTTTTTTTAAATGATATTGCATCATCAAAATCTTTAGCGTCTACTGGGTCTATTGTAAAGGTTAGCTCTCCCCTCATGTCCCTTCTTTTTTTTACCTCTTCTTTTGTTATTGCTGATGATATTTTTTTCGCCTCTTCTTCTACTTTGTCTTCAAATTCCGTTGACAAACCATATTCATACAGTATTGAATAGGCGTCTAATGAGTCGTCACCAAACCCAAAGCTTTTAATTATTTTTCCCTCTGGTGAGTTTTTTGGAGAATCCCATGATTTTATTTCAACAGCCACTTTTTCTCCTTCCTGATACCCCTTCATTTCATCTTTGTCTATAAAGAAATCAGTATACATTCTGGCGTTTCTTGTGTTTACAAACCCATAATCTTTGTTTTTTTCATAAACACCAACAAAAACATCTTTTTTTCTTTCTATTATGTCTATAATTTTTCCTTCGTATTTGTTTTTGTTTTTTCTTTCTCCAACAGCAACAGAAACAATATCTCCGTGGAGACCCCTATTTAAATTTCTTTGTTCAACTAAAACATCGGCGTCTAGGTCTTCACAAACAACATATCCTCTTCCTGTGCTTGTAATCTCTAAAACTCCTTCTGCTGTGTTTGATTGAATTCCTGGTGCAACAAACTTTCCCTTATTAACCCTTATGATCTGTTCTTTTTTTAGAAGTTTGTTTAATATTTTTATTATATCGTTTCTTCCTTTTGTATCGTTTACTCCTAAGGAAAAAGCTATTTGTTTATAATTAAACTCCTTGTTAGGTTTGCTCCCAATAAATGACTTTATCTTTCTTTCTAATCCCTTTAAGTCCTTCTTCTTTTTTGACATTTATATTTTTTAAAGTTCAAAGATACTGTTATTAAAACCTAGATTAATTTTATTACCAATAAACATTTAAACATATTAATAATAAGTATGTCTAAATATTAAATATATATTATATGTATTGTTAAATTCTTTATAAATAGTTTAATGAAAAAATACAATTAACACTAAAAAGAAAAAACTAACAAATAATAAACAACACAAAAAGTTGATTTACAGATAAAAAGGGATTAAATAAACAATTGTTAATAGGAGGAAAAACAACATAAAGGTTAACAACTAATACAAACAAAACTAAGGAAAAAGAGTTAGCAAAATCAAAAGAGATGTTTAGAAAAAAAAAGAGTGATAATTATTAAAAATAAACAAACAACTATTAACAACATATAAAGAAATAATAAAGGAATTAGTAAATTGAAAAAATGAAAATAGCAATAGGGAATGATCATGCTGGGGTTGAGGTAAAAAAAAACATAGAAAAACATCTATCTGAAAAAGGATACAAGGTTATTAACAAAGGGTATGATGGAAAAGAAAGTGTAGATTATCCAGATTATATACACCCCGTATCGTTAGAAGTAAAAGAAAGGAAAGCACAAATAGGAATAATAATTTGTGGAAGTGGTAATGGAGCAGCAATGACAGCTAATAAACACAAGGGGGTCAGAGCAGCAATCTGCTGGAGTGAAGAAATTGCTGAGCTTGCCAGACAACACAATGACGCAAACATAATTAGTATACCATCACGATTTTTATCAGAAGAAGAAATAATAAGCATAGTAGAAGCTTTTATAAAAACAGACTTTGAAGGAGGAAGACATAAAAGAAGAATAGATAAAATTGATGGAAATGATTGAGTGGAAAGAACAAAGGTTTTCTGATATAAGCACTAAGGAGTTCTACGAAATATTTAAGTTCAGGAGTGAGGTTTTTGTGGTAGAGCAAGAAATACTATACAATGACTTCGATTATAAAGACTACAAAGCTATTCATTTATCAGGGTTTATAAACGACAAGTTAATGGCGTACGCAAGAATATTTGATAAAGGTGATTATTATGAAAACAATCCAGGTTTTGGAAGAGTAGCGGTAGAAGAAAAAAAAAGAGGAAATAGCTACGGAAAAGAACTGGTAAAAAAATGTATAGAGGTTTGTGAAAAAAACTTTGAAACAAAAGAAATAAAAATTTCTGCGCAAGAGTATTTAGAAAAATTTTATTTAGACCTGGGATTTGAGTTTAGAGGGGAGAGATATATGGAGGACGGCATCCCACACTGCGCTATGTATTACAACAAATAAATTAATAAGAAGTCCTTAAGCCCCAGCTTTGTCTTTTTGCAAAAGCAGGATTACAAGCACTCATAAATAAATCACGTACAATAAAAATAGGATTATATCCCCCGCCGTACCAATCATAATTAGCAGAAGCAGTCAAACACAAACTAAGGTCATTAGCTGGTTTAATTTTACCATCAACCTCGAAAACAAATTTTTGATTAAGGTTTTGGTCGCACTCACGTAAAATTAAATCAGAGCGATTACCGATGTTTTCCACCTCCATACAAACATTGTAAAAAGGAAAGCTAAATTCACCACCGGAAATTTTGGAAACCTCAAAACCCTGATCCGGAGAAACACCGCCTGCCCCACCAATACTAACATTACGCCTGTTATAGTCAGAATGGCAAGTATGAGTTTTTAGGGGTCTATCAAGGGCAACAGACGTGTTCCTAGCTGCAGCACTTTGCATTGGCGCGAATCCACTCCCATATTGAGAATAAAAATTTTCAGAAATGTCTACGCAAACGCTACTGTTGACTCCATTCGAAGCCATATATTGAAGGTTTTCAGGAAAAACAAAATTAGGGTCTAAGTCGTTTAATAAATAAACCTCTGCTATTTCTGGAAAAGCCGTTTCTTCAACAATTAAATCGGCCCCTTTATCACACGAAAACAAAAACAACAAAAACAACAAACGCTTCATTGCACTAAATTAAAACTAAGCGATGTTTTTAACAAGAACCTTAAAGTCTTTTTCAATCTCTAAAAAAGAAACAACATTTTCAGAAGAATAAATAAACATAAACCAACCCCCGCCAAAAGACAACACCTCTTTTGAGTTTTTTCTAACGACTTCACGAAGAATGCGTTTTAGTTTGTTTCTGTCAACTGCAAGAGAAAAATTTTTTTTTGGAACAGATACAACAAAACGAGAATCTCCTTTGTTTAAAAGATAAATACAATGAAGAAAAGAGGACGACACTCTTTTACCAGAATCAAACAAGACCTCAACGTTTTTATTTCCTTTGAGCGGTCTCATCATGAAAAAAAGTCATTTAAAGAAGAGCTGTTTTCTAACCTCACACCTTTGTCTGTATTCATTAAAGACACGAGCTCATTATAGGGGTCGTGTTGCAGAAAGAGAAGGGTTTCGTTTTCTAAACAGCCTTTTAAAATTTTAGATTTCTCTTCCATGGTAACTAAGGGCCTAACATCGTAACCCATTAAATATGGAACAGGAATATGTCCAGCAGTAGGCACTAAATCAGAAGTGAAAAGAATAGATCGCCCCTTATACTTAACCATAGGCAAAGCCATTTTTTCAGTATGACCATCAACAAGCAAAAGATCAAATCCAAGCTCTTTGCAAAAACCATCATTAACACCATCATACAAGTTTAGCTGACCAGACTCCTCCAAAGGCAAAAGGTTTTCTTTTAAAAAAGAAGCCTTTTCTCTAGGGTTTGGGCTTATGTTCGCCCAATCCCAATGTTTTTTTGAACACCAAAAACGAGCATTTTTAAAAAGAGGAACAATTTTATCACCCTCTCTTTTTGTTGCGCCACCGCAATGGTCAAAATGAAGATGTGTGAACAGTACATCAGTAATATCGTCTGTAGAGAACCCCTTTAATTTCAAAGAGTTTTCCAGTGTTGCATCTCCGAATCGGGAGTAATGACTAAAAAATTTTTCACTTTGTTTATTACCAAGTCCAGCATCAACCAAGATAAGTCTTTCACCTTCCTCAATTAAAAGACAACGCGCGCTCATTTCAATTCGGTTACTAGAGTCGGCCGGGTTTGTTTTTTCCCACAAAACTTTCGGAACAACACCAAACATAGCACCACCGTCAAGTTTAAAATTACCAGTCTCAATTGAATATAAAGTCATGTTAATCGTTGATTTTGAGGACAGCCATAAAAGCTTGCTGAGGAATCTCAACACTTCCAACCATTCTCATTTTCTTTTTACCTTTTTTCTGTTTTTCTAACAGTTTTCTCTTTCTTGTAACATCTCCACCATATAGTTTAGCGGTTACATCTTTTCTGTAAGCCTTAATGGTTTCTCTTGAAATAATTTTAGCACCGATTGCAGCTTGAACAGGAATATCAAACTGCTGCCTTGGTATTAACTCTTTTAATTTTTCACACATTTTTCTTCCCATTCTTTGAGCATTATCGAAATGTATTAACGAAGACAAAGCGTCAACAGGTTTTCCATTAAGTAAAATATCTAAACGGACAAGTTTTGATGCAACAAAGCCTGTAGGGGTGTAATCAAATGAGGCATACCCCTTGGAAATAGATTTGAGACGATCATAAAAATCAAAAACAATTTCCGCTAAAGGAAGCTTAAAGTTAAGTTCAACCCTTTCTGTTGTTAAGTATCTTTGGTTTATAATCTCACCTCTTTTTTCTATACAGAGCGTTAGTACATTACCAACAAACTCTGACTTAGTTATGATTGTTGCGTCAATGAAGGGCTCTTCTACACGATTTAAGCTAGAAGGGTCCGGGAGGTCAGACGGGTTGTTAACCTGAATTTCTTTAGACGGGTCTTTGTTTACATAAGCTTTGTATGAAACATTAGGAACAGTCGTTATTACAGACATATTAAACTCCCTTTGAAGCCTTTCCTGAATTATCTCCAAGTGAAGCATGCCTAGAAAACCACACCTAAAACCAAAACCAAGAGCAGCAGAACTTTCAGGAGAAAAAACCAAAGAAGCATCATTAAGTTGAAGCTTTTCCATGCTAGACCTTAAATCTTCATAGTCATCAGTGTCAACAGGATAGATGCCTGCAAAAACCATAGGCTTTACCTCTTCAAAACCTTCAATAGCCCCAACAGCTTTATCATCAGCCAGTGTTATTGTATCCCCGACCTTCACGTCTTTTGCATCTTTAATTCCGGTGATTAAATAACCAACATCACCAGTCAAAATCTCTTTTTTTGGAACCTGACTTAACTTAAGCGTACCAACCTCTTCAGCACCATAGTCTTTTCCTGTCGACATAAACCTAACTCTATCACCTTTTGAAAGCTTTCCATTTACAACCTTAAAATATGTCTCAATTCCACGATATGGATTAAAAACAGAATCAAAAATAAGAGCCTGCAACGGAGCATCTAATGTTCCTTCAGGAGCAGGAACTCTGTCAATAATTCCTTTTATTATATTTTCTATACCTTCTCCCGTTTTGGCTGAGGCAAGAATTACCTCTTCAGGTTTACACCCGATTAAAGAGACAATTTCATCAACAACAACCTCTGTGTTTGCTGAAGGCAGGTCAATTTTATTTACAACAGGTATAATTTCTAGGTCATTATCAACAGCTAAATACAAATTGGATATTGTTTGAGCCTGTATGCTTTGTGCTGCGTCTACCACCAACAAAGCCCCTTCACACGCAGCAATAGCTCTTGAAACTTCATAAGAAAAATCAACATGTCCAGGAGTGTCAATTAAATTCAAAACAAATTTTTCACCTCCAGTATCATAATCCATCTGTACCGCATGTGATTTTATTGTTATTCCCCTTTCTCTTTCAAGATCCATGTCATCTAACAATTGGTCTTGTTTTTCTCTATCAGAAACAGACCCAGTAAAATCAAGAAGACGGTCGGCAAGCGTACTCTTTCCATGATCTATATGGGCAATAATACAGAAATTACGTATGTTTTGTGACACAATAAATATTTCCGACAAAGATACTTACTTTGTATAATCTTTAAGGTTAACACATAAATAAATTCAAGAATTGTTAATTTTGCCACATGCTTAAAATAGGAAACATAGAACTTCCTGAATTTCCATTGCTGCTTGCGCCCATGGAAGATGTTAGCGACCCACCTTTTAGAGCTCTGTGTAAAGAGCAAGGTGCGGATGTTGTATATACTGAGTTTATATCAAGTGAGGGATTAATAAGAAATGCAGCAAAAAGCACAAAAAAACTAGACATTTACACAAAAGAAAGGCCTGTTGGAATTCAAATATTTGGATCAAACCTTGAGTCTATGTTGGGAGCGGTAGATATAGTAGAGAGAACAAACCCAGATATAATTGATATTAATTACGGCTGTCCTGTAAAAAAAGTTGTCTGTAAGGGTGCAGGAGCAGGAATTTTAAAAGATATTCCGCTTATGGTGAGCCTTACCAAAGAAATAGTAGAGAGAACAAAGCTGCCGGTAACTGTTAAAACAAGGCTTGGTTGGGATGAAAAGACAATTAAAATTGTAGAGGTGGCGGAGAGATTACAGGATGTTGGCATAAAAGCTATATCTATCCACGGAAGAACCAGATCTCAAATGTATAAAGGGTTTGCAGATTGGACTAAAATAGCAGAAATAAAAAACAATCCAAGAATGCACATTCCGGTATTTGGAAATGGAGATGTAAACACTCCAGAAAAAGCTAAAGAAATGAGGGATGAATATGGTTTAGATGGAGCAATGATAGGAAGAGCATCAATTGGAAACCCATGGTTCTTTGACCAAGTAAAGCACTATCTTAGAACAGGAGAAAAAAGACAAGAACCAACAATTGCTGAGAGGGCAGAAATGGCTATTCGACACCTAAAGATGGCAATTGAGTGGAAAGGAGAAATTTTGGGAGTACTAGAGACAAGGAGACACTACAGCAACTACTTTAAAGGTATAGCAAACTTTAAAGAGACAAAGAGTAGGATATTAAACGAAAAAAATCCAGAAACAATAATAAAAGAGCTTAAGGCGGTTAAAAAAAACTTTTCAGAACCTGTTCTTTATTAAGCCTATTTGTTAGCACTTGATGACCACGCAGAGGTAATAACCCCCATAAGCACAACTGTTGTAAAAACAATAACCACATTAGAAGAGGTTAAAGATACGGGATAAGGAATAGAAGTTCCAGGCACATAAACTAATGAATAAAAACTCTGAAATGCTATCAACAACCAAGCAAGACCTATTCCGAGGATAGTGCCAAAAACAGTCGTAAAGACGCCAAGAGAAAAGAAGATATGGTTAAAGTCCTTCTTTTGACCACCCAGAATTTCAATCACGCGTAAATCTTTCTTTTTTTCAACCATCATTATTGTAATAGAGCCAACAAGATTGAACATTGAAATTAAGGCTACCAATGAAAAAATTAAATAAACAGCAAGGTTTTCTGTATTAAGCATCTTGTATAAAGCTGGATTAAGATCTTGCTTGTCCAGCACAGAAAGATCTGAAGCGAAGAGATTATTTATTTCTTTTTCTAAATCAACCTTATTTATATTACCATCTGATTCAATCTCAATAGACGTGTAAGAGTTTTCACCTAAACCAATAAGGGAAGAAATTGTATTGATCGAAGTGAAGGCAAACTTTTTCTCAATATCTGAGCTTATTTGATAAATACCTTCAATATCTAATAACCTTGTGTTAAATGGAGAAAAACTAAACAACGACCTTGATTCTTTTTTTGCAGCTGTGGCTAAAAGAGAAAAATCATCACTCATAACAACCTCAAGGGATGATGCCAAGTCTGCACCTAAATATATTGCGTTGGACTTGTTAGGAGAAAATGCGCCAATAAGAGAAAGCGAGTCTAGTGTAGGGCCCATATAATAATCGTCATATACCCCCTTAAGAAGAATAGCACCAGAATTTAGCTCATTTGAAAGGACAACCTTCTCTTCAATAACAGGCGAAGCAGAAACCACACCTTCAATTTTTTCTAATAAACCTAACCTTTCTTTATCTGCCATAAAGTAGCTCCCTTTATTAGGAATAATTTTTAGATCAGGATCAAAGGAGCTGGTATATGTTAATCCAAAATCTTTAAGGCCTGCAAATCCACTTAAAACTATAAGAAGTACACAAGCGGCCGAAATGATCATAAAAAAAGCAAAACCATTAATTCTATTGACAATTGTCTTCTTGTCCTTAGAAAAAAAGTAACGAAGAGCAATTTTATATATATATGGTTTGAACATTTTACTCAATGGGGTTATCAGGGTTATTAATAGAATCTTCAACTGAGTCAATGTAATCCAGAGAATCATCAACAAAAAAAGCAAGCTCTGGAATTTTTCTTAAGTGGTTTCGAAGTGAAGAAGATAGGTCATGTTTAATTTTAGCCGCATTATCCTTAATTAATTCTAGCTGATGGGCTGCACTATCACTTGGAAAAATGCTTAGATAAACCTTACACAAAGAAAGATCTGGTGAGACCCTAACCTTAGTTACAGAAATGATAAGGTTTTTTACTCCACCTCTTCTCAAATCAGATCCAATTAACTCTGCAATTTCTTTTTGAATTAATGAAGAAATCTTTTTTTGCCTTTGACTTTCCATTTTTCAAAAGTACTAGAAATAAAAAACAATATTTAAGTTTTATAAAAACATTGCGAAATTGTATATTTGCGCTCTTACTGGTCCTATAGCTCAGTTGGTTAGAGTAGATGACTCATAATCATTTGGTCCCTGGTTCGAGTCCAGGTGGGACCACCCTTAAAACCCCTCTTCTTGAGGGGTTTTTTGTTCTAAAGAACAAAATATTTAATAAACACGGGAATCATTATAAAAAAACTAATGCACATCCTTTCACCGAAGCTTACATTATCTTTATAGCTCCCCCACCTAGAAAAAGGCTGCCTAATTTTTCTTATTTTTTTATAGTAAAGAGGTATACTTATTAAAAGGGCTGCATAATAAATGATTAAGGCAGTCATCAATTTTTAAATTCTTTTTTAAGCTCTTCATAAAAACCGGCGTATGCAATAGAGTATCTTGGAAGAAGCCACACCCACCAAATAAATAAAGTAAAAATTCCAGCAATAAAGTACAAAAATGCTTCCAGGTTAAGCATGAAGAGTTGCCATTTATGATTTCTCATCATTTTTTCACTTAAGTTAAAAGCTTCAATTACATCAATATCTGGATCGTCCGCAAGTATGAAAAAAACCTGTGAGTACATCAATGCTAATATTATTCCGGGTATAACTAAAAGAATAAACCCAAGAACAATAGCGATTGAAAGAACAAGAATAAAAACAATAGGTTTAATACCATTAAAACGACTAAAGATTGTTGTAAACTCTCCTTCACCCTTATTAAAAACATCAAGACAATAAACAGCAATGCCTAATTGAAGATATCCGGATAGACAAACTACCACAATATTTAAAAGCACATTTTGAGGCGAAACAGATGATATTATCTGGGGTAATGCTGATGCCAAGGCAATACAAATGAAAACTTGAAAATAAGTCTCTTTTAAAATTGGTTTTGTTTTTTCTACTAAATCACGGTTAGTTATCATAAATTAATTTTAGGTTCTTATAAATGTAAGAAAAACCTATATCATTAACGAAGATGTGATTTTGTATATTGGGACAGAAGAGTAATAAAATGAAAGAAAAACTCCACATAAAGATTCTTGAAAATGAAATTGTTAAACTTAGACAAACCAAACAAGAAGATTTTGATCAACTTTTTAATTTAGGAGGTAAAAAGGAAATATGGGAACAACACTCTGATAAAGACAGATATAAAAAAAGTGTTTTTTTAGAATACTTTAATCAAGGACTTAAAAATGAATTTGGAAGCCTTACGATTTTCTCTAAAGATGATGGAAAAATAGCCGGATGGACAAGGCTTTACGATTTTGATGAAAAGCAACCAACAGTTAAAATAGGATACACCTTTTTGGGTAAGTCTTATTGGGGATCAAACATAAATTACAATGTCAAAAAACTTATTTTAAATTACCTGTTTAGCTTCCTTGACTTAGTTTGTTTTGATATATTCGAAAAAAATTTTCGTTCACAAAAAGCTGTAAAAAAATTGGGAGGTGTACTTAATGACAAGACAGAAGATAAGCACCATTACATTTTGGATAATAAATCTTGGACAATGCAAGAAGTACTGAAAAATAAGTATTTATGACGGAGTTACATTGGTTAACATATAATCAAAAAAAACACTTTTTAAAAAACTAACCAATTCCTCATCTTTAATAACCACACTATCTTTAAAAACACCAAAGTCAATATCATTTTCAAAATAAGTTACAACCATTTCATATTC
>CACORF010000004.1 GCA_902629505.1 uncultured Bacteroidota bacterium
CCTGCTGATGAAGCTCCTGCTGAAGAAGATAGTGATTCTGAAGAAGACAAATAGTTTCTATGAGAGTTAATCATGTAAAAGTTGGAACTGTTGTTTCAAAACATGGTTATAAGGGTGAAATTAAAATTAATATATCATCATTCAATCTGCATACTTTTCCAGATTTAAAGCATCTTTTTATTGACATAGATGGATGTTTTATTCCCTTTATGATTGATAAAATAAGATCATTCTCAAAAAATATTTTAATTGTAAAATTAAATGAAATATCCTCTGAACAAAAAGCTGATGAAATCATTCATAAGAATGTTTTTGCTGATTCTTCTGAAATTAAATCAAAAAAAAGCTCTGGATTCTTTTATGATAATCTAATAAATTTTGATGTTTTTAGAGATTCTAAAAAAATTGGTAAAATTGAAAATATTAACTCAAATTTACCACAACCTGTTTTTGAAGTAATTTATAACACTAGAAAAGTTTTAATTCCTATACATGTGGATCTAATTAAAGAAATCGACAAAAAAAATAATATTATTTACCTAGATATTCCTGATGGATTATTAGAAATTATTTAATTGAATTCATATTTTTGCAGTATAAGTTCCAAATTATGCATGACAATTTTACATCTCCAGATTTTTATCAAATTGATGACCTACTTTCTGAAGAACATAAGTTAATAAGAGAGTCCACAAGACAGTGGGTATCTAAATCTGTTTCTCCAATAATTGAGGAATATGCTCAAAAGGCTGAATTCCCAAAACATCTTATAAAAGAGCTTGCAGAAATAGGTGCTTTTGGGCCATATATACCTGAAAAATACGGAGGAGCAGGACTAGACCAGATTAGTTATGGTATTATGATGCAAGAAATTGAGAGAGGTGATAGTGGAATTAGGTCTACAGCATCTGTTCAATCCTCGTTAGTTATGTATCCTATATATAAATTTGGAAGTGAAGATCAAAAAGAAAGGTTTTTACCTAAACTGGCAACTGGTGAAATAATGGGATGTTTTGGGCTGACTGAACCTGATCATGGTTCAAATCCAGGTGGTATGATAACTAATTTCAAAGATGATGGTGATCACATAATATTAAATGGATCCAAAATGTGGATCTCAAACTCTCCATTTGCTGACATAGCTGTGGTATGGGCAAAAGATGAAAATAAAAGAATTCATGGGGTTATTGTTGAAAGAGGTATGAAAGGCTTCTCAACTCCTGAAACTCATAACAAATGGTCATTAAGAGCCTCTTCTACCGGTGAATTAATTTTTGATAATGTAAGAGTGCCAAAAGAAAATATTCTCCCAGGAAAGTCTGGACTTGGCGCACCACTTATGTGTCTTGATTCTGCTAGATATGGAATATCATGGGGAGCAATTGGCGTTGCAATGGACTGTTACAATACAGCACTAAACTATTCACTTGAAAGAGTTCAATTTGGAAAACCTATTGCTGCTAAACAACTTCAACAAAAAAAGTTGGCTGAGATGTTAACTGAAATTACAAAAGCTCAATTATTATCTTGGAAATTAGGTAAGCTTAAAAATGATGATAAAGCATCCTCAGCACAAATTTCTCTTGCTAAGAGAAATAATGTTGATATGGCAATCAAAATTGCCCGAGATGCTAGGCAAGTTTTGGGTGGAATGGGTATAACAGGAGAGTACAGCATAATGAGACATATGATGAATTTAGAATCAGTCATAACATATGAAGGGACACATGACATTCACCTACTTATTTTAGGTAATGAAATAACTGGTCACAGCGCATTTTAAAAGTAAAACACAAATCCAACACTTGGGATAATTGAAGTCCGATTATCACTTTGAACTTCAATTAAACTTCTAGGTATAATTACATTTTGATTACTATCTCTTAAGAGTCCATATTCAGGGGGGACTGGTATCTCATTTCCTAAAAGATTCTCGGCATCCATATAAAAATTCATTGAAGTCGTCTTAAAATTCCATCTTTTATCAATCCTTAAGTCCAGCTTCAAGAACTTATCTAAAAAGTAATTACCTAACTGAGAATAGTCAAATACTATTTCAGGGTATGACATATTACTAACTTCTATATTAATTGGAGCATATGGTGTTTTGTCAGTATATCTTAGTTTGGAACTTATCTCCCAATTTTTTTTCAATTTATAACCTCCTGTGAATGAGAATAGGTTTCTATTATCCCAGACCGAGGGCAAATAAATTTTATCAATTCCAGAAAACTTTGAATAAAAGAAAGTATAGGATAAAATACCATAAAAATTATTTTTAAGTTTTTGTTGATATAGAAGTTCCATACCATATGATTTACCTTTACCAATAGTTAATATTTTTTCATTACCTAAAACTTCAAAATCTCCACCTTTATTTGCTAAAGAGACCATATCTGTTGATGACACTGGGTAGTTACTATATCTTTTATCAAATAACTCAATAGTGAATCTGGATGACTCAGAATTAATAAACTCAAGTCCAATAACTAAATGATCACTTTGTGTATATTTTGAATTTTTATTAGTCAACATATTATTTAAGTCTCTGAATCCAAGTGAAGTATATGTTGGCATTTTATAATATCGACCAGATGTTAAATTTAGATTCCACTTATTGTTTCTAGATAATGCAAGTGAAAGTGCCAACCTTGGTGATATATTCTCAAAAATTTTATTTTCTGATGTAAAATTATCTTGATCTGTTCTTATTCCAAATGATACTGATAATTTATCATTAAAAAATCTTTTTGAAGATTTTAAAAATAAACCGTACTTAAAAAAATCAATATTTGAATTGTAATTAATATTATAAAATTGAAACAATGTCCTATTTGAATATTTTGATAGTTGAAAATTCCCACCAAATGAAAATTTATAATTCTCAAAACTATTGTTGCTTATAAATCTTAATTTTATATCCTCTTCAGTTGAAATATTTGAATAAACCTTATTTGTTTTTGAAACATTGTCCTCAAATCTTTCAAAGTTATTTTCAAGTTTGTTATTACTTAAGGATAAATTAAAAAATCCATTTGAGTTTTTATAAATTCTTTTCCAAGTGACTCCAAAAGTTCTTGACTTTTGATTAGTAATTGGTATTTGTTCAATTGTTGATTGATTTTCAAAATCGAATTCATCAGGTTCATTTACTGTCAACTCATCAATTGAGCCGATTCCAATAAAATTTATATAGTTATAATTATCAATTTTATGATTTAACTTCATTTGATAATCCCAATAATCAGGAAGAAATGAAAAACCAAAAGCCTTAAAAATAAATTGCAAATAGCTTCTCCTTAAAGAAAAAATAAAAGAAGTATCTTGATTTACTGGACCATCTAATGTAATCCCTGCCTCACTCGAACCAATTCGAAAGTTTCCTGAAATTCTTTCTTTGTTAGCCTCTTTTTGAACAAATGATAATACGCCCGACAAGGCATTATCATATTCTGCACCAAAAGAGGAAGTTGAAAGTGTAACATCTTTTATGAAAGATATATTTACAAGCCCTACGGGACCTCCTGAACTTCCTTGTGTACTAAAATGATTAATGTTTGGAATTTCAATTCCATCGATATAATAAACTGTTTCATTTGGACCTCCACCTCTGATAATTATATCATTTCTAAATCCACCAACTGATGGAGAAATACCAGGTAAACTTTGAATAACTCTGGTAATATCATTATTACCTCCAGGATAAGTTTCGATTTCAACAGCTGAGAATGTTTGAGTTGACAATGGAGTCTCAATTGATGTTTTAAATGGTGACTCTACTACTATTACTTCATCAAGTTCTTCAGATGAAGGATTTAATCCATACTGCAAAGACTGGTTCCCTGCTGATTTAACTATGACATTGAATATTGTTTGAGATTTAAACCCTATAAAACTAGCCTTAACGTTATAACTTGAAGTAGGAATATCATTAATTTCAAAAAGCCCTTCGCTATTGGTTATTGCAAAAAAGTCAGAATCTTCAATTTGAATTGTTGCCCCTTCAAGATTAAGCCCAGTATCATTGTTAAAAACTTTCCCTGAAATAGTTCCTAAATTTTGAGATTGTAAGTTTAAGGATATAAATAATAAACAAAAAGTGACAAGCTGCCTTTTCATTTATGAGTTAAGTGCTTTTTTACAATAATCTAGACATCTTTTAACCTCTTTAACTCTATTTGATCCTTCAGGAATTCTATATTCAAGTTCTATCGTAGCGGTAAATTTATATGATCTATCCCTCATCAATCTCAAGACTTTATCTATTGGTGTGTCTCCAAATCCCCATATTTGATTGTCACTTACACCAGGGTTCGCATATTTACCAAATTGTCTGTCTTTTAAATGTAGACTACATATTTTTTTGTGATTATTCTTTATAAATTCTATTAAAGATTCTTTTGTATTACCCCTAACGTTTATATAATGTCCAATATCTAGATTTATAAAGTTTCTTTTTGATGATGAAAGAGCATAATCCCAAGCTTGGTCTGTAGCCATCTTATTTGACCCAAGATTATTGCTATGTGTATGATAACCTATATTAACTTTGTGTTTTTCAGCAAAATAATTAACTCTATCAATATTCTCATTATCTAATAACTCATTTGTTAAAAAATCTGCTCCTAAAGCTTTTGTTGCCCTCATAGCATATTCAATCTCACCATCAGTATTTTTTGAGCTAATACAGTTGGGTTTAAAAGCAAAAATATTTACACCATTATCATTAAAAAATTTCCTCATACTTTTAAGTTGCCTATTGGACACATTTGATCTCCAATTAGCATGTTGTCTTGTTGATCTAGGAATACCTAATGTTTTTTCTACATGATTACCCATCAATTCAATATTATCTAAACCCGAGTCTAAACAATTTTGCAGTATAATATTTGCTTCTTCCTTACCTGTATTAAACGAATAAGTAATTACCGATATATCAACACCATTTATATCGTTTATTATTGATATAAAATTATAATTAAGAGCTCCTAGAGTAATCAGGGATGATTTTTTAATAAAACTTCGTCTTGATTTCATTCTAATGTTAATAATTAATATATGTTTTTTTTTAAGTTGATACTTAACTTTAAATATAATTAAATACTTTTTTAATATAAGCTTGTAAAATGAAAAAGGGTATAATATTTGATATGGATGGAACAATAGTAGATAGCTTACCATATCATTATAAAGCTTGGAAAATTTTTTTTAGGGAAAATAAAGTTGAAAATTTTTCTGACAAATTAAAAGATTATAAAGGTGGTGGAACTCTTGATTTAATGACTGCAGTCTATGGTGACAAATATTCAAGAAAAGAGTTGAAAATAATGACTGATGATAAAGAGATAATCTTCAGACAAATTTATAAAAACAATGTAGAGCCAATCAAGGGTTTTATGAAAATGTTTGAGTTTATTAAATCAAAAAAAATTTTAGTAGGACTCGCTAGTAATGCCATTAGAAAGAATGTTAAAATGATTCTAAATGAATTGAAAATATATGAAAAGTTTGATAGTATTATTTGTGGAGATGAAGTAAAAAGAGGTAAACCAAATCCTGAGATGTTTGATAAGACTGTTAACAGATTCAAATTGAAAAAAAAAGAATGTCTAATTTTTGAAGATTCAGTTGAGGGAGTATCAGCCGCGGTTAATTCAAAGGTTGATGTAATTGGCATAACTTCAAGCACCTCCGGAGAGGTACTTAGAGATAGAGGCTGTAAATTAACTTTGAATGATTATTTAAATTTTGATATATCAACCGTAAAATGAAATATCTTATTTATTGACATGTTTTTCTAAAATCTTTTTTGCATTAATTTTGCTCTTTGAACTTTTTCTAATCTTCCAAATTTCTTCTGAAGCTTTTTTTCTTGATGTTTCTAAGTCAATAATTGGATATGGGTAATCCTTACCTATGAAAAAGTTGTACATTTCTTGTTCAATTTTAGTCATTTTCCAAGGTTCGTGAATATATTCTGAAGGGATAGATTTGAGTTCCGATACCCATTTTTTTATAAAATCACCTTTTGGGTCTAAATCAATTGAATTTTTTACAGGATTGTATATTCTTACAGTATTAATTCCTGTAACAGCAGATTGCATCTGGATTTGTGAATAGTGAATGCCAGGTTCATAATCAAGAAATTTCTTAGCTAAATGATGACTAAAATATTTCCAATCTTGCCATAAATTAAATGCTGCAAATGATACAATCATTGCCCTCATTCTAAAATTAAGGTAACCTGTTTGATCAAGACAGCGCATACATGCATCTACTATTGGTATACCAGTAATACCATCTCTCCAATTTGCCAGTAAATTTTTATCATGATTAATTCTTAATGAGTCATAAGCTCTATTAATATTTTTAAACTCCATTGATGGTTCATCGTCAAATTTTTGCATAAAATGGCATCTCCATTGAAGTCTTGACAAAAAATTCTTGATGTCTCTATTTTTTGATGATTTATTAAAAAACTGAAAAACTTGTCGTGAAGATAAATTACCATAAGTTATGTAAGGAGATAACCTACTACACGAAACTCTACTTTCATTAGGTCTACTAATGTTTTTGGTATAGCCAATATGTCTTGATTTTTGAAAAGATTTTATGTACATCCATGCATATGTTTCTCCTCCTGGTTGGAATTTTTTATCAAATTTACATTTATAGTTAAAAAGTTTTATTGTTGATGGAATTTTTACCTTTTGTTTATTTATTGAGTTCAAATCCGTCACTACAATCTCAGATTTCATTTCATCCATCCATTTCTTTTTCCAATTTTTTCTTGATTTTAATCCTCTTATTACTCCATTCGTTTTATTTTGTATCCAATTTATATTTTTTCTTCTAAAGAATTTTGCTATTGTTTTATCTCTAGTATAAGTAAGATTATTCCCTATTTCTTGATATGATAACACATTTTTTATTTTGTATGTTTTTAAAATTTCCTGAAAAAATTCTAGTACCTCACAATTAATGTAAATTATATCCAAAGAATATTTTTTGAGCCTTTTTTCTATGTCAATTAATGACTCATGGATAAATCTAATATGACGTGGATCAGAATCATTTGAATCTAAAATTGATGGTTCAAATATGTAAATAAATAAAGTTGGATTACCTGATTTTGAAACAAATTCAAGTGATTTATTGTCTATTGTTCTAAGGTCTCTCTTAAACCAAACAATATCTAGTTCAATATATTTTTTTTTTAGGGGCATAATAATTAGTACTTCGGGTGGGAATCGAACCCACACTCCAGAAGGAACTGGATTTTGAATCCAGCGCGTCTACCAGTTTCGCCACCGAAGCTAAAGGGCTCAAAATTAAGAAATTCCATTATATTAAATAATTTATAATAAAATTATACTGAACAATAATTATTTATAAATTTGCACTCCAATTAAATTAATGTGGAAACACCTGTTAAACTATTTTCTTGCACTCAAAGCATGTCTTTGTCTAACCAAATTGCAAAACATTTTGGGCAAGATCTAGGTAATGTAAATTTTCAGAGATATAATGATGGTGAATTTCAGCCTTCCTTTGAAGAATCTGTTAGAGGATCCAGGGTATTTATAATCGGATCAACAAATCCATCATCTGATAATTTAATGGAAATGCTTCTAATGCTTGATGCAGCTAAAAGGGCTTCAGCAAGACATGTTAATGCTGTAATTCCTTATTTTGGTTGGGCTAGACAAGACAGAAAGGATAAACCTAGAGTCCCAATTGGGGCAAAATTAGTCGCAAAGCTCCTTGAATCAGCTGGAGCATCAAGAATAATTACGATGGACTTACATGCTGACCAAATCCAAGGATTTTTTGAAAAGCCTGTTGATCATCTTTATGCTTCATCGATTTTTGTACCATACATAAAATCACTAAATATTAATAATTTAACAATAGCATCTCCTGATATGGGTGGATCTAAAAGAGCTTACGCATATTCTAAATTTTTAAATGCAGATGTAGTAATATGTTACAAGCAGAGATCAAAAGGTAATGTGATTACTCATATGGAACTAATTGGTGATGTTACAGGTAAAAATGTTATTTTAATTGATGATATGGTTGATACCGCTGGCACATTAACAAAAGCTGCAGACTTAATGATTGAGAAAGGTGCTGAATCTGTAATTGCAATTTGTACTCATGCACTTCTTTCTGGAGATGCATATGATAAAATTGAAAAATCAAAACTAAAAAAATTAATCACTAGTGATTCAATTGATATAAAGAATAAATCAAAAAAAGTTGAACACCTTACATGCTCTAAAATTTTTGCTGAAGCCATGTACAATGTTCATAATAATAAATCAATTGACAAACTATTTATAAACTAAAAAAATGAAATCTATTGAAATAAAAGGCTTAATAAGAGAAGCTACAGGAAAAACAAGTACAAATTCTGTTAGAAAAGATGGAAATGTTCCATGCGTGTTATATGGTGGAAATGAAATTCTGCATTTCACTGCATCAGAGATAGGTTTCAAAGATTTAGTCTACACTGCAGCAGCACATACAGTTGTTCTAGATCTTGGAAATAAAAAGAAAAATGCTATTCTCCAAGACATACAATTTCATCCTGTATCAGATAAAATTCTTCATGCAGACTTCTATGAGCTTCATGATGATAAACCAGTAACAATGGATATACCTGTTGAGCTAAGCGGTTCTGCTCCAGGTGTACTTAATAGTGGTGGAATATTAACAAGAAATAAAAGAAAATTAAGAGTTAAAGCTCTTCCAGGGAATCTACCAGACTCTCTAAATGTCGATATTTCTGAGCTTGAACTCGGCGATAAATTTTACACTTCTGAACTTAAAAGCGATGACTATGAATTACTTCATCCAGATAATACGGTAGTTTGCCAAGTTAGAACTTCAAGAGCTTCCATGGCTTTACCTGAAGATGAAGAAGGAATCGAAGGTGAAGAGGGAGTAGAAGGTGCAGAAGGTGCAGAAGGTGCAGAAGGTTCAGAAGGTAAAGCTACTGAAAGTGCTGATGCAAAATCGGAGGCTCCTAAAGAAGAATCTCAAGATTCAAAAGAATAATTGTATTTAATTAATCTTAACTTTAATAAGATTATTTCAGTTCAATGTATTTTTTTAACAAAATCGTATCACGGTTCTCTTCAAAGTCTGATATGAATAAATATCTCATCTTAGGTATTGGAAACATTGGTTCTGAATATGAAAACACAAGACATAATATTGGATTTGATGTCCTAGATAAACTTGCATTAGAATTAAAAGTGAATTTTGATTCTGTAAAATTAGCATTTCGAGCTGAGGGAAAATATAAAGGGAAAAAATTAATTTTAATTAAACCCAATAATTATGTTAATAATTCGGGAAAGTCACTTTCATATTGGATGAAAAAAGAAAAAGTTGACACAAATAATATACTAGTAGTTTGTGATGATCTAAATCTCTACTTTGGGAATATAAAAATTAAATCAAAAGGAAATTCAGGAGGACATAATGGATTGAAGGACATTGAGAAATTTCTTGGAAATTCTAATTATTCTAGGATTAGAATCGGTATTTCAAATAACAAGAATGTTTCTATGACAGATTATGTGCTTGGTAAATGGACAGCTGAAGAACAGTTAAAAATACCATTATTAACAATTAAATCTATTGAGGTAATTTTTTCATTTCTACAAACTGGATTAGAGAGGACTATGAATTTTTATAATAAGAAGAACTTTATAGATGAAAATTTATAAAAGTATTGATCAATATAATGAGTCAAAAAGTTCTGTTGTAACAATTGGGACATTTGATGGTGTTCATAAAGGTCATCAAAAAGTTTTTGAAAAGGTTATTAATGCATCAAAACTAAGTAATTTATCATCTGTAGTTTTAACTTTTTTCCCTCATCCTAGGATTATATTAAATAAGTATAATGATGTAAAAATGATAGATACTTTAGATGAAAAAATAAATCATTTAGAAAAGATTGGAATTGATCATCTCATAATTCATCCTTTCGATAAAAAGTTTTCATTGTTATCTGCTGATCAATTTATAAAAGAGTATCTAATAGATAAGCTTAAGCTAAAACATATTATTATAGGGTATGATCATAGGTTTGGTAAAGGACGAGAAGCCTCAATCACGGATCTTAAAGAATACTCTAGTGAATTCAATTTTGTAGTTGATGAAATTGATGCGCAAGAAATTGAAAAAATCGCTATAAGTTCAACAAAGATCAGAAAATCAATAAATGAAGGCGACTTGGAAACAACAAGAGTATATTTAGGAAGATTTTTTAGTTTAACTGGTAAAGTTGTGAATGGTGATGGGCTAGGCAAGCAAATAGATTATCCTACAGCTAATATCAAAATTGAGGAAAATTATAAAATTATTCCAAAAGACGGTGTCTACTATATTAAAACTACAATTGATAATAAATTATACAATGGTATGATGAACATTGGTCACCGACCAACTATTGGAAGTAAAGAAAAATCTATTGAAGTAAACCTATTTAACTTTAATAGGGACATCTATGATAAAATCATTAGTATAAATGTTATTAAGAAAATAAGAGACGAAAAAAAGTTTTCCTCAATTGAGGCTTTAAAAGCTCAATTAGCAAAAGATCAAGAACATTGCCTAAAATTAATAAACAAATAAGTTTTATCTTTGATTTCAAAATAACCTATGCTTTCAGTTGATCAAATTTCTAATAATAAAGAGGAAACACTCATAGGTTTAAAAAAAAGAGGCTTTAAAGATTTGGCTGTTATTGATAAAATAATAGATCTTAATGTCTCTCGTAAAAAAATCCAACAGGAGTTAGATCAAATTCTATTCGAATCAAATAATATATCTAAAGAAATAGCCGAAACGTTTAAATCTGGAAGTGATAACAGTAATGTTTCTTCTCTAAAATTGAAGTCAGGTGATTTAAAAATAAAATCTAAGTCTTTGTCAGATCAACTTGAAAAAACAAAATCAGATATTTTTGAATTATTAACTTCTATTCCGAATATTCCAGACAGTGAGGTACCTGAAGGTTTAAGTTTAGATAAAAATATTGAGGTTTACAGGAGTAGTGAAAATCCAGAATCTGAAGAAAAGTTAAAGAATCATTGGGATTTAGCAAAGGAATATAATATAATTGATTTTGAACTTGGAAGTAAGATTACTGGATCTGGTTTCCCCGTATATATTGGAAAAGGAGCAAAACTTCAAAGAGCATTAATTAACTTTTTTCTTGATAAAAATACATCAGCTGGATACACTGAATACCAAGTACCAAATATTGTAAATTCTGATTCAGCCTTTGCAACAGGACAACTGCCAGATAAAGATGGTCAAATGTATTATATAAATGAAGATAATTTTTATTTGATCCCAACCGCTGAGGTGCCTCTTACAAATATTTACAGGAATAAAATTTTATCGGTAGATGAACTACCAGTTTTGCTAACTGGATATACTCCATGTTTTAGAAGAGAAGCTGGAAGCTATGGTTCAGAAGTAAGAGGACTTAATAGACTGCATCAATTTGATAAAGTTGAGATCGTCAGGCTTGAACATCCTGATAAATCAAATCAAGCCCTTTCAGAGATGAAGGATCACATAAAGAAAATTTTAGCTGAACTTGAGGTTGATTTTAGAATTCTTAACCTATGCGCAGGAGATCTTGGATTTACATCTTCTATAACATATGATTTTGAAATATTTTCAAAAGGTCAAAAAAAATGGTTGGAAGTTAGCTCTGTATCAAACTTTAAATCTTACCAATCAAACCGTCTAAACCTTAAGTATAAAAATAAAGATGGTAAAAATGTGCTATTACATACTCTGAATGGAAGTTCTTTAGCACTTCCAAGAGTTATGGCGGGACTAATTGAGAACAATCAAGGTAATAAGGGAATTCAGATTCCGAAAGCATTAGTTCCATATACTGGATTTGATTTAATCAATTAGATTATGCAAGGAGATGTTAATCCAAAAAAATTCCTGGGTCAACACTTTTTAATTGATGATAATATTTCCAAAAAAATAGTTGACAACATCAATTTCAAAAAATTCAAAAAAGTTATTGAAATAGGACCTGGGAAAGGGGCTCTAACAAAGCATCTACTTCATATTAAAGATATACTTACTTTGATTGAGGTTGATAATGAATCCGTTGTTTTTCTCAAAAATGAGTTTATTAATGAGAAACTTGATATAATTGAAAATGATTTCTTAAAGTTTGACATTCAGTCAGCATACCCATCAGAAGAAAACATATTAATTATTGGAAACTTTCCATATAATATTTCATCTCAAATATTATTTAAATCTATAGATAATTATAAGTCTGTAAAGGCAATTATAGGAATGTTTCAAAAGGAAGTTGCAGAAAGAATAATTAGTAAAAATAACTCTAAGCAGTACGGAATATTATCTGTTAAGACACAACTATTTTATGATACTAAAATTTTATTTGATGTTTCACCTAATGTTTTTTTTCCAAAACCTAAGGTTAATTCAGCAGTAATTTCATTAACTAGGAAAGAAAATATTAATATTGATTGTGATTTAGAATTATTAGACAGAATAATTAAATTAAGTTTTCAACATAGAAGAAAAAAAATAAAAAATTCTCTAAAAAAACTTGATATTGAAAAAAATATATTAGAAGATAGTATATTTGAATCAAGGCCCGAGCAACTTACTATTGAAGAATTTGTCAAATTAACAAAAAAAATAAGTAGTGAGACAATTTAAAGTCAATGATGAATTAATCAGTAAGATTAAAAAACTTATTAATAATGATGATAAGAAAAAACTTATTAGTATTCTTGACGAACTCCACTATGCAGATCTTGCCGAGATTTTCGAAGCAATAGAAACTATTGAAGTTATATTTCTTGTTAAAATTTTTGATAAAGAGAAAATTGCTGATGCATTAGCAGAAATTGATGAGGATTTAAGAGAAATAATTTTAGAAAATCTTTCTGAAAAAGAAATTGCAGAAAAGATAGAAGAATTAGATACTGATGATGCAACGGATGTAATTTCTGAGTTACCAGAAGAGAGGCAAGAAAGAGTATTCTCACAGATTAAAGATTCAGAATTAACAGATGATATTAAGGAGTTATTAAAATATGAAGAAGATACTGCAGGTGGTTTAATGGCTAAAGAGCTTGTTAAAGTCAATGAGAATTTGAATATTTCTAAATGTCTAGATGAGATAAGAAAACAAGCAAAAAATGTGACAAGAGTTCATTCCATTTATGTTGTTGACTCAAAAAATAAATTAAAAGGAAGGCTTTCCTTAAAAGATGTTGTTACTGCTAAATCAAGATCTAAAGTTAAAGACATTTTTATTCCAAAAGTGGATTATGTTACAGCTGACCAAGATGGTGAGGAGGTTGCTAAAATTATGTCAAAGTATGACCTTGAAGCAATCCCTGTAACCAATAAAAGTAAAACTTTACTTGGAAGAATAACAATTGACGATATCGTTGATTTAATTAGAGATGAAGCAGATAAAGATTACCAGTTAGCTGCTGGTATATCATCTGAAGTAGAAGTAAACGATTCTATTTTTCAACTAACTAAGGCAAGATTACCATGGTTATTCTTAGGGCTTTTAGGTGGTCTTGGGAGTGTATTTATATTAAAAGATTTTGAACAAATTATGAACCAGCCTGAACTAAGAAATCTATTCTTTTACACGCCTCTAATAGCTGCAATGGCTGGTAATGTTGGAGTTCAATCGTCAGCAATAATTGTTCAAGGTTTGGCTAATGATCTAGTAAAAGGCTCACTTTTTTCGAGACTTTTGAAAGAAGTTGGATTAAGTTTAATTAATGGATTAGCATTAGCAATTATACTAGTAATATTTGGTCAAATTGTAAATCAGGATTTATTTATGAGTCTGACTATTGCTGGTTCTATGATGGGAGTAATTATTATTGCCGCTTTGGTTGGAACTTTTGTTCCAATTATTTTAGATAGGCAAGGAATTGATCCTGCAATTGCAACTGGTCCATTTATCACAACTGCAAATGATATATTTGGAATCTTCTTATTTTTCTACATCGCTAAACTTTCATTAGGTTTTTGATGAATATCCTTATAATGTGTACGGGTAACTCATGCAGAAGTCAGATTGCACATGGGTTTTTAAACCAATTAACTGATAATTCAATATCTGTTTTTAGTGCAGGAATTGAAAAACATGGACTCAATAAAAACGCTGTCAGATGCATGTCTGAAATTGGAGTTGATATATCACATCATGAATCTAATCATGTTGACGAATATTCTGATAAAAAATTTGATTTTATTATTACAGTCTGCGATCACGCAATGGAATACTGTCCTATAATTATTAATAATGCTAAAAAGATTCACAGAAATTTTAAAGATCCTTCTAAATTAAATAATGGTCTTTATGGTATTGAATATTCAGAAGTTAGGGACCAAATAAAAAAATTTATCATTGATTTTATCAAAATTGAGTTAAGATGAAAGATATTTTTCAATTATTTTTTTATCCATTCTTACAATTTTCCACTGTTCTAAACCATCAATTATTGCTCCAGTTTTCTTATAAAAATCTATAGCTGTTTTATTCCAATCTAAAACTGACCATTCGACTCTATTTACTCCTCTATGCTTAGCTTCTAGTAAAAACTCTCTATAAAGTAGGGTCCCAACTCCCCTACCTCTCATATTTTCTGTCACAATTAAATCTTCTAAGTGAAGAGTATCTCCAACCCATGTTGAGTATCTAGGGGTATAAAACGCTAAGCCAACAATTTCAGAATGTAATTCTGCCAAAAGACATTCAAACCTTGGATTAGGGCCAAAACCATCTCTGATTAATTCTTCTTCCGTAATTTTAACAGCATCAGGCTCTTTTTCATAAACAGCTAGTTCAACTAGTAACCTAATTATATCTTTTGAATCTGACGATTTTGCTTTTCTAATCTTAGGAATTTCCATATTTCAATTTAAGAAATTAATTACTTTACCCAGAAAAAAGGAAGGGTTATCTGCGTGAACCCAATGGCCTGAATTTGGAACTTTTATAATCTCACTATTTGTAAAATATGATTTAATAATAGGTAGATCTGAATCCTTTACATAAGTTGATAAATCACCATACATAAACATTGTAGGTTTTTGAAAATTAAAATTATCTTGAAGCTCAAGTGATAACTTATCCTTGAACTCATACAAAACATCTATATTGATTTTCAATCCTAAATTATATTGATCTACCCAATATAAATTCTTTAAAAGAAATTGTCTGATTCTCTCATCTTCAATATAATTAGACATATGATTATCTACTTCTTTTCTAGATTTCTTACTATTAAAGTCTATTGATTTTAAACTATCCATTATATTATTATGATGTGGTTTGTATTTTTTTGGAATGATATCTACTATTATTATTTTTTCTAATAGATCTGAATATTTTTGAGCAAAAAGCATACTAACATTTCCTCCCATTGAGTGACCAAGTAAACTGAATTTTTCAATTTTATGAAAATTAGCATAATTTAAAATATCCTCAACCATAATATCAAATGTGAATTCATCATTCCAAAAGCTTTTACCGTGATTTCTTAAATCAATTAAATGAGTAGTATAATTATTATCTGAAATTTTTTTTGCATGAGATTTCCAATTATCTCCCATGCCTAAAAATCCATGAATTATAAATAGATGTCTATCCGAATTTCCAATTAAGTTTGAATGAAGGATTTTCATTTAAGTATTTCCAAATAGGATTTAATTGTTGGTTCTAAACCATTGTAAAGAGACTCTGTTATAAGGGCATGACCAATAGAAACTTCTTTTAAATTGTTTATTGAATCTGAAAAAAATTTCAAATTATTTTGATTTAGATCATGTCCAGCATTTATTTCTATACCTATTTCATTTGCTACTTCAGAGCATTTAATATATTGCTCTATCGCTTTATGCTTATCCTTTATAAATTCTTTTGCATAAGGACCTGTAAATAATTCAATTCTATCTGCATTTATTTTTTTTGCCCCCTCTAACATTTTTATATCAGGATTAATAAAAATTGAAACTCTAATAGAATTAGACCGAAAATTATCAACTATATCCTTTAAAAATGAATAATTAGCTACAGTATCCCATCCTGAATTTGATGTAATTGCATCCACTGAATCTGGAACTAAAGTTACTTGTGCTGGCTTAACTTCATTAACTAAATCAATGAACTTTTTAATTGGATTTCCTTCAATATTTAATTCACATGATATATTCCTCTTAAGATCCATTGCATCTTGATATCTAACATGTCTTTCATCTGGTCTTGGATGAATTGTTATACCTTGAGCACCAAATTTTATAATATCAATTGCAGTATTCAATAAATTTGGGTAGTCCTCACCTCTTGCATTTCTCAAGGTGGCAATTTTATTAATATTTACACTTAAAATTGTCATATTTTAAATAAAAACTTAATTGCAAATATAGTACTTAATAAAGTTTTAAAAATTGTATTTTTGCGATATGAAAATTGCATTATATATTGCTTTTCAGAACAAATCTTCGATTGATTGTTGTATTGAAATAATTAATCTTATTTCAGATAATAATCAACTTGTTGTCGATTCAAAAATTAAAAATGAAATTGATGAGAAAACATGTGAGAAGCTTGTTTTTTTTGATTCAAATGAAAGAATAGATAGTGATATTGACTTCGTTTTTGCTGTAGGTGGTGATGGAACAATTTTAAGATCTATAACATATGTAAAAGATTCAAATGTTCCAATTTTAGGAGTAAATACTGGTAGGCTAGGTTTCTTAACTAGTGTTCAAAAAGAAAGTATAAATGATGCTATTTCACATATTAAAAACAATAAGTTCTCAATTATTAACAGAACTATTTTAAAAGTTAATTCAGGCTCTTCTAATAATTCCTTTGCTGATTATCCGTATGCTCTAAATGAAGTTACTATTCAGAGGAAGGACACTACCTCACTTTTAAATATTTCATGTCAAATCAATGACAAATATTTAACAAATTATTGGTCTGATGGATTGATAGTGTCTACTCCAACTGGGTCTACTGGATATTCACTTAGTAATGGAGGTTCAATTGTTTCCCCTGAGTCAAATGTAATATTATTAAATCCTATTGCACCTCATAATATTAACATGAGATCATTAGTAATTCCTGATAATTCAAACATAAAAATAGACATTGAAGGGGATAATGAAATAAACCTTTCTGTTGATTCAAGAATGTATTCTATAAGCTCTTCAAATCAAATTGAAATTTCAAAAGCTGATTTTACTATTAAAACAATTAAATTTGATGATGACAATTTCTATAAAAGGTTAAGAGAAAAACTTTTCTGGGGGCAAGATATGAGAAATAAAAACATTAATAATTAAAATGATTCCAGAGCATACAGCTATAATAATGGATGGAAATGGAAGGTGGGCAGAACAAAAAGGTATGCCAAGAATATTTGGACATCAAAATGGAGTTTCAGCAGTTAGAAAAATTGTTGAAGCTGCTAATAAGTTTAAAATCAAATATTTAACTCTATTTACTTTTTCGTTGGAAAATTGGGATAGACCACAAAGTGAAGTCGATACATTAATGGGTCTTTTAGTTCAAACTCTTGAAGATGAATTTGAAGAAATGCAAAAAAACAACATAAAGCTTAATGCTATTGGTCAGTTAGATACACTTCCAGATGTTGTAAGAGATAAATTATATTCCATAATAGAAAGTACAAAGCATAACTCAGGTATGATATTAACTCTTGCATTAAGTTATGGTGGAAAACAAGAAATATTTAAGGCGGTCAGAGAGATTTCAGATAAAGTTAAAAATGATATAATATGTCTTGATAATTTTGATGATTCATTAATTAATGACCATCTTTATACAAGGAATTTACCTGATGTTGATCTTCTAATCAGAACAAGTGGAGAGCAAAGAATTAGTAATTTTTTACTTTGGCAAATTGCATATGCTGAATTATATTTTACAGATGTTTATTGGCCTGACTTTACTGAAGAAGATTTGGAAAAAGCTATTGTTGAATATCAAAATAGAGAGAGAAGATTTGGAAAAACGAGTAAACAACTATAAGTCTATAATAACTAAGGCACTTGTAATTCTTATTTTAAGTACTAGTTTTCTTTTATCGCAGGATAATTACAGGAAAGGTAGCGAATACACTATAGATACAGTTACTGTTGTAGGACTCAAGAATTTTAGTGATAGAACTGTAGTCACATATAGTGGGCTAAGGCAGGGACAAAAGATTCAAGTCCCTGGAGAAGAGGTTAGTGCTATTCTAAAAAAGCTTTGGAATCTGGAGTTATTCAGTGATGTAAATTTATATGTTACAAATGTTAATAATGATAAAATCAGTCTGGAAATAAATGTTGATGAGCTTCCCACTCTTTTAAATTATAAGATTAACGGGGTTAAAAAAAGCAAAGCTGAAACTTTTGAGAAAGAAACTGAATTATCAGAAGGTAAAAGACTTTCTGAGAGTTTTCTTACAAATACGAAAAATTATATTGAAAATGATTTAAAAAAAGATGGTTATTTAAATTCCAGAGTAAATATTGTCTCAACTCCTGACTCAATTGGATCTAACAGAGTTAATCTTAACATAAATGTTGATAAAGGAGAACGAATTAAGATTAAGAATATAACATTTTCAGGAAATGAAATTTTTGGTGATTTTAAGTTGAAATCAAAACTAAAAAAAACAAAGAAAAAGTTTCCTCTCAGATTCTGGAAAAAATCAAAATTAATAGAGTCTGATTACGAAACAGATAAAGAGAATTTAATTTCTTTCTACAAGGAAAAGGGATACAGGGATGCAAGAGTTGAGTTTGATACAATTATAATTAACGATGAAAAAACTATTGATATAGCCTTGAATGTAGATGAGGGTAACAAATATTATTTTGGTGATATTAATTACCTTGGAAACAGTTCATATACAGACTTTCAACTAGATCAAATTTTAGGTATAAAAAAGGGTGATTCATATAACGGAGTATTGCTTAAAGAAAGGATTCAAGATGATAATCCTGATGCAAATGATCTCTCAAATTTATATCAAAATAATGGATATCTTTTCTCCTCTGTAAATGCTGTTGAGGTAAGTGCTGAAAATGATACGATTGATTTTGAGATAAGAATTAATGAGGGTAAACTTGCTAGTTTTAATAAAATATCAGTCGTTGGAAATACCAAAACAAATGATAATGTTATTTATAGAGAATTAAGAATTAAACCAGGTGAACTTTACAGTAAAGATAAAGTTGTAAGAACAATTCGTGAAGTTGGTCAACTTGGTTTTTTTGATGCTGAGCAAATAAGCCCTGACTTTAAAAATGTAGATCCAAATCAAGGTACCGTCGATATAGAGCTTGGTTTAGTTGAATCAGGGGCAAGTCAAATTGAGCTTCAAGGTGGATATGGTGCTGGAGGATTTATTGGAACTGTAGGTTTAGCATTTAATAACTTTTCGACGAAAAATATAAGAAACCGAAAGGCATGGAGGCCACTTCCTATGGGTGATGGTCAAACTTTTGCTATACGACTTCAAACCAGTACTTTCTACAGCACAAGGAGCTTTAGTTTTGTTGAACCATGGTTTGGTGGAAGACAGCCAGTTCAATTTTCTCTTTCTTTATCTTCAACAAAACAATATAGATATGATTACTTCACTAGAAGAGCGGATAAAAGCCAGTCTTTTGAAATTGCTGGATTTAATGTTGGATTAGCTAAGAGGCTAAGAGTTCCAGATGATTATTTTGTATTATCTCAATCAATTTCATATCAATATTATAACTTACAGAATTACTTCACCGGGCTTTTTACATTTGGAAATGGAGAATCGCATAATATTGCTTATAATATTGCTTTATCAAGGAATAATACTTTTACAAATCCTATTTTTCCTGTTGGGGGATCTAGTTTTACATTAAGTGCTAGATTATCTCCTCCTTATTCATTAATTAGGGGAGATGACTATGCAGATATTGCTGAAAGACCTGAATATCAAGATAATAGTGGAAACCCAATTCAGGCTGAGATAGACCAGGCAAGATATAGATGGCTTGAATTTTATAAAATAAAGTTTGATGGTAGTTGGTATACAAGATTATTTGGAAAATTCGTGCTCAAAGCTCAGACAGATTTTGGATTTTTAGGCACTTACAATAGTAACGTAGGTAATATTCCTTTTGAAAGATTTTATCTTGGTGGAGATGGGATGCAACAGTATGCAATGGATGGTAGAGAAACAATAGCTCTTAGGGGTTATGAGAATGGATCACTATCAAGTAGGGATGGATCAATAATATATAATAAGTTTTCTCTTGAATTAAGATACCCTATAAGTCTTAAACCTAGTGCTTCTGTTTTTGCTTTAAGTTTTCTTGAAGCTGGAAATGGATTTGATGATTTCAAAGACTACAGCCCATTTGATATAAAAAGATCTGCTGGAATTGGAGTTAGAGTATTTATGCCTGCATTTGGATTACTCGGTATTGATTTCGGTTATGGTTTTGATTCAACAGATTTTTCAAATACAGGTCAAGCATCTGGATGGCAAACACACTTTGTAATAGGTCAACAATTTTAATCGTTTTTTAAAGAAAAATTACGATATTGCAGTCGAAAAATATTTATAGATTATGAAATCGATATTTAAATTATTATTCGCTGCTTTTTTAACAGTAGCTCCACTAACTGCAAATGCTCAATCAAATGTTGCACATATTAATGTTCAACAACTTATAAGCGAGATGCCAGAAGTTATAGCTGCTCAAAATGAGTTAGCAAAACTTGAAAAGGATTATACTACTCAAATTGACAATGCATTTAAAGAGTTTCAGACAAAAGCTCAAAGCTATTCTTCAGATGCTGCAAATCAAACAGATGTGACTAATCAAGCAAGACAAAAAGAGCTTGAAAGCATGCAGACTAATTTGCAAGAGTTTAGAGACTCAGCTGCTCAAGAACTTCAAAAGAAACAAATGGATTTAATGACTCCACTTCTTGAGAAGGCAAGAAATGCTATTACAAAAGTGGGAGAAGAACAGGGCTTTAATTATGTTATAGATTCTAGTCCAAATGGAGGTATTATACTTGCAAACGGTAAAGATCTTTTAGCTGACGTGAAAAAAGAACTTGGGTTCTAAATAACACTTTAGTTTACATAAGGCTTTTTAACATACATTGGCTCAATGTATGCAATATCTTCAAATTTTTTATCATCCATTAATTTATGAGATAGGCTAATCATATCAATTGAACTAATAGTTCTTTTAAAAACTTTAGTTTCCTCATTTACTAAACTAGTTATAAATTCATTCGAGTCATCTGTGTTGACAACTATAATTGATTCCTCATCTAAAATATTAAAAATATAATCTCTGTCTATAAGTTTTATTTTAGGTTCAATTATTTCTTTTAAATCATTTCTGTATTTTGAAATATAATAATGTTCTCCTTTATCTTTAATCAACGAAATTATATTTTTATCTTCCTTGATAACTGAATTAGCAATAATTTTAAGTGATGATATACCTATTAATTTAATATTATGAGGGTAACATAATCCTTTAGCAACTGAAAATCCAATTCTAAGACCTGTAAACGATCCTGGACCTATACCAATTGAAACAGCAGATAAATCCTTAACATCTAGATTATTTTCATTTAGGATATTCTGAATAGATGAAGTTAGAAGTTCACTGTGTCTATAACTTTCATCCTCTAAATCAAAACTTGTAACTAGTTTACCATTTGATGATAAACAAACTGAACAATTTTTACTGGATGTCTCAATATTTAGAATTATAGACATTAAATTTTAGTTATCCATTGGTATTGATAATGGGAGACCAAAATAAAACTCCAAGACTTTTAGTCTAAAGATATAATCAAATTTTGCCCTAATATTTTCTGAAACAGAAGCCTCATATAACTGTTTTGATTGAATAAAGTCAAATGAATTTAGTGAGCCTAATAAAAATCTATCAGATGCATCTTCAAATGCACTTTGAAGAGACTTGACAGTTTTATTAGAAGCTTCATAAAACTTAATCGCACCAACAAGATCATTATATGCTTGATTAACAGTGTTTTCTAGATTAAGTTTTTCTTGTTCATATTGAAATTTCAATCTCTCTAGATTAATTTTAGATCTTTGAATATTATTAGAAATTGCTCTACCTTGAAATATTGGTATGTTTAGCCCTAATCCATATGTTTGACCTTTATTTAAATCAAATTGATCTTCAAAGCTTGGTAAATTATCAAGATATGATATCCTTGTATTCCATGAATAAAATGATGTTATTGAAGGCAATCTAAATGACTTTGCAATTTTGATATCCTTTTCTGCTATGGAAATATTTGTCTCTGCTAGCTTAATATCATTTCTAAAAGTTTTAGCTTTTTCAAAAATTTCTTTAGGAGTATTTTCAAGTATTTCTGAGAAAGGTATACTGAAATCTTCGTCTGCGATATCAAAGCTTTCATAATCATCAATTAAAAGTACTTGAGCAAGATTTAGCTTGACATCTCTAAGATTATTTTCTGCTAAAACAACACTCTGCTCCTGTGATGCAAGATTAGCTTCTATTTCAAAAATTTGCCTTGGTGAGAATATTCCTGATTCAATTAAGTCTTTTGTTCTTTTATATTCTTCTTTTGTAATTTCAAGTTGAGATTTTTGAACTTTAAGTATCTCTTTATTGAACATTATCTGCAAATAAGAATTAGCAACAAAAAGCTTAACATCGTCTTTAATATCTTCAAGCTGATATTTTGACGCTAGTATTTCCAAGTTTGCTCTGTGCAATTGATAAACATTTCTTGATCCACTGTACACTGGAAGCCCAATTGATGCTGTTGCTGAAGAAAATTGAGTTGTTATTTCCTCAATAATATTAGTCGTAACGTTAACTCCTCTACCAACATTCCACTGATGGTTGGCAGAGGCACCAATATTTGGTAAAAAGTTTCCAATCGCATCAGATCTACTTAATTCAGAATTTTTAAGATTTAATTCTGATTGCTTAATATTAATATTTTTTTCTAAGGCAATATCTACAGCATCTTGAAGTGATATAATCCTTACATCTGACTGAGAGAATAAGAAAGAATTAAATAGAAGGGTTAGTAATAAATATTTTAATTTCATGTTTTTTAATTTTTATCTAAAAGTCTTGATCATCAAATTCATCAAAAGCAGAATCTTCAGGCTCAATTTTAATAGGCTCCGTCTTGTTCCAAATTTTTATTTTATCACTCATTTCAATCCCAGATAATACCTCGACCTTTACACCGTCTGACAAACCAATTGTTATATCTTTTCTCTCAAATTTTTGATCTGAGATTTCAATCTCAACATAAGGCTGTTGAGTTCTTCGATCAAACTGAAGAACAGATTCAGGAATTACCATTATATCATTTCTTTGATTAATTACTAGTGAACCGTTAGCACTATATCCAGCTCTAACAAATGTGTCTTTATTTAATGTTATATCAGCCTCTATTTTAAACTGAACAGCACCACCTTCCTCTGTCCCTTTTGGTGCAACAAATTTTAATTTTGCGTCAAAGTCTTCACCAGGAATAGCAGCCATATTTACAATTATTGACATTCCATCCTGAAGATTACCAACTTCAGCTTCATCAACTTGTCCTTCAAAAATCATCTTTGTTAAATCAGCAATAATTGCAACAGATGTTCCTTCGTTAAAATTATTAGCCGCAATAACTTGATCACCTAATTTCACTGGAATCTCTAAAATAGTGCCTGATACAGTTGCTCTTATATTTGTGTTAGCTGTTGATGATCCTGATACAGAACCTTTCCTTAAAATTTCAAGATCATTTTTAGAAGCAGTAAGATTCTCTTTAGCGGTATCAAAACTTAATTTTGCATCTTCAAAATCCTGTGTTGAAATTATATCCTTTGCAAATAGCTCTTCTGCTCTTTTAATTTGTCTCTCAGCATTTTCGACGTTTAACTCTGCAGCTATAACCTGTGCTTGAGCAGCATAAACTGACCTTTCATCTGGAACAACTTTTATTAAAGCAATAAGTTGACCGTTTTGAACAGTATCTCCTTCTTCAACAAATATCTTGTCAATTATACCATTTAACTGAGGTTTTATTTCCACCTCGTCTTCTGGTATAACTTTGCCTGTAACAACAGTCATTTTTTCAATTGAAGAGATATAAGCAGTCGTTGTATCATATTCAATAGAAGATTCACTATTTGTTCTAACAAAGTATGCTATCGCAAATAAAAACGCTAGTATTAATAATAAAATCCATATATTTTTTAGTTTCATTTTTGTTTAGTTTAATTAATTATTCTTCTCTTAATGCTTCAATAGGCTTAATACTTACAGCTCTTTCAGCTGGAATTAGCCCAATAAGTGTACCAAGTGTTATCATTGTTATAAATGCTCCAAATACAATAGCAAGGGGAACAGTTGGGTTTGTAAAAGGAAATTCTTCCAAATTTGCAGTTCCTATATTTATTACAAATAATAAAAGTGCTCCAACAATTATTCCTATTATACCTGCTATTATAGTTAAAAAAACTGCCTCTAAAACAATTTGAATTTTTACCTCTAATGGTTTTGCTCCAAGCGCTCTTCTAATACCAAGTTCATTGGTTCTTTCTTTGACGGCAATTAACATAATATTTCCAATACCAATAACACCTGCAAATATTGTTGCAATACCAACAACAAGGGAAAGGAAAATCATACCTGAAGAGAACTTTACTATACTTTCAAAAAGTGATCCTATATTAAATGTTCCAAAAGCTCTGTCATCCTCAGGAGCAACTGTTTTTAATACTTTTAAATTATCTACTATTGTTTCCTCTAGATACTTTGGATTGACATAATCATATCCTGATATGAACATCCAGCCAAACTTATCTCCTCTATTGTACATTTTAGCAAATGTTGTATATGGGATTGTTATATCTGAATCCGAACCGAAACCCCCAAAACCCTCTGCAAATTTTTCTACTCCAACAACCTTAAAATTTACATCATTAATTATTATATATTTACCAATAGGATCTTCTCCTTGATTAAAAAGTCTTTCCTGAGTTCCCTCTCCAATTACAGCTACTTTTCTTTCATACTTTATATCTTCATCATTAATAAATCTTCCTCCATCATAAATTTTAATCACTGAAATTTTTGCCTGTGTAGGAAAATTTCCAAACAGATTAAAATTATCAGATTTTGTTCCCCTAACAACCAATGGTGGAGATCCTGAAAACGCCCCTGCCTGAAGTCCAGGAGATATATATTCTATTTCTGGAACTCTATCTCTAAGGTAATCTACATCAGACAATCTAAATGGAAAACGTCTACCTTCTTCAAATCCTTTATAGGGAACTGAAGTACTCTGAACCCAAACTCCCATAGAGTTCTTACTTAATCCACTAAAAGCCTGATCAAATCCATTTTCCAGTCCAGTGGCTGAGCCAGCAAGTGCTATGTATATAAATATTCCCCAAAAAACACCAATAGTTGTTATTATCGTCCTAGTTCTATTCTTTGATATTGACTCAAAGATTTCATCCCAAGTGTCTTTTTCAAATATTTTTTTTAGACTATTCATCATTTAATGCTACTATTGGCTTAATTTCAGCTGCTCTTTTTGCAGGTATATATCCTGCAATTACTCCAAAAATAATTAGAACAAGTGTTGCAAAAAATGCAGTGTTAAGCCCCACCTCAGGTCTTGTTATAAAATAAGCATATAAACTTTTATCGATTGTGTTTAAAAATATAATACCTATAGCCATACCCAAAAAACCTGAAACTGATGTAATAAAAATTGATTCAGTCAAAATCATTTTAATAATCTCAGATGGTTTTGCACCTAGTGCTTTTCTTACTCCAAGCTCTTTTGTTCTCTCTTTAACAATAAAAACCATTATATTCGAAATCCCAATTATTCCAGCAATAAGAGTCCCGATTCCAACAAAAGCTACAATAACTTGAAGAGCTCCTGCAAATTGCATAGATCTATCTAATTCATCAGCAACATTTCTTGTTCTAATCCCACTAGGATCTGTCGGGTCAATTGATTTTTTCTTTTTTAAAAAATTTTTAATTTCATTTTCCAGCTTTATTGCTCCTGAGCCACCTAATTTATCATTGAAGGTTATAGCAATATTACCTACCTTGTCACTTCCCATCAAAATCTGTTGCCTTGTCGTGTAGGGTAAATACAGAAAGCTTTCTTGATTATCACCATCAAGATCTTGAAATACACCAACAACTTTATATGTCCTGCTCCCAATATTAATGAACTTGCCAATAGGATCTTCTGTTTTAAAAATATCTCTAGCAACTAGTCTTCCGATTACAACAACCTTAGATCTTGTGTCAATATCTTTTTGATTGATATATCTTCCTTTCATCAAAACATTTCCTTCTATGTATTGGTTAGAGGGAGAAACAGCTACAATCGAAAAGTCATAAGATTCTAATTTATACCTAATCGCGTCACCATATCTAATTGTAGGATTAATAAGTTCTACTCGGTCAGAAAAATTATTTCTTATGTCATAGATATCAGAATTATCAAATTCAATTCTTCTATTCGTTTTAAATCCTCCATATGGCTTGGTTGTTTTACCTGGATATAGAAAGAGAACATTATTTGCTTGTCTTAAAAATAAATCAGAATATGAATTCTTCAGACCTTCTCCTAAACCAAACAAAACAATAAAAATTAAAATACCTAGAGACACAGTAGTGCCAGACAAAATTGTCCTAAGTTTATTTTTTTTAATAGACTGAAAGATTTCTTTCCAACGTTCTATATTAAACATTCTTTAAAATATTTTGTTTAATTTTTTTATCTTCTACAATTACACCGTCCCTAAGATGAACTATCCTTTTACACATTTTCGCAATATCATGTTCATGGGTAACAACAAGAATTGTTTTTCCCTCATTATTTATTTTTTGAATTAATGCCATTACTTCAATTGAAGTTGAGGAGTCTAATGCACCAGTTGGTTCATCAGCAAGAAGAACTTTAGGATTTGAAGCTAATGCTCTAGCAATAGCAACTCTTTGTTTTTGCCCACCTGACAATTCACTTGGAAGGTGTGTTGCCCAATCTTTAAGACCTACCTTTTCAAGGAAACTGAGTGCAGTTTTTTGTCTTTCTTTTCTAGGTATTCCTTGATAATATAAAGGTAAAGCAACGTTTTCTAGCGCATTTTTATAGTTTATAAGATTAAAAGACTGGAAAACAAAGCCTAGAAATTTATTTCTATACTCAGCTGCTTTTTTCTCATCCATATTTTCAATTCTAATCTTATCTAGGTCATAAGTACCCTCATCTGAATCATCTAGCATTCCTAGAATATTTAAAAGAGTTGATTTACCTGAACCTGAGGAACCCATAATCGCAACAAGTTCTCCATCCTTTACAGAAAAATCAATTCCTTTTAAAACATGGAGTGACGAGGCTCCAATCTTATATGATTTATGTAATTTATTAATTTCAATCATGTAAATACAAAATTAGTTTTTCTTATAATATTATGTGTTATCTAAGCATTAAATTATTTTAGTTAACCGGAGCCATGATTAATTTTTTATTTTCATTTAAATTAAATAGCATTTTTTCAAACTTAGGAGGCCCAAGCACCGGTTTTATATTATTGGAGCTTCCATAGCTCTCTTTCGGAATTCCTATAAAATTAAGATCAAGTTTGCCGTTTTTGTTTTCATCATGGTAAAATCTTACTGCGTATATTCCAAGATTAATTGAGTCAAGGGAAATTCTAGCTTTAAAATTGCTAATTTTTATAGAAGTTGCGTTAACTATTAGATTTTGTTTAGAATCAACTAGTCCTATTTCTATATACCCTTTATTACTCTTCAAATCAGTTATTTCAATATCTAGATTAATATAGCCTCTACTCTCTGTGAAATATTTAATTATTGGTGTTTCTTGATCTCCTTCTTGAGATACACTAATCTGAAAGGTTAATATAAATAGTAATACGAAATAATATTTATTAATATTCATAATGATGAGTTTAATCTGGTAATTTAAACAAATCTTCTACTTTACATTTTAAAGTTTTAGCAATCTTTAACGATAAAACAGTGGATGGAACATAAATTCCATTTTCAATAGCATTGATACTTTTTCTTGAAACCTCTGCTTTTTCAGAAAGATCTTGTTGTGTCAAGCCGGCAGCTCGTCTGAATTCTTCAAGATTATTTTTAAGTTTATGATGATTTCTTCCCAAACTTTATTTTTTATTTTTTCTCAAATTCCTCAACTACTTTATTAATTTCTTCTGATTGATTTGGATAAATATATCCTGCAACCATCTGACCTACCCCAATTAAAGCAACCAATGCTCCTACTCCTTCTACAACATTTCCAATCGCAATCCAGCCAAGCATAAATAAACCAGCTCCTACAAAAATGGTTATAACCCCACTTCTTCTTAAATCAATAGGTGATTTTTTTTGGTTATCCTGCAGACTCTCAATAAGATATCTAATTTCTTCAGGATCACTAATGTTTTTTGATACTTCAATAATAGTATCATATTTCTTTTTTTTATTTCTTGACTCGTAGACAAATACAATCAATACAATTATTGCAGGAAGGGATATTGCTATTATCGGAATAATAGGCACATGGAAAGATGTTGCTATTATCGGAATAAGTATTTGTAGTGCTTCTAAATTTTCCATATATATATTTTAATAGTGTAACGCAAACTTATCATTTTTTTTTATGAGAAGCAAACGTTACATGAATTAAATTTAAAATTTATGTAGATGACTTATTAGTTCTGTATATTTTCCAAATTATTAGCCCAACTAATATATATGGAATAGACATTAAATAAACTATACCTCTATTTAAACCCTTTGCAGCCTCATATTCTTGATCATTCTCCATTATGGCACTAAGCATTGAACATTGAGAGTAAATATCAGATGTTGATAATATTAAAACTGTAAATACAAATAATAGCTTTCTCATTAGTAAGTATAATAAGGTGAAATCATTAGATAAACTATTACTCCAGTAACTGCTATATACAGCCAAATTGGAAATGTAATTCTTGCTATTTTCTTGTGTTTATCAAACATATTTGAAATAGCCCTAACATAAGTTACAAGAACCATTGGTACTATAAAAATAGATAAAGTGATATGTGTAATAAGTATAAAAAAGTATAAGTATCTTATTAAGCCTTCACCGCCAAAGGGAGTAGGATCTGTTGTCATATGATAGAGTATATACATAACTAAAAAAACAAGAGATAAAAAGATTGAAGTCTTCATTAGCATCTCATGTTGCTTTATTTTCTTTTTTTTAATGCTGTTAAAAGCAGCAATTAAAAGAAGAGCAGTGATACCATTTATTGAAGCATATATTGGTGGTAAAAATTTAAGTGGTGGAAGAGATGTTATTCTTATGTTAAATAAGATTAAAACAACAACTGGAATAACTATTGAGACAATAATTATAAGAGTTTTATATCTTATACCCTGACTTGTATTTTCAATTTTACTCATTGATTAATTTTTTTATGTCATAGCTCAACATATCCACTCCTTGTAGGTTTGCGTTAATATCATTAATCCCTAGATAGTACATAATTGGGTTTCCGTAGTTATCTTTTCTAGATCGAATATACCCATCTTTATCAATAAGTGCAAAATAACCCTGATGCTCAAAACCTCCAGCAAAATTTGCATTTTGATTTGCATAAATATTAAATCCATTATTAGCTAGGTCATATATATAGTCTATTTCACCAGTTAAAAAATGCCAATTTTGAGACTGAATATCGAGTGCCTCAGAATATTCTTTTAAAGTTGATGGATTGTCATTATCAGGATCAATTGTAATTGATACAATACCAAACTCATCTGAATCACCGAATTTTTCATCCAACAACTTCATATTTCTATTCATCTCAATACAGATATCTGGACATCTAGTAAAGAAAAATTCGAGAACATAAACTTTACCATTTAAATCCTCATTAGAAATTATAATGGAATCCTGATTAGTTAATATAAAATCTGGCGCTTTTCTTTTTTTATCAGATATTGTTAAGAAAGATAATCTCTCATTATTATTTAACCTATTTGAGTCTTTAATATCAGAGTTTACAACTCTTTCATATATTTTTGGAATTGAAAAAATTCCAAAAAGAATTATTACTATTATTAAACCGATATATTTCAGATTATTATTCATAGAACAAAGAATCATTTTTCTTCAATGCTAATCTGTACTCTGCAAGAATAATCTTCACATCATCTACCATTTTATTATTAATCTCGGCAACTGATTGTGAATTAAAGCCGTATAACATTCCAATATCTTCGTCATCATCTCTTCCTCTTAAGCTAAGGTCTCTGTCTACAATAAAAACAAATGGAGTACTAAAACTATTATCCAGTTCAATATTTGTTTTGAAACTATCAAAAATCATCTTGATATTCGCTTGAGTAGTTGGAATAAAATACCAGTTTTTCAAGTCAGTTCCAACTCCACTAACTAAATCACTCTTTAGATCCTCAATTGCTTCATTATCATTTTTATCATGTAACAAAACAAATTGAAAGTCTTGAAACTCATAAAACCTTTTGTAGATTTTTTGATTTAAATTAAGAGCTTCAGATTTTTTATTATTTACATCCCCTCCCCAAAAAGCAACTATAGAAATCTTATTTTTAAAGGAGACGTTAGTAATATTCCCTTCAATATTTTCAATATCCATTACAGTTTTTGTTATTATAGGTAGCTTTGCAAAATTATTTATACCAGTTGAAAGAAAAACGTACACAAAAATTGGAAAGAAAAATAGAAAGCCTAGTATCAGATACTTTTTTAAATCTTTACTCATTAATAAATATCAAAGTCCCAAGCCTTTAAACCATCAAACATAATATCAAATATGTATGACCCTTCCCAAAGAAGTATAAATAGTAGAAAGGGTATTAGAATAAGTAATGGAATTATAATTGTATTCTTTAAAAATGGTTTCTCATCTCTAACATGCATAAAGTCCCAAGTAATATAATACGCTTTAATAATAGTCATTATAATAAATATCCAGTTTAATATCTTAATACCTAAAAAATAGTTCAATAAAATAGGAGGTTTAAGAATTCCTAAAGCAACCTCAACAGCAGTAACAATAGATAGAAAAATTAAGACACCCCAAATTTTTTGAACATTTGATTTAAACTTTAAAAGTCCTCTAAATATTTCAAGTTTATGTTTGTGTTCTGCCATAGTTTAAACCAAATAAAAAAATGTAAATACAAATACCCATACAAGATCAACAAAGTGCCAATAAAGACCAACTTTTTCTACCATATCGTAGTGACCTCTTTTCTCATAAGTCCCAAGAAGAACATTTATAAAAACTATAATGTTAAGTATCACGCCTGAGAATACATGAAATCCATGAAACCCTGTAATAAAGAAAAAGAAGTCAGCAAACAAAGGATTTCCATATTCATTACGAATTAGATTAGCCCCTTTCACCACTCTAGTTGCTGAGGCAAGTTTAATTTCAGCTTCTTCTCTACTCAATATTATTTTATGACCCGTTTCATCAAGTTTCTCTAATCTAACAGTAAGATTTTGATCATTATTAAATCCTTCCATAACTTCATTAAGAGTAATTTCAGGAAGTTTTGCTTCGCTTTGATACCAAATACCAACATTATCATCATGAGTAATTCTTTCTCGATTTGAAGAGATGTAAAATTCATCTATTGGGATTCTTTTTCCATACTCTAGATCATAGAATTGTAAAATATCACCATTTTGAATCTCTATCGCACCATATTCTCCCTTGATAAAATTTTTCCACTCCCATGCCTGAGATCCTACAAAAACAGCACCTCCAATTATAGTTAAAAGCATGTAAAAAGCTACTCTATTCTTGTTATTGTTATGGCCAGCGTCAACAGCTAAAACCATTGTTACTGATGAGAAAATCAAAATAAATGTCATGAGTGCAACATAATACATAGGTGCATCAACTCCATGTAGAAAAGGAAAATGATGAAATACTTCGTCAGCTATTGGCCAAGAGTCAATATTTTTAAATCTTGAAAATCCATAAGCAACTAAAAAACCTGAAAAAGTAAGTGCATCAGATACAATGAAAAACCACATCATGAGTTTTCCATATGCTGCATCAAGAGGTTTAACTCCTCCTCCTCCCCAAGTTTTCTCTTTTGTTTTAGTTAATGTAGATGCTTGCATCTAGGGCAATTTAGACAACAAATTTATTAATTTTTAACTGAAGAATTTAATAAAAAAGAATAAATATATCCATAAGGCACCAAGAAAATGCCAGAAAATTAATGCTAGTTCAAAACCTAGCTTATTTTTTTCATATTTCTGTTTATTAAACTTTGATATTACAACAGTTAAAACAATGATTCCTGCAAATAAATGAGCTAGGTGCAGAAAAACTAGAATATAGACATAAGAAGTTGTAACAGAACTTTCTGGGCCTGTAAAGTAATATCCCTGAGATATGATTTCATTAAAGCCTAGAAATTGTGAAACTACAAATATGACTGCTGTTATGATAGTCAGAACCAACAAGATATTTACATTATTTCGTTCAATGTATATATTAATATTTTCAGGTAGAGAAACTCTAACATATTTGTCAAGTCTAAACTTTGCAAACTGAAAGAACACACTACTAAAAACTATTGAAATAGTGCTTATAGTAAACCAATTGGGTAATATAAAAGAGTCTAACCAATCTGGCCTGGAGCTACTTACAATAAAAGCACTAGTTAAACCAGCAAATGTCATAGTTATACTGATCATCCCAAACCACAACATCATTTTTTTTGCTTTTGATACTTTAATATCTATTGGATTCAACGCAGTCATTATAATAATAGTTTGTCTAGTACAAATATAATTTGAATAAAACTTAAATAAAAAATACTAGTATACATAAGTCTTATGGCATTTTGATTATCCTTATACTTCATTAATCTTAAAGCTTGAATTAACATAAAAATTCCAGCAACTAATATTAACACAAGTGATGGTAATCCAATAGAAAATTTTCCTGTAAAACTAAAGTATGGTAAAATTGATACCAGAATCATCCATATGGTATAAAACACAATTAGGAATGCGGTAGTATTGTCTCGTTTACCAGTTGGAAGCATCTTGAATCCTGCTTTTTCATAATCATCATATGAAACCCAGCCAATTGCCCAAAAATGTGGGAATTGCCAAAAGAACTGAATCATGAATAATATTCCCGTTTCTATTGAAAATTTATTTGTAGCAGCTACCCATCCCAACATAAAAGGTATGGCACCTGGTATAGCTCCAAAGAAAACAGATAAAGGTGTTATTGGTTTCAGGGGAGTATAAACTGCCAGATAAATGATCATTGATATAAACCCAAAGAAAGCTGTTCTGAAGTTTATAGTGTAAAGCATAAACAAGCCAATAAGTCCTAAAATTGAACAAATAATAATTGCCTGATATATACTCATACTTCCTAATGATAGGGGTCTATTTGATGTACGAGACATAAGGGAGTCACTTTCTCTTTCAATAATTTGATTGAATCCATTTGATGATCCAACTATCAAAAAACCTCCAATAATTAGTAAAATGAAAGTATCCAATGAAAATATTTCAAAAGCAAGTAGATAGGAAGCAACAGACGATAAGACAACACTAAAAGATAGCCTGTATTTTATCAGAATAAGTGTTTGAGTAAATAAAGACTTATGCTTTATATTTAAAGTTTCAGACATTAATTATTTATGTTAGGATATATCCTTATTGAAGTCTGAAAGTGATTGGTATACTAAATGGTACTCTCACAGCTCTACCTCTTTGTTTCCCAGGCGTCATTTTAGGTAGTCTTCCTATAATTCTAGCTGCTTCATTTTCAAGGTTTTTATCTGGACCTCTCATCCTAATATTTGTAATAGAACCATCCTTGGCAATAATAAAGTTTACATAAACTCTACCTTGAATACCCATTTCTTGTGCAATATCTGGATATCTAAAATTTTTTCTAATATGCTTATTCATCTGTTCTTGGAAACAAGCTCTTCTCTGAGATTTGGCAACTGATTCACATCCAGGAAAAATAGGGACATCTTCAATAACAGCAAAAGGAACATCTATGTCTTCAAATTCATCTTCAACTTCTATATCCTCAATTATAATTTCATCTTGATCAGTTTCAGTGGATTCTATAACAGTCTCTTCAACTTCCTCTTCATCTTCAACAACTTCGATTACCTCTGGAGCAGGGGGTGGAGGCGGAGGAGGAGGAGGTGTTTTAATCTGTTCTGTAATCGGAATGTCCTCATCATCGTCATCCTCAACATTTAATGCCTCATAATCAAAAGTTTTTTCGTAAGTTTTTGATTCTATTGCTTGCCAGGTTATAAACGTAACAAACGTTAGACCTATAACAAAATAGAGATTTCTATTTTTATTTAAATCTGCTTTAGGATTTTTTTTTGGTTGCATGAATCAAAATTTAATATGCTAATCTATAAAAAATTATAATTATTTCATATAGTTAACAAATTCTTTATATTTTTTTAACTATCGATGAGATTATTGTAATCACTTGCACTAAGAAGGCTATCTAATTGTGATTTATCTGTTATATCAATTTTAATTATCCAACCTTCACCATATGGATCTTCATTTACCAGTTCTGGATTATCCTCTAGACTAGGATTTACCTCAACAACTTTTCCAGCAATTGGCATAAATAAGTCCGAAACTGTTTTAACAGCTTCAACTGTGCCAAATACTTCATTTGAATCAATTTGACTATCTAATGTGTCTATCTCTAAATAGACAATATCACCAAGTTCACCTTGAGCAAAGTCAGTAATACCAACTATAGCAATATTATCTTCAATTCTAACCCATTCATGCTCTTCTGTATATTTTAGTTCTTCTGGAATATTCATAACTATAATTTATTTAATGATTTTTTTATTAACTCTTGTAGTTCAATATCTTTATTTTCAAAGTAAACTTTACTTACAACATTTTCTGCCTTAGATTTACTGAAACCAAGAACTGATAAAGCAAGTAAGGCTTCTTTTTTTATGTCAACATTTTCTCCTGATAAATCTATATCTTTTTTATCAAACAACTCTACTTTATCCTTCAATTCTATTATTAATCTTTGTGCTGTTTTAAGACCAATTCCTTTAATTGATTTTATCCTATCAACATCTTCAGACCAAACTGCATCATGAATTTCTGAGGGAGATATTGATGATAAAATGGTTCTTGCTGTACTTGGACCAATACCTGATACTGAAATAAGTTGTTGAAATATCGATCTCTCACTTTGTGAGCTGAATCCAAACAAAATATCAGAATCCTCTTTTCTTTGTAAATATGTATATATTTTAATATTTTCCTCATCAGGAATATTCTCATAAGTATTTAAAGAAATATTTATATCATAACCTATTCCATTTGATTCAACAATTATTTTGGTTGGTGTTTTCTCAATCAATCTTCCTTTAATATAGGTAATCATTACTTTTTAATTTTTCTTTGATTAGCATCAATAACTGATATGGCGGCCATATTGACGATTTCGTCTACAGAAGCACCAAGTTGCAATATATGTATTGGCTTGTTTAAACCAATCAGTATTGGTCCCACCGATACCGATCTATCTAACTCTTTAATAATTTTGTATGTAATGTTTGCAGAATCTAAATTTGGGAATATTAAGGTATTAACCTTTCTTCCATTTAAAATTGAAAAAGGGAATCTATTTTTTAACATCAATCTGTTCAAAGCAAAATCAGATTGAATAGGACCGTCAACAATTAAGTCTGGATGCTTTTCATGTAAAATTTCCACAGCTTTTGAAACTTTTTTAGCATCGTCAAAATCAGAAGAGCCAAAGTTTGAATATGAAAGAATGGCTATTACTGGTTCAATCCCAAGGTTTTTGACTACTCTAGCTGTATCAACTGTAATTCTTGCAATTTCTTTATGTGAAGGATTAATATTTAATGATGTATCTGAGCAAAACAAAGGACCTTTTCTTGTAATCATCAAATTTGTTGCTGCTACTTTTTCAACATGTTTAGCTTTTCCTATTGATCTTATTAACGGAACAAATACTGATGGGTAACTTTTTGAATATCCCGACAACATACAGTCTGCATCTCCATTTTCTACCATCATTGATCCAAAATAATCTCTTCCTCTAAGAAGTCTTTTTACATCATCGAGTGTTTTACCTTTTCTCTTTAATTTTTTGAAAAGAATTTGAGAGTATTTATCAATTTTATCTTTATTTATTTTGTCTTTTGGATCTATAATTTCTATTTTCTCATTAAACTCTAAAGAATCCATTAATTCTTCAATAATTTTTTTTCCCCCCAATAAAATAGGCTCAGCAATTCCTTCTTCAAAACAAATTTGAGCAGCTTTTAAAACATCCAAATGATCAGCCTCTGCAAATACCAGTTTCTTATCTTTTGCCCTTCTTGCTCTTCTATGAATAATTCTAACTAGTTTCTGATTACTCCCTAATCTTTCTTCTAAAACTTGTGTGTATTTATCCCAGTCTGTTATAGGCTCTTGTGCAACACCAGATTTAATTGCAGCTTTTGCTACAGCCGGAGGAATCTCTGATATTAATCTTGGGTCAAATGGTTTTGGAATTATATAGTGTTTTCCAAAATTTAATTTTGTTTCGTCATATGCAATATTTACTTGTTCTGGAACAGGCTTTTTTGCAAGTTCTGCCAAAGCAATAACAGCAGCTTTTTTCATTTCTTCGTTTATTTTGGTTGCTCTTACATCAAGTGCTCCTCTAAAAATAAATGGGAAACCCAGCACATTATTGACTTGGTTAGGAAGATCAGATCTACCTGTAGCAAATATTATATCATCTCTCACAGACATTGCTTTATCATAATCTATTTCAGGATCTGGATTGGCCATTGCAAAAACAATTGGGTTTTTTGACATCGAACTGAGCATTTCTTCCGAAACAATATTAGCCATTGAAAGTCCAATAAAAACATCTGAATTTACCATTGCCTCAGCCAGAGAACTAATTTTTCTATCAGTTGCAAAGTATTTTTTTTCATCTGTTAGATTATCTCTGTCTTTATTTATTACACCTTTACTATCAGTCATTACAATATTTTGACGTTTTGCGCCAAATGAAATATAAAGATTTGTACATGCAACAGCTGCAGCCCCAGCTCCTGAGACAACTATTTTTACATCTTCAATTTTTTTATTTACAAGCTCTAAAGCATTTAAAAGAGCAGCGGCAGATATTATTGCTGTACCGTGTTGATCGTCGTGCATTACAGGAATATCAAGCTGCTTAATGAGATCCTTTTCAATTTTAAAAGCTTCTGGTGCTTTTATATCCTCAAGATTTATCCCTCCAAAGGTTGTTGATATTGATTTAACTACGTCAACAAATTTATCAGGATCTTTTTCACTTATCTCTATATCAAAAACATCTATGTCTGCAAAAATTTTAAATAAAAGAGCTTTACCTTCCATTACTGGTTTTGAAGCATTTGGTCCAATGTCTCCTAAACCTAAAACAGCTGTTCCATTTGAAATTACGGCAACCAAATTAGATTTATTGGTGTACTTGTAGACATTAGAAGGGTCTTTATCAATCTCTTGACAAGGTATGGCAACTCCTGGTGAGTATGCAATTGCTAAATCTCGTTGGGACCTATATTTTTTTGTAGGTACAACCTCAATCTTTCCAGGTCTTGGCTTAGCATGGTAAACTAATGATTCTCTTCTTTCCTTACTCTTTGCCATAGAAATTAATATCTAGTAAATATAGATTTTTAATTAAATAAATTATTCTGATTATTTTTATTTCTTCCTAGATGATTATATCCTTTTTCTGTTACCTGTCTTCCTCTTGGTGTTCTAATTATAAAACCCTGTTGGATTAGAAATGGCTCATAGACTTCTTCAATTGTTTCAGAGTTTTCAGATAAAGAGGTAGCTATTGTAGATAAACCAACTGGACCGCCATTATATTTATCAACAATTGTTTCAAGGATCTTGTTGTCCATTTCATCCAAACCATTCTTATCAACGTTTAGAGAACTTAATGCAAACTTTGTAATTTCCAAATCAATCTTACCATCACTTTTAATCTGCGCAAAATCTCTAACCCTTCTTAATAGAGAATTTGAAATTCTTGGAGTTCCTCTACTTCTTCTTGCTATTTCAAAACATGATTTCTTATCAATCTTTAACTTTAAAATACCTGAGCTTCTTTCTACAATTTGAGATAGTAAATCATCATCATAATGTTCAAGTCTGTTAGAAATTGCAAATCTCTCTCTCATTGGATTTGTAAGAAATCCTGATCTTGTAGTTGCTCCAACTAAAGTAAATGGGTTTAAATTTAGCTGTACTGTTCTTGCATTAGGCCCAGATTCAATCATTATATCAATTTTGTAATCCTCCATAGCAGAATATAAATATTCCTCAATTACAGGACTAAGTCTATGAATCTCATCAATAAAAAGTATGTCTCTCTCTTCTAGGCTTGTCAATAGTCCTGCAAGATCACCTGGTTTGTCTATAACAGGTCCTGAAGTAACCTTTAGTCCAACTTTTAATTCATTTGCTAATATATGAGCAAGTGTAGTTTTACCTAATCCTGGTGGACCATGAAATAGTGTATGATCTAGTGCATCATTCCTCTGATTAGAGGCTTCTACAAAGATTTTTAAGTTATTAATTATTGATACTTGGCCAATAAAATCAGTAAAACGAAGTGGTCTTAACGCCTTGTCAAATTCATTATCTTTTTCTTGATTAATGTCCATTATTCAAATATACACTAATTAAGAAATTACTGTTTAATAACCAGTTAATGTTGAAGCTCTTTCTCTCCCTTTTTTAGAGGAATATTCTGAGGGATAAAGTCTTCTTTTGAACCTGGCTTTGAATAATCGTATGCCCATCTAAAGACATGAGGAATTTTTCCTGGCCAGTTTCCATGAATGTGCTTAATTGGAGCAGTCCATTCAAGGGTAGTAGATTTCCATGGATTTTTCTCAGCTTTTTTACCATAAAACATACTTCTTATAAAATTATACAAGAAAATAATTTGTGCCGCACCGGCTAGAAGAGCAAATAAAGTAATAACAACATTTATGTTGGCAACATCATCAAAATAAGGAAAATTTGTATTTGTATAATATCTTCTTGGAAGTCCAGCCATTCCAATAAAGTGCATTGGGAAAAACACACCATAGGCGCTTATCGCAGTTATCCAAAAATGTATATAACCTAAATTTTTATTCATCATTCTTCCAAACATCCTTGGATACCAGTGATATACTCCAGCAAATAATCCATAAAGAGCAGAAATACCCATTACTAAATGGAAATGAGCAACCACAAAATAAGTATCATGTAAGTTAATGTCTAATGCGCTATCTCCTAATATTATTCCTGTAAGTCCTCCCGTAATAAATGTTGAAACAAGTCCAATTGCAAATAACATTGCGGGATTAAACTGTATGTTCCCCTTCCAAATTGTAGTTATGTAATTGAATGCCTTTACGGCAGATGGGATAGCTATTAGTAATGTTGTAAATGTAAATACTGAGCCAAGGAAAGGATTCATTCCTGTTACAAACATGTGATGACCCCATACAATGGTTGATAAAAATGCAATAGCAAGGATTGATCCTACCATTGCCCTATAACCAAATATAGGCTTACGAGCATTTGTTGAAATAACTTCAGATGCAATTCCTAAAGCTGGTAAAAGGACAATGTATACTTCAGGATGGCCCAAAAACCAGAATAAGTGTTCAAAAAGAACTGGTGATCCACCTTGATAATGTAAAACTTCACCTTGAATAAAAATATCTGAAAGGAAAAAAGATGTTCCAAAACTCCTATCCATTATTAAAAGAAGTGCTGCTGATAATAAAACTGGAAATGATACAACACCAATTATTGCAGTAACTAAAAAAGCCCAGACTGTCAATGGGAGTCGAGTCATTGTCATTCCTTCTGTCCTGAGGTTAAGAACTGTAACTATATAGTTTAAAGCTGCTAAAAGAGAAGATGCAATAAAAAAAGCCATAGATACTAGCCATAATGTCATTCCAGCAGCAGAACCAGGCTGAGCCTGAGGTAATGCACTTAAAGGGGGATATATTGTCCAACCAGCTGCTGCAGGTCCAGCTTCAACAAATAGTGAGGCAATCATTAATGCAGATGAAATAAAAAATAGCCAGTATGAAATCATATTAAGAAAACCTGACGCCATATCTCTTGCTCCAATTTGTAGTGGTATTAGTAAATTACTAAATGTCCCGCTTAAACCAGCAGTTAAAACAAAGAAGACCATAATTGTTCCATGAATAGTAACTAATGCTAAATAAACATTAGGATCCATCACTCCATCTGTAGCCCATTTTCCTAAAAGGACATCAAAAACACCGAATGACTCTTCCGGCCAAGCTAACTGTAGTCTGAATAATAAAGACATAGCAATTCCTACTATACCCATAATTAGACCTGTTATTAGATATTGTTTTGAGATCATTTTGTGATCTATACTGAAAATATATTTTGTTATAAAAGTTTCTTTGTGGTGATGATCATGACCATGATCATCATCATTTGATTCAATAACAACTTCTTTTTTCTCAGTAATATCTATTTCGATATCTGTTCCAACTATTTTTGCTCTTCTATTTTGTTTATCTGCCATAGTTAGTTTATAATTTATTGTACAAAGTCTTTAAATGTTATTTGATTATCAAGCCATTTATTGAAATCTTCTTCCGTCTCAACGATTATTTTCATTTGCATGTTGTAATGAGATGCTCCACAAATTTTGTTACATAAAAGTAAGAAATCAAATTCATATGGGTCAAGGGGAAATTCACCCTCTGCAACTAGTTTTTCGCTCTTATCAAATCTAATTTTATTAATTTTTTTAACCTTTTGGATAATTTCAGGTCTCATCCTCATCTCTTGAGTTGTTACATTAGGAACAAATGCAAATTGAGTTATCATTCCAGGCACAGCATTCATTTGAGCTCTAAAATGAGGCATGAAAGCAGAATGAAGAACATCTTGAGATCTAATCCTAAATACTACTTCCCGGTTAACAGGTAGACGTAACTCCTGAACTACTATATCATCATCTCCATTTCTATCAGTTGGATCAATACCTACTAAGTTTTTTCCATCAAATTCTTGGAGGAATCTAACGTTTGCATCTCCAAGGACCCCATCCTCTCCAGCATATCTAGCTTTCCAGTTAAATTGTTGAGCATATAATTCAACCACAAGGGCTTCATCATTCTCCTCAATTGTCATAATATCTACCCATGTAAATAATCCGTAAAGAATTAAACCTGCTAGTGCAATTGTAGGAATTATGGTCCAGACTCCTTCAAGAAAATTACTATCAGCAAAGAATAAAGCTTTTCTCTTTTTATTTCCTCTATACTTAAATGCAAAATAATGGAGTAATGCCTGAGTTATGGTTTGAACAAAAAATATCACTGAAAAAGAAAACCAAAGAAGGCTATCATAGTTTTCACCATGAACTGAAGCAGATTCTGGTAGTATAACATCTCCGTATCTAAAAAAGGAAAAGATAGTAAGGGCATAAATAAAAATCAGGAAAAGGAACATCAATTTACCTTGAAAGTCATTGTCTTTATCAGTAGCTATCTCATCATTACTATAATTAACTGGCTTGGAAAGCTCAAGAATTTTAGTTAACTGCCATACTGCAATTGAGATTAATATTAAAGATGTTAAAACAAGTAATAATGTCATTTTAGTCTAGGTTATAATATTGAAACGTTTTACTTTCTTCGATATATGGATCACCTTTAACAAGAATTGGTGCTTTTGAAATTTCCTTAAATACAACATAAATAAAAATTCCTAAAAAGAATAAAAATCCGCCAATTTCAGCAGGTCCAAAAGACCACATATCTCCAACAGCAGAAGGCATTATCATATTATATACATCAAGGTAATGTCCGATTATAATCACAATTCCAGTCAAAATTACAATAAAGTTAGTTTTCTTAAAGTCACTGTTCATAAGAACAATTAATGGAAATATAAGATTTAATACTACCATACCAAAGAACAATAAATTATAGTCTTCAATTCTAGTAATGAAATAGGTCACTTCCTCTGGTATATTTGAATACCAAATAAGCATGAATTGAGAAAACCATAAATATGCCCAAAAAACACTTACACCAAACATAAATTTAGCCATGTCATGAATGTGACTATCATTTATAAAGCTCAAATAGTTTTGAGACTTTAGATAGATTGTAATAAGAGCTAAAGTAGTTATTCCAGAAACAAACATACCAGCAAAAACATACCAGCCAAATAAAGTGCTAAACCAGTGAGGATCTATTGACATAATCCAGTCCCAAGACATCATTGATTCAGAGACTAAGAAGAATACTAAAAATCCAGCTGAGAACTTGAATAATTTCTTGTGTATGTTTATATCATTATTGGTATCCTGTTCCAAGGATAGTCTTCTAGAAATGTTTCTGTATAATACCCAACCAGTAATATAAATAACTGCTCTAGCAAAGAAGAAAGGTATATTTAAATATCCTACTTTATTCCTAATTATTTCATCATGTGCTACCACTTCAGGATCCATCCATAGAAAAAGATGGTTAAATTTAAAAGCCGAAAATACAAGTATGATTATGACAAATATTGAACCAGGGAGAAGATAACTTGTAATACCTTCCATTAACCTGTATAAAACAATTGACCAACCTGCTTGAGAAGCTCTTTGAATAGCATAAAATGCAAGAACTCCCAGTGAGATCATCATAAAGAATAAAGCTGGCACATAGATCGCAGCCCATGGCTTATTTTGTAGTTGGTGAAAAACATGCTTATCATGATCATACTCATGACCAGAAGCTCCATGGCTATCCTCTCCATATCCACCTTCATGACCATCACCATGATCTCCTCCGTGACCATCACCATGATCTCCTCCATGACCATCACTATGATCACCTCCATGACCTTCATGACTCATTTTGGCAACTATCTCTTTAGCTTCTTCTATATTAGAAGGTGCATAATAGAATCCAAATGCAATACCAATAGCTCCAATAATTACCAAAATTATGGATAGCCTTTTGATCTGATTTGAAAACTTATAATCTGTCATCTTTTATTTTTTTGATTCTTCTCTTAATTTCATTACATATTGTGCTATTTGCCATCTTTCTTCTTCATTAACTTGTCCAGCGTGAGAACCCATAGCATTTATTCCATACATTAAAACATGATAAATACTTCCTGGAGTAATTTCTCTATCTATATAAGCTGGTATACCAAGAAATTTTTCTCTTTGTGCTAAAATTCCCATACCATCTCCCTTGTCACCATGACATACTGAACAATATATTTCATATAATTCCTTGCCCTGGCTGAGGTTATTATCACTTATATCAAGTGGCGATAGAAGATTTGACTTAGCCATTTCATATCCCTCATTTGAGTCAGGGTAGTCATACGGTTCCCATCCTCTTGGAATTGTTCCCTCAACAGGTACTTGAGCTTCAATTCCATTAGAGAATCCATCTGATTCAGCATAAGTCTCATATGCAAGAGATTCATACATGTCAGGAAAATATTGAAAGTTAGGCTTTGAAGGATCAAAACACGAAATAAGCGTAAGGCCTATAAACAATATTAAAATTGAACTATTTCTCACTTTTTTCTTTTACTTCTTTAATTGATATTGCACCCATTTTTTTTAACATGGTCTTTGTCCTTGATAAATTTGAGCCTGATTCCATATCAATTAAAAATTTATCATCAGTTGTTGATGGTTCTGGATTTTCTGCTTTCTTAAAAGGCCACAGTTTACTTCTCATATAAAAAGTTATTACCATTAAATGTGCTGCAAAAAAAACTGTCATCTCAAAAATTATAGGCACAAATGAGGGTATATTCTCAATTAAAGTAAAACTAGGTTTACCACCAATGTCTTGTGGCCAATCCAAAATCATTATGTAATACATCATTAATACAGCTACAGTGAATCCTATACATCCATAAATAAATGTTGCAATAGATATGTTTGTTGGTTTTAGCTTCATAGCTTTGTCTAATCCATGAACAGGAAAAGGCGTATACACTTCATGTATGTACATCTTATTTTTTACAATTTCTTTAACTGCATCTAATAAAATGTCATCATCATCAAACATTACATGTAGTCTCTTAGCACTCATTACTTATCTCTATTTTTTTTATACGTTTCACCGGATGATTTTAAAATTGTTTTAATCTCTGCTTGAGCAACTACTGGAAAACTTCTTGCATATAATAAAAATAACACAAAGAAAAACCCAATTGTTCCAATAAAAATACCTATGTCAACAAAAGTTGGGGAAAACATTGTCCATGAAGATGGAAGATAATCTCTATGTAGAGACGTAACTATAATTACAAATCTTTCAAACCACATTCCAATATTCACAACAATTGAAATTATAAATGACCAAATAATATTAGTTCTAATCTTTTTAATCCACATGACCTGAGGCGATACAACATTACAAGACATCATTAAAAAGTATGCCCACCAATATGGTCCAGTTGCTCTATTTAAAAATGCATATTGTTCATATTCAACACCAGAATACCATGCTATAAATAGCTCAGTAATATATGCACATCCGACAATTGAACCTGTAATCATTATTACAATATTCATCATCTCAATATGTTGAAGTGTAATATAACTTTCCAGTCTAGAAACCTTCCTCATAATAATTAATAATGTTTGAACCATTGCAAAACCAGAAAAAATTGCACCAGCAACAAAATATGGTGGAAATATTGTTGTATGCCAACCAGGAATTACGGAGGTTGCAAAGTCAAATGATACAATGGTATGGACTGACAATACAAGAGGAGTAGCTAATCCAGCAAGCACTAGGGATACTTCCTCAAACCTTTGCCAATCTTTTGCTCTTCCTGACCAACCAAAACTTAGTAAACTGTACATATTTTTTCTAAAAGGTTTAACAGCTCTATCTCTAATCATTGCAAAATCAGGAAGTAATCCAGTCCACCAGAAAACAAGAGAAACAGTTAAATATGTTGAAATAGCAAATACATCCCATAGTAAGGGAGAGTTAAAATTGACCCATAAAGAACCAAACGTATTTGGAATAGGGAAAAACCAATATATTAACCAGGGTCTACCCATGTGAATAACTGGGAACAAACCTGCTTGAACAACAGAAAAAATAGTCATAGCTTCGGCAGACCTATTAATACCCATCCTCCATTTTTGTCTGAAAAGGAGAAGAACAGCAGAAATTAATGTTCCAGCATGACCAATTCCTACCCACCAAACAAAATTTGTAATGTCCCAGGCCCATCCAACTGTTTTGTTTAAACCCCACGTACCAATACCTGTACCTATGGTGTAAGCAATACAACCTAGACCCCATAAAAATATTACCATTGAAATTGAAAAGGCAATCCACCAATCACGGTCCGGAGGAGTTTCTACAGGTCTTGCAATATCATTTGATATATCAGCATAAGATTTATCACCGAGTACAAGAGGTTTTCTAATAGGAGCTTCGTAGTGAGATGACATATCTATATATTTTTACTATTTCTAATTTTAACTTGGTAAATAACATTTGGTTTTGTACCAATACTTTCAAGGACTCTATAAGTTCTATCCCCATCTTTTACTTTAAGAATTTCACTTTCTTTATCATTAATGTCTCCAAATACCATCGCATTATCGTCACAAGATTCAGAACAAGCAGTTTTAAATTCCCCATCTCTTACTCTACGTCCTTCTTTCTTTGCATCAAGTATAGTTTTTTGTGTCATTTGAATACACAAGGAACATTTTTCCATCACACCTCTTGATCTCACATTAACATCTGGGTTAATTACCATTCGCCCAAGGTCATTATTCATGTTATAATCAAATTCATCATTCTGTGAATATTGAAACCAATTAAATCTTCTAACCTTATATGGACAGTTATTGGCACAGTACCTAGTACCTACGCACCTATTGTAAGCCATCTGATTTTGACCCTGCCTACCATGAGATGTTGCGGCAACAGGACAGACTGTTTCACATGGAGCATGATTACAATGCATACACGATACAGGCTGAAATACAACTTGAGGATTTGCAGATGCTTTTTCTAAATTTGATGAAGTTGATTTATACTCAGAAAACCCACTTGTTGTATCTTTAGCCTCAACATCACCTTGAATTGTATCTTGAGATGAATAATATCTATCAATCCTGATCCAGTGCATATCTCTTGACTTTCTAACTTCTTCCTTACCAACAACAGGAACATTATTCTCCGCATGACAGGCTATTACACATGCACCACATCCATTACATTTGTTTAAGTCAATTGATAAATTAAAGTGATGGCCAGTAGATCTGTCAAATTCTCTCCATATGTCAACTTCTTTTGATGTAACCTTTGTCTCGATATGATTCTTTGAAACCATAACTGTAGGATTCCATACTGACTTATCTTTTTCAATAAATTCATCAAGTGTAGTCTCTTTTATTATCTCATCTCTACCCATCATTGTGTTATGAAGCTGAATACATGCAAATTCATGGTCTCCTTTTACTTTAGAGACATTTACTTTATGTGTCTTTTTAAAATCATCATAAAATTTGTATGCATTAACTCCAACATTCATCTCCTCGCTCATTGCTTGAGTTTTCCCATAACCAAGTGCTAGACCAACAGTTCCAGGGGTTTGGCCAGGCTGAATAATTACAGGAACTTGCATGCTGTTTCTATCATTACTTACTGTGACATAACTACCATTTAACGCACCATTTGAAACATTATAGTTCTTAAGACCAAGTCTTTCAGCATCTTTATATGATACAGTAAGATAATTGTCCCATGTTACTCTTGTGATTGGATCAGGAAACTCTTGTAACCATGGATTTGAAGATTGCTGTCCATCACCAAGTCCTACTTTTGTATAAAGTATAAGATCTAATTGATTTGTACTTTGAATGGGGAGATTATTAATATTTAAAGAAGTTTTAATTCTCCTTGGAGCATTGTTTTCATAGGAATAATAAAACCCATCTTGTAGTGATTTTCCCCAAGTCTTTCCTTTTAAAATATTTGTTCTCCAATTGTTTTTAATCTCATCATAGAAATTATTGTTAGATCCTGAAAGAGTCAGGATTATATCTTGGAACTGGTTAGTATCAAAGAGGGGTTTTATAGTTGGCTGGCTTAAATAATAGTGTCCAGTTTTAAATTCATAGTCTCCCCATGACTCAAGATAATGAGGTGTTGCAGCAACATACTTACAGCTGTTAGCTGTCTCATCTTCTTTCGTACTAAAACATAATGAAAATTCTAATTTGTTTACAAGCTCTAAAAAGTTCTCAGCATTTGGTAGAGTATATCCAGGATTTACTCCTGCTGTTATAATACCACTAATATCACCTGACTTAAGTTCTTCAATCATATTTAGAAGATCAGAATCATTTCCTTGATAAATTAGTCTCGGTGATGATATATCAAAGGCGTCACTTTTGATATATTCATTGATCATTAATACAATCTCCTGAGAATCAGTATCATCAAGACCAGTTATTACAACCGACTTTTTTCCAGATTTTTTAATTGAGTCAACAGCAAGTTTAACATATCGGTCAAGATATGGGCCGAGAGCTGGACCTAAATATCTTTGATTAGTTAACTCAAGATAAATACTTTGAAGGACTTGTTTTAACTCACTTGGTTTAGCCATTACCCTATTATCAGCATTTGCTCCTGTCAAGGTCATATTTGATTCAAATTGAAGATGGTATGACATTGAGTATTCGTTCCCTTTATTTGGAACTCGGTTTTTAGACCAGCCTGAGGAATAATTTCCACCTTGCCAATCAGACATAAAATCAGCATCAATTGAAATTATTGTATTTGATAATGAAAAATCATAATCAGCTAAAGCTCTTTTTCCGTAGGAATTTTCAAATGCATCAAGAGCAGAACTGTTTGATATCGAATCATATACAACGTGTTGAACATTTGGATACTTTTGAATAAATTCGGTAATTATTTTTTCTGTTGTTGGACTTGCAAAGGATTGTGTAAGTAATACTACTTTTTTATTTTGACTTAAAAGACTCTCTAAATCGGATTTCACAGATAAGTTAAAATCATTCCAACTTACATATTGACCTTCAACTTTTGGCCCTTGCAGCCTGTATATATCATACATGGATAGAACAGATGCGTTGATTCTAGCATTTGTACAATTCATTGAATTAGCATCTTTGTTCCCTTTGATAAAAATAGGACGGCCTTCTCTTGTTTTAACTAATATGCTACTAAAATCAAATCCGTCTGCAATTGTTGTAGCATAATAGTTTGCAATACCAGGAATTATTTGTTCAGGCTGGACAACATAAGGTACGGATTTAATAACTGGTCCTTCACAACCAACTATGGCTGCAGCTGCTGTACTAAAGCCTGCATATTTTAAGAAGTCTCTTCTGTTAGGGTTATTATCATTGTCTCCCTCTCCAACAGGAAGCTTTTCAACAAATTCATTTTGCTCAAGCTTTTCAACAATCTCACTATTATTGTTTAGCTCCTCAAAACCCTTCCAATAGATATTCTTCTTTCCCATTTTAAACTAGTAATGACATTTAGCACATTCAATTCCACCAAGCTGAGCAACAGTTAGTTTCTCAACACCATATTTCTTTGATAGTTCCTCGTGAACTTTTTGATAATATTCATTATCCTTGTCAACATTACTCTCTCTGTGACAATCTATACACCAGCCCATAGTTAATGGAGAATATTGATATAAAATTTCCATTTCTTCAACAGGTCCATGACATGTTTGACACTCAATTTTTGCGACTTGAGCATGTTGAGCATGATTAAAGTATACAAAGTCTGGTAGATTGTGAATTCTTATCCATTTTACAGGTTGAGTGTTACCTGTGTAAACTTGATTTTCTTCATCCCATCCAACAGCACTGTATAACTTTTTAATCTCATTTGTGTAAAAATCCTTTGTATATCCGTTTTCTAAATCTTCTTCACCATTATATTCGCCAATATACTCATGGCAGTTCATACATACATTTAGTGAAGGTATTCCAGAGTGTTTAGAAACTCTTGCTGAAGAGTGACAGTACTTACATTCAATTTGATTTGCACCTGCATGAATTTTATGAGAATAATGGATAGGTTGAATTGGAGCATATCCCTGATCAATTCCAATTTGCATTAAATAGCCGTAAGTAAAGTAAGCACTCGATAATAGAAATCCAATTACTAATACAAACATTATAAATTGATTTTCTACAACAGCTTTCCACAGAGGCTTAATATTTCTTCTTGGCTCTGGCTCAATTTTAACACCACTTGCATTAGCAATTTTGATAAGTGTTCTTTGGACAAGAAATAACATTACTATTAAAATTGTGAAAATCACGATAGTAACTGCTAATATTATATTTACAGATATATCTGAACCCTGGCTTACTGTTTCTGCAGAAGTAGCGACTGCAGCTGCAGGTGCTGGTGGAGTATAATTAGTATATGCTAATATATTGTCGATTTGCTCATTTGAAAATTGAGGATAATTTGTCATAACCGCACGGTTATATTCCTCCCAAATAGCAACGGCTTGAGGGTCACCGTCTTTAATCATCTGCGTTCCATTCTTGATCCACTTATATAGCCACTCTCTATCGTACTTTTCAGTTACACCTTTCAAGGCTGGACCAACAGCTTTTCTGTTTAGCTGATGACAAGCGGCACAATTTGCATTAAATAAAGCTTTACCCGCTTGGACATCTTCTTCTTGAGAAAAACCAAAAGAAGGTAAAAGGAGTGTTACTAAAAGAATCCTTTTTAGGTGTAACATCAGTTAGGGGCGATAAAGTTTTTCTTCATGATAATCAAAGTGAATTTATACACTTTTTAAACACAGCAAATTTACGTCATAAACGTCATTTTAGAAACTCTAAAATCAACTATTATTTAATTTATAATCATTCTAAATAACAAGTTAAATCATTTTGTTAAATTTGAGAAATATATTTATGTTAAAAATTCCAATTTTACTTGTATTTATGGGGGTTTACTTATGTAGCAATTCACTTTATAGTCAGGAAAATTCTATAAGATATAATGATACCCTTACAAAGAAATTTTATGATTTAAAAAAGGATTACAGTAAGAGAGTTTATGAGTCAACTTTTTACACTATTCAAATCTATTATGGGGGTCTTGAAGATGCAGATTCTATTCTTGAGGATTTTAGAGAAAATTATCAAGAAATTAAATCAAATTTGATTTTTGAAACTCCAAATTATAAAGTTAGAATTGGAGAGTACAAAGATATAAATATTGCCTCTCAAAAATTAGAGGAGATTCGGAGAATTTATCCAAGCTCTTTTATAATAAAACTTTCTGATTTATAATTTTCTTTTTATTGCAACTTCTTGGTAACATTGAATAGTGTCACCTTCAACTAAATCATTGAACTCATCAATTTGAATACCACAATCATAGCCTTTTGCAACTTCTTTAACATCATCTTTAAATCTTTTTAGTGAAAGTAATTTCCCTTCAAAAATAACTTCATCGGATCTTACAACTCTCACATTTGAATTACGAAATATTTTTCCAGAGGTAACCATACATCCAGCTATAGTTCCAATTCTTGAAATTTTAAATGTCTCCCTAACTTCAGCCTCACCAGTACTTTCTTCTTTCATTTCAAGAGAAAGCATCCCCTCCATTGCATCTTTTAAATCGTTAATTGCATCATATATAATTGAATAAAATCTTATATCAATTTGTTCTTTTTCTGAAAGCTTTCTAGCACTATCAGTAGGCTTAACATTGAATCCTACAATTATAGCTTCGGATGCAGAGGCAAGTAAAACATCAGACTCAGTAATTGCTCCAACACCTTTAAAAATTATATTAACTTGAATTTCCTCAGTTGATAAATTTTCAAATGAGTCTGTAAGTGCCTCAACTGAGCCATCAACATCTCCTTTAATAATTACATTGAGTTCCTTAAAGTCACCAATTGCAATTCTTCTGCCAATTTCGTCAAGAGTTAATTGTTTTTGAGTTCTAACATTTTGTTCTCTGACTAATTGTGTTCTTTTTGAGGCAATTAATTTAGCTTCTTTCTCATCTTCCAAGACCTTAAATGGGTCACCGGCTTGGGGAGCTCCATCAAGTCCAAGTACAGACACAGGAGTTGAGGGTGTTGCAATTTTTAATGTTTTTCCTCCTTCATCAAACATTGCTTTTACTTTTCCACTAGTTTTTCCCGCTAACAAGTAATCACCTATTTTAAGGGAGCCATTTTGGACTAGCATTGTTGACACATAACCTCTACCCTTATCTAAATATGCTTCTAATACTGAACCTGTTGAGTTTTTATCTGGATTAGCTTTTAAATCCATAATCTCTGCTTCAAGTAAAACTTTTTCAAGAAGCGAGTCTATACCTTTTCCATTTATAGCTGAAATATCTTGAGATTGAATCTTTCCACCCCAGTCCTCCACAACAAGATTCATTGATGCTAATGATTCTTTAACCTTATCTGGGTTAGCTCCCTCTTTATCAATTTTATTAATTGCAAATATGATCGGAACACCTCCAGCTTGTGCATGGCTAATTGCCTCTTTAGTCTGTGGCATTATGCTATCATCTGCAGCAATTACAATGATAACTATATCAGTTATTTGAGCTCCTCTCGCTCTCATAGCAGTAAATGCCTCATGACCGGGTGTATCAAGAAAAGTAATTTTTTTTGAATTATTAACTAAAACAGAATAAGCACCAATGTGTTGGGTAATTCCACCTGATTCTCCTTCAGTTACGGAGGAATTTCTTATATAATCTAGAAGAGATGTCTTACCATGATCAACATGCCCCATAACTGTTACAATTGGTGGTCTTTCTTTTAAAAATTTTGGATCGTCTTCTTCTACGACTTCATCTTTATCTTCTTCTATATCAGTTTTGATAAATTTTAATTGATAACCAAACTCATCTGCTACCACAGAAAGAGTTTCAGCATCTAGTCTTTGATTCATAGTAACCATTATACCCAGTGTCATACATGCAGAGATAATATCGTTTGTTGTTACATCCATTAGAGTAGCAATTTCACCAACTGTAATAAATTCTGTTATTTTTATGATCTTACTTTCTTTTTCAAGCAAAGCCTCTTCTTCTTCAGATTGAATTTTTCTTTGATCTCTTTTATCTTTTCGATATTTTGCTCCTTTAGATTTTGAAGATTTCCCTTGAAGTTTTTCTAATGTCTCTCTAATCTGTTTTTGAATTTCATCGTCAGTAGGTTCAACTTTTTGGTTAATAGCTTGTTTTTTATTTTTATTAAACTTGCTTGCTGAATCTTTTGGTTGTGAAACATCCTTACTAATTCTTTTTCTTCTTCTCTTTTTTGATTCTTCTACTTTATTTTCTTTTTTCTTTATTGAGTCAAGATCAATCACCTCACCAGTCTTTTTTATACCTGAAAGTTTTTGGAAATTGGTTTGAATTTTAGATGAGGTACTATCGTCTGAAGGTGGTTCAATTTTCAAGTCTTCACCTTTATCATTATCTGCAGAATCTTTTTCTGTAGTTGATCCAGTTATTTCAGTTTTTATCTCCAAAATGTCCTCAGTCTTCATCTCCTCTACTTGCTTCTCCTCTGCCTGTTTCTCCTCTAATTCTTTTCTTTTCTTTGTGTTTATTTCTTCTAATTTGTCTTTATCAGATTTATCAGTTTGAAACTCATCGAGCAAAAGGTCATATATGTCTTGATCAATTTTTGATGTCGGTCTTGGTTCAATTTCAATTTTTTTTGAACCCAAAAACTCAACAGCTCTGTCTAGAGATATATTTAATTCCTTAAGTACTTTATTTAACCTTATTGGTGATGGCATATTTACAATTTAATCTTCAAATTCCTCTTTTAAAATTTTTAAAACATCTGAGACTGTTTCTTCTTCAAGATCAGTTCTTTTAACAAGATCCTCTTCACTTAACTCTAAAACACTCTTAGCGGTATCAAGTCCAACTTTTCTAAATTCTTCAATAACCCATGCGTCAATTTCATCTTTGAACTCTGTAAGTTCAACATCTTCTTCTGCACCTTCTCTGTATACATCGATTTCATATCCAGTTAGTCTGCCAGCAAGTCTTATATTATGTCCTCCTTTTCCAATAGCTCTCGAAACCTCATCGGGATTTAGATAAACCTGAACTGTTTTTTTCTCTTCATCAATATTTAGAGAATTCACTTTCGCCGGGCTTAATGCTCTTGTTATAAATAACTGAGTATTATTTGTGTAATTGATCACATCTATATTTTCATTCCCTAACTCCCTTACTATTCCGTGTATTCTAGAACCTTTCATTCCCACACACGCTCCTACAGGGTCAATTCTATCATCATATGAGTCAACAGCGACTTTTGCCTTTTCACCTGGAATTCTTACCGCTTTTTTTATAGTAATTAATCCATCGAAAACTTCTGGAATTTCTTGTTCAAATAATTTTTCTAAGAAAAGAGGTGAGGTTCTTGAGAATATTATCCTTGGTTTATTCCCCCTTAACTCAACATTTTCAATTACACCTCTTACGTTATCTCCCTTTCTAAAAAAGTCCTTAGGTATTTGCCTATCTTTTGGCATTATTAATTCATTTCCATCATCATCTAAAAGAATAACTTCTCTTGCTCTTACATGATGCACCTCAGCAGTAAAGATTTCTCCAACTCTATCCTTGAACTGATTAAATATGTTATTACTGTCGTGCTCAAAAACTTTTGCAACAAGGTTCTGTCTTAGTGATTGAATTGATCTCCTTCCTAGATCTATTAGCTTAAATTCCTCAGAAACTTCTTCTCCAACTTCAAAGTCAGGTTCAATTTTAACTGCTTCCTTAAGTTCAATCTCTGCATTTGGGTCCTCAACTTGACCATCTTTAACAACTATCCTATTTCTCCATATTTCTAAGTCTCCTTTGTCAGGGTTGATGATAATATCGAAATTCTCATCGGTTCCATATTTTCTAGTAAGAGTATTTCTAAATACCTCCTCTAGTATAACCATCAAGGTTACTCTATCGATTAACTTTTCGTCTTTGAATTCAGAAAAGGAATCTAATAATGATATATTTTCCATTTACTTAACTTTATTTAAAAAAAAAGAGGGACATAATGTCGCCTCTGAAATATCAAAATGCTTGGCAAATTTATTATAAATTATTGATATAATAAAATTGTTGGCCTACTAGGGATCGAACCTAGACTCTTCTGGACCAAAACCAGACGTGTTGCCAGTTACACCATAGGCCAATTAGCTGCAAATTTAATTTATTTTTTTTTTTAAAAAATATATTTGTGAATTTTATTGATTAATACGATCAGGAACTGATCTTAATACTAATGAATTAAGTATGAATGACACTATTAGATAACATGACAAAAACATCGTTATTGATGAATTATTTGTAAGAAATAGTTCTTCTTGAAAATATAATACCAGCATTCCTAATAGTATCCTTGTATACTCGAAATTGATTGACCATTTATATCCATCCATTACTGATGAAAAGCTAAATATAGTGGAGAAGATTAATAAAAAATAACCTGTTTTATCAGCAAATGATAAATCAGCAAATGAGCTCAAAAATATATACAGTACGATATTTAAGGTCAGAAAATGGAATCCAACAAAAACTTTATGGATGAAAGTATATTCAAACTTATATTTTTCTTGATTGAAGACATTTTCAACTTTAGTTCTAGGAACCTTTTTAACGACATCTTTTGGTCTCCATCCAGTTGGCATAAACCATATTTTAAGCTTGTCTTTTACACTACTAGTATACCATGCATCCTGAGCAAGGAACCATAAATGTTGGAAATTTATTAAAATTGGATTCCAAGTCCTTACAGGTTTTAATGTTCCATATACACAAGGCACATCATCTAGTTCTTCTTGAAATGTTCCAAATGCTCTATCCCATATACAGAAAATTGCAGCTAAATTCTTGTCAATATATTCTTTGTTTATTGCATGATGTACTCTATGCTGAGATGGAGTTACTAAAATATATTCTAGCCAACCAAGCTTGCCAATATGTCTTGTGTGATACCAAAACTGACCAAATAGATGTAGTGGTCCGAGAACACTTATCATTTTGGGCGGCACTCCTAAAAGAGCTGCTGGAACTAAAAATAGAATTCCAATGCCAAGGTTATTTGTTATACTCTGTCTAAGTGCACACGCAAGATTAAATTCTTCACTACTATGATGTATTACATGCATATTCCAAAAAATATTAATTGAATGCTTTAGTCTATGATGACAATAACTTGCAAAGTCTACACAAACAAAAGCAATAAAGTAGAGAAGAATGCTCTCCTCAAGTTCTATAACTTTTAATCTTTCATAAAAGTATGGATACGAGAATATAATTATACCTAAGCCTAAAATATCAACCATTAAATTAGTGAATCCTGAACTCAGACTTGAAATGGTATCCATATATGAGTGTTTAAGATCATTTTTCCATACACCATAGGATATTTCAACAATAATCAAAACAAGAAAAATTGGAATTGTTATTAATAAGATGTTTGCGTAGGTATCCATAAATATTAATTAAAGTATAATCTTATTATATATATATGATATTCAAATATTTTATTTTATTTTGGATTTGTAAATATATCAATTATGAAAATAAAAAAAATATTTAATCTTATAATGATTGTTGGACTTGCTGTTTTATCGTCAAACACAAGTGTTTACTCTCAAAAAAAATCAAAAAAAAATTCAGTAACATTTGACAAAGCTCTTCATGAGTCAGTTGAATATAGAGAAATAGGTCCTTTTAGAGGAGGACGTTCAGCAGCAGTTGTAGGAGTTCCTGGTAATCCAAAACTATTTTATTTTGGTGCAACAGGAGGTGGTGTCTGGAAAACTGAAGACGGTGGTGAAACCTACGAAAACATTTCTGATGGTTACTTTGGAGGAAGTATTGGTTCAATTGCAATTGCTAAAAATGATCCCAATGTAATTTATGTTGGTGGTGGTGAGGTAACAATTAGAGGAAATGTTTCATCAGGCTATGGAGTATTTAAGAGTGTAGATGCTGGAAAGACATGGACTTTTTCAGGTCTTCCAAACTCTAGACATATTCCAAGAATAGTTATAGACCCATATAATAATGATATAGTTTATGCAGCAGTGTTAGGAAACCTATACAAGCCTACTCAGAATAGAGGTGTCTACAAATCTATTGATGGAGGTGCTACATGGAAAAAAGTGCTTTATGCAAATGATTTATCAGGTGCATTTGAAATCGTACTTGACCCAAATAATTCAAGAGTACTTTATGCATCAACATGGAGGGTGCAGAGAACACCTTCAAGTTTGAGTAGTGGTGGTGAAGGGTCAGATCTTTGGAAAAGTATAGACAGTGGAGAGAGCTGGACAAAGATTACTACTAACTCAGGTTTTCCTACAGGTGTAATTGGTGTAATCGGAGTGACCGTGTCGCCTGTTAACTCAGATAGAGTATGGGCTATAGTTGAGAATCAAGATAAAGGAGGTGTATACAGATCTGATGATGCAGGTGATACTTGGACTTATACTAATAGTAGTCGATCTCTCAGACAAAGAGCTTGGTACTATTCAAAGATATATGCTGATACTCAAGATATTGATGGTGTCTATGTTATGAATGTAGCCTATCATTTCTCAGATGATGGTGGTAAAACTTTTAAGTCAAGTAATGCTCCTCATGGAGATCATCATGACTTATGGATAGCACCTGAAGATAATAATAGACTTATTATCGGTGATGATGGAGGAGCTCAAGTTTCATATGATAAAGGAAAAACTTGGAGTACATATTATAATCAACCAACTGCACAATATTATAGAGTAACAACAGATAACTCTTTTCCATATAGAATTTATGTTGCACAACAAGATAATTCAACTCAAAGAGTAAGACACAGAAGTCTTGGATATAGTATAAGTGAGGATGACTGGGAGAGTACTGCAGGAGGAGAATCAGGACATATAGCTATTGATCCAAATAATAATGAAATTGTTTATGGTGGAAGTTATTTAGGTTTTCTACAAAGAAGAAATCATGAAAAACAAACGTCAAGAACAATTAACGTATGGCCAATCACTACTCTAGGAGAGGGAGCTGAAGCTATGAAATACAGATTTAATTGGAATTTTCCTATAGCTTTTAGTAAGCATGATTCATCTAAACTTTATACTTTTTCAAATCAAGTACACCTTACCACAGATGAGGGACATAGTTGGGAAACAATTAGCCCAGACTTAACTAGAAATGATAAATCTAAACTTGTATCCTCAGGTGGCCCAATAACACAAGATAATACTGGTGTTGAATACTATGCAACAATTTTTGCAGTTGATGAATCTCCACTTCAAGAAGGACTAATGTGGGTAGGAAGCGACGATGGATTAATTCATTTGACAAAAGATGGAGGTGCTACATGGGAAAATGTAACTCCAAAGAAAATGCCAGATTGGATGATGATAAATAGTATTGATGCTTCATCGTTTGACTCTGGAACAGCATACGTTGCTGGGACTAGATATAAACTTGGTGACTTTACACCATATCTATATGTTACTGAAGACTATGGAAAAAACTGGAAGCTTATAACAAATGGAATTGAAAATGAACATTTTACTAGAGTTTTAAGATCAGATAAATCAAATAAAAACATATTATATGCCGGAACTGAAACTGGAATGTATATTTCGTATGACAAAGGAAATAGTTGGAATAAATTTCAAAAAAATCTACCAATTGTTCCAATAACAGATCTTACAATTAAAGACAACTCATTAATTGTAGCAACTCAAGGAAGAAGTATATGGATGATTGATGACTTGACTGTAATTCATCAACTAACTTCATCTACTGATGAGGTGAAACTTTACAAACCAAAGGACTCTTACAGAATGAGAGGAGCTGGAGGGAGAAAGTCTTTGACGGCTGGAACAAATCTTCCAAATGGTGTAATTGTTCATTATTTCATTCCAAATTTTGATAAAGAGAATGATCAAGTGAAACTATCAATTCATCAAGTCGATGGGACAATCATTAAGGAATTTTCAAACAAGAGTAAACAGAATTCACTGAAAGTTAAAAATGGTGGTAATTCATTTGTGTGGAACATGAAATATCCTGGAGCAAAACGACTGGATAATATGGTGCTTTGGGGAGCAGATTTTTCAGGAGCTAAAGCAGTGCCTGGAGATTATATTGTAAAATTAAAAGTCAATGACGATGAAATGACTCAAAACTTTACAATCCATAAAGATCCAACTTCAGAAGGTTCTATGGATGACATTAAAGCACAATTTGAATTTGTAAATGAAATAAATGGAGTGGTTGATAAAGCTCATAAAGCTATTGAAAACATTAGAAATATGAAAGCAGACCTTAAAAAGTTTCAATCAAATTATGCTGATAATGAGTCTGCAAAAGATTTGATTAAAGAATCTAAGTCTATAATAGAGTCAATAGATAAAATTGAAAATGAACTTTATCAAACAAAGAATCAGAGTAATCAAGATCCTCTTAATTATGGAGTTAAGTTAACTAATAATTTAGGGAACTTAAACTCTGCTTTTAGAGGTGGTGATTTTGGACCAACAGTTCAAGATGTTCAGGTTAAAGATGAGTTAATTAAGAAAGTGAATGCTCAATTAACAAAGTATGACAAAATTATTTCAGAGGATATTCCTAATTTTAACTCAAGCTTCAAAAAACTTGAATTAGATTATTTAAATGTTTTATAGTCATTAAAAAATTATTAATAATTGACTGATATGCCCGAAACGAAGTTTCGAAAAATCAATAATTTAATTGGATGGCTTCTATTTTCTGTTGCCCTTGTTACCTATGGACTAACTGTTGAACCAACTGCTAGTTATTGGGATGCTGGAGAATATATTTCAACTTCAGCAAAGCTGCAAGTGGGTCATCCACCTGGGGCTCCATTTTTTCAGATGATGGGAGCAGTTTTCTCTATGTTTGCCTCAAACAATGAGTCTATTGCTATTGCTGTAAACTTTTTGTCAGTTGTATCTAGTGCGTTTGTAATCCTATTTCTTTTTTGGTCAACTACATTATTTCTTAAAAAAATATCTAAGAAAAATAATTTTGTAAATGACACAAATATTTTACTTAGTTCATCAATTGGTGCTTTAGCATTTACATTTTCTGATAGCTTCTGGTTCAATGCTGTTGAAACTGAAGTATATGCACTTGCTATGCTTTTTTTATCTGCTACATTTTGGTGTGGTCTTAGATGGGAAAAAGATTTTGATAATAAAAGAGGTGATAAATGGTTATTGCTTATCTGTTTTTTGATTGGCCTCTCATTTGGAGTTCATTTTATGGCAATACTTACTATTCCTGCTATAGGAATGATCTATTTCTTTAAAAAGTATAAAAAAATAACAATTAAAAATTTTGTTTTAGCAAACATAATATCAGTTTCAATACTACTCTTTATTTTCAAACTTTTACTTCCCTCTACCTTATCTCTTTTTGGTCAACTAGAAGTATTCTTTGTAAACTCAATTGGTCTGCCGTTTAACTCTGGGACAATTATTGCGGCTTTCTTAATAGTCTTCTTTTTCTACAAGTCTCTTAGTTACACCAAGTTAAAGGGTATGGTTCAGGCTAATACACTAATATTATGTATCCTGTTTATTTTTATTGGATTCTCATCTTGGCTAATGCTTCCAATTAGATCAAATGCTAATACTGTAATTAATGAAAATTCTCCCTCTGATGCTAGAACTCTTTTAGCATATTATAGACTTGAGCAGTATCCAAAAACATATCTGTTTTATGGACCAATGTTCTCAGACATATATGCTCCACAAGACGAGAAGGAACCATATGTAGATGGAAAACCAAAATATGAAAGAGACTATAAAACAAATAAATATAAAATTGTTAATTACTGGAAAGACTCTGAGATAAATTCAAACTCTAATCACAGAGGACTTATACCTAGACTTTGGAGTTCAAGTCATGCAGGAAATTATATGAATTTTACAAATCCCTTAAAATTTGAAATACTGGATAGATATAAATCTGAAGAGGTTATTGTAGAGAGTGTCAATGAATTTAAAAGTAGAGAACTTCAAGGAGAACTTTCTGGAGATGATTATAATGAGTTCTTCAGATCTTTTGGTCCATACCTTAATATAAGTAAGCCTTCACTTTTTGATAATCTTAATTTTCTATTCTCTTATCAAATTAATTATATGTACTGGCGATATTTTCTATGGAATTTTGCAGGTAGGCAAAATGATGTTCAGGGAGAATACAATATCCTTAATGGAAACTGGATAAGTGGAATAAACTTTATAGATCAGCTAAGACTGGGTAATCAATCGGAACTTAGTGAAGACCAAAAAAATAACAAAGCCAGAAACACATATTTTTTCCTCCCTTTAATACTGGGAGTAATTGGTTTAATGTATTGCTACAAGTATGACATCAAATCTTTTTGGACACTGCTTTTACTCTTTCTCTTTACAGGACTTGCATTAAAATTTTATTTAAACGAAAGGCCCTTTGAACCAAGAGAAAGAGATTATGCATTAGTTGGATCCTTTTATATTTTTTCTATTTGGATAGGTATGGGATTCACTGCGATCATGAACTACATCAAAAAATATGAAAATAAAGTATCAAGATCCATTATCTATGTATTATGTATCGCTGCTGTTCCTTTTCTTATGGGATATAATAACTGGAACGATCATGATAGGTCAGACAGGTATACAGCTCAATCAATTTCTAAAGCATATCTGCAATCTATAGATGAAGATAAAGATGCAATGATTTTTACTATCGGTGACAATGATACTTTTGCGCTATGGTATGCTCAAGAAATTGAGGAGTTTAGAACAGATGTTAGAACTATAAATACTAGCCTTTTAGCTACAGACTGGTATATTGATCAAATGAAAAGAAGAGCGTATGAAAGCAGTCCAATTCCATCACAAATGGAACATGCTCAGTACGCTTTTGGAGTAAGAGATTATATAAGATATGAGAACTTATTAGATTCTATTAGATGGGATATAAATGATTTTGTTGATTGGGTAGCAAGTGATAATCCAAGAACAAAATATAGAAATTTAATTACTCAATCGGGAGGAGATACAAGCGATTATCCAGAAAATGCACTTGAGACAGTATTCTATCCTACAAATAAGATCCGACTTCCCGTGAATAAGGAAAATGTAATTAAAAGTGGACTAGTCAAAGAAAAAGATAGTGATCTAATCCTGGATTACATTGACATAGATTTACCTGAGTCTATTATTACAAAAAATCAAATAATGATGTTAGACATCCTTGCTAACAACAATTGGGAAAGACCAATTTATTTTACTGGAGGTAGCTACGAGGAGTCTGAATATATTTGGATGAAAGATTATCTTCAACTCGACGGACTTGTCTATAAATTAGTTCCTATTAAAACTTCAATTGAAAATAATCCATATGAAATGGGGAGGATTGACTCAGATTTAATGTATGATATTGTGAAAAAATGGTCATGGGGTAATTCTGAAAGTGATGAGATATATCACGATCCTGAAACAAGAAAAAATAGTATTTCTTTTAGAGGTAATCTATCCAGATTGTCTGAAGAGTTAATTTCAGAGGGAGAATACGAAAAAGCTGAAGAGATATTAGATTTGGCTTTTTCTAAAATGCCAATTGATTATTACGGGTATTACAGTCTGTGGACACCCCTAGTCAAATCCTATTATGATATAGGAAAGAGCGAGAAAGTAAGAGAAATAGTTCAAAAATTATCTTTTAAATACTCCGATAGATTAAAATATTTTTCTTCGCTTGAGATATTTAATCAGTATGACGTAGGTGAAGAAATTATTTCAGATATCGAGAGGTTTAGAAACCTAATTGAAACAATTCAAGAATCTGGTGAAAGAGAAATTCTAGCTGATCAAATAAAAAGTTTTATATCAAGCTCTGAGCAGTTTAACTACATATATGGTGAATATGATTATTATATTTCTCTATCAAACTTTTTAGTTTCACTTTTAGAGTTAGATGAATTCGAATACTCAATGAGTATAATTGATAAGATTGAAGAACAATTGATTAGAAGAGTCTCTGTTTTCTCAAACATTGATGAAGAAGAACAGGTCTATTACATAGAGGGCATAACATCTGATATAAACCAGTACAGCAGGCTAATAAATCAAATAGAAGTATATGATAATGATGTATATAATAAATATGATAAGAATCTAAAAGATATGTTAGCTAGAATGATTGAATAAAAAAAGCTTAACTAATTAATTTCGATTATGATAATAAAATATGATGTTTCTAATGAAATGCAAGATCTAATTAATAAGACAATTGAATCAGATGCAGCTAAAAAAGGATTTGGAGTTATTCCAACACAAAAGCAGTTTTTAATTGGAGTAATATATTATTGGATTAGAAAAAACATTCCAGATATTATAGACGATATTTCTCAGATTGAAGAAATTATGGAGCACAAGGCGTTAAAAAAATAATTTAAAATCTAGTTAAGCTGGTCTTTCATTAAACTTATTAATGTATTAGCATCTTGATCTCCACTCTGTCTCCAAACCATTTCTCCAAATTTATAGATCATTAAAGTTGGAATGACTTTGACTCGTAATGCCTCCGATAGTTTGATATTCTTTTCAGTATTAATTTTAATTACTTTTCCTTTATCCCCTAGAGCGGCAGCTACATCCTTTAAAATAGGATGCAGATTTGTAGATAGCTCATCAAACTCACTAAAGAATACGAGTAATAGTGGCTTCTTTTCATCTAATAATTCACCAAACTTGGACATATTTAAACGCTTTTAAAAGCGAAAGTATAAATTTTTTCTGTTTTAATCCAAAAATTTTTATTGCTATTATCCTGATTAATAAGAACTTCTACTAATATCTTTTATAGTATAATAAAGATTTTATAACCTAAATTTTAAGATTATTTAACATTACATATTTATTTGTTTTTGATATTTGAAATATGAAAAAATACTTACTTATTATACTGTTATTAGTGTCAACAACCATAACATACTCTCAGAAAATAGGTTATGAATTCCGAACTAATGGAAAAGCGTACATATCAACTTCCTATGCTGGTTTTGAAATTAGACATAGAACAGATAGAGAAGAAAATAGATTTACTTATAGACATAAATTGATTGATTCTGATAAGTTTACACTTAGTTTACCATTACATTATAAAGTTGAAAAAGACCAAGCTACTCTAGAGCCAAGACTTAAGTACCATTTAGAAAAATTTAGTTTTTGGGCTCAAAAAGAATTTAACACCGAAGAAAATATGAATGCTGCATTTGGTCTAGATATTCCTGTTAAAGATTTCACGTACAGAGTTGGATGGGATTCATCAAATACAGTTAGAGTCAGATTAGTTAAAAAGTTTTAAATCATTATGGAAAACATTTATTTATTTATATTAATAGCTCTTGTATTATTAGCATTTGCAGACTTAATTGTAGGGGTAAGTAATGATGCTGTAAATTTTTTAAACTCCGCTATAGGCTCTAAAGTTTTATCATTTAAAACATTAATGATAATTGCCAGTATAGGGGTCTTTGTTGGATGCGTTTATTCAAGTGGTATGATGGAAGTAGCAAGAAAAGGAATATTCAACCCTGGAGAATTTCTATTTAATGAAATTATGATAATTTTTATGGCAGTAATGATTACTGATATTTTGATATTAGATCTATTTAATTCATGGGGGTTACCTACATCAACAACAGTTTCTATTGTCTTTGAATTACTTGGGGCATCCGTGGCTATGGCTCTCATTAAAATTGGCGTTGACAATGGTTCATTCACTGATTTGGCTACTTATATTAATACTTCAAAAGCTACACAAATTATTTTAGGAATATTGTTATCTGTATTTGTAGCTTTTAGTATTGGTGCAATTGTTCAGTGGGTTTCAAGGCTACTGTTGTCTTATGATTTTAAAACAAAAGCAACCTGGGTTGGTTCGATTTTTGGAGGAATTGCTTTAACAGCAATCTCATACTTTGTATTGATGAAAGGGATTAAAGGAACTTCATATGCCGGAGAAAGTTTTGACTTAATCGGTGGAATGACCATTAAAGACTTTTTAGAATCTAATGTTATTACTATAGTTACATATAGCTCAATTATATGGTCTTTAATTTCATTCTCTTTAATTCGTTTTTTTAATGTTGATATTTATAAAGTAATTATTGGAGCTGGAACATTTGCTTTAGCGCTTGCTTTTGCAGGAAATGATTTAGTTAATTTTATTGGTGTTCCAATTGCTGCATGGCAGTCTTATGAAGCATGGGTAGCATCAGGAGTTGCTGCAAACGAATTTAGTATGCAAGTTTTAGCATCAAAAGTTCCTACTCCTAACTTTTTACTTATTATTGCTGGTATAGTTATGGTTGTTACTCTTTGGTTTTCTAAAAAAGCCCGAAGAGTTGTGAAAACTGAGATTGACTTATCAACTCAAGGTGAGGTCTCAGAGAGATTTAACCCAAACTTTTTGTCTAGATTTATTGTGATGGTAGGATCTTCAATATCAACTTTATTTTCAAAAATTCTCCCTTCATCGGTTAAGAAAACAATTGAAAAAAGATTTGAAGTTCCCGAGATATTGACCAGTAAGATAGACACTATTGATAGACCTGCATTTGATGTAATAAGAGCATCTGTCAATTTAGTTGTTGCAGGTATATTAATTTCTTTTGCAACATCATATAAACTTCCTTTATCAACAACATATGTCACTTTTATGGTAGCTATGGGAACTTCTCTTTCCGATAGAGCATGGGGAAGTGAAAGTGCAGTCTACAGAGTTTCAGGAGTATTGAACGTCATTGGTGGCTGGTTTCTTACAGCATTATCAGCGTTTAGTATTAGTGCATTAGTTGTGTTTATGATTACCCAATTAAAATTTATTGGAATACTTTTGGTAATCAGTATTGTAACGTTTTTGATAATAAGAAATCATATAAACTTCAAGAAAAAAGATGAAGTTAAACTATAGATGTCTGTTTAAATAATCTTAAGTATTTTTTGAGATGTATGGCATTGAAGATGTAAACTGCTAGAAAGCTTTACATTATGCGAAAAGACAAGCTAAAACTAATAACATACATGCAACTATCAATCTTAATTTAACTATAATGTTCATAATTGTCATTTATTTTATAACGTAAAGTTAACGATAAATTAACAATTAACAAACTTTTACATAACATTAAGTTAACATTGGATTGTAAAGTGTTGATTTAAAATGAATTAAGAACCACACATAAGGCAGTCATCATCCTCATTTTCTTTTGATTGTGACAAGATTTGCTTTAGTTCCTCTGGTGATAATGGCTCAACCGCAACAGGTTTTTCTTTTGATTTAGTTGCAGCTGCTTTTTCTGTTCTTGTAATTTCAACCTCACCCACTTCTTCTGCTTCAACTTCAACTTTTGGATCTTCAGGTTTTGCTTCTTTTTTCTTCAAAGTAAATTTGATAGCATCAACAGCAGACTTAGTCCTCAGATAATACATTCCAGTTTTTAATCCAGATTTCCATGCATAAAAGTGCATTGATGTAAGCTTAGACATTGTAGCACCCTCCATAAATAAATTAAGTGATTGAGACTGGTCAATAAAGAATCCTCTGTGTCTAGCCATATCAATTATATCCTTCATACTCATTTCCCATACAGTTTTATATAATTCTTTAAGATCATCTGGTATACCTTCAATATCTTGAATTGATCCGTTTGCTGCCATAAGATCTTGTTTCATATCCTCATTCCACAAATTAAGCTCAACAAGGTCATTTAAAAGATGCTTGTTCACAATAATAAACTCTCCAGAAAGAACTCTTCTAGTATATATATTTGATGTATAAGGTTCAAAACACTCATTGTTACCCAGAATTTGAGAAGTACTCGCAGTTGGCATTGGAGCTACTAACAATGAGTTTCTTACTCCATGTTTTAATACATCTTTTCTTAATTTTTTCCAATCCCATCTTCCACTTAGGTCTTTATCCTCAACGCCCCACATGTTATGTTGAAATTCTCCTTTTGAAATAGGTGACCCTTTATAAGACTCATATACACCATCTTTCTTTGCTTCTTCAACTGAAGCATTTAAGGCTGCATAGTATATTGTTTCAAAAATTTCTTGATTCAGCTCTTTTGCTTTATCAGAAGTAAAAGGAAGTCTTAAAAGAATAAACGCATCAGCTAGCCCCTGAACTCCAAGACCAACAGGTCTGTGTCTAAAGTTTGAATTTTCTGCCTCTTTGACTGGGTAGTAATTCATATCAATGACCTTATTTAGATTTTTCGTTACTCTAACAGTAACATCATAAAGTTTTTGATGATTAAACTCTCCGTCTTCTACAAACATTGGCAAGGCAATAGATGCAAGATTACAGACAGCTATTTCATCTTTTGATGTGTACTCCAATATCTCTGTACATAAATTTGAGGATCTGATTGTACCAAGATTTTTTTGATTTGATTTTCTGTTTGCAGAATCTTTATAAAGCATGTAAGGTGTCCCAGTCTCAATTTGAGATTCTAAAATCTTTTCCCAAAGCTCTCTTGCTTTAATTGATTTTCTACCCTTAGATTTCTTTTCATATTTAAGATATAATTTATCAAACTCATCACCATGACAATCATATAAACCTGGGCATTCATTTGGGCACATTAAAGTCCACTCTTCATTATTCTCAACTCTTTTCATAAATAAATCTGGAATCCACATGGCATAGAATAGGTCCCTAGCTCTCATTTCCTCTTTACCGTGGTTTTTCTTTAAGTCAAGGAAATCATAAATATCAGCATGCCATGGTTCAATATAAATAGCAAATGAACCTTTTCTTTTTCCACCACCCTGATCAACATATCTCGCAGTATCATTAAAAACTCTCAGCATGGGTACTATCCCATTTGAGGTTCCGTTAGTTCCTGAAATGTATGAACCAGTTGATCTAATGTTATGAATTGAAAGACCTATACCTCCCGCTGACTGAGATATTTTAGCAGTTTGTTTTAGTGTGTCATATATACCATCAATACTATCATCTTGCATAGTTAAGAGAAAGCAAGAAGACATTTGAGGTTTTGGTGTGCCTGCATTAAAAAGGGTTGGTGTAGCATGTGTAAAATATTTTTTTGACATCAACTCATAAGTATCAATTACTGCATCAATATCATTTAAATGAATTCCAACTGAAACTCTCATCAACATATGTTGTGGTCTCTCAACTATCTTCCCATTAATCTTAAGTAAATATGATCTTTCAAGAGTTTTAAATCCAAAGTAGTCATATCCAAAGTCCCTATTGTAAATAATTTTTGAGTCTAAAAGCTCTGCATTTTTCTTAATTACTTTATAAACTTCATCTGAGAGAAGAGGAGCTTTTTTCCCCGTGATTGGGTTCACATAAGCATGCAAATCCTTCATAGTAGATGAAAAAGATTTATTAGTGTTTTTATGTAAGTTGGAGACGGAGATTCTAGCTGCAAGTGAAGCATAATCTGGATGAGTAGTTGTCATTGTTGCAGCAATTTCAGCAGCAAGATTATCTAATTCAGAAGTAGTAACACCATCATAAAGACCTTCAATAACCCTCATGGCTACTCTGACAGGATCAACTAGCTCATTAAAACCATAACAAAGCTTTTTTATCCTTGCGGTTATTTTATCAAACATTATGGGTTCCTTCTTCCCATCTCTTTTAATTACATACATACTCATTCCATTAACATATTATATTATTTAAAAAATTATTTAAATGATTATTTTAAAAATCGTCGTCAAGACCAAAGTTTGACTCGTCTTTTTTATCATTATTTAAAACACCAGCTTTCTGATATTCTGAAACTCTTTTTTCAAAGAAGTTAGTTTTTCCTTGGAGGTTAATCATATCCATAAAATCAAATGGATTTGAAACATTAAATTCTTTCTCACAACCAAATTGATCCAAAAGTCTGTCTGTAACAAACTCGAGATACTGAGTCATTAATTTAGCATTCATACCAATTAAACTTACAGGAAGTGATTCTGTAATAAACTCTCTTTCAATATTAAGCGCATCAATTAATATTTCTTTAATTCTTTCCTTTGGAACTTTATTGATCATGTGGTTGTTGTGCAAATGAACTGCAAAGTCACAATGAACACCTTCATCTCGAGAAATTAATTCATTAGAAAAAGTTAGACCTGGCATTAGACCTCTTTTCTTTAGCCAGAAAATTGAACAGAATGAGCCTGAGAAAAATACTCCTTCAACACCAGCAAAAGCGATTAATCTTTCAGCAAAAGAATCTGACTCAATCCATTTCAAAGCCCAATCAGCTTTCTTTTTAATTGCAGGGAAATTCTCAATAGCCTTAAACAAAGTATCTTTTTCCTTGTCATCCTTAACATAAGTGTCAATTAATAATGAGTATGTTTCTGAATGAATGTTCTCCATCATAATTTGAAAACCGTAGAAAAATTTTGCCTCTGAATATTGAACTTCATTTACGAAATTTTCTGCTAAGTTTTCATTTACAATTCCGTCAGATGCAGCAAAAAATGCAAGGATATGTTTTATAAAGTATCTTTCGTCATCATTTAATTTTGTGCTCCAATCATTTAAATCTTGATGTAAATCAATTTCTTCTGCTGTCCAAAAGCTTGCTTCACATTTCTTATACCACTCCCATATATCATGATGCTTAATTGGGAATATTACAAATCTGTCTTTGTTTTCTTGTAAAAGGGGTTCTTGCTGCATAATAAATAAATTTTGATTTATGATTTTTTTATTACTTCAAATATTTAAAATTCTATTGAAAATTGAAAGAGGATTTTTCAAAGATTAACATAAAGTTTTTAACATAAAAAAAGAATAACTTTTTTATATAATTTTTTAAAGATTTTTGTCTTAAAATTTAGAGAAATAAAAAATAAAATTTTTAAATTTCTTCAATATATTTGGGCATTAAAATGAATTAAAAAAATATTAATGATAGGTTTTTTTAGCTTATGTTTGCATATCAAAAAATGAAAAATTTAGATAAAATTTTATTGTTTTTAACAATTTTGATTGTGGTATTTAATTTAACTCAACTAAATATTTATAATTTTTTGGATGATGAAAACAGAATTGCATTAATATGTTTCATACTTTCATTGTGCGCACTTATCTTAATTTTAATTTTAATGATTTCAAAAAAAATAAGAGATAAGTACAAAAGCTAAATCTCAATAAAATCTACCACTACACCTGACTTCAATAAAAATTCAATTCCTGATTGATCTTTATATTTTTTTGAGTAAACAATTCTCTTTATGCCAGATTGAAAAATAAGTTTACTACACTCCCTACATGGTGATAAAGTTATGTAAAGAGTAGCACCGTTTGTAGACTGTGTTGAGCTAGAGACTTTTGCAATAGCATTAGCTTCTGCATGAAGGACATACCATTTTGTATAACCCTCATCGTCTTCACAAGGATTTTCAAATCCGGTTGGAGTTCCATTATATCCATCTGATATGATCATTTTATCTTTAACAATTAATGCACCAACTTGTCTTCTCTTACAATGTGATAACTTAGACCACTCCTCTGCCATTTTGAGATAGGCAATATCATATTTTAATTGTTTATTTTTCAAATCAAATTATTAATTAATGATTGCTAAATATAAGTTAATCTGAATTTATTATTTGACTTTCTTTATATATTTGTAATAAAAATTATGTATCCAGAAGAAATCGTAAAACCAATGAAGCTTGAATTAACTAATTCAGGATTTTCGGAACTAACTTCATCAGAAGATGTTAAATCAGCACTAGAGAAAGAGGGGACTACACTTATAGTTGTAAACTCTGTATGTGGTTGTGCTGCAAGAAACGCAAGACCTGGAGTAATCATGTCTTTATCTAACGAGTCTAAACCTGATAATCTTTGTACTGTATTTGCTGGATTTGATATTGAAGCAACTAACACCGCAAGAGAAGAAATGCTTCCGTTTCCTCCCTCTTCACCATCCATAGCTTTATTCAAAAATGGTGAGCTCGTTCATATGGTTGAAAGACATCATATCGAGGGAAGAGAGGCTGACTTAATAGCAGACAATCTTATTCAAGCATACAACGAATTTTGCTAATTATTTAGGTAACGAAATTTTAAAATCAGTGCCTTTTTTATTTTTTGATTTATAGGAAATTTTTCCTCTGTGAGAACTTATTATACTTCTTACAATACCTAGTCCAAGACCCATTCCATCTGATTTAGTAGTAAACTTTGGTTCAAAAATCTTATCCCTATTAATTTTAGAAACTCCAAGTCCATTATCTGAGACTGTGACCTTGACAGTTTTTGAGCTCTCCGTAATTTTTACATTAATTATTGGTTCTCTGTCATGAGGTATCGCTTGAATACTATTTTTTATCAAATTAGTCATTACTCTAATCCACTGCTCTTTGTCTAGTTTAATAAATATGTTCTCACTTGAAGTCTCAAGTGAAATATTGTTTTGCTCAAAAATTTCAACAACCTTTTTGGTTGCATCAACAATATCAGTTTTTTCAAGCTGAGTTTTTGGAAGAGTTGCAAAATCTGAAAAAGATGTTGCAACATTACTCATCGTATCTATCTGTTCAATTAAAGTGTCACAGAAATCATTAAGCTTATTTTTTTGATCATCACTTTTTAAACCGCTATTTTTTTGAAAACTTTGAACAGTTAATCTCATTGGAGTCAAAGGGTTTTTTATTTCATGTGCAACTTGTTTGGCCATTTCCTGCCAGGCCTGTTCTCTTTCTGTTTTTGCCAGTCTTTCAGCACTATCTTCAAGATCATCAATCATCTTATTATATGAGTTCACAAGACTATCAATCTCCTTGGTTGCATTACTCAAATAAATCTTTTCATTTTTCTTAAGCAACCCTGCTTGTCCAATTTTTAAACGTATAGTCTCGATTGACCTAGTAACATATCTTGATATAAAATATGCTAGTACAATGGCAACCACTAGCATAATAAAATATATCTGATAGAGAGTTGATAAGAAAACATTCAGTTCACTCTCAGCAAAAGAAACATCTTGAAAATATGGAAAAAAAAGTATTGCATATTTTTCTCCGATATCATTTTTTAGAACACTGTAAGAAGCTTGAAATTTTCCAACATCTGTAAAATTTTCAGATGTAAATTTTCC
>CACORF010000005.1 GCA_902629505.1 uncultured Bacteroidota bacterium
TCTAAACCCATACCAGTATCTACATATTGTTTATCAAGTTTTTGAAGAGTGCCATCTTTCTTTCTATTAAATTGTATAAAAACTAGATTCCATATTTCTAAAACTTGAGGATGATCTTTATTTACAAGTTCTGATCCTTTAATCTTCTTTTTTTCTGAGGGTGATCTAAGATCAACATGAATCTCTGAACAAGGTCCACAAGGTCCAATATCTCCCATTTCCCAGAAATTGTCCTTCTTACTACCATTTATAATTTTATCTTCAGAAAAATACTTTTTCCATTCATTGAATGTCTCTTCATCGTAATCTATTTTATCCTCTTTTGAACCTTGGAAAACAGACACATATAAATCTTCACTTTTTAATCCATATACATTTGTCATCAGCTCATATGACCAACCAATAATTTCTTTTTTAAAATAATCTCCAAAACTCCAGTTTCCGAGCATCTCAAAAAAAGTATGATGATATGTGTCAATTCCTACTTCCTCAAGATCGTTATGCTTCCCTGAAACTCTCAAACATTTTTGAGAGTTTGCTACTCTAGAAAATTTAGGATTCTGATCTCCAGTAAAAATATTTCTAAATTGATTCATTCCAGCATTAGTAAACATTAAGTGTTTATCTGTTTCGTTGATTACAGATGCTGATGGGATTATCTGATGCTGTTTATCTTTAAAGAATTCTAAAAACTTTTCTCTAACAACAGATGAATTCATTTTTTTTATATTTGTAGATGTTTCAAGCTTATTAAAGTCTTGAAATTACAATAAATTGATATATGTCCAAAACTAAATATTATTTTGATTCTGATAATTTAGAGTTTGTTCCAATTAAAAGAACTTTTGTTCAACGCTTTTACAGACTATCCTTGTTTTTAATTAGTTCAGTGATTATTGGATCTTTTATAACAATAATACTTTTAAATACGGATTTTATAGATACTCCTAAGGAGATTGTGCAAGCAAGAGAAATTGATAATTACGAATTACAACTTAGAGTCTTAAATAAAAAACTAGATCAAGTTGAATCAACACTTGCGAACATTGAAGATAGAGATAATAGCCTTTACAGAGTTTATTTTGAGGCTAGTCCAATTCCCAAGGAACAAAGAAGAGCTGGATTTGGTGGAGTTAATAGATACAATTACTTAGAAGGTTACGAGAGTTCAGATCTTATTGTAAATACAGCTGAAAGAATTGACATCTTAACTAAAGAATTAGTAATTCAGTCAAAATCTTTAGATGAAATTGAACTACTTGCAAAAAATAAAGAGTCTTTACTAACGTCTATTCCAAGTATTCAGCCTGTAGATATGACTGACTTAAAAAGAATGGCCTCAGGATATGGTTACAGAATAGACCCTTTTACAAAAATGAGAACTATGCATTTTGGAATGGATTTTTCAGCCAAGACAGGGACTCCAATTTATGCAACAGGGGATGGAAGAGTAGCTAGAGCAGACAATAGAGCTGCTGGATTTGGGAATCATGTAAGAATTAATCACGGGTTCGGATATGAAAGCATATATGCTCACATGAGTAAAATTACTGTCAAAAGAGGTTATAAAGTTAAAAGAGGTGATCTAATTGGATATGTTGGAAACACAGGAAGATCTGTAGCTCCACATCTTCATTATGAGATTATTAAAGATGGTAGAAAAATAAACCCAATTAACTTTTACTCTGGCAGCTTATCCCCAGAGGAGTTTAAAGAGTTAGTAAATCTTGCATCGCAAGAGAATCAATCTCTTGACTAAAACATGTTTGGGAACCTTCCAGAAAAAAAATACTACAGTATAAGCGAAGTTGCCTCTCACTTCAAGGTTAACACATCACTTTTAAGGTTCTGGGAAAAACATTTCAAACAGATAAAACCATTAATTAAGCCATCAGGTATAAGAAAGTATACAAAAGAAAATATTGAAAACATATCTGTTATATATACTATGTTAAAAAAGGATGGTCTTACTATTCAGGGTGCAAAAAAAAGACTTAATTCTAAAGATATTTCAGAATCTGAAAATTTATTAATACTAAAAAAGCTTAATAAGATTAAAGAAGAATTAAAGGAAATTAAAAAAAATCTTTAACTATTTTTTTCTTAAAAATATATCAATAGGTACTCCAGAAAAATTATAGTTTTTTCTGATCTGGTTTTCAAGAAATCGTTTGTATGGATCCTTAATATATTGAGGTAAATTACAATAAAAAGCAAACTGAGGATACTTTGTTGGCAATTGTCTGCAAAATTTTATTTTTACATATTTTCCTTTGGTACTTGGAGGGGGTTTTTGCTCAATAATTGGTAATATTAGGTCATTAAGTTTCTTAGTTGGAATTTTATAATTTCTTCTTTCATTAACTTCCATGGCTACCTTTATCGCATCGAATATTCTTTGTTTAGTTAAAGCAGATATAAAGACAATTGGAACATCAATAAAAGGAGAAATTTTTGAAGTAATTTCTTCTTCGATCTGTTTAGAAGTTTGATGATCTTTACTAACCGTATCCCATTTATTTACAAGAATTACAACTCCTTTTTTATTTTTTGCTGCTAACCAAAATATATTTTGAACTTGTGAGTCAAATCCCCTTACTACGTCAAAAATAACTAAACAGGTATCTGAGTTTTCAATAGCTCTTATTGACCTTAATATTGAATAAAACTCAACATCTTCTGAGATTTTAGTTTTTCTTCTTATTCCTGCTGTATCAATCAATTCAAATTCAAATCCATATTGATTATATCGAGTATACAAGCTATCTCGGGTTGTTCCAGCTACATCAGTAACAATGAATCTATCTTTTCCAATAAGTGAATTAATAAATGAAGACTTTCCTGCATTAGGCCTTCCAACAACAGCAAACTTAGGGACATCAGAAACATTTATATCCTCCTTGGGTAGCTTTTGTGCTAATAAGTCCAAGAATTCTCCGGTTCCTGATCCATTAATAGATGACACACAAAATAAGTCTTCAAAACCTAATGAATAAAATTCATTTGCATCATCAATCAATTTAGAATTATCAATTTTATTTACTAGGAGTAAAGTTTCTTTTGAAGATTTGTGGAGCATATCAGCAATAGACTGGTCTACACCAGTAAGTCCATCCTTAACATCAACTAAAAATAATATTACATCAGCTTCATCAATTGCTAGGATAACCTGCTTATCAATCTCTTTTTGAAACACATCATCACTAGCTGGAAGATAGCCTCCTGTATCAATTACACTAAATTCTACACCATTCCAATCAGATTTACCATAATGTCTATCTCTTGTCACTCCACTGACCTCATCAACGATAGCGTCTTTCTTTTCAATTAGTCTATTGAAAAGAGTTGATTTGCCAACATTAGGTCTTCCAACAATTGCTACAATTCCACTCATTTAATTATATCCAAATTTTTTCAAGGACGATGGATCATTTCTCCAATTCTTTTTTACTTTAATAAAAACCTCTAGAAATATTTTTTTTCCAAAGAATTTTTCAAGATTATTTCTTGCCTTAGTTGCCACTCTTTTTAATGCAGATCCTTTATGGCCTATTAGAATTCCTTTTTGCGACTCTCTTTCTACAAGAATTAAAGATCTAATTTTAATGATTTTTGGTGATTCCTTAAAATCCTCAGTAATTACTTCAACAGAGTATGGAACTTCTTGATCATAGTGTATTAGGATCTGCTCCCTAATAGACTCATTTACAAAGAATCTCTCAGGTCTATCAGTAAATTGATCTTTAGGAAAAAATGGAGGAGATAATGGAAGTTTTTCTTTAAAAATCTCAATTAATTCATTAACAAAGAATCCTTCAAGTGCTGACACAGGGTAAATATCTATATCAGGAAAAATTGATTTCCAATGAGCTATCGAGCCTTCCAATTCTTCCTGACTGGAAAGATCAATTTTATTGATCAGTAAAATTATTGGAATCTTGAAAGAATTTAACCTTTGGATCAGAGACTCATCAAATGATTCTTTATTGCCAACTTCTTCAACTATCACCAAAAAATCAGAGTCTATTAAAGTTTCTTTAATAAACTTCATCATTGCCTCTTGGAGTTTATAGCTTGGATCTAATATTCCTGGTGTATCAGATAAAACAATTTGATAATCATCCTCATTTATTATACCTCTAATTCTATGCCTTGTAGTTTGAGCCTTAGATGTAATAATAGATAGTTTCTCTTTCATTAATGAGTTTATCAACGTTGATTTACCAACATTGGGTCTTCCAATTATTGAAACAAATCCTGCTTTATGTTTATTATCAGTCATTTCGGCAAAGATAACTACTTAAATTCAATGGTATAAACCTAAGTAATGAAAGTTTACTATATTTGCTTTTCAAATCGCGAGGTAGAGCAGTAGGTAGCTCGTTGGGCTCATAACCCAAAGGTCGCAGGTTCGAGTCCTGCCCTCGCTACTAAAACAATAAAACGGTTATTCTATTACAGTGTAACCGTTTTTTTTATTTTTATATTAATGGAAATCATTACTAATCCATTTTATGTATTATCCATATTATGTTTTATGGTTATTCTATCAGTCTATGCTGGAAAGACTAAAATTGGAAAGCAGCTTGGAGGAGCTGCTCTTTTAGTAATACTATTTACTGCCGTTGTTGCAAATTTTAAGTTTATTCCTTCAGCATCTAACAGTATTGAGCTTTATGATATAATTTTTAAATACATAGCTCCTATATCTATTTTTTATTTGTTATTAAATGTAAATATTACATCAATAAAGAAAGCAGGACTTCCTATGGTAGGATTATTTATTCTAGGATCAATAGCAACAACAGTTGGTATTCTTATCTCATGGCTTCTATTATCTCCTCAGGACATTTTAGGAGATGACGGAAAAATAATTGCAGGAATGTTAACGGGCACATATACAGGGGGTAGTGTAAATTTTAATGCAATTGCTCTAGAATATGAATTTCAAAAAAAAGGATTTCTTTATGCTGGAACAATTGCAGTTGATAATGTTGTTACTGCTATATGGATAATGGTAACACTTGCTATTCCATTATTTTTGAATAAAATATGGAGTTCAAATATAAAATTAGACCCAAGAGTATTATTAAATACTGAAGAAGGTAATCATAATGATAAAATAGACTCTAAATCCCTAGCATGGTTGATCTTTATGGGGATAGGCTCATACTATATATCAGAGATAATATCAGAGAATTTTATTAAAATACCATCTATTCTTATTCTAACAACTATTGGTATAATTTTAGCACAAACTAAGTTTGTTTCTAAACTAAGGGGAAGCCAGACAATAGGTTTATACCTGGTATATCTTTTTCTTGCTGTTATTGGTGCTTATTGTGAGTTAAGTGCTGTTGGTCAACTCCAAGAAGTAGGCGCCACACTACTTATTTTTACATCTATTGCTGTTTTGATTCATGGTCTACTTTTCATATTTATAGGTGGTTTAGTATACCGTGATTGGGAAATGATCTCAATTGCAAGTCAGGCAAATATTGGAGGAGGTGCCTCAGCAATTGCACTTGCAGAATCATTTAATAGAAAAGAACTAATACTTCCAGCTATTTTAGTTGGGAGTCTAGGAAATGCTTTGGGAACTTATCTAGGATTTCTAGTGGTCTATATTCTCTAGAAAATTACTTCGTCTGAAATTTGTTGAAGAACGGTTAGAACCTCATCCTCTACAATGCTATAATAAATATCTACTCCTTTATTATCAATACCTTTATATCTCTTCGATAGGTTCAAGGAAGATTCTGCGCTTAAGTGAGAGAAGATTACACAACTTGCAAGGTATGAACCGTTTGGATTTGGATGTTTATCATCCTCCATAAGTAAATTAAACTCAGGATATTTGCTTTGAAATAATTTAAATGCTCTACCAACAGGGATAATTTTAGCAGTGGTCCCTTCTATTATTTGTTTAATGGTCTCTTCTATTGGATATTCTTCATTATTAATATTATACTGCTCCATGGAGGGATACATCCAGGTTGAGAAGAAATGTATTTGAGTGGAAGCAGGAATTAATGAGGTAATTTGACCAAAGTAAAATTCAGAATTTCCATTAGCATTGGTCAAAATATTAGTACTATGCTCTTGAATAATAACATGATCGAATGTCTCGCTCTCTAAAATAGATTTTAGATCTGGATTATTCCAAAGGATTTTTAATGTTGCTGATGGGACAGTAAAATGAGTTATATCCCAGTTTAAACCTCTTTCAATTGACATTTTCTCAACTAGAGAAGGAAGGTTCCAGTAAAATGTAAAACTATTTCCAATAAATAATATTTTTTCATTTATCGTAGAAAATGGAAAGGCTTCCGATTCTGTAGGTGAAGTCTCTGAAGCAATGGAATTACAAGAGATAAATATTAATAATATTAAGTACTTCAAACTCTTAAGCATAAATTAAAGATAAAAAAAGTGCATAAAAAAACCTGTGGATTTCTCCACAGGTTTAATTGTAACAATGTTATTTGCGATTGAGAGATTTAAACTAAACAAAAATCAACATATCAAAAAGCTTAAAGCATTATTACTTTAATGTGATTATTTTGCCCACCATAGCTTAGTTCCTTGCCTGTCTGGACCTTGAACACTAGCTGCTGCCTCAACATTTGCAGCATTTGTATTGTAAGGACCTGAACCATATCTCATTCTTTGAGGATAAGCTCCATTAAGGTCACCTAAAACAAAGATATCATCGTCAGATACACCTGCACTAAGCTCAGTAGGATACCCTGTATCTCTAACTACAGCCCAAGCTTCAAAACCATTAGTAAATAATGCCATCCATCTCTGAGTTGCAATTTTCTCTAAGTTTTGATCAGTACTTCCGTTAAGCTTTGCCATATCTTCATTTGCTAAATAAGTATCAATATCTGCGCCTGCAACATCCCATAACTCCATAGCATGTCTAATTGCAGTTTGGTAATGACTTTGTGCATTACCACTAGCAAGACCTTTTGTTATAGCTTCTGCAATCATTAAATGACTTTCAGCAGCAGTCATAACTACAAACGGAAAAATAGGCTTACCTGAATTATGTTGATTAACAACAATTTCAGCTGGCTCTGACCAAAGTTTTCTATCTAATAGTGGCTTAATTTTACCATTGAGTCTTGTTGGCTGTCCAATATAATTAGTATTCTCAGGCATAGTAATTGTATAGCCACCAGCACCATCAGAAGCTTTAGTATATGTAGCACCTGTACTATCGAGATAATTAGTCAGATAATTTACATGTTTGTCAAATAATGCAACTCTCTCACCCTCTGCTGGCTTAGCCCACTCAATTGTTCCACCTTTACTTGGTTTAGCATATTTGGATAGTCTTGGATCATTATTGTCTCTAAGAGCATCAATTAGAGTTTTAGTAAGATGCCAGTTTCCACCACCGTAGAATGGACCCCATACATCACCATAAACAGCGCTAACCCACGTACTAATTTCTAGGTCTCTTTCAAGAAGTGCATTTCTGTCAGCAAGAACTCCACTGGAAATTGCAGATGAAATTGCAGATGTGGAGAATCCTTCACCAGGAGCACCATGTGCTCTTAGACCAAGTCTTAATTTAAGACTATTAGCAAGTTGTTTCCATGCTTGAAGATCTCCATTAAAGAAAAGATCATTTTCACCTAACATATCTACACCAGCTCCAGTAGTTGCGTCATTCCCTATTAAAGCAATCGCTTCATCAAGGTCTGAAATTAAAGTAGAGTAAATAGTCAATTGATCGTCATACTTAGGAGTTGTTATATCAGGATCCGAAGCCTCTGAGAAAGGGACCATACCAAATGTATCAGTATAATATTGATAATAGAGTCCTTTCATTATTAATGCAATTGCGTAGTATTTATCGTTTTCAAGAGTACCACCTTCTTTTACAAAGTTTGTAAAAGCAGTTAATGTACTATTGTAACTAGCAAACCACGCATCGTGTACTGCACTTGTATAACCTGCATGATAGTTGTATCCTAAACCATCATCCCACCAGTTTGATTTATAACCGAATGAAGTATGCCCAGCATATCTATCTGAGTGAATAATTGGTCCTCTCCAATAAGGATATCTATTGGGTGCAAATAGTCCTGTTTGTGCATTAGTTACAAAATATTTTGCACTTACATCACTTGGGGATAAAGCATCTGGCTTTTCATTAATCTCGTTGAAATCATCTGTACACGAGACCATTAAAGCCATTAAAGCTAACGTTGTTAAAAAATAATTGTTTTTCATAGTTTTCATGAGTTTTTAAAAGTTTAAAGTAAGATTCACACCTAAGCTTCTAGTAGAAGGTAGGTTATTTAGGTTAAAACCTTGTGCACCAATTGCAGTTCCTAAAGTCATCTCAGGATCTACGTCTGGAGCATCTTTTGAGAAGAAGAAAAGATTTCTTCCAACAAGCTGAAGAGAAGCACTTTGAATACCATAAGATTGAGTATTAGGGATCTGATATCCAATAGAGAGCTCTCTTAGTCTTATATTATCTTGATCGTAAACATAGTTTTGTACAGCGAGTGATCCCCAATATTCTTGTCCAGTAATTGCCTCAGTATTTGAAGCGCCAGTTGCACTATTAATTCCATCTAAAGTCACACCGGATTCTCTGTATTGAAGAGTTCTTTCACTAACCCCATATGAATCTAAATTTCTAGAAGTATTAGAGTAAAATTGACCACCAAATCTACCATCAATTTGGAAGCTAAGTGTATAGTTTCCATATCTAAAAGTATTTATCCATCCAGCTAAAAAGTCTGGTTGAGCAGTACCCAAATACTGGTTAGGGTCTGAACTTTGTGGTCTACCATCTTCTCTTAATAATCTTTGACCAGATTCATTTGTTTCCCATACTGAACCATAAATATCACCTATTGTACCACCAACTTGAGCTCTTAATGCAACTTGACCATCGTTTGTAGTCATGTAAGTAAATGTTTCTAAATCGTCTATTAACTCTAAAAGCTCATTTTCATTTTTAGAATAGTTTAGAGATGAATCCCAAACCATTTTACTATTTTGTAATATTCTACCACCAAGTGTAATTTCTACACCTTTATTTGAGACTTTTCCAACATTTTCTTTGAAGAACTGGAAACCAGTTGCAGCTGGAACGGGAACATTAAATATCATATCTGTAGTCTCTTTGTCATATATGGAGATATCAAAATTTAATCGATTATTTAACATAGAACCTTCAAGTCCAAATTCAATAGATGTTACTTGTTCAGGCTTTAAGTCTTCATTTAACTTAATACTTGGAGCACTTAAAGTAGTAAGACCAAGATACCCTTGACCTGGAACATCAAATGTTTGATACAATTGGTATGGATCTGTATCATTACCAACTTGAGCATATCCAGCTCTTAATTTTAATAAATTAAATACTTCTTGTTCTGGATCTACAATATTATTCAAGATAGCAGAAACTGAAGCAGAATTATACATGTAAGATCTATTTTCCTCTCCAAGTGTAGATGACCAATCATTTCTTGAAGTTAAATCAACATATAAAAAGTCTTGATAAGCAAAGTTTGCACTAGCAAAGGCTGAGTTAACTTTCTTAGTTGTTAAAGGAGTCTCATTTGGAGCTAAAATATTAGCAGCATTGTTTAAGAAAAACTTAGTTGGAATTTTAAAGTTTTCTCCAAACTGATAATATCCTTGGTATGTTCTTTTTGATAAACTTCCACCAGCATTAACTACAACATTTAGATCACTTGTTATATCTTTTTTAGCTGTAAATACAAGGTCTGTATTTAGTTCACCCGAAGAAACAGTATTTAAATCCATTCTACCTCCTCTGTAGAAGTGATGACCTGGTTTTGTTATCCTTTTAGTTTTAGTATCTGTGACATCAGCACCTACTCTAACAAATGCGCTTAACCAGTCAGTAAATTCATAGTTTATTTTTGCAAAACCAAAGAATCTATTTCTTCTTTCATTATACTCATCATGATTTGCCATCCAGTAAGGATTTGCTGTTTGAGAATTTGAGCCACCATAATTTAATACTTTAAACTCGTCTGGTGTCCCAGGGTTGTCCACTTGAAATTTCTTTAAGTCATTTATATCAACTGATCTAGGCATCTGATATAGAACTCCCATTATTCCTTCACCTCCCATTTGCTGACGACCGTTTACTTCTTGAGTAAAATATGTCGCTTTAGCATCAATGGAAAGTTTATCAGATAAATTCATTACTCCTCTTAAATTAAAGTTATGACTAATCATAGACGAGCTAGGTATCATACCTTTAGTATCATTATTAGTGTAAGAAAATCTAACTGAGCCATTTTCTGACGCATTTTGAATTGACATTGATGTTATAGCTTTAATACCAGTATTGAAAAAATCTTTAACATTATCTGGATAAGCTTGAGTTACTCTTGGTCGACCATCAAAATACATTTGTGTTGCACCCATTTTTGGACCCCATGATGAAGAACCATAGTCTGATGCTATGTCAGTATATGCAGCTCCTAGAGTACCTTGAGCATATTCATTTTGAAAATCAGGTAAAAACATAGGCGTATCAGCAGTTAAATTCGTATTTAGAGATATACCTAAACCTTCTGTTTCAGATCCTGTTTTTGTAGTAATAAGAATAACTCCATTACCAGCTCTTGAACCATAAAGTGCAGATGCATTTGGTCCTTTAAGAACAGAAATTGACTCAATATCATATGCATTTATGTCTGTTATACCCCCACCAATAACTGTTGAGCTATAATCAGCATTTTGACCTGACTCGATTCCATCAGCATTTATAGGAATACCGTCAACAACAATAAGAGCTTGATTCATTCCATTTACAGAGTTATTACCTCTTAATGTAATTCTAGATGCAGAGCCAATGGTACCAGAGTTTGTAATATTCAACCCTGCTACTTTACCCATTAAAGAGCTTGCTATATTGTTATCTTTTATACTGTTAATTTCATCACCATCAACCTCTGTAACAGAATATCCTAGTGATTTTTTTTCTCTTGTAAGACCTAAAGCTGTAACCACAACTTCATCAAGAGCATTATCTGAGGTCAGTTGAACGTTAATTGGTGATGACCCAACAACAACTTGTTGAGATTCATAACCAACATAACTAATGACTAATGTGCTTCCTTGGGATGTCTCAATTGAAAAGTTACCATCAAAGTCTGTAGTAGTACCTGAAGATGAACCTTGAATTACAATTGATGCACCTGGTAATGGAATACCATTGTCATCACTAACTGATCCTGTAACTTGTTGAGCATTTGACAAAAAGCTAAAAGCTAGTGTCATAAAAATGCTTAATAAAGAATTTTTTATCATAATTAGTTTTTTTTAATACATTAAAAATCAGTAAAAAATAAATCTAATGCAAAAATGCGTATACTGCATTTATACTGCAAATATTTCTCGAAGATTTTCAATTTATCTAGATATTTAAAATAAAAGAATTTAAATCTTGACCATTCGTTAATTTAAGTTTTTTTGAAAGTCTATATCTCTGGCTTTCCACAGTCCTCAGAGATATTCCTGAAATTCTTGAGATCTCATTATTTGTATGATTCATTTTAATATATGAAGCTAGCCTTATATCAGTTTGAGATAGTTTAGCAGCTGAGTTTAATCTCTTATAAAACTTTGGGTATACTTGGCTAAACATTTTATCAAATTCTTCATATGCTTTCTCAGAATTTGTAATATTCTTTATTTCTGCTTTTATTTTATTCTGATTTGTATCCTCTGAGCCTATTTGCTCTCTAATTTTTTTTAAATACTCATTTCTTTGAGATATAAAATTTATTTTACTAAACAACTCTCTCTTCTTTAATTTTAGTTCCTCCTTAATTTTATCTTTCTCAAGATTTAATCTTGCGTTTTTTTCCTTTTGAAGATCAAAATTAAATTTAAACGAAATAAGGACTAAAATTAAGATTGATGATGACAGAATGGAAACGAGAATAATTCTATTTGTTCTTAACCTGGACTTATTCAGATCATCTTGTTTCTCACTAACAAGTATTAAGTTCTCTAAGGTATTAAATTCAAATTCTTCTTGGTTTTTAAGTGGTGCTTCGTTGTAAAATATAATTGAGTCTTTTACTTTTAAAAGATCTGAATTTGACCCCTCATTCACGTATATTTTTTCTAAAAGTTTAAAATTATTTAATTTTTGAGATTGAGTAATTTCACTAGCATACAGATTTTCTTGAATTAAATCTTTAGCATTATTATACATACCCAATGAAAAAAATGTATTTGAGATAGCCAGGTTTACCTTTGGAAGTTCATTTGGTATTTCTTCTGCTAGCTCTTTAGCGTAAAGTAAGTATTCTAGAGACTCTTTGACTTCTCCCTTTGACTGTAAAAAATCTGCATACAATCGATTTGCATTAGATAAATTTAATTTTAACTCTAGATTTGAACTGCCTAATTTTAAAAGTGATTCATAAGTACTTTTAATGTTATCAAAACTCTCTAAAACCATCTTCTCATTACCTGAAAATATGAATAATTCCATATATGCAACATATACTTGAAGATTGTCCAAGGGTTTATCTATAAATTTTTTAACAGTTTCAGACATTTGATCTAAGAGATCTTTGGCTGATTTAAGATCTCCTTGAGCTCTTTTAACTTGAGATAGATTCAGTAAAGAGGTTTTAATTCCAAAATATTTTTCATCATTATAATTTGAGTCAAATAATTTAAAATTATCTAATGCTTCATTATAATATCTCTCAGCATTAACATAATCTTTTTTTTGAAAGTAAACACTCCCCATTATAGTTAGAACCCAAGGTGGTTTAATTACATTTTTATTTCTTCGCTGGTTTGGTTTTAACAAGTCATAAAACTCTAATGATTTTGATAAGTATTCAAATGAGGTTTTATATTCCTCTATGTAAAAATATACTTCCCCTAAATAATAATTTGTATTGACAAATTCAAGTGACATGACTTGTTCATTCTTGAAAGAATCAAGGGCCAAAAAACCATATTCTAAAGCCTTTTGTGGTTCAGCTGCCTTATATTCTACAATTGAGTCATTTAATGATTGAATATCAAATTGAGCATTTAAGACATTATTTATTAGTCCTAAAATAATAGCCAGGTTTAGGGTAATATTTTTAAAGGCTGTTTTCATTCAAAATTACTAACACTTCCCTCCCAGTCTGGATCTGCAGAACCTATCCACCTATTGTTAATTGTATCAAGGGCAATTGCATGAACCCTTCCAAAGTATGCTTCAGTTCTAATTCGCTCAACATTTTGAGACTCAGAATAAATTTCATAGTCATTAAACCTATTAACTCCAAGATGACTTTCAATATAGATTGGACTTTCATATTTGTAAACTCTTGGCATAGTTAAAGCATCAATTAAAGTATATTTTTGTTTCAAGTATCTATAAGCTACTTGATTAATCGCAATTGGTATTTTGTTTCCACCAGCAGCACCAAGTGCAAGAACTACCTCACCATTTTTTGTAAAAATAGTTGGAGAGATGTGTGAAGATGCTCTATCTCCTGGTTTATCTTCACCTAAATATCCTCCGAGATATGGACCCATTGTAACATTATATAAAAATCCTAGACCTTTTGTTGCAACTTTTGACCCCATATTAGGCCCAAGTGTTTGTGTAAGAGAAACAACATTCCCATATTTATCAGATGTTGTTAGATGCGCAGTATGTCCTTGAGCGATATCTGCCTGATCAAATTCATGTAAATTATAATTTAATGCGGTTTCACTTTGATTTTTCTCAATATCAGATGCAATTTGTTTTGCCCTACTTACTGATAATATACTATTTAGCGAGTCAATATTATTTTGAAAAAATCTATATCTGTATGACTCTTCAACTGCCTTAGAAACTTTTAATGTCCAGTCCCTCTCATCTTTAATTTCTAGTTGGTCAAATATTTGAATCATTTGAATTGTTATAGAGCCATAAGATGGCAGATTCAGAGTATATATATCATATCCATTAAATTTACCAACCAAAACTTCTGATTTTCTAGCAGTATAGTTTTTAAGATCCTCTTTAGTTATAAATCCTCCGTTTTCTTTTATATCATTTACAATTCTATTAGCTATCTCTCCCTCGTAAAACCCTTTTTTACCATTCTTTGCAATAATTCTTAATGTATTTGCTAAATCTTTTTGTACTAATATATCTCCTGGCTTAAAAGATTCACCTTTAGAGTCAAGAAAATATAACTTAGTTCCTTCAAAGGATTCGATTTTTTCTTTATCACTTTGTTGTCTTTTTATTTCTCCAGGATATAACAAAAAACCTTTCTCAGCAAATGTTATTGAAGGTTGCATCACTGTTTTTAAATCTAGAATACCATTCTCCTCATGTAATTTGATTAGTCCAGCTACAACTCCAGGGATTCCAATAGTTTTATAACCATAACTTTGTGAAGTTTCACCTAGATTCCTGTAACTTTTTGGAATTTGAGTAGTTGCGTCAATTCCTAGAATATCACCTCCAGCTTGTTTATATATGACTTGTAATCTTCCTCCAATACCACTCATGCTTGGTTCCACAACCGACAATGTAAATGCTGCTGCAACTGCTGCATCAAAAGCATTTCCACCCTTTGAATAAATATATTCTCCAGCTTGAGAAGCTAGTGGATGTGGTGATGAAATTAAACTATTTGAATATGGTGTTTCCTCAATATTACAACTAACAAGGAATATAAATAATATTATAAAAAGTGTATTTTTAATTTTAACCATAATTAACCAAAAAAAAAAGGTTTGTAAAATTTACAAACCTTTTTTAAAAGTATTACTTTTTTTTAAAGTATTATTGATTTACTTCTGTTTTACTAAATATACCTGGATCTTCTGCAGGTGCATTAGAATTTGAATTTAATTCTGTAGCAGCATAAGGCATTCTTTCAGGATATGGGCCAGATGGTCCATCAACAAGAACGAAAGGCACAGAAAATGCACTATCAGACTTTCTTAATCTTCTAGCATCATTAAACGGCATGTGCATACCGAATCCTGAAACATATCTTTCTTCAATTACCTCTCTTAAAAATGCAGTTTTTGCATCTACTCCATCAGCATTTTCAATTCCACCTGAATTAAAGTCAGATGAATCAAATGCCGCGTAGTTAAATGATCCCCCGTTATGATTGTCATTTAATTGACCTCCCGAATTTAACCAAGATCTTACATTGTTTAAGTGGGGTAGACCATCAGCAACTCCACCTTGTCTTGCTTTAGCTTCAGCCAAGATCAATTCATTTTCAAAATAAGTAACCATATTTTGAGGCTCAGATGGAGCAATTATTCCAGTATTTGCAGAACCACTAGACGAATTAATTTTATAGTATCCATACCTAGCTGTCTCATCTGTTTTTGAATGATTTCTGTTTGATGTGTATGAATTACTCAATAATTGTAATAGATAACTTTCGGATCCACCTGATGAGTTTCCTAAATCACCTGCTCTAGACCCATTAAGGATTGTCGCAAATAAGTTAACATCTCCACTATTTTGAGTAGCTCTAGGTTTATATTGCATATCACCTGATGCAGAACTAATTCCACTATTTGCAGCAGAAACTGCAGCTGCATAATCTTTCTTGTGAAGATTAAAACGAGCAATTAGTGTATACGCAGCTTCAATCCATTTATCCTTATCTCCACCGAATATGATGTCTTGAGATAGACTAGTTGAAGATGCAGACTGAAGTGTTGATATACCAGAATTCAACTTCTGTATTGCAGCATTATAAACAGATACTTGAGAATCAAAAATAGGATCAGAAATCTCAGGATTACCAGCCTCACTGTAAGGAATTGCACCCCATAAAGATGCAGCAGTTCCAAAAGCATGACCTTCCATAATTTCAGCAATTCCAACTAGTAATGTGTTACTAGAGTTATTTTGCAATTGTCTCATATTTGTTAAAACTCCAACATAAAGAGCATTCCATGAGCCATTTGACTCTACAGTTGATAAAGCCATTCCATAAATATTTGCATATAATGAGCTAAATCCAATTAATTGTCCAGAATACATTCCACTAATTCTATTTAAGTGTCCTAATTGTAACTGTATATTTGCTAATTGGGCACCAGTTAAAAATAGTTTATCCTCTACATCCGTAATTAAAATATCATTTGGATTCGAATTTATATCCTCATTTATATCCTCACAAGAAAATGAGAAAATAATTAAAAGTGCTAATAATGATTTTGTATATAATTTTTTCATCTTATTAATAATTTATTGTTAAACTAACAAGGAAACCTTTTGTCTGAGGATTTGTAAAATACTCAACACCTTGAGCAACACTAACACCTTTAGTGTTTATCTCAGGATCAATTCCTTCAACTTTATTGATATTTATTAAATCTCTACCAGTTAAAGAAACTATTACATCACTTAGTCCAATATTGGTTACTAAGGGTGTATCAATTACATAACTCAATGATAGATCTCTTAATTTTGTAAAAGTAGCGTCAGCAATTGAGAAGTTGTATGCTTGGTTATCACCAAAACCACCTCCAATACCTGTTCTATACCAGTTTTCATCAAGAAGAACTGGACCACCACCGAAGTCTTTAATATTACCTCTAACGGTTGTTCCAGCAGGGATTGTGTTACCCCTGTAGTTTACCAGTGGTTGATCTAGTGTTAGCCTGTTTGCAGTTTCCTGAGTTGTACCGAATCTTCTAAGAACCCAAAGAGTTCTTGGTGAGAAATCTCCTCCTTGAGAGTGCTCAAGTACAGCGTTTAGTCTAAACTTTTTATATCTCATACTTAGAGAAATTCCACCTCTCCAATCTGGGTTGGGATCTCCAAGAACTATTGGACTAGATGTAATTTGAGGGAATCCATTTGAGTTTAAAATAAAACTTCCGTCAGGATTAGTTTGAGAACCAGTACCATATAATGAACCTAATGGATAACCAACAACTGCTCTTGAGCTTACAGAAGCACCAGGAGATAAGTTTATTGATTCTGTTCCAAATAGATCTGTAACCTCATTTTCATTTGTAGACCAATTAATTGCAGTTGACAGACCAAATTCTGCAGTGTCGATTAGATCTAGGCCTAAATCAATTTCCATACCATTATTTGTCATTTCACCATAATTTCCATATTGAGTTGAATATCCTGAAGATGGTGACAACGCAACATTTAATAAGATTCCTTCAATAATGTTATCGTAGTATGTTAAAGATAGAGATACCTTATCATCCAAGAATCTAAAGTCACCTCCAATTTCCCACTCAGTTTTAATTTCAGGTTCTAAGTTTGGATTACCTAAGTTGTTGTCCAGCCTAAAACCTCCACCAAATAAGTTACTATCCAGTGGATCACTATAAGTAGAATATCCAAATCCCCCTTCAGCAAGAGTTTCAAATTGGTGAGCAGATGGTTGAACACCTACCTGACCCCAAGAAGCTCTTAGTTTTGCAAATGACATTATATCAGAATCTACAACGTTTTCAGTTAGAACCCAAGCTGCATCTGCGGCAGGATAGAAGAATGTACCATTGATCGTAGATGAAGCCTCTAAAGCTCCTGAAGCAGTAATGAATAATTCATCATTAATATCAAAGTTCAAAATACCATAACCTCTATTAGATCTTCTAAAAGTTTTAAAACCATCGAAAGTAGATGCTTCTGCAGAAGTATTAAGTGCAGTTGTTCTTTTAGCAGAATTTACAAGGAATCCTGTAATATTTCCAGAAAGTCTAGAATATTTTCTGTCATTGTAGCTCCAACCTGCAGTAGCAGTTAAGTTTACCATATCTGATAATTGGAAATTCGCTTTACCAATTATATCAAACGCAGTATTTCTGATATCTAGAGCATCCTCTTGATACTGTCCATTAGCTCTTGAACTAGCGTCACCTAATGGGAAAAAGTATGTTCTTTTATCATCAGCTACATCTAAGTTTCCTCTTGTTATTATAGACAACCAATTGGTTGGCTTAATAGTAAGCTGAGGAGTAACAGTCACTCTGTTAACCTTAGTACTAGACTCTTGTTCATTTACAGTCCATAATGGGTTAGTATATGATTGGTTAACACTCTGCCCAAGAGGTTTTCTATATGATCTACCACGATTAATATATTCAACACCACTTGAACTATAATATGTTCCTTTATAATCTCTTCCATCAAAGTCTGGTGGAGTTCTTAATAATCCAAGCATCATACCAGAAACATTTGAACTTTGCTGTATTCTATTAGAATCAGTGTATGTATATGCCATTTTAGTACTGAGAGTAATTTTGTCATTAATCTTTGCCTCATAGTTTAATCTTGCATTAGTCCTCTCATAAGTAGCATTTCTAATAACACCATCCTGTTCAAGATGACCCAAGCTGAAGAAATAGTTACTGTTTTCATTTCCTCCGCTAACAGTTAAGTCATTTTGCAGAGCATTACCAGTTCCAAAAACTGAATTAAAGTTTTCCTCTAGGAAGGTTTGAGTGGAATTTTTATCATCAATAGCTTGGTATTTTACTCCGCTATCTGCAACAAAATATGCTCCACTTTTGTAAGTATCTTGACCGCCTGATCTACCAGGAATATAGTCACCCCATGATTCAGCTCTGTTTGTACCAAAGACACCACTTCTTCCTTGACCCCAAGTATCTTGCATTGGAATCCTCTCAGAAATTTCATCAAATGAATACGATGATTTGAAAGATACTTTTGCAGCTCCTCTTTGTCCTTTTTTAGTTGTAATTACTACAACACCATTGGCAGCTCTACTTCCATAAAGAGATGCAGCTGAAGCACCTTTTAAAACATTAACAGATTCAATATCTGCTGGATTTATATCATTTAAACGTGATCCTTGAGTAACACCACCGTTTCCACCGGTAATTGTATTACCACCTCCATAGTTTGTAGTATTATCAAGAGGAACACCATCAACGATAATCAATGGTTGTATTGATCCTCCAATTGAGTTAGCACCACGAATTCTAATGGTACTTCCAGCTCCTGGGTCACCATTTGATTTTGTTATCCTAACACCTGATGCTTTTCCACTTAAGGCATTAACAACTGTTGGTTCCGCGGATCTTATCACATCATCTGCATTTATTACAGAAGAAGTTGATCCCTGTTGATCCCTAACAGCAGCAAACCCAAGCGCAGTAACAACTACCTCTTCAAGCTCATTATCGAGTTGTAAAGAGATATTTATTGCTGATTGTCCTGCAACAGTTACATATTGAGTTGTATACCCTATGTAGCTTATAGCAAGAACTTGTCCTTGACTAGCAGTAATTTCAAAATTTCCATCGAAATCAGTTGAGACACCTGTATTCGTGTCTTCAATGATTACGTTTGCTCCCGGAAGGGGCACTCCGTTTTCATTTAAAACAACACCACTAATAGCGTCTTGACCGTATGAAAACAATGCAAATAATAAAAATACTGTACTTAGTATTCTTTTCATATAATTTGATTTTGTTTTGTTTATTTAAACAATTTATTAATTATATGATAAAATCACAATAATGATATGTTTTTTTTTATTTTAAAAGATTGGAAAATAATCTAATTAACCATATAAATAGGTAAATATTTTAAGAAATTTAATGGTCTGCTATTCCTCTTTTTTAATTTCAGGATAATCAACTCCTAACTGTTCAAGATATGTATCATACTTAGTTTCATCAAAATAAAATTTTTCCATTTGATCTCTATATTTATCCATCTTGTCAGTATTTAAATAAAAAGGTGGTGGGTCTGTCTCAGATATCATAGGTCTGTAAAAGTCCTCTTTACTTTGAACATTATCGAAGTAACTCTTAGCTTCAGCTAATTTCTCCGGTTTTGTTAAAAAATCTATCACTGTCATTGCAACCACTTTAGCTCCAGCATTTGCTCCCTTATGAGCAATTGGAGTTGCACCTGCAATACTTGCCGACCAATGGTGAAATGTAACATCTGGAATATTAGATGGGAATCTTAGTACTACTGTTGGAACCTTCCAAGATACATCACCAATATCGTCTGATCCACCACTTACATTATAAGGAAGAGGTTTTCGCAATGGTGGTAATTCAGTTGGAAGACCATTAATTGATTCACTGCCTATTTCTTTTTGAACAGCCCTTGCTAATCTTTGGTCATCTTCTGACCATTTTGGCAATCCAACTTTTTTAATATTTTCATACATTTCTTCTGCAATTATTTTATTAAAATGTCTTGGCCAAGCTGCGCCAAGAACTTCTGATTCATATGTTGTATTAGTCATGAGTGCTGCTCCTTGAGCCATTTTGTTTGCAGTATCATACATTTCCATAATGTTTTTGTAAGTAATTTCCCTAAGAAAATACCAGATAGAAGCTTTTGAAGGGACTACATTTGGCTGATCTCCTGCATCAAGAAAAATTGAATGAGACCTTTGATCAGGATGTAGATGCTCTCTTCTATAATTCCATCCAACATTCATTAGTTCTGCAGCATCTAATGCACTTCTTGCTCTCCAAGGAGAACCAGCAGAATGGGCAGTCTCACCACTAAATGTGTATTTTACAGAGATTAGTCCAGTTCCTGATGGTCTCCCCCATGATGTTGACATATTTGTACTTACGTGTGTAAAAATACACATGTCTACATTGTCAAAATAACCATCTCTTACATACCAAGCTTTTGCACCTAATATCTCCTCAGCAACACCTGGCCACAAGACTAGCTTTCCATTAATATTGTTTTCAATCATTATTTTTTTTATGGCAATAGCAGAAGTAATAACGATTGGAAGACCGATGTTATGTCCCTCACCATGGCCTGGAGCACCCTCTACTACTGGTTTCTCATATGCAACACCTGGGTATTGAGAAGTTGACGGAACTCCATCAAAATCACTCCCAATAGCAATTGTTGGACCTCCCTCTCCATTTGTCCATGTTGCAAGCCATGAGGTAGGAATCCCTGAGATCTGGTACTCAACATCAAATCCATTTTCTTCAAGAATTTTACCTAAGTACTTTGATGTTTCAAATTCTTGAAATCCAAGCTCTCCAAAACTAAAGACCTTATCAATCATCACTTGTGTCATTTTTTTATCATCTTCGACTAATTTTGATGCTTCTTCTTTTAAATTTTCAATTTTTCTTTTTGAAAATTTATTCTGTGATTGAAGAGAAAATAATGAGCTAAATATTATAATTAAGGTTAGTAGTTTGGTTGTTTTCATAATGATTTAATTAAAAATAATGTCTTTTAAATGATTCAATAGCAGCATAATCTGCTAATCCCATCTTTTTATATTTTTCTGCTGTTTCATGATTCCTTTCCTCGGCTCTAACCCAAAATTCTCTCAAATCATGTCCCTGAAACATTACACCATCTTTTTGAGTTTGATGAAAGAATATTGCTTTTCTTTTTCGAAGAACTTGAGCTGGACTCATAGGAACTGCCATATCAATTTCGTGAATATCCCACTCTAACCATGCTCCTCTGTATAGCCATAACCAGCAATCTTTAATAAACTTTTCACCTTTGAGTGAATCTAATGCATCAAAAACAATATCAAGACAAACTTTATGAGTGCCATGAGGATCTTCAAGATCTCCTGCTGCATAAATTTGATGAGGTTTGATTTTTTTTATTAGTGATGCTGTTATTAAAATATCTTTTTTTGATGCTGGATTCTTTTTAATTCTTCCTGTTTCATAGAAAGGTAAATTCATGAAATGTGTGTTGGAATCAGGTATTCCGATATATCTGGTAGCTGAAATTGCCTCTCTTTTTCTGATTAAACTCTTAATTTTTCTTACATCTATTGAATCAATTTTATCTGGTTTTTTATTTTTAAGTTCTTTGATTAATTGACTTACCTTTGGTTTAAGTTCAGCAGGGAACATATCATTGGATACCTCAATAAACTTTAGTGCATCATGATCAGAAACTGCAACATTACCTGATGCCTGATATGCTATATGAACATCATGACCTTGAGAAACCAACCTATCAAAAGTACCTCCCATAGAAATCACATCATCATCTGGATGTGGACTGAATATAATGACCCTCTTTGAATTGGGACTTTTTCTCTCAGGTCTAGTTGAATCATCAGCTCCGGGCTTACCTCCTGGCCAACCAGTTATTGTATTTTGAAAATGATTAAACATCTTTATGTTTAATCCATAAGCAGAACCCTCAAGAGCTAATAAGTCTGACAATCCATTTTTATTGTAATCTTCATCAGTTAATTTTAAAATAGATTTTTCAGTAACATCACACAACCATACAATTGCTTTCCTTTTCATAAGATCTGTCCAGTCACAGGGCCCAACTAGCCAAGGTGTTTTAACCCTAGTTAGTTCGTTTGAACATTCTTTATCGAGTACTAAAGTTGCGTTCTTATGCTTCTGTAAATATGTTGCGGGAATAAGAGATGAAACATCATTCTCAATTGACTTTTTTACTATAAGACTCTTCTGTATTCCCCATGCCATTATTATGACTCTCTTAGAATTAAAAATTGTTCTAACACCCATAGTAATTGCCTTTGAAGGGACATTTTCAATTCCATTAAAGCTTTTACTAGCATCAAATCTAGTAGTATGGTCAAGTGTAATTAATCGAGTTTTGGAATTAAAATGAGATCCTGGCTCATTAAAGCCAATATGTCCGGTTCTACCAATTCCGAGAAGTTGAATATCTATACCTCCACTTTCCTGTATTTTTTTTTCGTATTGTATACAATATTTTTTAACCTGATTCTCTTTTATTTCACCTGAAGGAATATTAATATTATCTGCAGGTATATCTATATGATCAAATAAGTTTTCCTTCATAAAGTGATGATAACTATTTTTATCATCTTTATTAATTGGGAAATATTCATCTAGATTAAAAGCTATTACATTTTTAAAGCTTAATGATTCTTCTTTATGAATTCTAATTATTTCTTGGTAAACTTTAGTTGGTGAAGAGCCAGTAGCAAATCCTATCACACAGTTTTTATTTTTCTCTTGTTTAGCTCTAACTAAGTCACAAATTTCTCTTGCAATTAAAACTGAACCCTCTTTAGAATTTTCAAAAGTAACAGTATGAAGTTTTTCGTATCTACTTACCTCATTGATTCCTGGGGATTGATACTTAAGATTTTTTTTGGTTGTCTTCATATTTGTGTTATGAAATAACAAAGTTAATAATGTTTTAGTCAATTTATAATTATGTTTTTTTAATTTTACATGATTGGAATAATTCGTCAAAAATCTTAGTATGGATACAATAATAATAGGTAGTGGACCGGCAGGTTATACAGCAGCTATATATGCAGCAAGAGCAGATCTTAATCCAGTCATATACACAGGACTAGAACCTGGAGGACAATTAACAACTACAACAGAAGTTGATAATTTTCCTGGTTATCCACAAGGGGTAGACGGACCTACAATGATGAATGAACTTAAAGAACAAGCAGAAAGGTTTGGTACAAAAGTTGAAATTGATTTTATATCAAAAGTGGATTTTTCAAAGGATAAAGGTGGAATGCATAAGCTATACACTCAAAATGGTGACGAAATAAAATCTAAGACAGTTATAATCAGTACAGGTGCTTCAGCTAAATATCTCGGTTTACCTAGCGAACAAAGACTTATTGGAGGTGGAGTTTCAGCATGTGCAGTGTGTGATGGTTTTTTTTATAAAAATCAGGATGTCGCAATTGTTGGTGGAGGTGACACAGCAATAGAAGAGGCAACATATTTAGCAAAAATATGTAATAATGTAACCATGCTAGTAAGAAAAGATCATTTCAGAGCATCAAAAGCAATGCAAAATAGGCTGTCCAATTATGACAATATAAAAGTGCTATTTAATCATGAAGTTATCGAAGTTATGGGTGAAAATGTTGTTGACGGTCTCAAAATTAAGAGCAACCTTACTAATGATGTTTCAGAATTAAAAATAACAGGTTTATTTATAGCTATTGGCCACTCACCAAACACTGATATTTTTAAAGGCATAGTTGACATGGATGACAGTGGATACATACTTACAGACAAAACTTCCACTAAAACTAATATTCCAGGAGTATTTGCAGCAGGAGATGTCCAAGACAAAGACTATCGTCAAGCTGTTACAGCCGCAGGAACTGGATGTATGGCAGCTCTTGATGCTGAAAGATATTTACAAGAAATTTAATTTCTTTTTGTTGCCTTGAGCCACCTTATTGGAATATTGTTATTTAGAGCACATTCATAGTCTTCCTCTAAACATGGTAAAAAATAAGCTGCATTATTTTTTGAAGTTTCAATTAATACCCACCACTTTTCAGAAATTTTGCTTTTAAAAAAAGTAATATCTCTACCCGAGGTTTGAACGATATACTTGTTAAAAGTCTGTGAATCATAAAAATCTGTCTCTAAAACTCTTTTATCTATTCCATCTATAAAATACCAAATGATCTCTGAATATAATTTATTAGCTATTAAATCATTGTTCAACTCAAATAATCCGAGAAAATTAGCTCTATTACTTTGACCAACATATTTAGAGAGGATACATGATAACCTTGGATCAATTCCATTTGGATTTCCTTGAATACTTAAAGATTTCATGTCAAAACCTACAATGTTAGCATTTCTAATTACAGGCTCTGCTTTTAAATTATTTTCAGTTATTTCACCCAATGAGATATATTCAAAAAATAATTTCTCCATTAAATTTATTTCATCAATAGAGCATAAATGTCTTTGAAATCCAATATTTGTGAAGTCATTCAACTTATTAGAATCATCAAAAATTATTTTATTCATATATGTTCTTCCAGATATTAAATCGGAGTCTTGATAGAGATCAAACTGATTATCTATAGAAACAATATTTATTTTTTCATTATGTGAATCATATGATTTAAAAATTGGATATATTAAATCATTACTCCCTCCTAAAATAACTAGAATCGTTTTTTTTGAGAGAAGTTCTTTACATATATCATAAAGTGCATGATATGAATCATCCACAGTTTCTCCATTTGGTAAATCACCAAGATCTGAGATTTCTATTTTCCAGTTTCCAAATTTTAATCTGTATAACTCTTTTCGAATTGATTTTAAATCTTGTTTACTAGATTCAAAAAAAGAATTTCTATTCTCTTCGATACCAATTAAACAAACATCGAATAACTCAGGATTAGGTAACCCTTCAGACTCAGTATGAATTTTTATTTTATTGAAAAACGATCCTTGTAAATAGTTCTCATCTATATCATTGAGAAAACTATTTTTAATAGGTTTGAGCAATTCAAGACTCATTTTTTCTTTTTAGGATTTAGATACTGTTTGGCAATATCTAATGTAATGGTTTTTGGATCTATTTCTTTTGGAATCTCTACTTTCTTTTTTCCTGATGAGATAATTGACCTTCCCCATCTACCTTTCTCAACCTTAATACCCTCATCAACCCACTCTGAAACAAGCTTCTCTTTTTCTTTTTGAATTTTTAATTCAATAAGTTCTTCAATATCTTTTTTTGACAAATTATCAAAGTCGTAAGTTTTATTTACATTAATAAACATGTCATTCCATTTGATAAAAGGGCCAAACCTACCCTTACCTTTGGTAACAGGTTTCTCATTGTATGTATGAATAGGTTCTTCAGATTTTAATTTTTCATCGATTAGTTCAATTGCTACATTTAAATCAACAGTATGAGGGTCAATTCCATTTGGAATTGATATAGATTTAGTTGAAAACTTAATGTAAGGTCCATATCTTCCATTGTTTACAGTCACAGTCTCTCCTTTGTGGCTTCCTATTTCTTTTGGAAATTTAAATAACTCAAGAGCCTCTTCAAGAGAGATTGTATCAAGTTGCTGATCTTTTGTTAAGCTTGCAAATATTGGTTTTTCCTCTTCATCAATTGTCCCAATTTGAGCAATTGGTCCAAACTTTCCAAGCCTGACTTTAACAACTCTTCCAGAATTTGGATCAGATCCTAAAATTTTTTCACCTGATTGTCTCTCAGCATTATCTTTGACCTCATTTACGTTTTCATGAAAATTGCTGTAAAATTGCTTTATTATATCAGTCCAATCCTGGTCTCCAGTTGCAATTTTATCAAAATTCTTTTCAACTTCTGCAGTAAATCCATAGTCTAAAATATTATTGAAATTATCAACTAAAAAATCATTAACTATCATACCTATATCAGTAGGGACAAGTTTTCCTTTATTTGAGCCGGTTTTTTCTTTTAATTGAGATTCTCTAATGCCATTTTTATTGAACTCTATTAAATTATAATTTCTATCTAATCCCTCATTAACTCCTTTAGCTACATAGCCTCTATTTTGAATAGTTGAGATGGTAGTGGCATATGTGGCAGGTCTTCCAATACCTAGTTCTTCCAATTTTTTCACCAAAGACGCCTCAGTAAATCTTGAGGGAGGTCTAGAAAAAGATTCCCTTGAGTTAATATTCAATAAGTTTAGATTCTCATTTATAGATAGTGCCGGTAAAACACCTTTTTCTTCTTCTATTTCATCATCTGTCCCCTCGTTGTAAACTCTGAGATAACCATCAAATTTTATTACCTCACCCCTAGCTACAAAGAATTCACTGTAGGAATCTGATTTTATATTGACTACTGTTCTTTCAATTTGAGCATCAGACATTTGAGAGGAGATCGTTCTTTTCCATATTAGGTGGTATAGTCTTTGCTGATCATAATCAGATGTAATTTCCTCAATATTTATATCAGTTGGCCTTACAGCTTCATGTGCTTCTTGAGCAGACTTATTCTTGTTTTTGTAATCTCTGAGATTAACATAATCTTCACCATATTTACTTTCTATCTTTTGAACTATAGATGACTTTGCTTCATTTGATATAGTTACACTATCTGTTCTCATATACGTTATAAGCCCGGCTTCATATAGCTTTTGTGCAGTTGACATCGTTCTAGTAACTCCAAACCCTAGTTTCCTTGAAGCCTCTTGTTGAAGCGTAGAAGTGGTAAAAGGTGGAGTTGGAGACTTTTTTGCAGGTTTCTTATCGATTGAAGAAATATTAAAAATAGAATTATAATTCTTTTCTAAGAAATCCTTTACTTCTTCAACAGAATAGTATTTTTCATTTAACTCAGCCTTAAGCTTAACACCCTGTTCATTTTCAAAAACTCCAATTAGTTTATATGAACTTTTTGATATAAAATTTTTAATTTCTCTTTCTTTTTCAACAATAAGTCTTACAGAAACAGATTGCACTCTTCCTGCTGACAATCCAGCCTTAACCTTTCTCCATAGAACAGGAGACAGTTCATAACCAACCAACCTATCAAGTACTCTTCTAGCTTGTTGAGCGTTAACTAAATTAAAGTTTATGTCTCTTGGAGTTTCAAGGGCATTTAATATTGCATTCTTTGTTATTTCGTGAAAGACAATTCTTTCATAATCTTTATTGGCTAAATCAAGATTTTCGTATAAATGCCACGCAATAGCTTCACCTTCTCTATCTTCATCACTTGCTAACCAAACCTTATCAGAGTCCTTAACATATTTTTTCAAGTCTCGAATTATTGGCTTCTTTTCAGTTGGTATTACATATTTAGGTTTAAAATCATTTTTAACATCTACTCCTAGCTCTTTAACTGGTAAGTCAGAAATATGACCAACACAGGAAACAACCTTAAAATCTTGACCCAAGATTTTTTCAATTGTTTTAGCTTTTGTAGCAGATTCAACTATGACTAAATTTTTTGGCATATATAAAATTTGGCCCTAAATGTAAATAGATTTATTGTTATGATTGAAAAAAATATAAAAATTTTAAAATTTGTTTAACATAATTGCTATATAGTTTGAAAGAAACTAATTTTGTATAAATATGAAAGTTGAACAGATATATACTAAATGTTTATCACAGGGTTCTTATTATATAGAGAGTAATAATGAAGTAGCTATTATTGACCCCATAAGAGAGATAGACTCCTACATAGAAAAGGCAAAAATTTCCGGTTCATCGATTAAATATATTTTTGAAACTCATATTCATGCAGATTTTATAAGTGGACATTTAAACTTAGCAAAAAAGACAGGGGCTAATATCATTTATGGTCCAAAAGCTAATACAAGTTTTAAAACCATAAATGCAAAAGACTATGAAGAGTTTAAACTAGGTGATGTAACAATTGTTGCTATCCATACACCTGGTCATACAATTGAAAGCACAACATATTTATTGAGAGATTCTGATAATAAAGATCATGCAATATTTACAGGTGATACCCTATTTCTTGGTGATGTAGGCAGACCTGATCTTTCTCAAAAATCAACTCTTAGTAATAGGGATCTTGCCTCAATGCTATATGATAGTCTTAGAAATAAAATAATGATACTTGATGATAATGTTATTGTATACCCTGGGCATGGTCAAGGAACTTCATGTGGTAAAGACTTAAGTTCAGAAACTGTTGGAAAACTTGGAGATCAAAAATTAACGAATTATGCATTAAGAGAGAACATGACTAAAGATGAATTCGTGGATGAAGTTCTTGATGGGCTTGCAGAACCTCCAAAATACTTTCCCTTTAATGTTCATTTAAATAAAGAAGGATATTTAGAGCCCCACTTAATTTTAAATAATTCTCTTAAACCACTAAGTGTTAACTATGTTGAAAATATGATGAACGATGTAACAATTCTAGACGTAAGAAATGAGGATGATTTTGCAGAATCACATATACCTGGATCAATTTTTATTGGACTGGAAGGAAGGTTTGCTCCATGGGCAGGTGAAATTCTAGAGGACATAAATCAGCCCATAATTTTAATAGCTCCTGATGGCAAAGAAGAAGAGGCTATTCTTAGACTTTCTAGGGTTGGATTTGACAATATTAAAGGATACTTATCAGGTGGGATTAACTCTTGGACTAAAGCAAATAAAAATGTTGAATCAATAGAAAACATTAATCCTGAAGATTTTGTATCTCTCAATTCCAAGAATGATTTAAATATTTTAGATGTCAGATCACAAAGCGAAAATAACTCCAATTCAATTAGAGAATCATTAAACATCCCTTTGATAGACTTAAAAGATAAAATTCAAAGTATTAATGATAATGACAAACTATATATTCATTGTAAAGGTGGATACAGAAGTATGATTGCCTGTTCAATCCTTAATTCAAGATCTAAAAAAAACATTGTAAATATTAAAGGCGGATTCGATAAGATTTCAGCATTTATATAATATTTGAATATTATTCTGCAACAAGATTTTATCTTTTTTTGTAATTTATAAATCAAAAAAATTAAAATGAGGATAAAATATATACTAACCCTAACTGCTCTAATCTTTTCTATTTACACTTTTGGACAGTCAAAAAAATCTAAAATAAATTATGATGAAAGTCTATATAATTCAATTGAATACAGGCTAATTGGTCCATTTAGAGGTGGACGAGCGGGAACCGCTGTTGGTGTATTAAATAATCCAAACCTTTACTATATGGGTACTGCAGGTGGAGGAGTCTGGAAAACACAAGATGCTGGCTCTACTTGGGAGCCTATTAGCGATGGTTATTTTGGTGGAAGTATTGGGGCAATTGCAGTAAGTGAATCTGATCCAAACATCATATATGTTGGTGAAGGTGAACAAACTTTAAGAGGGAATGTGTCTTCTGGACATGGAATGTGGAAAAGTACAGATGCAGGTGAAACATGGCATTACATTGGATTGCCAAAATCTGAGCATATCTCTAGAATAAGAATTCACCCTGATAATCCTGAAATAGTTTATGTAGGAGTTATAGGAAATTTATGGAAACCCAATCCTGAGAGAGGGCTTTATAAAACAAATGATGGTGGAATGACATGGGAAAAAATTTTATACGTTTCTGATAAAGCTGGAATTGGAGACCTAATTCTCGATCCAAATAATTCTAGAATTATATATGCTACAACCTGGCAAATGAAAAGAAATGGATATAGAATGGATAGTGGAGGTCCTGATTCAAAAATTTTTAGAAGTTATGATAGTGGTAAAACGTGGGAAGATATTTCAGAATTTAATGGATTACCATCATTTCCGTGGGGAATAGTTGGTGTTGCAATTTCTCCTGTAAATTCAAAAAGAATTTGGGTGATGGTTGAGGCAGATAATGGAGGTTTATTTAGATCAGATGATGGAGGTAATAACTGGGAAAAAGTTAATTCTAATAGAGCATTAAGGCAGAGAGCTTGGTATTATACAAGAATTTATGCTGATACTCAAAATGAAGATAAAGTATTTGTGCTTAATGTAAGTTATGGAGTATCTACAGATGGAGGAAAAACTTTTACATTAAAGAATGCCCCTCATGGGGATCATCATGATTTATGGATTGATCCTAGTAATAATATGAGAATGGTAATTGCTGATGACGGAGGTGCACAAGTTTCAAATGATGGAGGAGAAAATTGGTCAACATACTTTAATCAACCTACAGCTCAATTCTACAGAGTCTCCACTGATAATTCTTTTCCATATAGAATATATGGTGCTCAGCAAGATAATAGCACAGTAAGAATAAAACATAGATCCTCAGGATCTTCAATAACTGAAAGAGATTGGGAGCCAAGTGCTGGGGGAGAAAGTGCCCATTTAGCTCCTGACCCCAAAAATAATGAGATAGTATTCGGTGGTACATATAAAGGCTACATGATGATGCAAGATCATTCAAATGGTCAAATTAGGTCAGTAAATATTTGGCCAGATAATCCAGCAGGATCAGGTGCTGAAGTTATGAAGTATCGATTCAATTGGAACTTTCCTGTTATGTTTAGCCCAAACAATCCTAACAAGTTATACGCAGGCTCAAACTATTTACATCTTTCTGAGAATAGTGGACAGACATGGAAAACAATATCTCCTGATTTAACAAGAAATATTCCAGAGACAATAAAGTCATCAGGAGGTCCCATTACCCAGGATAATACTGGCGCAGAGTATTATGCTAATATTTTTGCAATTGCTGAATCAGAACTAGAGGAAGGTGTAATCTGGGTCGGAAGTGACGACGGTTTAATTCATATAACAAAAGATGGAGGAGAAACATGGGAAAATATAACTCCACCCAAAAAATTGTCACCTAAATTAAATATGATAAATAGTATTGATCCAAGTCCATTTAAAAAAGGGAAAGCGTATATAGCTGCAACCTCATATAAGTTTGGAGATTATACACCTTATCTATACAAAACTGAAGATTACGGGAAAACTTGGAGCCTTATAACCGATGGAATTAATTCAAATTATTATACAAGAGTTATAAGAAGTGATAAAAAAAGAGAAGGTCTTCTTTATGCAGGAACAGAGTGGGGAATGTACATTAGTTTTGATGATGGAAATTCATGGTCTAAATTTCAATTAAATCTTCCTATAACATCAATTAGAGACCTTGCAGTTAAGGATAACGACCTAGTTGTTGCTACTCATGGTAGAAGTTTTTGGATTATTGATGATTTAACTCCACTACACCAATTAAATGATAATAATCATGATGATGATGCGATTCTTTTTAAACCTGACCTTTCATACAGAATGGCTCAATCGGGAGGATGGAATAGACCTAATAATCTTTTATCTGGCCAAAACCACCCAAATGGAGTAATAATAAATTATTATATAAAAAATCTACAAGAAGGTGATTATATAAGAATTGATATTGAAAATAAGGATGGGTCTGTTATTAGAACTTTTACAAATAATCAAGATAAATACTCTCAGATTGAAAATAATGAAACTAATAAAATGGTTGGGAATCCTGTCTTGAGCAATCCTAATGATATTGATAATGCATTGAGTTCAGACAATCTTGTCTCGTTATCTCCTATGTCAGGTGGAAATAGACTAATATGGGATATGAGATATCCAGGGTTTAAATCATTTGAAGGTATGGTTCTCTATTCTTCTCCAAATGTAGGTCCAAAAGTTGCACCAGGAAAGTATAATATTAAAATGACTTACAACGATCAAATCCTGCAAAAAGAATTTGAAATAGTTAAAGATCCTAGAGTCAAAATCTCTCAGGCTGATTATCAAGATCAACTAGAGTTTTTGATTAATGTTAGAGATGAGGTTAGTAGAGCTAATCAAAAAATAATTGATATAAGAAATATTAAAAATAATATGACTTTTATTAGAGATAAGAGTAGTAATAATCTTGAACTACAAGAATTGATAAATAAATATTTAACTGATATCTCTGAAATTGAAAACAATATTCATATGACGAGAAATCAAAGTAGACAAGATCCACTAAATTATGGAATTCGAATAAACAATAGAATTGCATTTTTACTAGCAGATTCTCAAAGAGGAGATTATCCTCCAACTGATCAATCAAAAGAATTTTTTATGCAAATAAAAAAAGAATTAGATACTGAAATTCTGAAATTAGATGCTCTGATTGATAAGCATTCTCAAAAGATTGAGAATTATTTAAAGGAAAATAAAATTGAGTTAATTTCTTTAAATAACTGAAAATTACTGACAAATTGGCATATTTTCAATTAATTAATTAAATTTACAAGCTAAATTAAATTAACATAAAAAAGAAGTCTTTATATATTGAAACATATGGATGTCAGATGAATTTTGCTGATAGCGAAGTAGTTGCATCAATTCTTAAGAAGGATGGCTATAAACTCACTGATAAGGCAAAAGATGCTAACCTTGTATTACTGAATACTTGTTCTATAAGAGATAAAGCTGAGCAAACTGTAAGAAACAAATTAAAAAACTTTAATTCACAGAAAATAGAAAATAAAGATCTTAAGGTTGGATTATTGGGCTGTATGGCTGAGAGGCTTAAAGAAAAACTTCTTGATCAGGAAAAAATTGTTGATTTAGTTGTTGGACCTGACTCATATAAAGATTTGCCTAATCTATTAGACCAAGTTGAGCATAATCAAAAAGCAGTAAATGTTATCCTCTCAAAATCTGAAACTTATGGTGATATTTCTCCTGTTAGAATTCATAATAATGGTATTAATGCATTTGTCTCTATAACAAGAGGCTGTGATAATATGTGTACCTTTTGTGTTGTGCCTTTTACAAGAGGTAGAGAAAGAAGTAGAAACCCTGATAGCATTCTAAGAGAAATTAATGAATTAAATGAAAAAGGTTACAAAGAGATAACCCTCTTAGGGCAAAATGTTGACAGCTACCTTTGGTATGGAGGTGGTCCAAAAAAAGATTTTAAAAAAGCCAGTGAATATCAGAAGCTAAATGCAAAGAGATTCTCTGATTTATTGGAAATAGTCGCATCAAACTTTACAGAAATAAGAATTAGATTCTCTACCTCAAATCCTCAGGATATGACTACTGATGTCATAGAAACTATGGCCAAATATGAAAACATATGTAATTATATTCATTTACCAATTCAGTCAGGGAGCGATAGAATTCTTAAAAAAATGAATAGATTACACACAAGACAGGAATATCTTGAATTAATTAAAAAAATAAGAGAGATTATTCCTAATTGCGGAATTTCTCATGATATGATAACTGGGTTTCCAACTGAAACTGAGAGAGATCATCAAGATACACTATCTCTTATGGAAGAGGTAAAATATGACTTTGGATATATGTTTGCATACTCTGAAAGACCTGGAACTTATGCTGCAAGACATTTTAAGGATGATATTAGTCCTGAATTAAAGCAAAGAAGACTAGAGGAAATTATTACTCTTCAACAAAAGCATAGCCTTGAGAGAAACAAAAGATTTATAAATAGTAAGTGTTCTGTTTTAATTGATAAATCTTCAAAAAAATCAGATGACTATTGGAGTGGTAGAACAAGTGAGAATAATGTTGTTGTATTTCCAAAACACAACTTATCACTTGGAGATATAGTAGATGTTAAAGTTAATGAATGTACAACAGCTACATTAATTGGAGATATTTATAAAGTTAAAGTCTAATGGAATCAATACTTGCAGTTAAACAGAGATTTGGAATTATTGGGGATAACCCTAAGCTAAATAGAGCAATTGAAAAGTCAATTCAAGTTGCAAGTTCAGATATATCAGTTTTAGTAACTGGTGAAAGTGGTGTAGGAAAAGAAAACATTCCAAAAATTATTCACCAATACTCTCACAGAAAACATTCAAAATACATAGCCGTTAACTGTGGTGCAATCCCAGATGGAACTATTGACTCAGAGCTATTTGGTCATGAAAAGGGTGCATTTACTGGTGCAACAGCAAATAGAAGTGGTTATTTTGAAGTAGCTGATGGTGGTACAATTTTTTTAGATGAAGTTGGAGAGCTTCCTCTTGCTACACAAGTTAGACTTTTAAGAGTATTAGAAAGTGGTGAGTTTATTAAAGTTGGATCTTCCAAGGTCGAAAAAACAAATGTCAGGATAGTTGCAGCTACTAACGTCAATATGGAAGAAGCCATAAAGAAAGGTAAATTTAGAGAAGATCTATTTTACAGATTAAGCACAATTATTATCAATATTCCTCCTCTTAGAGATAGAAAAGAAGACATTCCGATATTGTTTAGAAAGTTTGCATCTGATTTTGCTCAAAAATATAATATGCCTACTCTTAGGTTAGATGAAACCGCTCAACAAATTTTATGTCAACAGGACTGGAAAGGAAACATAAGACAACTTAGAAATATTGCTGAACAAATGTCAATACTCGAAAAGGAGAGAAATTTAAATACTGAGACCCTAAATCATTATTTACCTAATAAAATTTCTAAATTACCTGCTACTTTGGACGACATTAAAGAAGACAATTCCTCTTTTTCATCCGAAAGAGAAATACTTTATAAAGTTTTATTTGACATGAAAAATGATTTAAATGATTTAAAAACGCTCACTTTAGAGCTAATGCAAGGTGATAGCTCAACTGAAGTAAAGGAGAAAAATCAAGGATTAATTGAAAAGATATATGGTGAAGATGAATCTAAACAGGATTCGAAAAATATAGATTTTAAATCAGAGATAGATATTGAAGTTAATCCTAAGATTGACAGTCCATTTGAATATGCTGAGACAATTGAGGAAGAGGAGACACTATCTTTGCATGATAAGGAAGTCGAGATGATCAAACAAGCTTTGATAAGAACAAATGGTAGAAGAAAAAATGCAGCTAAAGAGCTTGGTATTTCTGAAAGAACACTTTATAGAAAAATTAAACAACACAATTTGGGAGATGTATCAAACCTTTAAACAAATTTTAATTACAACAATTATTTCATCAATGTTTATTTCTTGTGGGATATATAGTTTTACTGGATCTTCAATTCCAGTTGGAGTTGAGACATTTCAAGTAGATTATTTTGAGAATACTGCAGGTGGTAAACCTGGGTCTACAATAGAACCAGGCCTTGATAGAGATTTTACAATTGCTTTACAAGATTTGATCGTCAATCAAACAAGCCTAAACCTTGTTAACGAAGGTGGAGATATTATCTACAGTGGTGAGATTGTTGAATATAGTGTAACTCCAATGGCTGCAACTGCTGAAATAAAAGCAGCACAAAACAGATTAACAATGGCAGTAATGGTCAGTTATGAAAATGTAAGTAATGAAGAAGATAACATTGAAAAAAGGTTTTCTTTTTACTATGATTTTCCAGGAAATCTTCAAGTATATGATATTAAAGATTCTGCTTTAGAGGAAATTTTTGAAAGAATAACTCAAGATATTTTTAATGAAACTCTTGCAAAATGGTAGATAATTCAAAAAATTTATTTTCCAAAATTATTAATGATTATAATCCAAAAGATGAAAATCAAGCTAATGATCTAAAGAAAATTTTAAACTCTTATCCATATTTTCAGTCTGCTTCTGCACATTATCTTAAAAGTTTGAGAACTCAGGAGAAAGAGGCTTTTAATGAGTTACTTCCTAAAACTTCACTACTTACATTTAATAGATTAATTCTAAGAGAGTGGCTTTATAAATCATTAGAGATAGAGGTCTCTGACAATTCAAAAAATGAAAAATATTCTTTCCTTGACTGGTTTGATATTATAGATGATAATATCCCAAAAGTTGAAAAAAAGTTTGATTTAATTGATCAGTTTATTAAAAATTCACCAAAAATTGAATTTTCACAAGAAAAAAAATCAGATCCTGATGTAATAGTTGAATCAAAAATAAAAGATGAACTAATCACAGAAACACTTGCAAAGATTTATGTGACTCAAAAAAAGTATAACAAAGCTATTAAGGCTTATGAAATCTTGAGCTTGAAATATCCAAAAAAAAGTAGTTTCTTTGCAGACCAAATAATTGATATAAAAAAAATAAGAAATAAAGATTAATTATGGGAACTTTTTGGATACTAGTATCGCTTATTATTTTTGTTTGTATTCTATTAGTACTTGTTGTGATGGTTCAGAACCCTAAAGGAGGTGGATTATCTTCAACATTCGGCGGAGGACAACAACAAATTGGCGGGGTAAAAAGCACTACAGATTTTCTTGACAGAAGCACTTGGGTCCTAGCTGCTATTATTCTAATTCTAATATTGATTTCAAACGTAACTCTTATGAATGACTCAGAAAATACAGAATCTATATTGTTAGATGAGTCAATTCCTGAGCAAACTATTCCAGAGATTCCTGAGCAAACTATTCCAGAGATTCCTTCTGACTTAGATCAGTAAAAATGTCATGATGTCATAGATATAGTTCCATTGACACATTTTAGAAGAATGGCATAGTTTATGAAAAATATAAAATAAAATAAAATGAGTAAAATTAGTATTAAACCACTAGCGGATAGAGTTTTAGTAGAGCCCTCAGAGGCTGAGACTAAAACATCTTCTGGTATAATAATACCTGATTCTGCAAAAGAGAAACCTCAAAGAG
>CACORF010000006.1 GCA_902629505.1 uncultured Bacteroidota bacterium
AAATAATTTTAGTGTCATTTGTGAGAAGCCTATGACAACTACTTATGAAGAGGCTCTTGATTTAGAAAGAATTTATAAATCAAAAAAATTAACATTTGCTGTTACATATACTTACACTGGATATCCAATGATTAGACAGATGAAGGAAATGATAAAAAATGGTGTAATTGGAGATATTCAAAGAGTAGATCTTCAATATTATCAGGGTTGGATTAATCCCATCATTCATGATAGTGTGAAAAGATCTGAAACATGGAGGCTTCAGCCTGAAAAGTCTGGAATAAGTTGTTGTATTGGTGATATTGGTACACATGCTTTTGACATGTTAGAATATGTGACCGGAATGGAAGTCCAAGAACTCTTATCTGATTTAAATTATGTTTATGATGACAATACGATGGATGTAGATGGGACTATTTTAATTCGATTTTCAGATAAAATAAAAGGAGTCATTAGAGCTAGTCAGATAGCTACGGGTGAAGAGAATTGTTTTACAGTTGCAATTTATGGAAGAAAAGGTGGGTTAAAATGGCAACAAGAAAATCCAAATTATCTTAATCATTTAAGTGATTCAAATCCTCTTCAAGTTCTCAAACCTGGACATGATTACAATTCTAAATTTTCAAAAATTTCAGCTAAATTGCCTCCTGGTCATCCAGAGGGAATGTTTGACTCTATGGCTAATATATATAATGGTGTAGCAAGAGAGATTAGGGGTGAAAAAGAATTTGATGGGGAGTTTCCCTCACTAAATGATGGTCTAAGAGGAATGTTATTTATAGAAAAAGCTGTCGAGTCTCACCAAAAGGGTAACAAATGGGTAAAATTAAATTAAATTAAAATGAAGACTATAAAAGGGCCTGCGGTATTTCTTGCTCAATTTGTAGATAAATCCGAACCATTTAATTCTCTAGATGGGATTTGTAAATGGGCCTCTGAGCTTGGTTACAAGGGTATTCAAATTCCAACATGGGAAAGCTCGTTAATTGATTTAGATAAGGCATCTGAGAGTCAAGATTATTGTGATGAGTTAATTGGAAAAGTTAGATCCTATGGCCTTGAAATAACTGAGCTATCTACTCATCTTCAAGGGCAACTTGTAGCAGTACATCCTGCATATGATTTGATGTTTGATAATTTTGCACCAGATAATCTAAAAAAAAATCCAAAAGAAAGAACAAAGTGGGCAGTAGACACAGTTAAAAAAGCTGCATTTGCAAGTAAAAGACTTGGCTTAAAGGCTCATGCAACTTTTTCTGGAGCTCTTCTGTGGCATACATGGCATCCTTGGCCTCAAGCTCCTAAAGGATTAGTCGAAATGGGTTTTGAGGAATTGGCCAAAAGATGGCTTCCGATTTTAAATGTATTTGATGAAAACGGAGTTGATGTTTGCTATGAAATACATCCAGGAGAAGATCTTCATGATGGTGTAACATTTGAACGTTTTCTTAAAGCTACAAATAACCATAAAAGAGTAAATATACTATACGACCCAAGTCATTTTGTACTTCAACAACTTGACTACGTAACATACATTGATCATTATCATGAATTTATAAAGTCTTTTCATGTAAAAGATGCTGAATTTAATCCTACAGGTAAGAAAGGAGCTTTTGGAGGTTATTTAGATTGGGAGGATAGAGCTGGAAGGTATAGGTCTCTTGGTGATGGTCAGATTGATTTTAAAACTATCTTCTCAAAATTAACTCAATATGGATGTGATGTTTGGGCAGTTTTGGAATGGGAATGTTGTATTAAAAGTCCTGAACAAGGAGCAACTGAAGGTGCAAAAATAATTCAAGATTTAATTATTAACTGCACTGATAAAAAATTTGATGATTTTGCAGGAGGTAAAACAGATGATGAAGATTTAAGAAACATTTTAAATATTTAAATATGATTAGGCTTGTTATTTTTCTTTTTATTTCTAGTTCCTTAACTTCTCAGGAGTCGAATTGGAAGTATCTTTTTGATGGCACCTCTATGGAAGGATGGCATCAATACAAAAGTGACAAAATGAGTGAGAATTGGTATATAGAAAATGGTGAGCTCGTTTTAAATTCAAGCAATGACAATATTAGCAGAGGTAATGATATATTATATGAAAAAGAATTTTCCAATTTCGAACTATCCCTGGAGTGGAAAATACCAAAGGGTGGTAACAGCGGTGTATTTTTCAATGTAGTAGAGATTGAGGAAGTAGATGCACCATGGAAAACAGGTCCAGAAATTCAAATTTTAGATAATCATTATTTCTTTGACACAGCTCAACAAGATTTATTGGATTACTTAAAAAAATTTGAAGGTAAAAATGAAAAGCTAAGCAATTATCATAAAGCTCCTGCACTATATGGTCTTAAGCCAATTGGAGAAATAAAATACAATCCTCATGGTGAGTGGAACCACATGGTTTTGAAGGTAGATAATAAAAAGAATGAGGGATCTATTACGTTTAATGGTCAGTATGTATATTCTTTTCCACTTTATGGTGAAGAATGGGATAAATTGATATCACGATCAAAATTTAATTCTGATGATTTTTTTTCTGGATTAAGTCCTGATCATATTTTTTCACTTTATGCTCCATATTTTGGCAAATTTCAATCTGGTAAGATAGGATTACAAGATCATGGATGGAGTGTTAGATTTAGAAATATAAAAATTAAAGAATTATAAATGAGATATTTACCTATAATTTTTATTGTATTATATCCACTAATTCATTTTGAAAATGATCAATCTGATTGGATATACATTTTTGATGGAAAAAGTTTTGATGGATGGCATCAATATAATAATGATGTAATTGGTAGTCAGTGGTCTATTGACAATGGTGAATTAATCTTTACAAATAATAAAGAGAGTAAACAAGATCTTGTTACAAAAGAAGAATTTGAAAACTTTGAACTTTCGATTGAGTGGAATATTTCAAAAGGAGGGAATAGTGGGATATTTTATGGAGTAAAAGAGTTTCCAGAACTAGATGAAGCCTATAAATCAGGGCCAGAGATTCAAGTATTAGATAATGAAAATTTTTTTACCGCAACAAAACTCCATAGAAGCCCATCATTATATGATCTAGTTGCACCTGATAAAAATAATGTTAAGGTTAATCCACATGGAGAGTGGAATCATTTATTGCTCAAAATTGATCACAAAAAAAATTTAGGTACTGTAGTAATGAATGGACAGTTTGCTTTCTCTTATCCGTTATATGGCCCTGATTGGGATAAGCTTGTTTCAAAATCTAAATTTAGACATAAAGATTACTATATAAATAGAGGTACAAATAATGAATTTCTAGCATTTGGGTCATTTAAATCTGGAAAAATTGGTCTTCAAGACCATGGTAGTGATGTTAAATTTAGAAACATAAAAATCAGAAAATTATAATTTTAAGCAGTAATAATGCAGTAATGCAGTTTTTCATATTAATGTACTTTATTAATACATTAAACTAAAAAATCTATGAAAAACAATATAATTAAATCATTGGCGAACATGAAAAAGTTAATTATTAAATTTTTTATTTTCACTCTATTTACTTTTTTCTATAGCTGCTCTAATCAAACTAAACAGGATTGGACTTATATATTTGATGGTGAAACATTTAACGGATGGCATTCATATGGAGAGGATAAAATCGGAAATCAATGGTCAATAAACAATGGAGAATTAATATTTACCAATGATGAAAACGAATCAGGACAAGACATACTGACAAAGAAGGAATATACAAGTTTTGAACTTTCTCTTGAATGGAATGTCTCTAAAGGAGGAAATAGTGGTATTTTTTATGGAGTGAAAGAGATCCCAAAATTTTCTGCATTTTCGACTGGTCCAGAAATTCAAATACTAGACAACGATAATGGATATGCAGCTTCAGATCTAGAGTATGCTCCCTCACTTTTTGATCTTGTAAAATCAGAAAATTTAAACTTAGAGTTTAATGGTCATGGAAATTGGAATCATGTGATAATTAAAATTGATCATGTAAATAATTTGGGAACAGTTAAATTTAATGGTGAATTTGCATACTCCTATCCGCTATCAGGACCTGAATGGGATAAATTAGTTTCCACATCAAAGTTTGCTTTAGGAAGTGATCGTTCAGATGCAACTTATGCCCCAGATTTTGGTAAATTTAAAACTGGGAAAATAGCTTTACAAGATCATAGTACAGATGTTAAATTTAGAAATATTAAAATTCGAGAACTATAAAAATAGTATGATATACTTTATTGCTAACTATGTAAAAGAAGAGAAGCTTATAAAATAAGGCAGAATATTTTTTATATTGTATTATGACTAATAAGCTTATTGTCTTTTCAGCTCCTTCAGGTGCAGGTAAGACTACCTTAGTAAAGTATATAATTGAAACATTTAATGATATCCAATTTTCAATTTCTGCAACATCAAGAATAGCTAGAGGTAAAGAAAAGGATGGTGTGGATTACTATTTTTTAAGTAGTGAAGAATTTAAGGCTAAAGTTCAAAATGAAGAATTTATTGAATATGAAGAAGTTTATGGAGGAAATTACTATGGCACATTGAAATCTGAATTAGATAGGATATGGAATGCAAACAAAATAGCAATTTTTGATATTGACGTTGTTGGAGGTGCGAATATCAAAAATATGTTTCCTAATGAAACTCTATCTATCTTTGTTATGCCTCCTAGTATTGATGTATTAAAAAATAGGTTGCTTGAAAGGGGTGATGTTTCTTCAGAAGAAATTAATGTAAGAGTTAAAAAAGCTGAAAGTGAATTAGATTATGCTTCAAAATTTGATAATATTATCATTAATAACGATCTTGAAGAATCAAAAAAAATTGCTCATACCTTAATAAAAAAATTTATTGATGAGTAACGTAGGTCTTTACTTAGGAACTTTTAATCCTATACATAATGGTCATGTTACTTTAGCTGAATATTTTTCAAAACTATCTGAATTAGACGAGGTATTGGTTGTTATTAGCCCCCAAAGTCCTTTCAAAAAAGAAAGTGAAATAATAAGTGATAAAGATAGGTTGAAGATGGCTGAAACTGTATTCAAAAGGTTTGATAATGTTAGAGTCTCAGACATAGAATTTAAAATGTCTAGACCTAATTTTACAATTGATACTCTTAAGGAATTTAGAAAAAGACATAAATATAATAAGCTAATCTTATTGATTGGTGAGGATAACTTAGTGGGATTTAATAAATGGAAAGATTATAAAAAAATTATTGAAATTGCTGAAGTGTATGTTTATCCTAGGGATACAGATCAAAGAATTCCTGACGAGATATTATCTAATAATAATATTAAGCTGGTTGATGCTCCTAAAATAAAAATTTCAAGCAGTCATATTAGAGAGTTAATCAAGTCAAAACAAAATATTGACTCATTAGTTCCAAAAGAAGTTTTAAAATTCTTTAAATTAAACAACTAAATTTTTAATCAAATCAATAAGATTGTTTGTTAATTTCTCTCTTGAAAAAGACTCTATGTCTTTTGGGATCTCCTTCTCATAATTACCATCTAACCAATTATCATATTCTTTTTTTATGAAATCAATTACCTTGTAAACATCATTACTGTCTGCACTAAAGGATTTAATGGAATTTTTCAATATAATATCTGACTCTCGGGCCGAATTTGAAAAGTTAATAATTGGAGAACCAGACGCTAAATATTCTATTAATTTACCTGATACCATATCCGTATCTTCGGTATTTAAATAATTAAAATTTATTAATAAATGGGATGACTTGATAATTTTTATTGCTTTTTCATGGTCTACATAACCATTATCAATAAAATGAATTTTCTCAGAAAAAAGATTTTTGATTTCTTTGTCAATTTTACCTGCAAAAGTAAAAATCATATTTAAATTTTTATACTTGTCTTTTAGTAGGCTTAACACCTCGAGGAAAAGGTGGTAATTATGATTTTTGGAAAGAATACCTGTAAATACAATATTATAACTATCAGGTTTAATTTCTTCAATTTTATCATAAGTTTTTTTATCATATCCATTGTAGATCTTGTGAATATTCTTTGTATTTGATAATTTATCTTTTATAATATTTTGATATCTTTTACCCACAGTTGTTATTATAGCATCTGCACTATTTAAGACATCTAACTCAAATTTTAAATTTAATTTTTTAACACAATTAAATTGAAATTTATTCTTTAAATAAAAAAGTTCAGCCCATGGATCTCTTAAATCAACTATCCATTTTAATTTAAACTTTTTATAAATTTTTTTACCGATTAAGTGAGATGAATGAGGAGGACCTGTGGTAATAACACAATTGATATTGTTATCTTCAATGAGTGTTTTAGCTTTTTTAAATGCAAAATAGTTCCATCCAATTCTTGAATCTGGGATAAATAAATTTAATCTAATAAATGATGCTATTTTATCAAAAAAAGATTGAGTTGGAATGTAAGACTGAGGTATTGATTTAGTTTTATTACCTGACTTAAATATTGAATATAGTTTTAAAATTTCAAAGCTGCGTGTCGTATGAACTTCAATTTCTTTAACTTGATCAGTTAGTGAATTATCAATTAAATTATATGAGGCATATTTAGAATCAACAGTCAGAACGATAGGATTATACCCTAGTTTTTTAAGATATTTTGCAAAAAACATCCATCTTTGAACTCCCGAACCCCCTGATGGTGGCCAGTAATAAGTTATTATTAAGATATTTAAGTCATTCAAACTAATCTAATTTAAGTTGAACTCCAACTCCAAAAACTTCTCTTACCTGGAGTCTTGAAATGGCATTATCATCATAAATTAACTGAAAAATTAGTTGAGTTGAGAGTAAAGGATTAACATCGACATCAATTTGTGCAAGATAGTCTAAGTCTACGTTAGAAGCATCTTCTAGATAATTAGAAAATAACTTTAAATCCTGTTTGTACTTCACATTTTCAAGTAAGTTTCCCTCAGAATGAAAAGTTAAATTTGCACCTAATTCATATCTAGATGATTTATTAGGTAAAACTCCAAAATAAGTATCACCACTTTTTAAATCCTGAGTAAATTTTTTACTTACTAAGATTAATCTTGAAGCAATTGGGGAATAGTTTATCCATAATTTTTCATCTTTTTTCCAAAGAAAACCTGATCCCAATTGAAAGTAAGCAGGGGAGAAAATCCTAGTTGTTAATTCACGTATTTCATTGTTATCGGAATCCTTACTGTATTTATATCCATTTCCAATTTGGGAAGTGAAGTTAAAAAATGCTGAAAAAGATAAATTTTTGGTAAATTCTTTACCAATTATAGATTGTAGTAGAATTCTATCATCAATTTTTCTAGCAAACGGAGCATTTTTATATTTAGCTAATCCAAAGGCAGACTCAAAGTTCGTTAACCAATCCCATCCTTTATCTTTGAACTCCCACTCATAATCAAACTTTATTGTACCCGAAAAGTTATTTGTTCCACCTCCTACCCAATCACTAAATCCAGTTTGGTTTAATAAAATAGCAACATTCCCTCTGGTTGTCCAAAGTGAATCTTTTTTTACTTCTTCCTGTGAAAAGGTATTTAATGAAAATATTAAAAAAAATAAAAGAAAATTTTGTTTCATGAAATGATTACAGAAATCCTAACTCAAGTTTTGCTTCTTCACTCATAAGGTCTTTTGTCCAAGGTGGGTCAAATGTTATTTCGACCTCTGCCGATTTAACTTCGTCAATAGATCTGATTTTTTCTTCAACTTCTTGGGGAAGAGATTCAGCAACTGGACAGTTTGGTGAAGTAAGGGTCATTAAAATTTTAACTTCATAATCTTCATTCACAAATACATCATAAATTAGCCCTAATTCATATATATCTACAGGTATTTCAGGGTCAAAGATTGATTTTAATTCTTTAACAATTTTTTCGCCTAAATCTTGTGTGTTAATTTTTGTCATATTACTTTTTTGCTTGATATGCTAAAGCATATATTTTAATTTGTTTTACCATTGAAAGTAGTCCATTCGCCCGTGTCTGTGATAGATGACTATTTAAACCAATTTTCTCAATAAAATCTACATTAGCTGAAATAATTTCTTCAGGTGTATGACCTGAGAAAACTCTAATTAAAAGAGATATTATACCTTTAGAAATTATCGCGTCACTGTCAGCCTCAAATATAACTAAGTTATTATCAAAAGATGAGTTTAACCATACTTTACTCTGGCAACCTTTTATAAGATTTGAATCAATTCTGTTACTATCCTTAAATTCAGGTAGATTCTTTCCAAGATCAATTAAATATTGATATTTTTCTGACCAGTCTTTAAAAAAATTAAACTCATCAATAATTTGATCCTGTATTTGTTGAATACTATGCACAATTAAAATTAAGCAATTATCCCAACATTTTTGATGCCTTTTTTACTGCATCAATAAATAAGTCAATTTCACTTTTTGTATTATAAAAAGAAAAAGAAGCTCTTACAGTTCCAGGAATATTAAAATGATCCATAATTGGTTGGGTACAATGTTGTCCTGTTCTGACAGCAATTCCGTATTGATCAAGAATAGAACCAATATCTGATGGATGGTGATTGCCAATATTAAAAGAAATAACAGATATTTTATGATCTACATCTCCATATATTTTAATATTATCAATTTTTTTAAGATTTTCAGTAGCATAATCTAACAATTGTTTTTCATACGCTTCTATGTTGTCAAAGCCAATTGAGTTCATGTAGTCTATAGCTGCACCAAAACCGATAACTCCAGCAATGTTGGGGGTTCCAGCCTCAAATTTATGAGGAAGATCTGCATACTCAGTTTTTTTAAAAGATACAGTGGATATCATCTCACCTCCACCTTGATAAGGGGGTAATGAATCCAATAAATCTAATTTTCCATACAAAAATCCAACTCCAGTTGGACCACATAATTTGTGAGCTGATGCGACATAATAATCTACATCTAATTCCTGTAGATTAATTTTAAAATGGGCAGCACCTTGAGCACCATCGATTAAAACTTTACTATTATTCTTGTGAGCAAGATCAATAATTTCTTTTATTGGATTCACAATACCAAGGGTATTTGAAACATGATTAATAAAGACAAATTTTACCTTAGGAGTAAGTAATAATCTATACTCTTCCATATTAAGAGTGCCATCATCATTAATCGGTATTACTTTTAATTTTGATCCTGTTTTTTCGCATAACATTTGCCAAGGGACAATATTTGAATGATGCTCCATCTCTGACACAATTAACTCGTCTTTTGAGGAAATGAATTTTTCAAGACCTGAGGAGATAATATTAATACCATGAGTAGTTCCTGAGGTAAAAATTATTTCTTGTTCATGAGCAGCTCCAAAATGATTTTTGATTATTGATCTTGAATTTTCATATTTATCTGTAGCATCTGCACTAAGAGAATGTAGCCCTCTGTGAATATTAGAATTATTTTCTCTGTAGTAATTTGAAATTACATTAATAACTTGATTAGGAGTTTGAGATGTAGCAGCATTATCAAAGTAAATTAGGTCAGTATTATTGACCTTTTTACCAAGTATTGGAAAGTCTTCTCTTATTTTATATACATCCAACATTTATAAATCAAAGCCTAGGTCAACACCTAGCTTTTTTGAAATTAATGAGTTAATTCTTTTCTTTAGGCTAGGAATATTAACACTTTTAAGAATACTATTTGCAAATCCGTAAGTAAGCAAAGCAATTGCTTCTTTTTCTGGAATACCTCTAGATTTTAAGTAAAAAAGTGCCTCTTTGTCAAGTTGTCCAATTGTACATCCATGAGAACACTTAACATCATCTGCAAATATTTCTAATTGAGGTTTTGAATTAACCTTAGCTTTATTGTCAATTAAAATATTATTGTTTTGCTGAAATGCATTTGTTTTTTGTGCAATTTGATCAACAAGTATTTTTCCATTAAAAACACCAACTGAACTTTCAGAAAAAATTCCCTTATAGTCTTGATGGCTTTCACAATTTGGTTGAGCATGGTTCACAAGTGTATTATGATCTACATGCTGATCTCCTTCAAGGATCGTAAGGCCTTTTAATGTGGATTGAATGTTCTCACCTTTATGATAGAAATTTAAGTTGTTTCTAGTTAGTTTTCCACCAAAGGAAAAGGTATGCACCCTGACATTACTATCCCTTTGCTGATCAATAAAAGTATTATCAATTAAATTAGAGGTTTCTAGATCATTCTGAATTTTATAATAATCAATAAATGAATTCTTTTCGGCATATATCTCAGTTAGTGAGTTAGTAACACCATCATGTGTTCTCAAGCTTTGATGTCTTTCTATTATTTCAACTCTTGCATTTTCTTCAACAATAATTATATTTCTAGGCTGAAGCCATAAAGGTTTATTCTTCCCAGAAGAAAAATGTAATATCTGAACAGGATCTTCTGGTAAAACAGATTTTGGTATATGAATGTAGGCTCCTTCCTGAGTATATGAGGTATTTAACGAAGCTAAACTCTGGTCCTCTGGAACTATATTATTGAAGTATCTATTGATTGTCTTTTTATACTTGCTCTTTGATAAAGCAGCAGATAATACGCATACATCCATACCATCATGCGTTGTCTTTGATAAAAATGGATTGAAAACTCCATCAACAAAAACTATTTTGAATGAGTCAATATCATTGATTGAATATTTTTTTATATCCTTCAGCCCAACATTTGGGTTGCTTTTTACAGATAAACTATAGTCTCTTTGTGTAATTGACTTTAGGGATGTATACTTCCAAAGTTCATCTTTTTTTGTGGGGAAGCCTTTACTTTCGAATCTCTTTAAAGCATTTTTTCTATCAGTGTGAATAGGATTATCAAGATCTATGACTTGTTCAAAAGCAATAAAAGAATCCAATAATTTATCTTGAAAACTCATAATTAATTACTTTTTTTCAACCAATCATATCCGACTACTTCAATCTTTTTTGCAAGATCTTTATTTCCTGACTTTACTACTTTACCATCCATAATAACATGAACTTTATCAGGAACTATGTAATCTAAAAGTCTTTGATAATGTGTTATAACAAGTACAGAATTGTCATCATTACTACACTTAACAACTCCATTTGCAACTATTTTTAAAGCATCAATATCTAAACCAGAGTCAGTTTCGTCAAGTACTGCCAATTTGGGTTCCATCATTGCCATTTGAAAAATTTCATTTCTCTTTTTTTCTCCACCGGAAAAACCTTCATTTAGCGACCTTGATAAAAAATTTGAATCCATGTCAAGTAGATTTGCTTTCTCTCTAATTTTTTTTAACATTTCACTGGATGACATATCATCAAGTCCTTGAGATTTTCTAGTTTCATTAATTGCCGTTTTGATGAAGTTTGTTACTGTTACACCAGGAATTTCAACGGGGTACTGAAATGACATAAAGATTCCTTCATGAGCTCTTTCATCAACTCCAAGTTCATTTATTTCTTTGTTATCAAAATAAATTGTCCCTTTTGTAACCTCATAATCTTCATGACCTGAAATCACATTCGCAAGGGTGCTTTTACCAGAACCATTAGGCCCCATAATAGCATGAATCTCACCTTTCTTAATTTTTAGGTTAACTCCTTTTAAAATTGACTTTCCGTCTATCTTACAATGTAAATTATCAATTTCTAACATATATTTTTTTTAACCAACCGATCCTTCTAATGATATTTCTAATAATTTCTGAGCCTCGACAGCAAATTCCATAGGAAGCTTATTTAACACTTCTTTACTAAATCCATTGACAATAAGGGCTATGGCCTTTTCTGTGTCAATTCCTCTTTGATTACAATAAAAAATTTGATCCTCTCCAATTTTACTAGTTGAAGCTTCATGCTCAATCTGCGCCGATTTATTTTGAGCCTCAATGTAAGGGAATGTATGAGCACCACATTCGTTACCCATTAAAAGTGAATCACATTGAGAAAAGTTTCTAGCATTTTCTGCCATAGGTGAAATTTTTACTAGTCCTCTATAGCTATTTTGAGATTTACCAGCTGAAACTCCTTTTGAAATAATTGTACTTTTTGTGTTTTTACCAATATGTATCATTTTTGTTCCAGTATCAGCCTGTTGAAAGTTATTTGTAACGGCAATAGAATAAAATTCTCCAATTGAATCATTTCCTTTAAGAACACATGAAGGGTATTTCCAGGTTACAGCTGAGCCAGTCTCTACCTGAGTCCAAGAAATTTTAGATCTATCATGACAGATACCTCTTTTAGTTACAAAATTAAATACTCCACCGTTTCCATCTTTATCACCCGGAAACCAATTTTGAACAGTTGAATACTTTATCTCAGCATCATCTAATGCAATTAATTCTACAACTGCAGCATGAAGTTGATTTTCATCTCTTGAAGGGGCTGTACATCCCTCAAGGTAACTAACATAACTTGATTCATCAGCGATTAACAAAGTTCTTTCAAACTGACCAGTTCCAGCTTGATTAATTCTAAAATAAGTAGATAATTCCATTGGACACTTTACTCCTTTTGGTATGTAACAAAATGATCCATCTGAAAAAACTGCAGAATTAAGTGCTGCAAAATAATTATCTCTTTTTGGAATAACAGTACCTATGTACTTTCTAACAAGTTTAGGATGGTTCTTAATAGCATCTGAAATTGAGCAAAAAATTATTCCTTTTTCTTCTAATGTATCTTTGAAAGAGGTAGCTACCGAGACAGAGTCAACCACAACATCCATTGCCACTCCACTTAATCTTTTTTGTTCGTCAATTGAAATCCCAAGTTTATTAAATGTCTTGATAAGCTCTGGGTCAACTTCATCTAAAGACTTGAGATCTGGTTTTTTCTTTGGAGCTGAATAATATGAAATACCTTGATAATCAGGCTCTTTGTATTTGAGATTCGACCAAGAAGGTTTTTCCATACCTTTCCATATCTTAAATGCATCCAATCTCCATTCTGTCATCCATTTTGGTTCATTCTTTTTCTTTGAAATAGCAACAACAATTTCTTCACTAAGTCCCACAGGAAAGGTTTCAGAATCAATATCTGTGTAGAAACCATATTCGTATTCTTTAGTTTCAAGTTGTTTCTTTAATTCTTCTTCAGTATAAGCCATAAAATACCTTTAAATATTCGCAAATATACAATTAAATCAAGGTTTTTTTAATATTTTTAAGTGTTAATAAATCTATAATTATCTAGCAAATAATACCCTAATTTAACAGATCATTTGGCTTAAATTTGAATAATGGATGATACAAGTAATAAAGAAGAAAATGATCTTTCTAATATTAGCGAAGTTGAGCTTATAAAAAAAATTACCAAATCTTTCAAGAATACTAATAAGTCAACAATTATAGATATTGGGGATGATGCTGCATTGTTAAAGTTTGATAAAGCCTATATGGCAATCTCACAAGATATATTAGTAGAAGGGGTTCACTTTGACTTATCCTACATGCCTCTTAAACATCTGGGTTATAAAAGCGTTGTTGTAAATATATCAGATATTATATCAATGAACGTAAAACCTTCACACATTTTGGTATCAATAGCTGTTTCAAATAGATTTAAGATTAATGCACTTGAAGAATTATATGAAGGAATTAATTTGGCTTGTAAAAATTATAATATTGATTTAATAGGAGGAGATACTACATCTTCGAATAAAGGTTTAATGATATCTGTAACATGTATAGGTAATACAACAACTAGAAAAATAATTGAAAGAAGCGGAGCTAAAGTTGATGATTTATTAGTAGTATCAGGTGACTTAGGAGCTGCGTATATGGGTCTTCAAGTTCTAGAAAGAGAGAAGAATGTTTTTGAGGTTAACCCAAATTCTCAACCTGATCTTAGTCAATACACATATTGTATCCAAAGACAATTAAAACCCGAGGCTAGAGTAGATATTATAGACTATCTAGAAGAGTTAAAAATTATTCCAACTTCAATGATAGATGTTAGTGATGGCCTTTCAACAGAAATCAATCATTTGGCTACAGCTTCAGGATTATCATTTCATATTGTTGAGGATCAAATTCCAATATCTGACAACACAAAAAGCACATGTAAAGAATTTAAAATTGATACCTCTATAGCCTCTCTTAACGGAGGTGAAGATTATGAGCTTTTATTTACTACTTCAAAAAAAAATCTAAAAAAAATTAAACAATCTGACCACCTCTCAGTTATTGGAACTTGTATAAATAAAAAGAACGATAATTGTATGATTACAAGTTTGGGTCAAAAAATTAATATTAATAGTTCAGGTTGGGATTCTTTTAATAGCAACAATTAACCTAGAGCTACATCAAGTGTCATCATTATTATAAAGCCACCTATGAACCCAAGAGTTGCGATATCAGTGTATTTATCCAACTGAGTCTCTGGGATTACTTCTTCTACTACTACAAATATCATTGCTCCTGCAGCAAATGCTAGGGCATATGGAAGCAAAGGTGTGAAAAATGTAACTGCAAGCGCACCTATGACTCCAGCAATTGGTTCAACGATTGCAGATAGCTGCCCATACCAAAAACTTTTTCGTTTACTTAATCCTGACCTTCTTAGTGGCATTGCAACAGCAATACCTTCAGGAAAATTTTGAAGACCAATACCAAATGCTAATACAACTGCTCCAGCAATTGATGCCTCTGGAATTCCTGCTGCAACTCCTCCAAATAAAACTCCTACTGCCAGACCTTCTGGAATATTGTGCAGTGTGACAGCAAGTGTTAGAAGAGTCGTTCGCCTCCATGGAGTCTTTATCCCCTCTGGTTCTTTAAAATTTATATGAATGTGTGGAAGAACTTTATCAATAGCAAATATAAATAATGCACCAAGTCCAAAACCAACAGCTGCAGGCATAACTTTAATAAAACCTTCACCATCGCTCATTTCAATAGCAGGAAATAATAGGCTCCAAAAGCTAGCTGCAACCATAACACCTCCAGTAAACCCTAGCATACCATCTAAAGCCATCCTACTCATTGTCTTAAATAAGAAAACAGTTGAGGCTCCTAAAGCAGTTACTCCCCATGTAAATAGAGTTGCATATAAAGCTCCAACAACAGGGTTTAAACCTGAAAAGTATTCAATTATTTGGTCCATCTTTGTATATTAGAAATCAATTCTGCAAAACTATAAAATTTAAAACAGCTTGGAAAAATTTGACTATATTATTTGTGGTGGTGGCGCATCAGGTTTATTACTCTCAAATGCATTCATTTCAGATAAATTTTTCAATGACAAAAAAATACTAATTATTGAAAAAGAAAGTAAAACCTCTAATGACAAAACATTTGGTTTTTGGAATGATAAAGAATCTGTTCTAGATGAAATGGTTTTTAAAGAGTGGGAGTTCGCTGAATTTAAAGATTCAAATTCTTACAATACATTTTTACTTAACCCATATAAGTATAAAATGATAAAATCAAATCAATTCTACTCACACATTGGAAACAAAATTTTAAAAGCAGCAAATTTTAAATATTTAAATTCTAATATTAATGAAATTGATGAAATAAATAACATAGTGAAAACAGATGATGGCAAATTTAGTTCCTCAATTATTTTTTCAAGTATCTATAATGAAGTTACCTTCAAAAAATATCCTCTACTAAAACAACACTTTATAGGATGGACTATAGAGACTAAAAGTGAGACTTTTGATGATAACAAAATAACATTTATGGATTTTAGTGTTGACCAAAAAGATGAAATTAGATTTATGTACATATTGCCATTTTCAAAAAATAAAGCCTTGGTTGAATATACTTTATTCTCAAAGGAGTTAATTACTGATGATGAATATGAAAAAGAAATTAAAAGTTATCTTAAAGAAAATAATATTCAAGGTTATACTATTAAAGAGAAAGAGAAGGGCATGATCCCTATGACATGTTACCCTTTCTTTGAAAATAATACTGATACTTATTTTCAAATTGGAACTGCAGGTGGATGGTCTAAACCAAGTACTGGTTATACTATTAAAAATTCAATAAAAAAAATCGATGTTATAATTGAATCCTTAAAGCAGAGCAAACCTTTATCAAAGATTAGATTCAAAAATAGATTTTGGTATTACGACCTATTATTTTTAGATGTTTTAATTGCCTCTAAGGGCAGAGGATCTCAAGTATTTTCCGACTTATTTAAAAATAACGATCCAATAAAAATATTTAAATTTTTAGATGAAAACACTTCAGTTGTAGAGGAGCTATCTATATTTCTTTCAGTCGATATCAAGACCTTCGTCAGGTCCTTACTTAAAAGAATTTTAAATTTCTCTATTTAATAGAGTTTTAGAAAATTGATTTAATTTCTTTTTAGTATCGTTATCTAATTCTAACTTATCAATTAATTGCTTCGCTTCATCAAAATAAACTCTAACTTTATTTTTAATATAGCTTACTGCTCCAGAAGTTTCATAAAATGATTTAATTGAATTAATTTTTTCAGATTCGTCCATTTCATTAGAATTAAAAATATTTTCAAATTCTAATCTCTTATCAAACTCTAATTTGGAATTAGTATGAAGAAATAATAAAGTTTTTTTCTTCTCAATTATATCCCCACCTATTTTCTTTCCAAACTTTTTTTGATCTCCAAAACTATCAAGTAAATCATCTTCTAATTGAAAAGCTATACCAAGATTAAGTCCTATTTTATATAATAAATCAATATTTGAAGTATCCGAATCAGCAACAATGCCCCCAAACATAAATGAGCAAGCTATAAGAACTGCTGTTTTATTTTTAACCATCTCCAAATATTCATTTTCAGTAATATCTTTTTCAGATGAGAAATCCATATCAGCTTGCTGACCTTCGCACACTAGCCTTGATATTTCAGTTAGTTTCTTAGATAATAGTATATACTTAGAATCCTCGTATTGGTTAAGAATTTCATAAGATATTATAAGCATAACATCTCCAGATAATATTCCAGTATTATTATCCCATTTTGAGTTAATTGTCTTTTTTCCTCTTCGCATTAAAGAATTATCCATTATGTCATCATGAGCCAAAGTAAAATTGTGAAAAATTTCTAGTGCTGCTGCTGCAGGAAGTGAATTGGTTATCTTACCTCCAAATAATTCTGATACATACAAAACTATTATTGGTCTTAATCTTTTACCTCCAGATTCCAGGAGATACTTTACAGGCTCATAAAGATTTTTTGGTTTATTATGTTTTAATTCTTTTTTTATGTAATCCTCAAAAATTTTGATGTATTCAGTCATAACAATTGATTGATTAAAAAATAAATATACTATTTAATTAATTGTTAATTTTTTATTAATCATTTGTTTAATTCAATTGTTTAAATTTAATTTGCAGTCATTTTCTAGATGAAATGAAGAAAGAATATTCTAAAACCGAAATAAAAATAAAGACTGCAGCTAAATCACTTTTTTTGAAAAAAGGTTACAGCGCAACTACAACCAGAGAGATTGCAAAAAAATCCGACATTAATTTAGCACTATTAAATTATTATTTCACAAGTAAATGGAAATTGTTTGAAATTATAATGTTCGAGACTCTTTTTGATTTTTTAAGTAAAATGGTGGAGGTCTACAATGATGAAAAAACTTCGTTAGAGGATAAAATTAAGCTCACCTGTGAAAAATATATAGATATGACTATAGCTGAGCCACTCCTTCCCACTTTTGTGTTAAATGAACTAAAAAATAATCCTACTTCCTTTCTAAAAATGCCATCAACAAAAATGATTATGAAGTCAAGGCTTGTTGCGCAATATCAGGAAGGAGTAAAAAAAGGAATATATGCCAAAATAGAACCAATCCATTTTGTGACAAATATTATGAGCTTGATAGTATTTCCTTTCATGTGTAGTCCAATATTAATGAAAATGGAGAAGCTGAATACAGAGGAATTCAACAATCTCATGCATGAGAGAAAAAAATCAATTCCTAAATGGATAATTAAAATGATAAAAAAATGAGAAAGCTTTTGTTTTTACTTTTCATATCAAACTTTTGTTATTCTCAATCAGAGGTAGTTAGTTTAAGCATAGAAGATGCTGTAAAATATGGAATTGAAAATAATAGAAATTTAAAAAATGCCGAGAGAGAAATAATAATGGCATATCAGGAAAGATGGAAAACTATTGCAATTGGACTGCCTAATATCTCTTTAGATTTAAACTATTTAAATAATCTGGAACTCCCTACATCATTGATTCCTGCTGAATTTTTCGGTGGAAATAAAGGTGATTTTTCTGAGATTCAGTTTGGTACAGATCAAACTGCGATTGGATCTGTTAGAATGGAGCAATTATTATTTGATGGTTCTTGGTTAGTTGGCTTAGAGTATAGTAAAATTTTTCTAGCAACATCTGAAAATTTTTATGAAAAAACACTATTAGAAGTAAGAGAGGCAATTGTAAAACTTTACAGCCTTGTTGCAACCTTAAATGAAGGAATTTCCCTTTTAGAAAATAATCTCGAAAACTTCAAAAAAGATTTGAACGAGGTTACTGAGCTTTATAAAAATGGGTTTACAGAAGAAGAAAATGTAGAGCAAATAAGAATAACGCTTGCTCAAGCTGAGCTTTCATTACTTCAAGCAATTAAAACCAGAGATAATCAGTTAAATCTTCTAAAATTAGTTCTAGGACTAAATATTAAAGATAAATTGGTACTTGTTACATCCCTAGATGATTTTATTGGAAATAATGTGGTTTTTGCAAATTCTTTTGAAAATTTCAATACAAGTAAAAACGTTGATATAAAAATCTCTCAAAACAACTTAGATACAAAAAGAATTGAATATCAATTGGAAAAATCAAAACAGCTGCCTAAGATTTCTGGTTTTGTTAGTGGGACATACACTGGCTACAACAATGAATTTAACTTCACTGACAAATCACAAAGTTGGTTTGGCTCGTCAGTTGTAGGAGTTAATTTAGAAATTCCATTATTCAATGCCAACCGTATGAATGTATCATCACAAAAAGCAAAAATTGCTATGGAAAAAGCTAGAGAAAGCCTTGTTGAACAGAAGGAAAAGACTCAAGCAGAAGTTATACAAAAACTTAATGATTATCAATTAGCTAACAAGTCTTTAAGTGTTAATGAACAAAATATGAATCTAGCTATTTCAATTGAAGATAAAAATTCAATCAAATTTTTTGAGGGCTTAGTATCATCCTTTGAACTAAGACAAGCACAAATTCAATTATTAGATTCTCAACAAAAATATTTGAATTCTGTGATAGAATTGATTTCAATTAAAACAGAATTAGAAACCCTTTATAACAATTAATCATGAATAAACTTTACTCATTATTTATAACAATACTAATATTTAGCTGTGACTCATCTAGAAATTTATCTATAGAAAGTCTTATAGAAAATAAAGATTTGGATGAATTAAAAAAAAGAAAAAAAGAATATGTAGACCAAATGAACATAATGAAAGTTGAACTAAACGAGATAAATAATGGAATTTCTTTTCTAGATGAAAACGAAAGACTTACTCTCATATCTAAATATGAGATTAAAGAGCAAGAGTTTAACAGTTACATTGAGACGCAAGCAAATCTCAAAACTAGAAAAAATATTCTTATACTTTCTGAGTTTCAAGGCACCTTAGAAAGAGTTTTTGTAGAAGAAGGTCAAAAAGTAAAAAAAGGTACTTTGCTAGCTCAAATAAATGATTCTGGTCTTCAAGAGCAGTTAGAACAACTTGAAATTCAGACAAATTTTGCCAAAGAAAATTTTGAGAGGGTTCAAAGACTTTGGGAGAACAACATTGGCTCTGAAATTCAATACCTAAAAAGTAAAGCTGATTATGAAACAAGTCAAAAAGGAGTTGATCAAATGAGTGATATGCTCTCAAAAACAAAAATATATGCACCATTTGATGGAATAATAGATGAGATTATATCAAACCCTGGGTCTAGTATGGTACCAGGAATTAGTCAAATACTTAGATTAGTAAACCTGGAAACAGTTTATGCAGAGGCCTTTGTTTCTGAAAAATATATATCTAATGTTAGTGCTGAGACGGAAGCATTAGTAAGAATTCCTCTTCTTGAAAAGGAGATAAAATCAGTAATTACTCAAACAGGGAACTTTATAAACCCAAACAATAGAACATTCCGTATTGAAGTACCTGTTGAAAATCCTGACAATAAAATAAAACAAAATCTAGACGCTAAGATTAGAATAAACATTTATAAAAAAGAAGATGCATTGGTAGTACCGTTAAGAATAATTAGAGAAGATGCTTCTGGAGAGAATTATTTATATGTAATAAATGAAGATGTGAAAGAGGGAGTGTACGTTACTAAAAAAACATATGTAAAACTGGGTAATAAAAGCAACAAAGATGCTGAGGTAATTGAAGGACTTAATGTAGGAGAGTTAATTGTTCTTGAAGGTGCCAATATAGTTGAAGACTCTCAAAGAGTTAAACTAATTAAATAGAATGAATAAAAAAAATAGAGAGTTTTTTCTCTCAAGTTGGGCAATAGAAAATAAAACCATTATATATATTTTGATGGTTATTTTTCTTGTCTCAGGAGTTACTGCATACAATACTATGCCAAGAGAACCATTTCCTGAAATAAATACCACAAATGTTTTTGTTGCAACAGTTTTTCCGGGAAACAGTGCTGAAGAAATTGAGAAACTAGTTACTAACCCTCTGGAGGAGGAAATAAAAGGGGTCAAGGGTCTTATTGAGCTTGAGTCAAGTTCATACGAAGGAGTATCAGTAATAAATGTTGAATTTGATGATGAGGTATTAATAGAAGTAGCAAGGCAACGGGTAAAGGATTTAGTTGACAATGTTACCGTTAGGGATGATTGGCCAACTTTTAACAATTCAAAAATTGATCCAAGTGTAACAGAATTTGACTTTGCTGAAAGATACCCTGTACTTAATATTACTTTATTAGGAGATTATACTGTTGAGGAGCTAAAAAAATATGCTGAGTATCTTGAACTCAGAATTGAGAGGTTGCCTGAAATCAAATCTGTAGAAATAAGAGGACTTCAAGATTTTGAGGTAGAAATCGCCGTAGATCCTTTTATGATGAATGCTACAAAAACAAGTTTTACAGATATAATCTCATCAATATCTCAAGAAAATGTTACAATTTCAGCTGGAAATATTGTTTCAGATGGTCAAAGAAGAAATGTTAAAATTGTTGGAGAAATTTCATCTCCAGACGAATTAGAAAATATTATTGTTAATACAAACAAAGGTCCAGTTTACCTTAAAGACGTTGCATCTGTTTCATTTAAGGAAAAAGAGGCAACATCATACGTAAGATACTTTAAACAAAAAACTGTAGCTCTTGAGGTGATTAAAAGAGGTGGAGAAAATGCAATTTTTGCATCCAATTCTATTAGAGAAATAATTGATGAGGCCAAAGTAAATTTTCTTCCATCCAATCTAGAAGTCAATGTAATTAACGATCAATCTGACTTTACTATTAACTCAGTCAATGACTTAATGAATAACCTGATATTTGGGATCATTTTAGTCGTTACAGTAATAACATTCTTTTTAGGAATTAGAAATGCTCTATTTGTTGGTTTTGCAATACCAATGTCAATGTTCCTGTCTTTATTTTTTCTGTCATTATTTGGATTTACTCTCAACCAAATGGTTCTATTTGGATTAGTTATGGGATTAGGACTCTTAGTTGATAATGGAATAGTTGTAGTAGATAATATTTATAGACTTATGAAGGAAGAGGGCCTCTCAAGAATTCAAGCTGCTAAACTTGGAATTGGTGAAGTAGCGCTCCCTATAATCGTTTCTACAGCAACAACAATAGCTGCTTTTATCCCTCTTGGAACATGGCCTGGAATTATAGGCGAATTTATGATTTATTTTCCAATTACACTTTCTGCAATTTTGGGTTCATCACTAATTGTAGCAATCTTTTTCAATTCAATGCTTGTATCAAATTTCATGACAGTTAAAGAAAATGAATTAAATAATAAAAACCTTTACAAGGCCACATATTTTTTGGGAAGTATTGGAATTATTTTTCTAATTTTTAATTCAACTAGAATTTTTGGTTCACTATTCCTATTGATAACTGTTTTTCTATGGCTTTATAAAATATTCTTAAAAAAACAGATAGACAGATTCAAGGATAAAATTTTACCAATATTAGAAAATAATTATTCAAAGTTTCTAGCATATGCATTGTCTGGTATCAAGCCATATATATTTATTTCTGGTACTTTCGGGTTATTTATCTTTTCAATTTTTTTAATGGGTCTTTTCCCACCAAAAATTGAGTTTTTTCCAGACAATGAACCACAACAAATTTTAGTTTCTGTTGAATATCCTGAAGGGACGGATATATTAAAAACAAATGAGACATCCAAACTCGTAGAAAATGAAATATATAGTGTAATAAACAACCCAAAGTATCTAGACAAGAACTATAATTTTTTAGTTGAATCTTCTATTTCCAATGTAGGAGATGGTGCTGGTAGCTCATTATCATCAACTGGTGCTGGAACACCTCATAAATCTTTAATAACAATGACCATGAGAGAGTTCAAATACAGAAGGGGTATTTCTAGTGAAGATCTTAGACGAGAGATACAACTTAATTTAATTGAAAAGTTTCCCGGCATTGCAATTTTAGTTGAAAAAGACTCTCAAGGCCCACCATCTAGTTATCCTGTAAACATAGAAATATATGGTGATGATTATCAGCAACTTATTGAGACTGCTATTTCGATGAAAAACTTCTTAAATCAAGAAAATATAGAAGGAATTGAACAACTAAAAATAGATGTTACCAAGAGTAAGCCTGGCCTAGAATTCTTAGTCGATAAAAAGAAAGCCGGAGAATTGGGTATTCCTGCTGGCCTTGTAGGTCAAACTATTAGAAATTCCATAATTGGAACCAAGGCAGGAGTCTTCAAGCTAGATGGTGAAGATTATGAGATAAATGTTAGATTTGAAAATGCGTATAAGAATGATTTGAGTTCGATACTAAATCAGAATATTATATTTAGAGACCAGTCTTCAGGAGTAATCAAAGAGGTTCCTGTAGCATCAGTTGTTCAAGAAAAAAATACTGCAGCTTTCAATGCAATTAAACACATAGATCTTCAAAGAGTTGTTACATTGTATTCTTCAATATTAGCAGGATCTAATGCTAATCAAATTGTTAATACAGCAGAAATTGCTTTAAGTGGATTTGAAACACCTGAAAATGTAAGTTTCAAGTTTACTGGAGAAATTAAGGAGCAAGAAGAGAACCAAGAATTTTTATCTTCAGCTCTTTTAACTGCAATTTCTCTTATAATTCTATTATTAGTATTTCAATTTAATTCTGTCTCAAAACCATTGATTGTTTTAATCTCAATTATATTAAGTTTTACTGGAGTTTTTCTTGGAATAGTTATTTTTAATTTAACCTTTAGTATTTTAATGACAATGCTTGGTATCATTTCATTAGCAGGAATTGTGGTTAATAACGCTGTTGTATTAATTGACTACACAGACCTATTATTCAAAAGGAAAAAAATTGATTTGAATCTATCTAAAAACGAATTAATTGACAAAAGCTCAGCTCTTGAACTAGTTAAAATGGCAGGAAAAGCTAGGCTCAAACCAGTTTTATTAACTGCTATTACAACAATTTTTGGTTTGGTTCCTCTTGCTGTTGGCCTTAATATTGATTTCTTCACTCTACTATCAGATTTTAATCCAAATATCTATTTTGGTGGCGATAATGTAATCTTTTGGGGACCTTTAGCTTGGACTGTTATTTTCGGAATTACATTTGCTACTTTTTTAACCTTAATAATTGTTCCAACCATGTACTTTTTAATACATCTTGGTCGAATCAAACTAAAAAATATCTAGCTATATTTACATATAATTTTTATGAATCGAACTAACAATTGCGGGGAATTATCTAAATCTAACATAAATCAAAATGTAAAACTTTCTGGTTGGGTGAACAAGGTTAGAGAAAAAGGCTTTATAATTTGGATTGACTTAAGAGATAGATATGGCATTACACAATTAGTTTTTGATAAAGAGAGATCAAGTGAAAAGATATTCAATTTAGCTTCTGAACTTGGGAGAGAGTTTGTAATTGAAATTGAGGGGACTGTTATAGAAAGAAAAAAAATTAATGAAAAGATAAGTACTGGTGAAATAGAAATTCTTGTATCTAGTCTTAAAGTTTTAAATAAATCTCTTGTTCCACCATTTACTCTTGAAAATGAATCTGATGGCGGTGAAGAATTAAGAATGAAATATAGATATCTCGATATTAGAAGAGAACCAGTTAAAGAAAATTTAATTTTCAGACATGAATTATCACTTGAAGTAAGAAATTATCTATCCGAAAATGGATTTATCGATATTGAAACTCCATGTTTAATTAAGTCTACCCCAGAAGGTGCAAGAGACTTTATAGTTCCCAGTAGACTTAACCCTGAACATTATTATGCATTACCTCAATCACCTCAAATTTTTAAACAGTTATTGATGATAGGTGGTCTTGACAAGTATTATCAAATTGTTAAATGTTTTAGAGATGAAGATTTAAGAGCTGATAGACAACCAGAATTTACTCAAATAGATTGTGAAATGTCTTTTGTAAATCAAGAAGATATTTTTAGACAATTTGAAGGATTAATGTCCAGATTATTCTCTAGATTTTTAAATCAAGATAATGTTAAGTTTGAAAGAATGACTTATAATCATGCTATCGAAAATTATGGAATTGATAAACCTGACCTTCGATATGACATGAAAATCAATGACATAACAGATGAATTAAAAGGTAAAGGTTTCCAATTGTTTGATAATAATGACTTTTCATGTTGTATTAAAGTCGCAAATAAATCTGAAATTACAAGAAAGGAGATTGACAGCTTAACTGATTGGATTAAAAGACCACAGGTTGGGGCAACTGGACTATTGTGGATTAAAAATAATTTAGATTCTTCAGTTAAGTCATCATTTGACAAGTTTTTTTCAGAAGAAGATTTAAAGTCAATTTTGAATAAAATATCGTCCGAGCCTGGGGATATAATATTTATTTTATCTGGCAATAAAAAGGAATCTTTAACTCAAATTGGTTCTTTAAGAATAGAACTTGCAGAAAGATTTGAATTGATTGATTATAAAAAGATATGCCCAATATGGGTTACCGATTTTCCTCTTTTTGAATGGGACGAGGATGAAAAAAGATTTTTTTCCATGCATCATCCTTTTACATCAGCTAAACCTGAACATTTAAAATTGTTAGACACAGAACCTGAAAAAGTGATAGCAAATGCATATGATCTAGTTCTTAATGGAAATGAAATAGGTGGTGGATCGATAAGAATTCATGATTTTGATACTCAAATGAAAATATTTGAACTTTTAGGAATGAGTAAAGAAGAATATACTAGTCAATTTGGGTTTTTAATTGATGCATTAAAGTATGGAGCGCCTCCTCATGGTGGTATTGCATTTGGGCTTGATAGACTTGCAGCAGTTCTTAAAGGAAAAGATGTTATAAGAGATTTTATTGCCTTTCCGAAGAATAACTCTGGTAAAGATCTTATGATTGACGCACCGTCAAGGTTAACTAAAGAACAATTAAAGGATTTATCAAATTAAACTAGATGAAAGTTTTAGTTAAAATATTATCATACCTAGTCTTTATTGGAATCTTCATTGGAATATTTTCTAAAGAAATTTTGGGAGAACAAATTGGTGATATTATAATTGGTATATCCGTCCTTACCGGAACCTTAATATTTATGCCCTTATTTCTTGCCCATAGATGGAAAGGAAAAAAATTAAAAGATTATACTCTGAGTGAGGAAAATATTAGAAAGATGAGAGAAAAAGCTGATGAATTTTAATCTCTAATCTTTTTAAAAAACTTATTTAGTAAATCTTTTGATTCACTCTCCATAATACCGGAAATAGTTTTAATATCTCTGTCTATTTCTAAATTATAGCTTGAAAAGCCTCTTTTTTTATCTGAAGCTGCATAAACTATGGTATCAATTTTAGACCAATATATCGCACCATAACACATCAAACATGGTTCTAAGGTGCAATAGAGAATACACTTTTTTAAATTCTTAGTTTTTAAAAAGTTTTGTGCAGATGTAATTGCGATAAGTTCAGCATGTGCAGTTGAATCATTTAAAAGCTCAACCATATTTGATGATTTAGATATAATTTCATTGTCATAAACAATAACGCAGCCAACCGGAACTTCATCTTTATAAAAAGCATAGTTTGCCTCTTCAAATGCTTTTTTCATAAAATAATTATGATCTTTTTTCATGTTGTAAATTTACAAAATAGGTGTATTGATTTTTCGAATATATATCTTTGTATATTGACATAAATTATTTTCACAGTTTTAATGGAAAGTTCAAAAAAGCTTTTTTTACTTGATGCTTATGCACTAATATACAGAGGATATTATGCATTTATAAAAAATCCCAGGATCAATTCTAAAGGGACAGATACTTCTGCAATATTAGGATTTATGAACTCTCTTTTAGAGATAATTAGAACTCAAAATCCAGATTACATAGCTGTTGCTTTTGATAAAGGCGGATCAATTACAAGATCTGAGATGTTTACTGATTATAAAAGTAATAGAGATAAAACACCAGAACCAATATTAGTTGCCATACCGTATATTAAACAGATACTTAAATCTATGAACATATCTATTCTTGAAAAAGAAGGGTATGAGGCAGATGATGTAATAGGAACGGTTGCTAAAGATGCAGAGAAAAATAATTTTAAGGTATATATGGTAACACCAGATAAAGATTTTGCCCAACTTGTATCAGATAATATTTTCCTTTGTAAGCCAGCTAGAATGGGAAATAGTATGGAAATATGGGGGGTTGATGAAGTCAGGGATAGGTTTGAGGTGGATTCACCAGAGCAAGTAATTGATTATTTGGGAATGATGGGAGATTCAGTTGATAATATTCCTGGACTACCAGGAGTTGGAGATAAAACTGCAAAAAAATTTATAAAAGAATATGGGAATTTAGAGACTCTTCTAGAAAATTCACATGAAATCACAGGGAAACTTGGCGAAAAAATTGCAGATAATAAAGAGCTTGGAATTTTATCAAAAAAACTAGCAAGAATAATTCTTGATGTACCTATTAAATATAAATTAAATGACTTTGAGTTATCTGATCCTGATAATAAAAGTGTAATGGAAATTTTTGATGAGCTTGAATTTAAAAGAGTAAAAGAGACATTTTTTAAAATTTTTGGAATTAACAATTCTGATGTGAATAATCAAGATTTAATCCAAGGAGATTTATTTGGTGGGAATAATTTAACTCAAGACATATCAAACTTAAGCAAGAGTGATTCCGACTATCAAAGAGTTGACTCAAGTCAAGAGTTAGAATATTTAGTTAGTAAACTATTAACGCAAACAGTTGTTGCATTTGATACTGAAACAGAAGGGCTAAACTCGTTAGATACTGAAATTGTTGGTATTTCATTTTCATGGTTAGAAAAAAAAGGGTACTATGTGCCAATTGAGAATAAAAAATCTATTCAAAAAGAATATTTTGACATTATGAGACCTTTTTTTGAGAATCAAGAGATAACTAAAGTTGGTCATAATCTTAAGTTTGATATTAAAGTATTATTTAAATATAATGTTGAAGTCTCAGGACCATTATATGATACTATGGTAGCTCATTACCTAATAAACCCAGACATGAGGCATAATCTTGATACATTATGTGAATCTTACTTGAACTATTCACCAATATCAATTGAGAGCCTTATTGGCAAAAGAGGAAAAAACCAAGGATCTATGAAAGATGTTCCAGTTGAAGAACTAACTGATTATGCCGCTGAAGATGCTGATCTTACTCTTCAATTAAAGCAAATTTTTGATGAAGAGTTAAAAGCAAACGAAGTTGAAAATATATTTAAGAATATTGAGATTCCAATGATCCGTGTTCTTGCAGATATGGAAAAAGAGGGAATAAGCATAGATAGCTCATATTTAAATAATTTAGACAAAGTATTTGAATCTGAGCTTGATAAATTAAAAGATGGAATTTTTAATAAATCTGGTGAAGAATTTAATCTTAATTCTCCAAAGCAGCTAGGGGATATATTGTTCGATAAGCTAAAATTAGTCTCAAAACCAAAAAAAACTAAAACTGGACAATACTCTACTTCTGAAGAAGTTTTATCTAGTCTAGCAAATGAACACGAAATTATAAGGAGTATATTAGAATGGAGATCCTTAGATAAACTTCAAAATACTTATGTTAGATCTTTACCAAATGAGGTGAGCGCAAGAACAGGTAGGATTCATACAAAATTTAATCAGACTGTAACAACTACTGGTCGTTTAAGTAGTAATAATCCAAATCTACAGAATATCCCAATTAGAACTCAAAATGGTCAAAAAATTAGAGAAGCATTTATTCCAAAAAATGATGATTTTGAGCTTCTAGCAGCTGATTATTCTCAGATTGAATTAAGAGTAATAGCATCAATCAGTAAGGATAAGAATATGATTGATGCATTTGTAAAAAATCAAGATATTCATACCATAACTGCCTCAAAAATTTATGATTTGGACCCAGAGAATGTAACAAGAGAACAAAGAGGCAATGCTAAAACCGTGAATTTTGGAATAATTTATGGTGTCTCTGCGTTTGGATTAAGTCAACAGACTAACTTATCTAGATCTGAGTCAAAGATTATGATTGATAATTATTTTGAAAATTATCCTGGACTTAGAGATTATATGTCTAGTCAGATTGATTTTGCAAGAAATAAAGGTTATGTAGAGACTATTATGGGAAGAAGACGATATTTACAGAATATTAACTCACAAAACAATATGTTAAGAAGTGGTGCTGAAAGAAATGCTATAAATGCACCTATTCAAGGAAGCGCTGCTGATATTATCAAAATTGCAATGATAAGAGTTCATAAAAAGTTCAAAGAACAGTCCTTAAAATCAAAAATGTTACTTCAGGTTCATGATGAACTTGTTTTTGATGTACATAAATCAGAAAAAGATATAGTTAAAAATATAGTCAAAGATACTATGGAATCTGCTGTAAAGCTTGATGTTCCACTTAAAATTGACTTAGAATTTGGAAAAAACTGGTTAGAGGCACATTAATTAAAAAAAAGTTTTTTTAAAATTTTTTATAATTGTACATTTGCACGCCTAGATTTAATCTATTATGACTAAAACAAGTTATAAAACTATATCAGCAAATAGTAAAACAGTAAACAAGGAATGGGTACTTGTTGACGCTGCTAAATTACCATTAGGTAGAACTGCTTCAATAGTTGCTACTCTTCTAAGAGGAAAACATAAAACTAACTTTACACCTCATGTTGATTGTGGTGACAATGTAATTGTAATTAATGCTGAGAAGATTGAGCTATCCGGTGATAAGTGGAGCCAAAAGCAGTATATAAGCCATACAGGTTATCCTGGTGGACAAAGAATCATTACTGCTGATAAACTTCATCAAAAAAATAACATTAAGCTTGTTGAGAAGGCTGTAAAAGGTATGCTACCGAAAAATAAACTTGGATCTGAATTATACAGAAATTTAAAAGTTTTTCCGGGTTCAGAACATAGTCATGAGGCACAGAAACCAAAATTAATTGACGTTAATAGCAAAATATAATGGAAGTAATTCACAAAATTGGAAGAAGAAAAACATCTGTAGCTAGAGTATACATGTCAGAGGGTAAAGGTAATATTACTGTTAATAAAAAAGCTTACTCAGATTTTTTTAGTACAGCTGCGTTACAATATAAAATTCTTCAACCATTCAATTTAACAGAAACTAAAGATAAATTTGATTTGTCAGTTAGTGTAAAGGGTGGGGGTGTAAATGGACAAGCTGAAGCAATAAGACTTGCTATATCTAGAGCATTAGTCGAATTCAATGAAGAATTCAAATCTACATTAAAATCAGAGGGCTTGATGACTAGAGATCCAAGAATGGTTGAGAGAAAGAAATTTGGTCAAAAGAAAGCAAGAAAAAAATTCCAATTCTCTAAAAGATAAATTATGGCTAAGACAGACGTTAAAGAATTATTGGATGCAGGTGTACATTTCGGACACCTAACAAGAAAGTGGAATCCTAACATGGCTCCTTACATTTACATGGAGCGAAATGGTATTCATATTATCAATTTATACAAAACTGCTGCAAAGCTTGAAGAATCTGTAAACGCAATTAAAAAAATAGTACTTTCTGGTAGAAAGATTCTTTTTGTTGCAACAAAAAAACAAGCAAAAGATATAGTAGCTGAAAAAGCTGATTCAGTAAACATGCCATACATAACTGAAAGATGGCCTGGTGGAATGCTAACTAATTTTGTTACTATCAGGAAAGCTGTAAAAAAAATGAATGCTATTGACAGAATGAAAGCTGATGGTACATTTGAAACACTCTCTAAGAAAGAGAAACTTCAAGTTGACAGGCAAAGAGCTAAATTGGAAAAAAATCTTGGTTCAATATCTGAAATGACAAGATTACCTGGTGCTATCTTTGTTGTAGATACATTAAATGAGAAGATTTCAGTTCAAGAAGCTCAGAAATTAAATATTCCAATTTTTGCTATGGTTGACACAAATTCTGATCCTAATGAAGTTGATTTTATTATTCCTTCAAATGACGATGCATCAAAATCTATAGAAAAGATTCTAGACATAGTATGTAGTGCAATTAAAGAGTCCTTAGAAGAAAGAAAGAAGGAAAAAGAAATTGATGAACAAAAGAAATTAGAAGAAGCCGAGGCTAAAGCCAATAACGTAGACACCGATGCTTCAGAAGAAGAATAATAACCTCAAAATTTTACTAAATTGAAAATAACTGCATCTGATGTAAATAAGTTAAGACAAGCTACAGGAGCTGGAATGATGGACTGTAAAAAAGCTCTCGAAGAATCTAGTGGAGACTTTGACAAGGCAATTGAAGTACTTAGAAAGAAAGGACAAAAGGTTGCAGCCAACAGGGCTGATAGAGAATCATCTGAAGGTGTTGTATTGGCTAAGGTTAATTCAGATAATACCTCTGGGATTATAATTTCTTTAAATTGTGAAACTGATTTTGTTGCAAAAAATGATGATTATGTTCAATTGGCTCAAAAATTAGCTGATCATGCACTTAACTTTACTGATAAAGAATCTTTCCTAGACTCAGATTTTGAAGGAATGAAGGTTTCAGAAAAATTGTTAGAACAAACAGGCATAATTGGTGAAAAAATTGAAATAGGTTCTTTTGAGCACATATCTGCAAGCTTTGTTGGATCATACATCCATGCCGGTAACAAAATAGCCTCAATTGTTGGATTTTCAGAAAACTTTGAAAAAGCAGGTGATGTTGGTAAAGATTTATCAATGCAAATAGCTGCCATGAATCCAGTTTCTATTGATGAGAATGGAGTAAGCCAGGATATCATCGCTAAAGAAATTGAAATTGCAAAGGATCAGCTAAGACAAGAGGGTAAGCCAGAGGAAATGTTAGATAATATTGCCAAAGGTAAGCTTAAAAAGTTTTTCAAAGAAAACACTCTTATTAATCAGCAGTTTATAAAAGACAGCAAAATAAGTATTTCACAATATCTTAAGGGTTTCTCTGATTCAGTTGAAGTAACTGGTTTCTCTAGAGTAGGTCTTGTCTAACTAAAATGGTAAGTCATCCTCCGTCAAATCACTTGGTGAATCTGTATCAGGTTCTAATGGCAAATCAGCAGGTGCTGAATCCATAACTTGATCATCTAGTGACTCTATTCTCCATCCTTGAATGGAGTTAAAATATTTTATTCCTTGATCAGGGCTTTCCCATTCTCTTCCTCTTATGTTAATTCCTATTCTAACAGTTTGACCTATATTGAAGTTATCAAGAAGTTCACAATTATTCTGAACAAATTCAATTAATATATGCTGGGGGTATTGATCCTCAGTTGTTAAGACTAATTCTCTTTTACGAAAACCATTCTCTCCGTATGTTTTTATATCTCCAATAAGTTTAATTTTTCCAAGTAATTCCATTATATATAAGATTTTATTTTGTTCATTGTTTCAATAAATTGATTCTCTGTCATATTAATTTTAGAATCAAAAGACATATCATTCATATTATTAATTGGGATAAGATGAACATGGACATGTGGAACCTCAAGTCCAATAACACTTATTCCAACTCTTTCGCAAACTACAGCTTTTTTTATTGCGTTAGCAATTTTTTTAGAGAAAATAATAAGTTCAGACAAAGTTTTATCATCCATATCAAATATCTGATCTATTTCTTTTTTGGGTATACATAATGTATGACCTTCAGCATTTGGATTTATATCCAAAAAAGCAAGGAAGCTTTCATCTTCGTAAATTTTATATGATGGTATCTCACCTGATATTATTTTTGAAAAAATTGATGCCATTATCTTGAAATTTCTAGAATTTCAAACTTAACATTCCCGCTAGGAATAACTATCTCTGCAATATCACCTGTCTTTTTACCTAAAAGTCCTTTGCCAATCGGAGAATCAACAGATATTTTTCCTTGGGCAAGATTTGCTTCACTTTGTGCAACAAGCTTATATTCCATAATAGATGAATTTATTAGGTTTTTAATCTTTACTGTAGAGTGAACTAGTACTTTTGAAGAGTCTAATTTTGATTCATCAATAATTCTAGCATTTGAGAGCGTCTCTTCAAGTTTTGAAATCTCTAATTCAAGCATACCTTGTGCTTCTTTTGCAGCATCATATTCTGCATTTTCACTAAGATCACCCTTATCTCTTGCCTCAGCAATTGCTTGGGATGCACGAGGTCTCTCCACATCTTTAAGTTGTGCTAATTTATCTCTAAGCTCTTTTAAGCCTTTTTCAGTATAATATGAAATATTGCCCATATTCAATGCAAAAATCCCCTATTAAAGGGGATATATAACTCTAATTTACAAAATTTTACAAAATATTTTATTTAAAACTTAATATCTAGCCCTATCAGGAGATTTATGCCAGATTGAGGATAATAATAAGTTCCTTCATAAGTCTTTAAACCATTTCCTTCTGGGACATCATATGTGTAATATCCACCATAGGCAGAGTATTTATGATCAAATAAATTATTGACTAAAACTTTTAGCTTTATATCATCTGATATATTAGGTAAATCTATATCATGAATAAAATTTAAATCGTTAATAAAAAACGATTCTAGTTTAGAAATTGGTGAGTTCGTTTGAGCAAAAAATTGTTCACCTACATACTTTGATCGCAATGAAATTAATACTTTTTTGTTTGGGTTAAAGTTTATAATATTATTGGCAATTAAATTAGGTGAGTAAGCTAAATCCGTGTCTCCATAATTTTTCAGATTTCCATCAAAAGTTGAATAAAAATCCTTATTCTTATTTTCACTGAAAGAGAAATTTGTCTCAATATTTAATTTATTATTTATTTTTATGCTACTATCAAGCTCTATTCCAACTCTATAAGACTCACCAATGTTTCTTCTAATTTCATAACCGTTTATATCACGTTGACCAGTTAATACTAATTGGTCTTCATAGATCATATAAAATGCATTTAAAGATAAAGACAAATTGTTTGAGTTTAGCTTCCACCCTAATTCAAGATCATCCAATTTTTCTTCCTTAGGATTTCCATTTGCATAATCAGTCCGTGTGGGCTCTCTGTGAGCCCTTGCAAAGGAGAAATAAAGATCATTATTTTCATTTAAATTATAGAATAGTCCAAATTTTGGATTAAAAAAATTAAAAGACTTATTAAGACTTTCAAATCCATCTACTATGAAACCAGTTAAAGTTGAATTAGCAGAAATACCTGCTTCGTATTTAATATTTCTATATTGTAAATCCCCATAAAGTGTTAATTTGTCTGTAATGTAATGATCTATTTTTGCATAAATGTTAAACTCCCCCTTATCACCAAAATCATCATAAAACTTTTCTTTAAAATCATATTGATTAACGTCAGAATTTACTTGATCATACCATAGATACTCTCCAAAGTGTAATCCATTATATTTATTTAGTGAGCCCCCAATATTTACATTAAAATCCTCTGTCTGGTTATTAAGACTATATAATACTCCATAAAAATCATTATCAAGCCATCTTCTATCAATGTAATCAGATTCTCCATATCCAAGGTTGTAGTTCTCAAAAAAACCTTTTCCATTTGTGTAATGAATCCCAAAGTTTGAATTCCAGCCATTTTGATAA
>CACORF010000007.1 GCA_902629505.1 uncultured Bacteroidota bacterium
TATATACTAAACAAAGAATACAGTGAAAATGAGAATTTCTATGGCAAGGCATATCTTGGTGGAGATATTAAAATAAGTGGACCAACTAATCAAGTATCAATTAATATTAATGGAGTAACTAGAGATGGAACAAACATTACTATTCCTCAGTCCAGTAATTATTCTGTTGATGATTTTTCCTTTATTACTTTCTCAGATTTAAATTCTTACTCTAAGGAGGCCCAAGAGAATGATAATACATTTAATAAAATTAATAAGACACTCGATTTGAATATGAACTTAGAAATTAATAATAGTGCTGAAGTTGAGATTACAATTGATCAAGAGACTGGCAGTTATATTAGTGGAAAAGGTGATGGCGACCTTTTAATGGAGATTGATTCAGATGGTAAATTTAATATATATGGAGACTTTGTTGCTAGTGAGGGTATATACAATTTTAGAAATTTAGCTTTAATCGATAAAAAATTTCAATTAAAAAAGGGAGGAACAATTATCTGGGATGGTGATCCTCTAGCTGCTCAAATGAATATTCAGGCAAAATATGAGGTTCCCGGTGGTGCAAATCCTGCTTTGCTTTTAGATAACCCTAATTTTAACAAAAAAATACCAACAGACGTTGATATAAAGTTAACTGGTGAGCTTACTAAACCCGACAGTCCAGATTTTGAGATTTTTTTTCCAAATACAAGTAGTACTGTTACTTCTGAGATAAATTATAAATTAAATGATCCTGAAGTAAGACAACTTCAGGCTATCTCTCTTTTGACTCAAGGAATTTTTATTAATGAGGTCAGTGTATCTATAGAAGGAGTAACTAATAATATTTATGAGAAAGTTTCAGAGGTTTTTAGTGATATTCTGGGGGGGAATCAGGGCCCTTTAGAAGTTGGATTAAATTATCTGCAGGGTGATAAAAGTGAAATACTAGACATAAAAACTGAGGATAGATTTGGTGTAACATTGTCTACAAAAATTAGTGATAAAATTTTATTTAATGGTAAGATTGGTGTTCCAATAGGTGGTATAGAGGAGACTCTTATAATAGGAGATGTTCAAATAGATTTTATTTTGAATGAAGATGGAACATTAAGAGCTAAAGTTTTCAATAGAGAAAATGAATTTAGATACATTGGAGATGAATTAGGGTATACCCAAGGAATAGGTTTATCTTATCAAGTAGACTTCCAGACATTTAGAAGTTTATTGTCAAAAATTATTGCTAATAATAATTAACAATTTATACTTATTCTTTAATATCCTAGATTTTTATATTTAAATTAGTGCAACTAAAAAATGGCTTATAAACTCAAAAAAATAGGCGTTCTAACATCAGGAGGTGACGCCCCTGGAATGAATGCTGCTGTAAGAGCAGTTGTAAGATCAGCTGTATATAATAATATTGAATGTTTCGGTATCTACAAAGGTTATGAGGGATTAATCATTGATGATTTGGTAAAGCTTAATGCTCGTGGAGTAAATAATATAGTTAATAAAGGAGGAACAATTCTAAAATCAGCCAGATGCGTAGAATTTAGATCAAAAGAGGGTAGAACAAAAGCTAAGGCTACATTAGATAAATATGAAATTGATTCACTTGTTGTAATAGGAGGAAATGGCTCATTAACAGGTGCAATGCTATTAGAGGAGGAACATGGGATAAAAACAATTGGTATACCAGGAACAATTGATAATGATTTAGTTGGTACAAGGTGTACATTAGGATATGATACAGCATTGAATACTGCCGTAAGTGCAATAGATAAAATCAGAGATACTGCAAGCTCACACAATAGACTATTTTTTATTGAGGTTATGGGTAAAGGATCAGGCCATATTGCTCTTAATGCTGGTATTGGCGCTGGTGCAGAAGAAGTATTAATACCTGAGCAAGGAATGGGTTTAGATAGATTATTAGATTCTCTAAAGAAGAGTGAAAAATCAGGTAAATCCTCAAGTATAATTGTTGTATCAGAGGGAGATAAAATAGGAGATAATGTTTTTAAATTTTCTTCTCATATAGAAAAAAATCTACCTCATTATGAAATCAGAGTTTCAATACTGGGTCATATTCAAAGAGGGGGGTCACCTACCTGCTTTGATAGAGTTCTAGCCTCAAGAATGGGAGTACATGCTGTTGATTGTCTTATGTCTGGTCAAAGCAATGTCATGGTTGGAATAATAGATGATAAAATGGTCACAGTTCCTATCGATAAGGCCATTAAAGGTGGTCAAAAATTACATGAGGACTTAGTAAGAGTTTGTGATATAATTTCAATTTAATTTAAATGAATAAAAAATGGCAATAAATATTGGTATAAATGGTTTTGGAAGAATTGGTAGATTAGTTTTTAGGTCTGCAATTAATAATGATGATTTCAATGTAGTTTCAGTAAACGACTTGTTAGATATTGATCATCTAGCATATCTCTTAAAATATGATTCAGTCCATGGTCCATTCGATGGTTCTGTTGAGGTAAGTGACAATAAGCTAATAATAAATGGTAAACCCATCAAAATTACTGCTGAAAGAGATCCAAATAATATCGATTGGTCAGGAATGGGTGTAGAAATTGTAGCTGAATGTACAGGTATTTTCACTTCAATAGATAAAGCATCTTCTCACTTAAGCTCTGGAGCAAAGAAAGTTGTAATATCAGCTCCAAGCCCAGATGCTCCTATGTTTGTAATGGGAGTTAATCATAAAGAAGCAAAATCTTCCGATACAATTGTTTCCAACGCATCTTGTACAACAAATTGTCTTGCTCCAATTGCAAAAGTACTAAATGATAATTTTATTATAGTAGAAGGCCTGATGACTACAGTTCATGCAGCAACTGCTACTCAATTTACAGTAGATGGTCCATCTAAAAAAGATTTTAGAGGTGGTAGAAGTTCATTGTTAAATATTATTCCTAGTTCTACCGGAGCTGCTAAAGCTGTTACAAAAGTAATTCCATCATTAGAAGGAAAACTTACAGGAATGGCATTTAGAATTCCAACTGCTAATGTTTCAGTCGTTGATCTTACGGTAAGGCTAGAAAAAAATACCTCATATGAAAAAATAAAAAAAGTTATGAAAGATTCTTCAATAAATGAGTTAAGTGGAATACTTGGTTATTGCGAAGATCCTGTTGTCTCTCAAGATTTTATTGGAGATAAAAGAACATCAATCTTTGACGCTAATGCTGGTATGCAATTAAATTCTAATTTTTTTAAAATAATTTCATGGTATGATAATGAATGTGGTTATTCTAATAAACTTCTTGACTTATCTAAGCATATATATTCAATATAACAAATAATGATTCTAGTTGTTGATAGTGGTTCTACAAAAACTGATTGGATAGCCCTTGACGATAAAGGTGAAGAAATTTTTTCTACTCAAACTTTAGGTTTAAATCCTCAAATGCTCTCAAATGAGATATTAAATGAGAGAATTAAAAATAATTTTGATATTTATAAAAATAGAAAATCAGTTAATAAGCTTTTCTTTTATGGAGCTGGATGTGGAGTTGACTCAACTCAAGAGAGAATCTTAAAAATCTTTAAATCAATTTTTATTAATAGTGAATTTGATATTAAAGAAGATACATATGCAGCTGTTTATTCAGCTGTAGATATTGGAGTTCCATCGATCGTTAATATTATAGGAACTGGTTCAAACTGTTCATATTATGATGGAAAAAATGTAATTCAGAGAGTTCAATCTCTAGGTTATGTTCTTATGGATTATGCTAGTGGAAATTATTATGGTAAATATCTAATTAGAGCATATTATTTTAATAAAATGCCTGAGTATTTAAGAGAAGAGTTTGCGAAAAATTATGATTTATCTCCAAATACTATTAAAAATAGACTGTATAGAGAAGAAAATCCAAATACATATTTAGCTGGATTTGCAAAGTTTTTAATCGATAATAAGTCTAATGAATATTTTAAAGAAATTATTTTTAAGGGATTGGAGAGGTTTATAGATTATCAAATACTCCAATATGATGACTTTAGTAAAGTTGATATACACTATGTAGGTTCAATTGCATTTTATTTAAAAGATGAAATCACTAAAGTTGGAAAAAAATATAATTTAAGAACAGGAAGATTTATTCAAAGACCTATTACTGGTCTTGTTGACTATCATAAAAGAAATATATTAAGTTAACTATAAAATAGCTATCATCGATATCTCAACATTTACATTCATAGGTAATGTTTTGACAGCTATAGTCTCTCTAGCTGGTTCATCTCCTTTGATTATATATTCCCCATAAATTTCATTTACTTTTTTAAAAAGTTTCATATCAGAGAGAAAAATTGATGTTTTTACAACATTATTAAAATCCATATTAGCTTCCTTTAATATATGTTTTAAGTTTAACATCACTTGATTAGTTTCATCATCAATGGAATCATTATTTAGTTTCATTGAATTAGGATCAAGTGCAATTTGTCCTGATATAAATAGCATATTATCTTTAAGAATAGCCTGATTATATGGTCCAATAGGTGCTGGTGATTTAGATGTATTTATTATTTTTTTCATAATCTATAATGATCTGTCTGGTTCAGATCTTTTTTCATATTTAAGGTCACTTAAAAGTCCAGATTTAATTCCAATAAAGAAGTTCCAAGAAGCCCTCTCACTGAAAGGTACCCATGAAAAGTCTAATTTCCAACTATCAAGATCTCTATCAAATCTTAATTGAGTATATGTAAACCCTTTTTGTTTAAAGTCATAACCTGAAGAAATACCAACTGTCCATTTTGGTGTTAAAGAAAGATTAGACGAAATCATTAATGAGTTAGTTGAAAAATCATTTTGACCTCTTGAGTTATTATATGTTAATGAATATGCAAGGTTTAATGACCATGGCATTTTATATATGTAGTTAGTTAGATCAATTTCCTCTTTATCTTCCTCCTCATCCTCCATATTTTGTCTTGAATCAGAAAAATTCTGTGATACACCAAATAAATCATCATTTCGACCTCCACCAGAAGTTGATTCGTTAATTTGTTCATCAGTTTGACCTCTTCTAAAAGTATTATTATTAATTTGATATTGAGTTGATACATTTGCACTTGTTAATCTCAATAGACCTCCTCCATTTTTAGAATTAAAAACATTAATCCTTTGATTATCTTCATTTAAAGCATATGCATCAAATGTTGCTCCAGTATTTACAGTAAAACCCTTCTTTATATCAAAGCTACCACTAACTCTAATGGGAGATAAATTAAATTCTTCAGCAGCTAAATTATAACTAGTAGTAATATTTAAGTTTTTAAATATATCAATCTTTCTGAGTTCTGTTTCTGTCGAATCCTTGGGCTTAACTTTGGCTTCTATAACATTTTTAATACTTAATCCTATACTACTTGAATAATTTTTTCCAGGAGCATTATATAAGCCACCTTGAAATCGAGTGTATTCGGCTGTATTCCCATTAGCATCTATTATATATGTATCATAATACTTTTCAAAACTTGGACTGTTAGAGTAAGATATACTGGGTGAGATTGTATGTCTAATTGATTGAACTTTATTTTTAGGTTTGAAATTTACAATCCCATAAACTTTTGTTGTAATACTGGCACTGTAATTGTAAACTCCAAATCTATCAAATCCACCAATTGTATCTTTTACTGCTCCAACACCTTCATTATAATTATTATATCGAATTGTTTTTCCTGTCCATGTTTCTGTATATTGTCCACCAACACTAACGCTTAAATGTTTAAACATTTTAAAATTAGTTTGGAATGGGATATTATGTTGTACTCCAGATTTAGCATTATCAAACATTCCTTTTTTTAATAAAAGATCATCGGAAAAAATTGCTCGATTCTCTGCTTTAGATGAATACTGAATATTTATATTTTGAAAGAATCCTTTTTTTGACTTTCCTTTTCTCTCAAAAGGATAAAACCTATTGGAATTTAATGTAAGTGTAGGTAAAGTTAAATTAACTAGCTGACTTTGAGTATTTTGAGACATATTTGCTGTCATTGAAAGTCTTACTCCTGCAGAACCAGGAAAAGATTTAGAATAAGATATAGATGAACTTAAGTTATTATTTAAAAAATTAGCAGTATTAAGTTGATTTACTGACTGCCTAAAATAATCACTACTCCCAAAGTTAACAGACGCTGAAAAAGATGAGTTCGGAGATGACTTAGGATCCTTTGTATGACTCCATCTAACATTATATACTGTAGATTTTCCATAGCCAGGAAGTCCACGTTCACCATTTATTAAATTCTCATATCTAATTGTGAAATTTCCACTTGACTTATATCTTTTTTTATATTGAGAGGTTATGTTTAAACCATAACTTCCATTTGTGTAGTAATCTCCTAAAACTGTTAAGTCGAAAAACTCACTTAATGGTAAATAATAACCACCGTTTTGAAGTGAATAACCCCTTTGATTACTTTCATTTATATTAGGAATTATGAATCCAGAATCTTTAGTTTCTTGAGACGGAAAATATGCAAATGGTAGTCCGATTGGAGTGGGAACATTTTTAACAAATAAATTCGTGAATCCAGTAATAATATTTCCTCCTGGAACTAGCTTTCCTTTTCGGATTTTGAAAAAATAATCAGCCTCTTCAGTTTCATCACCAAGTAAGCTTCCTCCTGTAGTAACTTTTCCATCCTTCAAGTAATAGACTGAATCATTCTGTTTTTTTGTCAAACTGGATAATATATTCATCCCGTTCTCTTCAGACTTAGAATTCCATATCAATGCCTTTTGATTATCAAAATTATATTTAATTGAATCTGGATTAACAACATTTCCTCCCTGTTTAAAAGTTGGATATTGGCTAAGCTCACCTTTAGAGTCTGAAATTCTTCCTGCAGTTACAATATTTTCTTTATAATCTAATATAATAAGACCTGATGTTAGCTCAATATCGCCATATTCAATTTTAGCTTTGTTGTATAGAGTAATTTTATTATTTTTTTGATCAATTATAATTGAATCAGATGCATCGTATTTGACATTGTCTAGAAGAACAGATTTCTTTTCTTTTTCTTTAGATGATAGTGAGTCTAAAATTTTCTCATTGGTTTGAGAGTTTAAGAGGCTTAATCCTGAAAAAAATAAAACTGTGATAAAGATTAAATATTTTTTTTTCAAGATTTAAAATTGAGTTATCAACAAGGTACTTAACTTATTCAAAATTAATCATAATTTTAATTATATCTATTTATAAGTATGAATTCAATTAGGCTCATAGCTTTAATATTTATTTCATTTTCAATTAATTACTCAATAAGCCAAACGGCTGATTTCACTGTAGTTGTAGATGCTGGTCATGGTGGAAAAGACCCAGGAAATACTGGAAATGGATATCTTGAAAAAAAGATTGCCCTGAACATTGCGTTAAAATTGGGTAAAGAATTAGAAAATCAAGGTATAAATGTTGTATATACTAGAAAAACAGATGTTTTTGTAAATCTTGTTGAGCGAGCAAATATTGCAAATAGATCTAATGCTCAGTTATTTCTCTCGATACATTGTGATGCACACACCTCACAGGCCTATGGAGCTGGTACATTTGTTTTAGGACTTCATGCAAACCAAAGAAACTTTGAAGTTGCCAAAAAAGAAAATTCAGTAATTTTTTATGAGGAAGATTACATTAATAAATATGATGGATTTGATCCTAGTAATCCAGAATCAGTTATTGGGCTTACATTAATGCAAGAGGAATATTTGGACCAAAGTATAACTGCTGCTTCATATATTCAAAATAGTTTTGTTAAAAGGTTGAATAGAAAAAACAGAAATGTAAAACAGGCTGGTTTTATTGTTCTCAAATACACCTATATGCCCAGTGTATTAGTTGAAACAGGTTTTTTAACAAATAAAAGTGAGGGCTCATACCTAAATTCAATTAAAGGTCAAACTGAAATGGCTAATGCTATATCTGAGGCAGTTGTTAATTATAGAGATGATTTTTATAGAAATTTATCTACGTCTAATGTATTAGATAATGTTGATAGAGATATTGTCTATTATAGAGTACAAATTGCAGCTAGCAATAAACTATTGGAATTAAAACCATATAATTTTAAAGGCTTAAAAACAGTAGACGTAGTAAAAGAGGGAAAAGTATACAAATATTTATATGGGAAACATAAAACTTTAGAGGAAGCAAATAAATCTCTAAAAACTGCAAGGGCTAGTGGTTTTAATTCATCTTTTGTAGTAACATATCAAAACAATCAAATACTCAGATTAAATTGAGACTTAAGATAATATTTAACTAACTAAATTATTCTTATTTTTACATCAATAAACCCAAACTGCATTGAGACTATCTAAAGAAATAAAATCTGCTTTTTTTGTTTTATCAACTATACTACTATTTATATTTGGATTTAATTATTTAAAAGGATCTTCAATTCTTGATAAGCAAAAGACAATTTATGCAGTTTATGATGAAGTAGATGGTCTATTAGTTGGTGCAAATGTTATGATTAACGGTTTATCTATTGGTAATGTTACTGATTTAGACTTTCTGCCCAACTCAACAAAAATACTCGTTACTCTAAAGGTTAAAGATAAGTTGAACTTTTCTTCAAAAAGTACAGCATCAATTTATGAAACAGGAGTTCTTGGTGGTCTAGCTATCTCAATTGCACCTGTATTTGAAAAAGAATCTATAATCAGGACAGGTGATACGCTCAAGTCTAATGTTAGGCCTGGATTAACAGAGTTGATTAATAGGCAAATTGAACCTCTATCTAGACAATTACAAAGTACTATAACAAGTGTTGATTCAATTTTTACTGGTGCGTCCAACGTTCTAAATAGACAAACTCAAGAAGAAATTAAAGAGTCAATTAACGTTTTAACATCAGCTATTAAGGCTATTAGAAATTCCTCAATAATTATTGAAAAAACTTTAAGTTCAAAGAATACTCAAATTAATAATACTATAGATAATTTTGAAAAAATTAGTTCAAATCTTTCAAATGTATCTAATAAATTAAATTCTTTTGATCTGTCAGCTCTTCTATCAAGTCTTGAAGTTTCAGTTGATGGTATTGGTTCAATTGTAAATAAACTTGAATCAGACAGTTCAACTATTGGTAAATTAATTAATGAAGATGAAGTTTATAATAATCTTAATACATCAATAGAGAGTTTAAACATTTTAATTAATGATATAAAAACAAATCCAAAAAAATATGTTCATTTCTCAGTTTTTGGTAGAAAGTAAATGATTAATATTTTACCCAATATAATATTTAGTATTCTACTTGTAACATCAGTTGGCTTTTTTATATATAATATTAAAAAGTTAATAACTGTTATTAAACTTGGTAAGCCAGTAGACAGAACCGACAATCCTAAAAAAAGACTTTACAATATGATTAGAATAGCTCTTGGTCAATCTAAAATGGTTACAAAACCAATTTCTGGATTTCTTCATGTGATTGTTTATGTTGGGTTCATTATAATAAATATTGAACTACTTGAAATACTAATTGATGGGATAACTGGTTCGCACAGATTTTTTTCTAAATATTTTAATCCTAGTTTATATAACTTTTTAATTGCTTCTTTTGAAATTTTAGCATTACTGGTTTTGATTTCAGTTATTCTGTTTTGGACTAGAAGAAACATTGTTAAGATAAAGAGATTTTTAAGTAATGAAATGAAGGGTTGGCCAAAATTTGATGCTGACAATATACTTTATTTTGAAATAGTGTTAATGTTGTTATTTCTATCAATGAATGCAACAGATTTAATTCTTCAAGAAAGAAATTTTGAGGGTTATTATAAGGCAGGATCTTTTCCTGTTTCCTCTCTTATGGTGCCATTATTTGATTCATTTACGACTTCAACTGTTTACGTTTTTGAGAGAGTTTTTTGGTGGTCACACATTATTGGTATCTTCTTATTTCTTAATTATTTATATTATTCTAAGCATCTTCATATTCTTTTAGCTTTTCCTAATACATATTTTGCAAATCTTGAAAGTAAAGGTAAATTTGGAATACTGGAATCAGTAAAAAATGAAGTTCTTTTAATGTTTTATCCAGAAAAAGCATCTGAATCTAACAGTGAAATTGACAAATTTGGTGCTTCTGATGTTCTTGATTTAAATTGGGTTCAGCTCATGAATGCTTATTCATGTACGGAATGTGGTAGATGTACTAGTGAATGTCCTGCAAATCTAACAGGTAAAAAATTATCTCCAAGAAAGATTATGATGGACACAAGGGATAGACTAGAAAAAGTATCTAAAAATATTACAATAAACAAAGGGAAATTTGTTGATGATGGGGATAGATTATTAGACAATTATATATCTAAAGAAGAATTATGGGCTTGTACATCATGTAATGCTTGTGTAGAAGCATGCCCAATAAATATTGATCCTTTGTCTATAATTATGGATATGAGACAATTCTTGATTATGGAAGAATCTTCAGCCCATCCAGATTTAAATAATATGATGAACAATATTGAAAATAATGGAGCTCCATGGCCTTATAACCAGCAGGACAGAGAGCTTTGGATCCAAGAAGCTTAAAAATTTAAATATGAAAAAAGAAGAAGTTGAAAATTATTTACATCAAAAAATTGAAAAGGGTGAGACAGTTAGTCCAATTTTACCTGAGGGTATTAAAAATTATTTAATTGATATAGACGGTACAATCTGTGATGATGTTCCAAATGAGGAACCAGAGAGGATGGTTACAGCAAAATTGTATCCAGATGCTTTAGAAACAATTAATAACTGGTATGATAAAGGCCACATTATTTGTTTTTTTACTGCTAGAATTGAATCACATAGAGAGGTTACAGAAAAGTGGCTGAAAGAAAACGGCTTTAAATATCATAGTCTGTTGATGGGTAAGCCCAGAGGAGGAAATTATCACTGGATTGATAACCACTTGGTAAAAGCAACAAGATATAATGGTAAATTTACAGATTTAATTGAGAAGAAAGTAACCATTGAAGTCTTTGATGACGACCAAAAAAATAAGGAATAATGGAAGTGCCTATTTTGTCAGAACTAAAATCAAGAGGTGAGAATCCAGATTATCTATTTTGGATAGGTTGTGCTGGTAGCTTTGATGATAGAGCAAAAAAAGTAACTAAAGCTCTGATTAAAATTCTAAATAAAGCAAATATATCGTATGCCATTCTTGGAAAAGAAGAATCATGTACTGGTGATCCAGCTAAAAGATCTGGCAATGAATTTTTGTTCCAAATGAAAGCGATTTCAAATATTGAAATTCTTAATTCATACGATGTCAAAAAGATAATTACTTCATGTCCACATTGTTTTAATACCCTTAAGAATGAGTATCCAGATCTAGGAGGGAATTATTCGGTTATCCATCATACTACTTTAATTAACGATCTAGTTAAGGATAATAAGATTTCAATATCTGGAGGTTATTATAAAGGAAAAAAAATTACATATCATGATCCGTGTTATTTAGGAAGAGCTAATGGAATATATGAAGCTCCAAGAGATGTAATTGAAAAATTAGATGCTGAGCTTGTTGAAATGAAAAGTTGTAAATCTAAATCTTTGTGTTGCGGTGCAGGTGGTGCACAGATGTTTAAGGAGCCAGAAAAAGGAAATCAAGATATAAATATTAAAAGATCTGAGGAGGCAATAAAAACAGATGCTAAAATTGTTGCCGTAAGTTGTCCTTTTTGTAGCACAATGATGAGTGACGGTATGACATCTAAACAGGAAGATGTTGATGTGATTGACATAGCACAAATGATTGAAAAAGCAGAAGACTTATGAGAGTTGACTTTAAGACAATACCCAATGATTCAAGAGTTTGGATATACCAATCTGACAGAGATTTAACTGAATCAGAAAAAGTTATAATTGATAATAAAACTTCATCATTCCTAGATGGATGGAAAGCACATGGAAATGATCTTGAATGTTCATACTCAATTATTTATAATAGGTTTATTGTAATTGCTGTTAATGAAAATTTTAATCCCATAGGTGGATGCTCAATCGATTATTCACTTCAACTTATAAATGATATTTCAGATTCTATTAAATTAAACTTATTAAACAGATTAATAGTGAATTATAAAATAGATAATGAGATTAAGTCAACTAGTCTAAATCATTTAAAAAACAAAATAAAAGATGGAACCTTTTCATCTGAAACAGTTATTTTCAACACAACTGTAAATACCAAAGGTGAGCTTTTAAATAATTTTGAAACAGATATTGGATCATCATGGCTTTCTAAATTCTTATAACATGTTAAGAAACTGCTTGATACTCTTTTTTAATATAACTTTTGTTTTTTCACAAAACTTATATGACAATTTAAATACTTATGAAAAAAAGTGGGTTGACAGTGTATATTCATCTTTGTCTACTGAAGAGAAAGTAGCTCAGCTTTTTGTTAACTGGGTCTCACCCGAACAATCAAATTTTGATGAAATAAAGAAGCTTGTTGTAGAAGATAAGATAGGTGGTTTAATATTCTCAATTGGAACCACAAAGTCGCATATTGAGTGGTTAAATAAATTCCAATCTCTTGCAAAAACTCCCTTATTGATTTCCATGGATGCTGAGTGGGGTCCATCACAAAGGCTATCTGATGTGTTTGCGCACCCTTGGAATATGACTCTTGGAGCAATACAAGATGATAATCTTGTAAGAGAAATTTCAAAGAGGATGGCGGAACAAAACAAGTCATTAGGTGTTCACTTTAATTTTTCACCATCAGTTGATGTAAATAATAATTCAAAAAATCCTATTATTGGCAACAGGTCTTTCGGAGAGGATCCTAAAAATGTATATAATAAAGCAAAGGCCTATATTCAAGGTCATAAAGATATTGGAGTCTATACTTCTATAAAACATTTTCCTGGGCATGGTGATACAGATAAAGATTCTCACAAAACACTTCCAGTAATAAAAGGTAATATGAAAAGGTTAAATAATGTTGAGTTATTTCCTTTTAAAAAACTTATTGAGGAAGGACTAGCCGAGTCTGTAATGTTAGCTCATCTAAGTGTTCCTGCAATTGATAAAAAATACCCATCATCTTTGTCATATAAAACTGTAGATAAGTTACTGAGAGACGAATATAATTTTAATGGAATAACTGTAACTGATGCACTTGATATGAAGGGTGTTCTTCAAGATCCAACAATTAATGTCGACTTAAGAGCCTTTGAAGTAGGGAATGATATACTTTTAATGTCAACTAATGTTTCATCTGGAGTTAAATTAATTACAGAATCATTCAATAAAGGTAAGATTACTGAGTCAAGACTATCCAAATCTGTTAAAAAGATCTTGTCGCTTAAGGCAAAATCAGGACTTAATAATTACAAAGAGATAACACCTGAAAATATTCTTGAAAAAGTAAATACACCCAAAGATTCACTCTTATACTCAAAAGCAATGGAGTCAGCTATAACACTTGTAAAAAACTCTAAAGAGACTTTGCCTCTTTCTGCAAATAAGAAATATTTGCATGTTCCAATGGGTAAGAACAAGAATAGCGAGTATTTAACAAATAAAATGGCTATGTATGTTGATGTTGAAGAATTTAAACATGAGGATTACCTTTCAATAAATAAAAAAACTAATTATGATGCAATTATCATATCATATCATGGTTCTAGTTCAAGTCCATATGCATCTAATATTATTCCTGAGGATATAGTAAGGGAAATAGACAATATTAGTAAGTCTAATAATGTTATTTTAAACTTATTCTTGAATCCATATAGTCTTAACTCATTTAAATCAATCGATAATTTTGATTCAATTATTATATCTTATCAGAACAATATGATTTCTCAAGAAATTTCAGCAGACCTAATGTCTGGCGTGAGATCATTTAAAGGTAAAATCCCTGTTTCAAATAATTTTTTCAATGTTAATCATGGTCTAACTTTTAATAAAAAAGAAATATTGGGTTTTTCTAGACCCGCATATGAGGGTTTTGATTTTAAAAAACTTCAATACTTAGATTCTATTGCAACTAGAAGTATTGATTCAATGATTGCTCCAGGAATTCAAATGCTTGTTTCTAAAAATGGTAAAGTTATCTACAACAAAAGTTTTGGATATCATACATATGAAAAGAAAGTTAAACTTGAGAATAATCATGTTTTTGACCTTTCATCAATAACTAAAATAATTGCTACAATGCCGTTAGTCTTGCAAGAGTATGATAAAGGTGGATTAAGATTAGATACAAAGTTGCATGAACTTTTCCCCAAGAAAAGGTTAAAGGATAAGTCTCAAATACTTTTAAAAGATATGTTATCTCACTATGCTAGGTTGAAACCTTGGATACCATTCTATGAAGAGACTTTGAATAAGAAAGAAAAACCAAAATCAAGATTTTACAAAACAAATTCAAAATCTTCATTCTCAACACCGGTATCTGAAAATTTGTATCTAAAGACTAATTACAGAGAAAAGATTTTTAAATCAATTATTAATAGCGAACTAAGAGAAGAATTGGAATATAAATACTCAGATCTTCCTTTTTATTTTTTAAAGTTTTGGTTTGAGGATAAATATAATAAGCCACTTAATATTTTAGCTAATGAGAGAATATTTAATCCACTGGGCTTGAAAAGAACAATGTTTAATCCACATGAGAAGCTCAATATTAATGAGATTGTGCCAAGTGAAAAAGATGATTTTTTTAGATATTCAAAACTTCAAGGGTATGTGCATGATGAAGGTGCTGCAATGTTAGGAGGTGTTTCAGGACATGCAGGTTTATTTTCTAATTCCTATGAAGTTGCCATTGTTCTTCAGGCTATGATCCAAAAAGGTATTTATGATAATTTAAAATTATTCTCTAAAGACTCATTTGATAAGTTTAATTTTTGCTATTTCTGTGATAAAAATAATAGAAGTGGAGTAGGGTTTGATAAACCTCAAATTGAAGGTAAACACGGTTCAACATTTGGTGGCGTATCCTCTGAAAGTTTTGGTCATTATGGGTATACCGGTTCAATGGCATGGGCTGATCCAGATAAAAATATAATATTTATATTTCTTTCAAATAGAACTTATCCAACAAGAGAAAATACCTTATTACAAACAAGTAATACAAGAACTAGATCTCAAGAAATTGTATATAAATCCTTAATTGACTCAAAATGAAAATAGGTATTGTTTGTTACCCAACATTTGGAGGTTCTGGGGTTGTTGCTACTGAACTTGGAATTGAGTTATCAAAAAAAGGACACGAAATTCATTTCATTACCTATAGTCAGCCCGTTCGTCTTGATGCTCTATCTTCAAATTTGCATTATCATGAGGTTAATGTCCCTGATTACCCGCTATTTAAGTATGAGCCCTATGAATTGGCTTTGTCTAGTAAACTATATGATGTTATTTCTAAGTATGAGATAGATGTACTTCATGTTCATTATGCTATTCCTCATGCATATGCAGCATACATGGCAAAAAAAATTCTTAATGAAAATGGTTATGAAATTCCAATTGTTACAACTCTTCACGGAACTGATATTACACTAGTTGGAAATCATCCTTTTTATAAACCAGCTGTTACATTTAGTATTAATAAGTCTGATATCGTTACTTGTGTTTCAAAAAGTTTAATGGAAGACACAAGACAATTTTTTGGTATAGAAAGAGAAATTAAGGTTATTCCAAACTTTATTGATATTGATAAATACAGTGCTTTGCATAATACCTGTGAAAAAAATGTAATTGCACAAGGAGATGAAAAAATCATTGTACATATAAGTAACTTTAGACCATTAAAAAGAATAATTGATGTTATTAAAATTTTTGAAAAAATAAATACTAAAATAGATTCAAAACTTATTATGGTTGGAGATGGACCTGAAAAAAAGAAAGCTAAGGATTATTTAAGAAAAAATAACTTGAAAAATAGAGTCATATTTGTTGGAAAGACCAATGAGGTCGATCAAATTCTTTGCTCTTCTGATCTTTTCCTTCTTCCATCAGAGAAAGAAAGTTTTGGTCTTGCAGCATTGGAAGCTATGGCTTTAAAAGTTCCAGTTGTATCTACTAATACGGGGGGTTTGCCTGAACTTAATATTAATGGTAACTCAGGTTATACAAGCGATATTGGAGATATTGATTCTATGGCATTAAATGCTATCAAAATACTTTCTGACAAATCATTAAAGAAAAAATATAGATCTCAAGCTTTTGAGAATGCTAAGAAATATGATATCAAAAAGATCATTCCTTTATATGAGAAAGTTTATGATGAGGCGCTAAATATCTCTTAATTCGGATTATAAATTCTCTTTGCTTTGCTATATATCTCTTGCTTATCAAAAGTCATTTTTTTTGTTTTAAATTTTGAATAAAGCTCCATTTGATCAGTATAGTGTTCTGAATTTGGATTATCAGAATTACCGTAAGAAATAATACTTTCAAGAATTGGACCTTTTTCGTTAAACCTAACTAGTCCAATATATGATTCACCTTGAGTAACTCTATGTTTTCCATCTTTATATGGTCTAGATGACATAGCAGTTATAACATCTGGAAGTCCCCAAATAGGCAACTCCTTATTACCTCTTACTAGTTTTTGAAAATCTCCTAAAGTTATGTTGATAGAGCCAAAATTATCAATTAAATATGACTTGGTATCTAAAATAGCTGAAAGAAGTGTTTCTTCACTCACAGTATTATTATTTGTTTGAATTTCATTTCTGTAATTTCTGACAAGTTGATAATAAAGAACCCCATAAATTGCTGCGCCTTGTGAATTAATATCAGTTTTTCTGTTCCATTTCTGAATTATATTTAATATTTCAAATAAATCATTATTAGGGTCAATTGATAAGTTTTCAATTATACTTATATCCATAAAGCTATAATTGAACTTTGAGGGAAAAGAATTATCGTACTTAATATTCTTAAAATCTTTGTATGATACTTTATCATAACTTTCAATTAACTCAATTAATCTAGTTGACCTATTATTATCATATGTCTCATATCCCATTCTTTTACTGTAATCCTCTTCTTTTGGGTTTTCTTCAGCTGATGTAGACTTAAATGGTGAGTGATTTGCATCATATATAAATCCTGCATTTGGTTGAATAACTTGAGGTAAATCTTGTATATCATAATACTCTTTCCATAAAGTTTTTTTTGTATCCCCTGGGACAATCCCTTTCCAATTATAACCCTCAGCTCTTTTTGGAATTATACCGTTGGATATGTAGAATATTGTATCATTTTTATCAGCATATCCAATATTAAAACCTGGAATTTGTTTCATCTTTAAAGTATTATAGAATTCAGTAAAGTTTTTTGATTTACCCATCCTCCACCATTGTTCTAGTGCTCTAATATTAAAAAGTGTTGGAGTTCTAATTGAGTAGTAACCTAATTTATTTTTTAGTGTTGGACCATATATGCTTTTAAAATATTTTCGATTTATTTTGATTGGGAACCCAAGAATTTTAATGTAAATTTTGGCTTTTAATTTTTCTAACTCGTATTCCTGTCCATCAACAATATATTTTCTGTTGTTTTTCATCCTTAATTTGAAAACATCAGTTTTATCGGGATAATTTACTGTGTGAGACCAGCCCAAGTTTTCATTTACACCAATAAGAACATGAGGAGTTCCAGGATAAAGTGTTCCAATTATATTGGTTCCTTCCTCACTGCTTAAATGAACTTCGTACCATGAAGTTGGTCCCTCAAGAGGTTGATGAGTATTTATTGCTAAGAAAGTTTCACCATTATCAGTCTTATTACTATTCATAGCTATTACATTAGATCCTGTAAGATTTTGGTCTAAATAGTCATCTTGTGTATCGTTGTTTAAAATTCTTCCTGCCCAATCAGCTCCTTGATTAGAAATAAAGAGTTGTAGCTGACTATACATCATCATCATTTTAGGAGTAATTGGAAAAAGTTTTTTGTAAAGAACTTTGTCAGGGTTTTTTTCTGCGTAGCTATTTAATCCTTGCGCATATCCTGATATAACTTTTAAATAATCACTATTAATTTCTCCAATTTTTTCATCAATTAGTTCTTTTGATCCAATAAACTGAGTTATGAAGTCAGCTGGAGCCCCCTTAAGACCGATATGTTTCGATAGCATTGCATTTCCAGCTAAGTAAGCTTCCTGTATTGTGTTGAAGTCATCTTCAGCGTTTGCCCATGCAAGTCCATATGCTAATTCAGCATCTGTTTTAGCAAAAATGTGAGGTACGCCATATTGATCCCTTACAATATCAATGTTTTCAGGGTTAATTTGTGAGTAAGTAAAGGTATTTACTAATAAAAGTAGTTTATAAAAACGCATTAGGATAAGATCATAGTTATTAGTCTAAAAGCTAAATAGCAAGCGAATATAATTAAAATTACCTTTCGATTTTTCTCATACCATTCCATAGTTTATTTTTTTAAAATTAAAGAGCTAGCTGGGATTAATAACAACAGTAGCCATATATTAGTTAAAAATGATATAACTATTGATACCAATATAAGTCCTAGAGTTAATGTCCACTTATTTTTCATTTTTTAATACACGTATACAAGATACAACAATTCACCCCCACAAAATTTTACCGAAATCGACGAAATTTTAAGCTTATTTAGAATGAATATTTTAAATTTTTTTTTTAAAAAATTTGATTTAAGTCATTGAAAAGGAACTATTTATAACTAAAACCCCTTTAAACACTGATATTGCAACATTCATAAATTCTGTTAACTAATTGTGAATAGTTGATAATTTTTAATACTTTTTTCTTTCTTTTTAACAATTTTTTAACTTAAATTGCGCGTATAAACTAAACTTAATTAACATGAAAAAAGCTTTTTTAGTTGTATTGATGTTATCGTCTAGTCTAATCTTTGCTCAGAACTCTATCTCTGGTAGTGTTTCTGACGAAAATAACAATCCTATTCCTGGAGCTACAGTTGTAATTGAAGGGACTACTACAGGTGTTGTTACCGACTTTGATGGTAATTATCAAATTAATGCGTCAGCTGGAGATCAGTTGACTTTCTCAAGTTTGGGATTCGGTTCTCAAACTATTACAGTTGGAAACCAAAATCAGATTAATGTTACTCTATTGTCTAGTGTAGACATTCTTGATGAGGTTGTTGTCTCAGGATATCAAACTCAGCAAAGAAGATCACTTTCAGGAGCTATCGGTACTGTTGACACAGACGAGGCTTTCAAGACTCAGGTAACAAATGCTGCTGAGGCTCTACAAGGTAGGGTTGCTGGTGTGCAAGTTACTTCTGGTGGAGGTCCTGGGGCTGCTCCCGTAATTAGAGTTCGTGGTTACTCGACTACTAATGATAACTCACCTTTATATGTTATCGATGGTATTCAGACTACAGATCCTAATGTTATGAGAGATATTAACCCTAGAGATATTGAAAATATAAGTGTACTGAAAGATGGTTCAGCAGCAATTTATGGTGCTCGTGCTTCTAATGGTGTAATTGTTGTAACTACTAAAAAAGGTACTTACAACCAAGGAAACACTCTTACAGTTGATGCTTCATATGGTCTAGCTGAGGTTACTAGAGTTCCTGATATGTTAAACCTTCAGCAACATGCTGATATGACATGGCAGAGTATTCTAAATGATGGAAACACACCATCTCACCCACAATATGGTACTGGTGCTTCTCCTTCGATACCAATCTTTTTAAATGTCCCTATGCCAAGTGGTGCTGAATATGAAGGTGCTGGTGCAAAGGTTAAAGTACCTAATGGTACAGATTGGTTCGATGAGTTATTTGATACTGCAGAAGTTACTGATATTGCTATTTCTGCTTCTGGTGGTTCAGAACAGGGTAGATACCATATGTCAGCTAATTATTTAAAGCAAGAAGGTGTAATGATTCATACAGGTTATGAAAGAGCTTCTACAAGATTAAACTCAGAGTTTAAAATTGGTGATAAGCTAACAGTTTCAGAGAACCTAAATATAACTTATGATAAAGAAATAGGTAGAGGTGCGAATCAAATTCAAAACGCAGCTTTCTCTTCTCCTTTAATACCTGTCAGAGATACAAATGGAAACTTTGCTGGTACATACTCTAACTCTGCGAGAGTTGGTATTGCTAACAACCCAATTGCATCTATGTACAGAGCAAGACATAACTATAACAAGAACTTAAGAGTTATTGGTGATGTGTCAATTAGATGGAATATTACTCCGGAATTAGATTTTGTTTCAAAAGCTGGTATTCAAATGAGAGATCTTAATGGAAGATCATTCTCTCCATTAAATCCAGAACATGGTGAAGCAGTTTCTAACAATACACTCTCTGAGGATAGCTTCAGACAGGATGAATGGGTGGTTACTAATTTCCTTAACTACAAGAATTCTTTTGGAGATCATACTTTAGACCTCTTAGTAGGTACAGAGCAGACTAAAAGAAACTACAAGGGATTTGGAGCTTTAAGAACTAATTATCTTTTCGAAGATCCTGGTTTTTACTTATTAAGTAATGGATCTGGTGTACCTGTTATCAGTAATGCAGGTGCTAACTCAAGCTCAATATCTTCTTTATTAGCTACAGCTAACTGGTCATTTGGTGGTAGATATTTTGCTACTGCAACAGTTAGAAAAGATGATACTTCAAGGTTTGCTAAGGCTACTGCTGATGCAATATTCCCTTCTGGAAGTATTGGATGGTTAGTTAGTAGTGAAGATTGGTTTGATAGTTCAGTATTTGATACTCTTAAAATAAGAGCTTCTTATGGTGAATTAGGTAACCAGGAGATTGGTATTTCTAATGCAGATATTAACATCTCTAATATTAACGAATTTACTGGTGCATATGCATACGGTGGAAGTGGAGGTGCTACTGCTGGTGCTGTAATTGCTTCAAAAGGTAACCCATTACTTACATGGGAAACAATGACATCTAAAAACTTTGCAATTGATGCAGGTTTCATGGATAATAAATTAACTCTTACACTTGATGTATTTGAAAATGTAACAGACGGGTTAGTGGCGCAGGATACTCAAAAAATTAGTACTACTGCAATTGACGCCTCTGCACCATTTACAAACTTAGGTTCTATGAAGTCTTCTGGATTTGATCTTTCATTGAATTATGGAGATACTACATCGAATGGTTTAACATACTCTGTTAATGCTAATATAACCAAAGCTAAGAATGAAGTTACTGAGTTAATTAGTGATTTCTATTCTGGTAGTAGTCAAAGAATTGGTGCAATGACAAGAACATCTGTCGGTGAGCCAGTCTCATACTTCTATGGTAGAAACATTCTTGGTATTTTCCAAACAGAAGCTGAAGTTGCTTCTCATGCAACCCAAGATGGTGCTGGTGTTGGAAGATTCAAGTATGAAGATATTAACAATGACGGTGTAATTAACGATAACGATAGAACTAAAATCGGAGATCCTCACCCAGACTTAATTTTTGGTGTTAATATTAATTTAGCATGGAAAAACTGGGATATGAGTATGTTCTGGAATGGTCAACTTGGAAATGATATTTTTGACTATACAGCTCTTTACTACGAAACTCCTTATTTCTTTAATGGAAATAGAAGTACTCGTGTACTAGACTCATGGTCTCCATCAAATACAGGTGCAGCATTACCTGCATTAAGTGAAACTATTCTTAATAACGAGTTTACATCTGCTAACTCATTCTTTGTTAGAGATGGTTCTTATGTAAGACTTAGAACTCTACAAATAGGATATACTTTACCTGACACTATTGCATCTAAATTAGGTGCTAGTAGTGCAAGAGTTTTCTACAACGGTAGTAACTTACTTACTTTAACTGACTTCCCAGGTCTGGATCCTGAAGTACCAAGAGGTGGAGCTTTAGATATTGGTGTATATAGTCAACAATATCCTACTAATGCTCTTTCTTCAATAGGTATTAATATTAAATTTTAACCCCAATAATAATTAATTATGAAAAAAATTCTAACAATTTTATTATCAGCTTCAATCTTAGTCTCGTGTTCTGATGACTTTACAGAGATTGATCCTATAGGGTCGCTAAGTGATGCAGCCCTACAGAATGCAACTGGTGTTGATCTTTTATTAACAGGTGCTTACTCAGTACTTGATGGTATAAGAAACGGTGGTCCAGGTGCAGATTGGACAAAAAGTGGTGATAACTGGTGGCTTGACGCTATCTCAGATGATGCTCACAAAGGATCAACTGATGGTGACCAGGCTGACCTACTTGCAATCGAACTTTTTACATGGGATACTACTAACCCATATTTTGAAGGTAGATGGCAAGCACTTTTTGCTGGTGTTAACAGAGCTAATGCTGTAATTGACTTGATCAACAATTCTGAAGATCCAAGTTCTTTTTCAGTTGAGCTAGCACAAGCAAGATTCTTAAGAGGTCACTACAATTTCGAACTTCAAAGAATGTGGGTAAACGTACCTTACATTTCTGATGAAAATTATGCTGCAAGTGAATTTAATCAGCCAAACTCTGGTCCTATTTGGAGCCAAATTGAAGCTGATTTTTCTGCTGCTGCAAATAGCCTTCCATCTTCTAGAGGCGGTGCATACAGTGAGCCAGGTAGGCCACTTGCATCTGCTGCAAGAGCATATTTAGGAAGAGCTCAATTATACCAAGGAAAATGGTCAGAGGCATTATCATCTCTTGAATCTGTTATAAATTCAGGTGATTATGCATTAAATTCTGACTACTCAGCTAACTTCAGATCATCTGGAGAAAACAGTACTGAGGCAATTTTCTCTATTCAATTTGCTTCTGATGGAGGACAATCTCCACAGGGTAACAGAGGTGGGACATTAAACTTCCCAATTGGTGCAATGACAGGTGGTATGTGTTGTGGTTTTTACCAACCAACGATCGATCTTGGAAATGCATTCCAGACTGATGCTAATGGTCTTCCATTATCTAACTGGGCAACTTCTGATATAGCAAGTGACTATGGTATATATGAAAATGAACCATTTACTATGCACACAGGTCCACTAGACCCAAGAATTGATTACACTATCGGAAGACGTGGAATTGATTTAAATGGGTTTGGTCCTATGACTGGTAAGGATAACATCAGAGCATCATTTACTGATATATCTGGTCCTTACGTAAACAAGAAAAACCTTTACACTGCTGGTGATGATGCCAATAGAGGTACAGGTGGTTGGGGTGAGCAAAGAACTGGTATCAACTACCATATTTTAAGATATGCTGATGTTTTATTAATGGCTGCTGAGGCTGCTGTTGAATCTGGTAATCTTGAAGCTGGTAGAAGTTATGTTAACCAAGTTAGAGCTAGAGCTAAGAACGGTCCACGTGCTGACTCTCAGCCTAACTATGTTATAGATACTTACAACTCTGCTTGGACTGATCAAGGTGCTGCAAGAAATGCAGTTAGACATGAAAGAAGAGTTGAATTAGCTATGGAAGGTCACCGTCTTTTTGATTTAAGAAGATGGGGAGTTATGGTTGATGCTTTAAATACTTATATTGCAAACGAGGGAAGAACTATTGCTAATTTTGCAGCAAAAGCTAACCCAGTTTCATCTAAGCACAATGCATTACCAATTCCTTTAAATGCTATTGATTCGTCTCAAGGAGCTCTTACTCAGAACCCTGGTCACTAATCAACTAAAATTCTAGCTAAAAATTAACAGGATGAATTAATTTTCATCCTGTTTTTTTTTAAATTTGCCTCATGAAAAAATTGAACCTACTTTTATTGACTCTAAGTTTATTATGTGTGATAGTTTCATGTAATAAGACTTCTGATGATAAGCAATTTACTCTTCTTACTAGTTCCCAAACTGGTGTTGATTTCATAAATGAATTAAAAGAGAATAATACAATGAATTACTTTACCTATCCATATATATACATGGGGGGTGGAGTATCAGTTGGAGATATAAATAATGACAACCTTGATGATATTTTCTTCACAGGTAATATGGCCCAAAATAGACTTTATTTAAACAAAGGAAATCTTGAATTTGAGGATATAACATCATCTGCGGGAGTTGGTGGTGATGATAAATGGTACACTGGTTCAACTATGGTGGACATAAACAATGACGGGTACTTAGATATATATGTTTCAGTTGCCGGTTTAGATGGAATAAAAAATAATGAATTACTTATTAACAATGGAGATAATACTTTTACAGAAAAAGCAAGCGAATATGGAATAGATGATGTCGGTAATAGTGTTCAAGCAACTTTCTTTGATTATGATAAAGATGGTGATTTAGATCTTTATGTTGCGAATTACCCAATGACGCCTTTCGATGCTCCTAGTAGTTACTATTACTATAAAATGCAGAATTCAGAGGATTATGAAACTGATAATTTATACAGAAATGATGGCTCATCATTCAAAAGGGTTACTGAGGATGCAGGGTTAAGGACTTACGGGCTTACTCTAAGTGCAACTGTTGGAGATTTAAATAATGATTCATATCCTGACCTATACATATCAAATGATTTCAGCTCACCAGATTTTATGTATATGAATAATGGTGATGGTACTTTTACTGACATCGTTAAGGAATCTACAAATCAAACATCCTTTTATGGTATGGGAGTTGATATTGCAGATTTTAATAATGACAATTACCTTGACTATATTCAAGTAGATATGGATGCAAAAGATAATAGAAGATCAAAGGCTAATATGGCTAGTATGAATCCAGACTTATTTTGGAGTACAGTTAATTATGGATTCCACTATCAATACATGCATAATACACTCCAGCTGAATAGACGTGTTGAAGGAGATAAGCCTTTTTTTAGTAATATCTCTAGACTATCAGGTATATCATCTACTGATTGGAGTTGGGGACCTCTCTTAGCTGATTTTGATAATGATGGTTGGAAAGATTTATTTATTTCAAACGGAACAAGAAGAGAGATAAACAATAAAGACTATTTCAATGAAATTAATTTGAGACCAATGTCTAATGATAGTCTGTTATATTATACAAATCAAATACCCTCAGAGGCTATCTCAAATTTTGCTTTTAGAAATAATAAAGATCTAACTTTTTCAGATGTTTCAGTTGATTGGGGATTAGATGATAAAAACTTTTCAAATGGAGCAACATACGCAGATCTAGATAATGATGGTGATTTAGAAATAATCGTAAATAATATTGATCAAGAGGCTCAAATTTATAGGAATAACTCAACTAATAATTATTTAAAAGTTTCTTTAAAGGGTGATAAGAATAATGTATTTGGAATTGATAGTAGGGTTTATGTAGAGACTGAAAATTCAACTCAAATGCAGGAACTTACTATGACAAGAGGTTTTCAGTCATCTGTTTCACCTTATCTAAATTTTGGTATAGGTAATGATGAGATTATAAAATCAGTTAAAGTAGTATGGTCAAATGGTAACTCAGAAGAATCAAAAAATATTAAAATAAATTCAACTGTTGAATTTGATATATCAAACTCTGAATTCAAAACTAGTTTAGTTTCTGATGAATCAGATCTATATTTTGAAAATGTTGATATTGTAAAACATAAGCATATCGAAAATGATCATAATGATTACATAAAGGAAGTTCTTCTTCCTCATGAAAATTCAAGATTAGGTCCAGGTATAGCAATCGGTGATATAAATGGAGATAAACTTGAGGATTTTATTGTAGGAGGTGCAAAAGACCAACCAACTGCATTTTATTATCAAAAATCAGATGGATCTTTTTACAGTAAAACTTTTTCATTTTCGAAAGAACACTCTAAATACGAAGATATGGATATGATTCTTGAAGATTTTGACAGTGATGGAGATAAAGACTTATATATTGTTTCAGGTGGAAATGAATTTGAACCAAATACTCCAATATTAAAAGACAGGCTGTATGAAAACGATGGTAAAGGTTTATTTAGTTTTGATGATAATTCATTACCTAATAATTTTTCTAGTGGAATGAGGGTTTCAGCAGAAGATTTTGATAAAGATGGTGATTTAGACCTATTTGTTGGAGGAAGAGTAGTGCCAGGAAATTATCCTCTTCCTGCAGATAGTTTTTTACTTGAAAATATAACAAACGATAATGGAATAAAATTTAAAAATGCGGATGAATCTATTTTTTCTTACAAAGAGATTGGACTGGTTACATCATCAGTTTGGACTGATTATAATGATGATGGATGGACTGATTTAATTGTTGTGGGAGAATGGACACCAATTAAGTTTTACAAGAATATTGAAGGAAAATTTATTGAAGATACATCATTAATTGATGTTGACTCAACAAGAGGTTGGTGGTACGATATAGTAGCTGAAGATTTTGATAAAGATGGTGATATGGATCTAGTAATTGGAAATCTTGGTAACAATTATAAGTATCAAACATCAGGAGATGAAACGTTTGATATTTTTTATAATGATTTTGATCAAAATAACACTGGAGATATTGTTCTTAGTTATTATAATGATGGAGAGCAATATCCACTAAGAGGTAGGCAATGTTCTTCAGATCAAATCCCAGCAATTAAAATGAAATTTCAGGATTATGATGCATTTTCTATAGCAACACTAGAGGATGTATATACTGAACCAGCACTGGAGAATTCTCTTCACTATTTCTCAAAAACATTTTCATCTGTTTATTTAGAAAATACTGGTAACTCATTTAAAATGAGTAATTTACCAATATTAACACAATTATCATCTATAAATAAAATTCTAAAAAAGGATATAGATAAGGATGGATATATAGATATTGTAGTTTCAGGAAATATGTATAATTCTGAAGTTGAAACCCCTAGAAATGACGGTAGTGTTGGTGTTTACCTAAAATATACTCCTAATATTGGTTTTGAAGCAGTTTCTACTCAAAAAAGTGGCTTATTTATTAATGGTGATGTAAAGGATATGGAATTTATTTCATTTAATGATAATGAATATATTATTTCAGCTAAGAATGATGATTTTATTGAATTTACTAAAATAAAGTAACTGAATGATCATCAGATTCTTTCTCTTTATAATTTCTCTTTTTTTGCTTTCGTGTAATACACAATCTAGGGAAATAGATGCAATATATGAGATTAAGAAAATGAATGAGTCTAACTTTGAGGTCTCCCTTTCAATCTTTAATTCTACAAATATTGATTTGAATTCTGTTTGGTCATTTCATTGGAACCAACAGAGTTCAATCGTAGATAGTGAGTCTATACCTGATAATATCAAATATAAATATGTTGCAGGTCAATCATATAACATACTATCATTTGGTAAAGATTATGATTTAAAATCAAATGAATCTGTTAACATAGATTTCAATCAGTTTGGAGATGTAAAAAGAATATCAGATTTACCAGTTGGTGGCTTTATAGTTTCAAATAATGAAATAATTGATGTAAAGTTTACTTACGATTGGAAAGATGCTGCTGGGATAGAAAAACTCGATGCACCATCCTCTAAAGATCGCTATGATTTATATTCTCCTAGTAGTATTCTTAATCAATCTAAACTTGAAATAATTACTCCAACTCCCAGTGAGATAACAATTTTAGATGGAGAGTCCTCTCTTAAATCTTTATATGAAATCTCTGTTGATGAATATTTAGATCTTGATATTAATACAGTAGAATCTCTTTTTGATGAACACTTTGATACAGAATTTAATAATTACTCAAATTCAACAGATTCAGATATTTTGGTACAATACTCGGATAATTTTTTAGAAGAATCATACGAATTATCTATAAATGAAAATAAAATTTTAATAAAAGCGTCTGATAAAGCAGGAGCTTTATATGGTTTACAATCACTAAAACAAATTATGTTAGCCTCTAAATTTGAAAAGACTTTGCTTAAGCATATTCTAATTAATGATTCTCCTAGATTTTCATACAGGGGTATGCTATTAGATATTTCAAGAAATTTTTATGGTCCAGATAAGATCAAACAAATTTTAGATTATCTATCCTTTTTCAAAATAAATCACTTAGATTTTAGGTTAACTGATGATGAAGGATGGAGACTAGAAATCCCTGGCTTAGAGGAGTTGACAGAGGTAGGTTCAAAAAGAGCTTACACAAAAGATGAATTTGAGAGTTTGATACCTATGTATGGATCTGGTCCCGATACTAATTCAACTGGGTCTGGTTATCTCTCTAAACTAGATTTTATTGAAATACTCAAATACGCCGATAATCGAAATATTAAAATTATTCCACAAATAAGTTATCCAACCCATTTGAGATCAGCTATTATTTCAATGGATGTAAGGTATCAAAAGTATATGGAGCTCGGTAATAGACAAGAAGCTGAAAAATATTTATTATCTGATCCTAATGATAAAAGTGAGTATTACTCCGCGCAAGGGTTTAATGACAATATAGCTTGTATATGCAGGGAAAGTGCTTTTACTTTTTATGAAAAAGTAATTGATGAAATATACCTTATGTATCAAGAGGCTGGAGTTAAATTAGATAAGTTTGGTATCGCAGCTGATGAACTTCCTTATGGAGCATGGCAAAAGTCACCAATTTGTGACAAGTTTATGGAAGATAATTCAATAGTAGGGGACTATAATGCTTTATATGAAATGATGCAATCAAGAGTTTACAATAAGCTTTCATCATATGGCGCAACCATGACTGGATGGGATGATATCTTACTAAAGTTGACAGACAAGAATCAGTCTGAAACCCAAATTAAAGATTTTTTCAAGGGTGATGATATCTTATTATTTGTTTGGAACAGCGATTGGGGTCAGGGGAGACAGGATATGATTTATAAATATGCAAACCTTGGATATAAAACTGTAATGAGTAATTCAAGTGCCTTTTATTTTGATATGGTAGACGATAAAGATCTTGATAATGTAGGTCTTTCTTGGAGTGGATATGCTGATTATAAAGATATGTGGACTGTTGATGTTTTTGATATTTTTAATGATTCATATGGAGTTAAAAAAAATAATATTACAAAAGAATATATCGAGTCATCAGAAAAAATAAAATATAGTAATCGAGATAACATTATTGGAATACAGTCCCAAATTTGGAGTGAAACAATCAGGAATGAGGATATACTAGATTATATGTTCATGCCAAACATCATAGTTTTTTCTCAAAAAGCATGGTCAAAAGACCCCAAATGGATGAGTATTCTAGATCAATCGGAAAGAGAAATAACTTTAGATGATGAGTGGAACAAATTTACAAATACAATAGGTCAGAGAGTTCTTCCTATGGTTGATAATATTTATGGTGGATTGAGCTATGATCTACCTAAACCAGGCGGAATTATTAAAAATGACTCTCTTTATGCCAATTCTGCATTTCCAGGACTAAATATTAAGTATACTCTAGATGGTTCGTTACCAAATTTTGAAAGCATGAGTTATAAAAATCCTGTTAAAATAAATAAAGATGATATTGTAAATCTTAGATTATTTGATAATAAGGGTAGAGGTGGTTATTCTATCCAAGTTGATAAGTAAATTTAGATTCACCAATTATTTTTTTTAACTTTTAGATATGAGAGGTAGACTGCTATCAATTGATGTTTTAAGAGGAATGACTTTAATCTTTATGATAATTGTCAATCAACCTGGTTCATGGGATGATGTTTTTGCCCCATTACTTCATGCTGATTGGAATGGATTAACCCCAACAGACTATATATTTCCAAACTTTCTATTTATTGTTGGTGTTTCTATTGTTCTCTCGTTGAGCAATAAAAAGGTTTATTAAATAGAAATCAAACGATCAGGAAAATCATATGGCGGGCTTTTAAAATTTATTTAGTTGGTTTATTTCTTTGGATATTCCCCTCCTTTGACTTTGATAACGTTAGATGGACTGGTGTACTCCAAAGAATTTCATTTGTTTTCCTTTTTTGTGGGATGATATATATGTTTATCGAAAAGAGATATTTTATGTATTTGTCTGTTATAACATTGATTCTTTATTGGTTTATAATGTTATATATACCCATACCTGGAATAGGTCAACCAGATTTAAGTGTACCTGAATTAAATATGGCTCATTATATTGATAAGAATTATTTACCAGGCGTTATGTGGCAAGGCACTTGGGATCCAGAAGGTATACTAACAACTATTCCATCAATAATTACTGGTGTCTTTGGTTTAATTGCAGGTACAATACTGATTAGTAATACAGACATAAAAAATAAATTACTTAAACTTTTCTACATCGGTTTGATTCTTGTATTTGTTGGTGATTTCTTTAGTTGGTCTTTCCCAGTTAATAAAAACTTATGGAGTACATCATATACCTTTTTAATGGGTGGAATGTCTTTTATGTTAACTGCAGCATTTACTTACTTAATTGATGTAAATGGATATAAAAAGTTTAAGATGTCTCAAGTTTTTGGTACAAACTCAATTTTCACATATGTACTTGCTGGTATTTTAGGATCAATATTTTACAGTGATTATATAATTGGAATTCAACTTAATTCTATTTTCGTTAATTCACTTATTGAAATTGGTATATTTCCAAAAATTGCTTCATTGCTTTATGCTATTTTATATGTAATAATAATCTACATACCAGCATATTATTTATTTAAGAAAAAAATCTTTATAAAGCTCTAGTAATTACATTCGTCAAGTTCTAGTAGCTCATCAAGATAAGATTTATCTGTTTTGTAGAAATACGAGGTATTACCACCTGTTGACTTTGACTTTTCAATTACACTATCATTAACAATACTGTAGATCCAATTTGAACCACCAAAATCTTCAGAGAGATTTATTTTAGTTTGATACTTGAATTGTGCCTTAACAATAAAATTGTTTTCATAAGTGTAACAGTTATCCCCGGAAATATAAACTTCTAAATACTCACCATTTATTTTGTCATTAAAAGTCCAAATCGAAAGGTTATCATTAGTAGTCCAATAAGTTCCATCCACGCATTCTAGAAAAGTTGAGCATTCTCCTGACTTTTCTTTATTAGAGCAGCTAATTGTAAGTAAAAATATCAATGGTATAATTGAAAATTTAAAAAAAAACTTTTTCATATTAGTTTATATAAGGAACCTGTTCAAGAGCTAAATTTATATTAGTTTCTGGTCTTTGACAAGTTTTGTTCTGACAAACGTAAATATATGTTTCATCCTCAAAAAATCTGTCAATAAATAAGGGTAGATCACTTTCAGTTTTAGATTGAACAATAATTGTATTAGGAGAAAAGTAATTAGTTACCTCATCAGTAATAAGTTTTGATTCAGGCCCAATAATTGCAATTTCATAAAATGATTCTACTCTATTAAGAATGTTGTTAGCCCAAACTGAATAAGAATTAATGTTGTTGTCAATTACACTTTGGACAGAACTAACCATATTATCTGACAAATTAAGATATTCATCATCAAAAGTTATATGTCCAATATTAAATAGCTGTTCTGCTATAATTGAATTTGGAGATGGAATTACACCATCGTCAACAGTAATAAGTTTTGTAAATAATTCTTCGTTATTACTGTATCTTAAAAGATCTGATTCATCATCTTTAAAAATATTAATTGCATCATCAGTAATTTTCTTGGAAAAATTAAAATATGATTCGTCACCTGTTGCTTGAAAAAGCCTCATAGATGCTTTAGCCAAGTATGCATAATCCTCAAGAACTCCCTCCTGAAACTGATTCTGCTTATACGTGTGGATGAGTTTATTCTTTCTAAAAGAGTTCTTCTTTAGTTCTTCAAACATTTCTATTGCTTTGTTTAAATAATTTTGGTTATTCAATGCTTCAAATGCATCAATAAGTCCTGAAATTGCAAGTGAATTCCATGAAACAATAATCTTATCATCAATTCTTGGTTTTGTTCTCTTATCTTTTATTTCAAGAATATTTGATTCCCATATTTTTTTTTGAGCTAGTAAATCTGATTTTGATAAATTATTTGATTTTAACCAATCAATTTCATAATTATTTTTATTGGGTAACAAAAGATACCTATTATTTTCCCATGGATTATCAATATCAATATTATAATAACTTGTAAAAATTTTAAAATCAGTATTATTTGAGATTAAATCTAATTCTTCTCTATTAAAAGAATAATATTTTCCTTCTTCACCATCAGTATCTGCATCCATTGCTGCATAGTAAAGTCCGTCGCTTGAAGACATACTCGAGTCTAAGAAGTTAATAGTCTCAACAACTACATCCCTGTAGTGTTCTTCTTTGTATAATTTGTATGCTAAGGAATATATGCTAATCATCTGTGCTTGATCGTATAACATTTTTTCAAAATGAGGAATTTTCCATTCGCTATCAACAGTATACCTGTAAAATCCTCCTTCAATGAAATCATTAAGACCACTTGCTGAAATAATATCTAGGGTTTTTTTGACATGATTGTACACTTCTCTATCCTCATATACGCGTGCATAATTAAGAAGAAAAATATATTTAGAAGGTGAAACAAACTTTTGTTGAGCTAAATCACCTCCAAAATTTATATCCCATTTATCTTTCCAGCTTTCAAGATTGTTTTTAAGGAATTCTGAGTTAAAATCACTTATTTCCTCACGTTTATAAATAGTGTTTACATCAGTTACCCCGTCTTTTACATTATTAGCTAACTCTTTCAGGCCTTCGTAATTATCTTTTTTTAATCTAATGATTCTTTTTAAAATATCATCCCATTGTGATGTAGTATGATATGTTCCAGCATATATTGGACTACCATCTGGAAGTGTAATAACGTTTAAAGGCCATCCTCCCATACCCGTCATTAATTGTGAGGCAGTCATATAAGCTTGATCTACATCTGGATTCTCTTCTCTATCTACTTTTATATTAATAAAGTTTTCATTCATCACTTCAGCAATTGAATCATTTGTGAAAGTTTCCTCCTCCATTACATGACACCAATGGCAACTAGAATAACCAATACTTATCACTATTAGTTTATCAAGTTCCTGAGATACA
>CACORF010000008.1 GCA_902629505.1 uncultured Bacteroidota bacterium
TGCAAGACTATTCTTCTATTTATATCTTCTGCTAATGGATGAACTTTATTATATGAAAATTTCATAAGAATAAATTCTCCAAAAATTATAAATAATATAACCGTTAAGTTTATAATAATTAATTCACTTACAGATAAAAACTCCTCTGAAAGAGCATTAATTACTGCCATTCCAATTGTGATAAATAAATAGGTCATTTCTTCTGTTTGAAGTGGCTGAGTTCTATACCTTATTATTCCAAATATTGCAAATAAGCCTAAAGCCATTCCAAGGTTAAGATCAAAATTCTTTAAAGTAAAGCATAAGAAAAATACTATTAGACTGATCATCAAAAATGAAAAAGAAAAGCGCCTTAAAACCATTTGTTTTGAAATTATTATAATCATTGAAGCAATGAAAACTGTATTTACAGAAAATCTTATTAAAGCTGTGTTCCAATCAAATTCCATAAGAAGTAAAGATGTCATATTTTATGATTTTAAGGGATAGTAATTTAAATATATGCTAATCTAAAAATTAATCAAAATAGTTTAATAATTAGCAGAATAATAAATTACTAGGCTAATGACAATTCTTTCACTGCCTCAACAAAACTGTCAAGCTCTTTTGTAGTAGTAAAAATATTTGGACTAATTCTGCAGCCTTTTACATTTGCATAATCTATAGCGACAGTAAAAATTTTATACTTCTCAAATAATAAATCTTCCATTTTTGATGGGCTTATATTTGTAAGCCCAACATTTCCAATACCACAACTTCTATCAATATCTTCGGGAGTATTCACAATTACATTTTTTACATTCCTTAATTTATCAGACCAATATCTTTGAAGAAATCTCATTCTCTTTTCCTTTCTTTCCATTCCAATCCATTTTAAATAATCAATTGAATTTGAAATAGCAAGGTCAGTATGGACGGGATGTGTGCCTATATGATTTAATCTTTTTATGTCTGATTTATCAGTATTCCCATTAGCTAAAAGAGGCCAAATTCTATGAGTTTTATTTTTATTTACATAGAGTAGACCTGCTCCAAGAGGAGTAGCTAACCATTTATGCAAACTTGATCCATAATAATCACAATTAAAATCATCAATTGAAAAGTCAAAATGTCCAACACAGTGAGCTCCATCAACCATTACTTCAACACCATAGCTATGAGCCATCTCACATATTTTTTTAATGGGAAGTATCTGACCCGTAATATTTATCATATGACAGACCATAATGAGCTTTGTGTTATTTGTAATTTGACCTTCGTATAAGGACACTATTTCTTCATCATTTTTTGGATGATTAGGAATAGATATTATTTTGTTAACAACACCGTATCTATTTGAAATTTGCTCAAACATTTCTTTCATTGTACCATAATCCTGTTTTGCATATATTGCCTCGTCACCTTTTTTCCAAGGAAAACCGGAAATAACTAAATCCAGAGACTCAGTTGCATTTCTGGTAATGGCAATTTGATCTGACGTAGAGCCAACAATATTTGCAAGCTCACTTGTAACTCTATCTTTATTTTTATTTAAATCATTTCTCATGTAAAATGATCCCTCAATATTTACATGCCTAACATGGTTTATAAAATGTTCTAAAATCGGATTTGGAATTATATTATAGTAACCACTTTCAAGATTAATATATTCATCTTTAAGTGTATAATGAGATCTTACTGTTTTCCATAATTCATCTTCATTATTTATAACCGGAAGGACTTTTGATATGGGCTTAAAATCACTTAATTCACTGGCAGAAATTAAAGGGGAAAATGATAAGGCCCCTAATGATTTTATGAATCTTCTTTTATCCATTTAATTAGTAATTTTACTTCAATTTAATAAAAATGTTTAATCATCTAGGTTTTTATTTATTGATTTTCACAATGTTATTTGGATGTTCAAAATCTGAGAATCAATCTTGTAAGTCTGAAAAAATAAAAATTGCATGTACAAAAGAATACATGCCAGTATGTGGTTGTGATAATACTACTTATTCCAATGCATGTGTAGCACAATCAGAGGGAGTAAATACTTGGAGTATTGGTGCCTGTAATGATTAATTTTCCATACATTTATATCAAAACCTAATACATTGAAATTAGAAAATTATACTGATAATTTCTTTGAAGTCAACTCTGTAAATGGATTTCTTCCAAAAAAAAGTCCTTTATCAAAACTTCCTGAAAGATATGATGAACTTCAAAAACTAATTGATGAAATGCCCATTAAAAAAGAAGATGGAACTGATGGACTACTTTCAAGAAAAGGGGCTATTGAAGAACGCGTTCATAGTCTATCAAATTTAAAGGATATAGTTAGTAAAGAAGATGATGTCTTTATAGTTCAGGCTTTGTTTAGAGCATATGCATTTCTTACAAGTGCATATTTGTTGGCGCCTGCGCACTTCAATTATATTGAAACAAAAAAATATGGAAAAGCGCACAATACTTTACCTGCTCAAATTGCAGAGCCTTTTGTAATAGTAAGTGAAAAGCTTGATGTCTATCCATTTATTGATTACCATTATGCATATTCTCTAGGTAATTACGTTAAGATAGATAACACTAAAGGTTATGAATGGGAGAATCTTGCAATGGCAGCAAAATTCTCTGGGATGGATGACGAGAGAGGCTTTATAATGCTTCATGTTGATATTAACCAACATTCCCCTGAATTGATTGGGAGTATATTTGATTATCTTGAATCAAGTGATTCTACCGGAGTTAATAATTCTCTTAAAAAGTGTCTTTCATCAATGAAAAAAATAAATGAAAGAAGACAAATAATGTGGGAAGCATCAAGATGGAAACATTATAATGACTTTAGAGTATTTATAATGGGTATTAAAGGTAATGATGAAATTTTCGGTGATGGAGTAATATACGAGGGTGTATCTAATGAACCTGTTCAATACAGAGGGCAAACTGGTGCCCAAGATAATATTATTCCAACTGCTGATATATTCACAGGAGTTATTGATTACTATCCATCAAATGATCTCACAAAATATCTACTCGATTTAAGAACATATAGACCAAAGTGCATACAAAATTTTTTAGAAGATATTAAAAATGAAATGGGAAATAGCAGATTATTTCATGGTCTAAAAGAGTCAAATAATTTTGAAGGGCTGTGTCTGTTAATTCAAATTCTTGATGAAATTTATTATTTTAGAAATGGTCATTGGCAATTTGTTCAAAAATATATAATGGCTAACACTAAATATGCTAAAGCAACTGGTGGCACTCCAATAATTTCTTGGATTCCTAATCAAATTACAGCTGTACTAAATTATATGGACGATGTGATAAATTTAATTCCAATCAGCTCTAAATTCATAGATAGAAACAAATTTAATAATCAGCTTTCCAAGAAAAAAGACTTACTAAGTAAGCAACTAAAATTACTTCACGGTGATGATTACAATGCTGAGGAAGTTTTTTCACTTAACAAGAAAATGAGTCTAAACGATGATTAAAAATCTTAAAAAATTATTTTTGATTTTATCAGTTATTTCTATTTCCTATACTCATTGTCAAGAGAATCTAGAAAATAGTTTGATTGGTAAGTGGGAATTTAAAATTAACATAAAAGATGTAATCAAAAATTCAGATGAGTTAACCAAATTTGAAAAATTAGCTGCTAGAACTTTTTCAGGAGTTATTAAAAAAGCTTTAGATAAAACGCAAATATTGTTTGATTTCAAGAAAGATAAAACAACTGCAATAGAAGTTATTACAAGTGAAAGAACAGAAAGTAGAGTAGTATTTAGTTGGAAAGTAGATGAAAAAGGTTATTTAATATTAAATGAAATGTCTGAACAAACTGATGTTAGGCTGGGTGATACTGCTTATTGGAAATTCAGTGATGATAAATTGATTCCTTACAATTCTAAGGAAAAAATTAACAATGGAATATTATTAATAAAAGTAAAATAAAGATTGATTTTTTCTTAAATTTCAATATCTAATTGGAATTTAAAAAAAATTAAAATATGAGAAAAAAAATATTAATAGTTGGATTTATACTAACTTTTTCTTCATGTGGAATATTTAAAGTTGCTAATAATTCATCTCTACAAACTTCAGAATTAGAAGAAGTTTCTGAAGTAGATTCTGCAGAAAAATTTATTGGCACTTATGATTTCACCGTTTTTGGGGTCCCAAGTATTGGTGAACTTCCTGTAAATATGAATATATCTAGGGATGGTGATAAGATTAAATCAGAATTTATTGATGAAGGTAATGGCACAGGGTTTAATATTATTAGTACAGAAATTGAGGAGGATACTCTGTTCATAGATATATATGTAGAGAGTTATGGAATTAATATATTTTTTGAAATTTATGTTGATGGGAATAAAGTTTCAGGCTATTTAGCAGATCAATTTGAACTTGAAGGAACAATTTCTAAATAGTTAATCGAAATAATAAACTAATTACTGAGAGACTTCATACTCAAATTCCCATAGAGGATTATCAAGTTTATTTATAATGTAATTCAACGTAAGCTCTTCACCTGATGAGATGTTTTTTTCAGTGATTATTCTTATATGCTTTATATTTCCTATAGATTTATGTGAATCAAAAATTATTGCTTTACAGTTTGGCATTTCATGATGATTTATAAATGCTCCAATTGGAAGTCTTATGTAATTGTCAGGAAATCTATTATCATAAACATGCGATATTCCCAGGTCTGTGTTTGAAGGGATGTCACGAGTTGCAAATACACCCAGCCCTTCTATTTTACTTTTTTTTATAGTAATAGATTCTGGTAGAGGCCTCCACTCTTTTTCCTTTTTCATATAATCAATTTTAATAAATTTTTAATTCAAAATCAAGTGTTAAAGATTTTCTTATTCCCGTAATAACATTTAAAATCTTGAGCGGAAGGTTAATATTTTTGAGTTTAGAAATAGTTTTTATTTGAATGTTTATTGAACTATTTGGTGGAATTTTTAAAAACTTAGAATTTTTATGAAAAGTAAATTCTCCCAGATATTCAATATCAATAGGGGCACTGCTTAAATTAGAAATTTCAACTTCAAGTAATGTTGTCTCTCCAACATATCCATTACTTTTTAATTTTAAATTTGAATTTATTATTGGTTCTATATTCTCCTTTTTTCCAATCAATAAATCTTTAAACCAGACAAAAGTGTTTCCTTGAAATAATGCTTCTCTGATTGAACTATGAGAATTATCTTTTGTTAAAATAAATGTAAGTGGGCGGTGACCTCCATCAGGAATATCAAAATCCCAATCCACAATGCCATGAATATCAGAAGTTCCCAGGATTGTAAGATTATTTTTTAATGCAATCTCAATTGCTTCTTCAGAGTAAGTGTCTTCATTTGCAACTTCAATTCCATGTATAAGATTTTTTGAAAATAATTCCTTATGAACAGGATCTAATTTAGCAATTCCGTCCATTCTTCCATCTTTTTTACTTGTCCAATGAGGATGATTCCAAAAAACAAATGCGTCCTGTTTATTTGCCTCAATAATTCCTGCAAGTGAATCACCCTCTACCAATAATTTATTCGCATCTTTTATGAAAATTGCATTAAAATGACCAGGAGGCATGCTTCTAGTTATCTCTGATCCCCTAAGAATTATCAAATCTTTTTCATTTACTGATTGTCTTGCAATAATATAAGATCTATTAAGATCTGGGTTTGGAATATCTTTTTTTTTTGGTTGATATTCTAGATGATCTGTAATTGCAATTATCTCAATACTTTCCCTTAATGCTTCCTGAGCTCTAATTGAGGGCCATACCATCCCATCAGAAAATACAGTATGAGTGTGCAGATCAGAACCTAGTAACAAATAACCCTCAGGTGCTTTAAAAAATTTAGATGTATTTTGGCTAAATATGCTAAGTGAAACTAAACAAAGTAAATATTTGATTTTCATTTTGTTAATGTATAAATAATTATTGATTTAATATTTCTAAAAAACATTAACTACAATCAATCTCGTAATCCTGCCAAAATTTATCGGGAGTAGTATTTGGAAAATAATAACATCTTTTTGTACCATCAGGAAAAGAAACAAATTTATAAAAAGCTGTTGGCACATGAGCTCCAGTGTCCAAGACAATGTGATTTGAAGAAAATTCTAAATATATTTCAACCTCTATATCTCCCAACTCATCTGCCCATTCTCTTATTTGCTCTTCAAGGTCTACCCAAGCTCCCCTATTAAGATCATCATATTGCAGTGCTACATTTAAATAAGTAAATGTTGAGTATAAATTCTCATAAGAATCATTGAATGATCCAGCTGGAGCCATATGACCTCTATCCCATCTATTAGAATAATAATCATTGTCATCTGATGTGTAAATAGAGTCAACAGTATAAAAGTTCATACCATCTCTATCTGCATTTTTGACAATATCCCTAACAGTGTATTTAACCCAGTTTGGTTGCTCAAAAATTTCATTATAGGAAATCTCAAAAATATTTGTTGTAACTAGAATTGAATCTATTTTATTCCTATCTAATTGTTTAGATATTTCTTGTTGATTTAACTCAGGTTCCTCAACTGAGACCATATCATTTTTTTTATTTTCTTCTTTTTGACATGAGCCAATGATGATGAAAAAAAACAAGAAATACTTATACATTATTATCTCTTTAATTTTCTCATTAAACCCTCTTGAGCAACTGACGCAATCATAGTACCATCTTCTTTAAATATACTTCCTCTTGCAAAGCCTCTGGAGTTTGAAGCACTAGGACTTTTCATATCATATAAAAGCCAATCATTAATAGAAAAATCTCGATGGAACCAAAGAGCATGATCAAGACTAGCATAATAAGCTCGAGTCTTTGCAATTTCTTTTCTATGTGGAAGGGATGCCGTGGCTAATAGTTGATAATCGCTTACAAATGCTAATAATTGATGATGAAACTGTAGTGGCATATCAATTTTGTCCTTTAACCTAAACCAACAATGATTAATTGGAAGTGCATTTTCTTTTCTTAAAAAAATATTTGTTCCAACTGGTTTAAATTCAAATACCTTCGGATGGGCAGCTAAAAAAATTTGATACCTCTCTGCAAGTTCATCCTTAAACTTTTCTGCTTGTTCAAAATCTGTCAATAATAAACCTGGACTTAAAACATTAGGTTTTTGAATTTGATGATCAAAACCTTTCTCATCTTTTTGAAAAGAAGCAGCCATGTTAAAAATTGCTCTACCTTTTTGAAATGCCACAACTCTTCTGGTAGTAAAACTTCCACCATTTCTAATATTATCAACTTCATAAATAACTGGTTCATTTAAATCACCGGGCAAAATAAAGTATCCGTGCATTGAATGAGCTATCCTATCTTCTGGTACAGTTTGATATGCAGCATGCAATGACTGACTTAAAACTTGCCCTCCAAATATTCTACCCCAGACTGTTTTATAATTTTGACCCTCAAATTTATTTTCTTCAATTTTTTTGAGTTTAACTATTGATAATAATTCATCTATGTCCATAAAATTTGTCAAATATTTTGTAAGCCCTTTAAAAATGGGGGCTTGATACTACAAAGTTAGCAAAGATTCATTATCTTTGCGAACCTATAACATAAATTAATTTATTAAAATGAGAAATATTTTGACAAGCATATTCACTGCTATTTCAATTTTAGCACTTAATTCACAACAAATTGAATTTGTAGAATATGACCTAGATAACGGACTCCACGTTATTCTTCATCAAGACAATACTGCTCCAGTAATTACTACTGCTGTTTCATATCATGTAGGATCTAAAGATGAGGAAGAAGGGCGAACTGGATTTGCTCACTTTTTTGAGCACCTACTTTTTGAAGGAACAAAAAATATTGAAGGGGGGCAATGGTTTAAAATTGTTGAAGCTAACGGTGGATCAAATAATGCATATACCTCAGATGACCAAACTTATTATTATGAAGTTTTTCCCTCTAATAATTTAGAGTTGAGTCTATGGATGGAATCAGAAAGAATGTTACATCCAATAATAAGGCAAGAGGATAGAATTACATTACAAGAAGGTGTTGTAAAGGAGGAAAAAAACTTCAGACTTAGGAATGCCCCATACGGAGCACTTTTATATGCTGTAAGAAGCAACCTCTTTAGAAAACACCCATATGGAAGATTAACAATTGGATTAGACAAAGATCTTGAAGCAGCTAACATAGATGACTTTAGGAAGTTTAATCAACTGTACCATAAACCAAATAATGCTACATTAGTTGTTGCAGGAGATATAGATGTAGATGAGGCTAAAATGTTGATTAAAAAGTATTTTAGTGATATTCCTAGTTCTGAATTAATTAAGAAAGAATTCCCAAAGGAAGATCCAATAACTGAGACTATAGAGGCAACTTGGTATGACCCTAATGTTCAAGTTCCTGCACTATTAATCGGTTATATTACACCTAAAATGACTTCCAGAGAATCTAGAGTTCTCAACTTACTATCCACTTATTTAAGTGATGGTAAAAGCTCAGTACTTTACAAAAAAATGATAGATGAAAAGAAAATGGCTCTAGGAGTTCAGACTATTAATCTTGCTCAAGAAGACTATGGTACATATCTAATGTTAGCTGTTCCACTTGGTGACTTTACATTGGATGATTTGTTATCTGAGATAGATGAAGAGATTAGTAAAGTTCAGAAAGATTTGATCTCAGACAGAGATTATGAAAAACTTCAAAATATTCTTGAGTCTCAATTTGTAAGTAGGAATGCCTCAATTGAGGGAATCGCAAATTCACTCTCTGACTACCACACATTTTATGGAGATGCAAATCTAATAAATACTGAAATTGAAATTTATCAGAGTGTTACCAAAGAAGAAATAAGAGAAGTTGCAAAAAAATATTTAATGCCTAATCAAAGGGTTGTAGTAGATTACTTACCTGGAGATGATAACAATAAAACAATTATAGAGTAATGAAAAATATTTTAAGAAATTTAATTAACCCTAGTGCTTTAAGTAAGGCATTAATAATAACCGGATTAATTTTTTATAATCCAGTACAATCTCAATTAGATAGATCAGTAATGCCTGAATCTGGACCAGCACCAGAGATATTTTTTGGTAAACCTAATACTTTTAAACTAGATAATGGTCTTACAGTAATGGTAGTAGAGAATACCAAACTACCAAGAGCTTCAGCTTCACTATCATTTGATAACCCACTTATTTTTGAGGGAGAAATTGCTGGAGTTAGTTCAATTTTAGGAGAAATGATTGGAAATGGAACTCAATCAATTTCAAAAGAAAAATTTCTTGAAGAAGTTGATTTTATGGGAGCTTCAATGAGTGTATCAGGATCTGGTGCATTTGCTAGCTCACTTTCAAGATATTTCCCTAGAGTTTTAGAATTAATGGCAGATGCTGTTTTAAATCCTCTTTTAACAAAAGAGGAATTTGATAGTCAGAAGAATTTAATCAAAGAGAGTCTAAAGACTGCAGATAAAGATGTTGCCACTGCAGCAAATAGAGTTCAAGATTTAATTACATATGGGGCAAATCATCCAAATGGTGAATTTATTTCACAAGAGACTCTGGATAAATCTGAGTTAAATGATGCAATTAATTTTTACAATAATTATGCAAGTCCTAATAATGCATACCTAGTAATACTAGGAGATGTAAATTTTGAAGAAATTAAAGAAAGAGTAACTAATCTGTTTGGTGGTTGGGAATCAAGTGAAGTTGTATCAAAATCTTTCCCTGAACCAGCTAATCCTGCAGAAACTGAAATAATTTTTGTTGATATGCCTAATGGTGTTCAATCAGTTGTTTCAGTAATTAATACAATTGATTTTAATAAAAAAGAGTCTGATTACTTCTCAGCATTGGTTGCTAATAGAATACTTGGTGGAGGTGGTGCTGGAAGATTATTTAATAATCTAAGAGAGGATAAAGGCTGGACATATGGATCATATTCAGGCGTGTCAGAAAGTTACAAAACAAAGGGATACTTTATTGCTCAAGCTCAAGTTAGAAATGAAGTTACTGATAGTGCTGCTGTTGAACTACTAAGAGAGGTTGATAAAATGAGAAATACATTAGTATCTGATGATGAGTTATCCTCAGCCAAAGCAAAGTACACAGGAAATTTTGTTATGTCTCTTGAGGACCCTTCAACAATTGCTGGTTTTGCAAGAAATATAATTACTCAGGATTTGCCTGAGGATTATTACAACAGCTTCCTTGAGGAAATTAATTCTGTAACAAAAGAAGATGTCAGAAACGCTGCAGAAAAGTATTTTCTTACTAATCAAACAAGAGTATTTATCACCGGAAAGGGAAGTGAAATAATTGATGCTCTGGAAGGCATTGAATATAATGGAAAAGCACTTACTATTAGATACTTTGATAAGTTTGGTAACGAAACTTCTAAACCTAATTATTCTGTTTCTGCAGATGTAAGTGCAGAAGGGATAATTACTAATTATATAAATTCAATTGGAGGTAGAGATAGATTAGAAGAGATTCAGTCTATTGAAGTTACTGCAATTGCTAACCTAAATATGCAAGGTCAAAGCTTTGCCTTAGAGTTTTATTCACTAAAAAACAATCAAAATCAATCTTTAAACACAGTTACTGCTGGTGGTATGATGGTTCAAAAAAGTGTTTTTAATAAGTATCAAGGATACAATGAGGTTAATGGTCAAAGAATCCCATTAACTGATTCTGAACTTGAAGGTGCGATTATTGATTCAGCTTTATTCTCTGAATTAAATTATGATTTTTCAACAATTGAGCTTATTGGTACATCTGTTGTCAATGATGAAAAGGTTTATGAAATTAAAGTAACTGATAATAAAACTCAATACTATTCAATTGAGTCAGGTCTTAAAGTAAAAGAAATTGAGTCAAGAGAAATTGAGGGAAATCAGCTTGTTATTGAAACTACTATAAATGATTACGAAGAAGTTGATGGTGTTTTAATCCCAAGTGAGTTAAATCAAGTTACTCCTGCTCTTCCAATACCTGGAGGAATTACTATAAAGGCTAGTAAAATTAAACTCGATGTGAAAACATCAGATTCTGATTTTAATTAAAAGTAAAAATACTAACTAGAGGCACCTTTAATAGGTGCCTTTTTTTTTGTTACTAGATAAACTCCTAATAGAATTATACTTGTTCCTATAAACTGCGTTAATGTAAAATTTTCTCCATCTAACAAACCCCAAAAAATTGCAACAACTGGCATCAAATAAGTTGTAGAAACAGAAAAAACAGGTGTTGATATTGCAAGTAATTTAATATAAAGAACCTTTGCTATTGCAGTTCCAAAAAGCGCAAGTATTACTATGTAAACTATAGACTCCATTATTAGTGGGTTTGTTGTAAAATTAGAAAATGGGAAATCAGAGAATAACAAAACAATAAATGCTGGAATAAACAAAAATAAAAAACTCATGAAGACTATACCTAACGCTGGAATATTTGGAAGTTTGTATTTTAAAACATTTGCATTAACTGCATAGCAGAATGCAGCAAGAACAATAAACATAACATAGAATATATTGAAAGATGACGATAATAGTTCATTATTGATCAATACTACAATTCCTAAAAATCCAATAATTACTCCAAAAACTTGTTTTTTTAGTAATTCCTCTCCAAAAATTATGACACTAATAAGAAGAGTAAAAAGAGGTGTTAATGAGACCATTACTGCAGTAACAGAACTTGAAATTTCGGTTTCTGCAAACGCAAATAAATATGCTGGAAAAAATGAGCCCACGAATGCAGACAGCGCAATCCATTTCATTTTTCTTTTTGGTATATGTTTGATTTTATTATAACCGATAGGGGCTATTAATAAAGTTGTTATGATTACTCTAACCGATCCTAATTGAACTGGTGTAAGACCAGTTAAGCCTTTTTTAATAAGTATATAAGAGCTTCCCCATATAACAGATAGAATAATTAAAGTACCCCATTTTCTTAGATTTAAGTTCACAAGCTATTTATTTTTTGGCATTATTAATTTTACTTGCTTGATTCGTTTCTTATCAACTATTTCAATGACAAACTTTAAAGACTCATGATTGATCACCTGTCCTACTTTGGGAATTTTTTTAACTTTTTCAATTAAAAAACCACCAAGAGTTTCAATTTCTGTTGAGATATCATCAAACGAGGCTGAATCTTTAAGGTTTATAGCCCTGTAAAAATCTTGTAAATTAATTTTAGAGTCAAAAATATATGTAAAATCATCTAGTTTAGAGAATAAATTATCTTCTTCATCAAACTCTCCACTAATTTCTCCAAAAATTTCTTCAATAACATCTTCTAGCGTAATTATTCCAGACGTTCCACCATATTCATCAACTACAATTCCAATGTGTATTTTTTTTGTTTTAAACTCTGTTAATAGATCATCAAGCTTTTTATTTTCAGGAATAAATAATGGTTTTCTCAACAAGCTTCTCCAGTTAAAATCTTCTTTCTCTAAATGTGGTAAAAGATCTTTTACATAAAGGACACCTTCAACTTTATCAAGATTATCATTATAAACAGGTACTCTGGAGAATCCTTTATCTAATAAATTGTCAACTATTTCTTTAAATTTTTTATTTGCCTCAAGTGCAAAAACATCGACTCTTGGACACATTATCTGTCTTGTTTCAACATTACCAAAATTTACAATACCCTTAAGAATTTTTTTCTCCTCTTTACTCGTTTCTTTTGAATCAGTAAGTTCAAAAGCCTTTGAAAGTTTATCTACAGAAAGTTGTCTTGAATCCTTGACCAAGTTTGATTCTAGATAACTCATAGATTTACTCATTGGTGTGTTAAATAGAAATAGTACATATCTGTCTAGAAAGTATATGGGATTCACCATGATTTTAGAAAAAACCAGAGGATTTCTGTTAGCATAAATTTTGGGTAAGATATCTCCAATGAATAAAATTAACATTCCAATTAAACCTACTTCAATAATAGTTTCAATTATAGGGTTAAGTGAGCTTAAATATGGATTATCAATTGAAGCAAACAATATAACTATAGCAATATTTATAAAGTTATTTGATATTAAAATGGTAGCTAGCAATCTTTTAGGCTTATCTAAAAGTGAAAGAATTTTGGATATTAATTTATCACCTTTTTCATTTGGTATATTTGATTTGTCTAGTGAAAAAAAAGCAACCTCAGAACCAGATGTAAGGGCTGATAATATTAAAAAGATTATGATTAAAGAAAATTTAACTACCACAGAATTCTAGTATTTAATTTATAAGTAGGGTTTGAAAAAATATTCTAGAATGGTAGATCATCTTCAGTCTGATCACTTACCTGATTATTTGTAGATACTGCTGAGTTGGATTCAACATTATCGGAAGGTTCTTTTTTTGTTGACAGAAATGTAAATTCATCAACATTTACCTCAGTGGTATATCTATCAGCACCATCATCCCCTTGCCATTTTCTTGTTCTAATTTTTCCCTCTAGATAAACCTTGTCACCTTTTGATAAATATTTTTCACAAATTTCTGCTGCTTTGTTTCTAAGCACAATATTATGCCAATCCGTATTTGTTACTTTTTCATTGGTTGACTTATTAGTGTATGTCTCATTAGTAGCTAAAGGAAATCTTGCAATACATCCTCCATTATCAAAGTGCTTAATTTTAACATCATCACCTAAATGACCAATTAACATAACCTTGTTTAGAGTTCCGCTCATTTATAATTATATACAGCTAATATACAAAAATAGAGTACCTAGAATAATTTCTTAATAATAAAATTATTTATGGGTACAGGGAAGTTATAGTTACTCAATCCAGATAAATCAATACCCAGGGGAATATCTTTTTCAGTTTTAAAGATATAAAATGATATATGTAAAACTTGATGTGATAGAACATGTTTAATATTATATTTTGAAAATGTATTGTTTTTAATTAAAATTTTTTGAGAATTAATAAATTTATTGAAGCTAGAAACTTTTCTGATATTATTAACCTTAAAATTAGTTTCGACTAATGGAAACTGATTAAGCTTAAACCAAATATCCTTTTTAATACGTTTTTCAATAAGAGTTTTATTTTTTGGGTCAACTAAAACTATATAGTTAAAGAACCTTTCCTTTGCTTTTTTCTTTTTTAATTTAAATGGAAGCTTTTCTACAATATTCTTTTTATATGCTGTACATTTTGAACTTAAAATACATGAGTCACAAGCAGGAAACGGAGTACATATTAATGCGCCAAATTCCATCATAGCTTGATTAAAGTCTCCAGGGCTATTTGTCTTATCAATTAATCTTTTTCCAATCTCTTTTACTTTATTTTGAGTTTTTTTGGAATCAATTGGCTCCTTTATTCCATTATATCTAGTTAAAAATCTCATAACATTTCCATCAACAACAGGGTTAAATTCATCAAAACAAATAGAAGATATAGCACTTGCAGTATAATCACCAATTCCCTTTAACTTAATTAAGTCTGTGTATGTAGAAGGAAATTCTCCATCAAGATTATTGATGATTTCTTTCGAAGTTTTGTGAAGATTTATAGCTCTATTATAATATCCTAAACCCTGCCAAGCCTTAAGCACATGGCTTTCCTTAGACGTTGAAAGTTTTTCAATATTTGGAAACCTCTCCATAAAGTTTTTATAATACTGAACTCCTTGAGAAACTTTTGTCTGTTGAAGAATTATTTCTGAAATCCAAACACTATATGGATCTTTATTTTTTCTCCAAGGCAGATCTCTTTTATTAATTAAGTACCATTTCAGTAATTGATTTTCCAAAGGCATCCTGGCAATTTAAATGTGGCTAATTATATATTACTATTTCACTAATTTAAAATATAAATTTATATATTTGCTAGCCTTAAAAGCTAATTGTTTAACCAATATAACAGAAAAATGACAAAGGCAGATATTGTAAAAAATATATCGGATCAGACAGGGATGGATAAAACAGATGTTCAAATGATCGCTGAAAAATTTATGGATGAAATTAAAAGTTCTCTCCAAAATAATAATAATGTTTATCTAAGAGGTTTCGGAAGTTTTATAATCAAAACGAGAGCAGAAAAGACAGGTAGAAATATTTCACAAAATACTGCAGTAATTATTCCAGCTCATAATATACCAGCATTTAAACCTTCTAAAACTTTTGTCAAATCTGTGAAACAAAATGTGCCAGTTAGCTAATTTTAAATTAGATATATATGCCTAGCGGTAAAAAAAGAAAACGACACAAGGTTGCTACTCATAAGAGAAAAAAAAGAGCGAGGGCTAACCGTCACAAAAAGAAATAGTGTTAGGGATTACACTTTAAACATCCCAAGTTCTTTGAAATAAATTATAACGAAAGTTATATAATTATTGAAAAATGTTTAACCTTTCTACTATAGAGTAGAAATAAAACTTATAACAGTGAAAAAAGAATTGATTATAAGGTCAAATTCAAATACTGTTGATTTTGCAATGCTCAATGAAGGAAGACTAATTGAGCTAGACAAAGAAGTAGGTAAAAACAAATTTTCTGTAGGTGATATTTTTGTTGCAAAAATAAGAAAAACCATACCTGGATTGAATGCTGCATTTGTTAATGTAGGACATGAAAAGGATGGATTTCTTCACTATCATGACTTAGGACCAAAATTATTATCATTATCCAAATTTGTAGAACAAATTGATTCGAAAAAAGTAAAATCTTTTTCTTTTAGCAAATTTGATTTTGAGAAGGATATACCAAAAAATGGTCTAATTAAAGAATGTCTAAAAGCAAAACAGACAACTTTAGTACAAATAATAAAAGAACCTATATCTACCAAAGGGCCAAGATTAAGCTCTGAAATTTCATTAGCAGGTAGATACATGGTTTTGATTCCCTTTTCTGAGAGAATCTCAATTTCACAAAAAATTAAAAGTCAGGATGAAAAGAAAAGGCTGAAATCCTTAGTTAAGAATATTAAGCCAAAAGGTTTTGGAGTAATAATTCGAACAGTAGCAAAAAATAAATCCGTAAGCGAGCTCGAAGGAGATCTTAAAGATTTAATTTTGAGATGGAAAAGACTTTGTATAAACTTCAGTAAGTCTGATTCATATCCAACAAAAATCTTAGGAGAAATAAACAGAACGACATCAAAACTAAGAGATGTATTTGATGATTCATTCTCAAATATTTACCTTGATGATCCTAATTTGTATGGCGAAATTAAAGAATACATTAAGCTAATTGCTCCAGGAAAATCATCAATCGTTAAACTATATAAAGGGGTAACTCCAATTTTTGAAAAATATGGAGTTGAAAGGCAGATAAAATCTTCATTTGGAAGAACTGTCTCTATGCAAAAAGGAGCATATCTGATTATAGAACACACAGAAGCTCTTCATGTTATTGATGTAAATAGTGGAAACAGATCTAATAAATCAAAAACACAGGAAGAGACTGCCATGGAAGTTAATTTAATTGCATCTGCTGAAATAGCAAGACAATTAAGACTTAGGGACATGGGAGGAATTATAGTTGTAGATTTTATAGATTTAACTAAAAGAGAAAACAGAAAAAAGTTATTTGATCACTTTTGTACAGAAATGGCAAAAGATAGAACAAAGCACAAGATTCTTCCACCAAGTAAATTTGGATTGATTCAAATTACAAGGCAAAGGGTAAGGCCTGAAATGAATATTAAAACAAAAGAAGCTAATCCGAACAAAGAATTAGAAGTGGAAGCACCTATTTTACTTGTTGACAAAATTAACACAGAACTTAGCAGGATTGTTAAGAATTCGCGTTACAAAAGTGGAGCAATATACATACATGTACATCCATTTGTAGCAGCGTATATAAATAAAGGTCTATTTTCATTAAAAAATAAGTGGAGTTTTCATTACAAAAGAATAATTAAAGTTATTCCAAGAGACTCATACTTATATCTTCAATATAATTTAACAAATAATAGATCTAAAATTTTGAAATAAAGATTACTAAAAACCGTTTAGAATTTCTAAGCGGTTTTTTTTATATTATGCTATGGAGTCTTCGGTAAAAAGTAAAATTGAACATTATTGTGCATATCAAGAAAGATGTCACTTTGATGTAAAAAATAAACTTAATAAGCTTGGAATATTTGGTGACCAATTAGATGAATATATCTGTTATCTAATTGATGAAAATTATTTGTCAGAAACAAGATACTCTGAAGCATATGTTAGAGGTAAGTACAATAATAATAATTGGGGGCGTGTAAAAATTAAAATGGAGTTAAAGTCAAGAAATATTTCAGAATGGAATATTAACAATGCATTAAATCAAATAACTGAGGAAGACTATGAAAACAAATTGTATGAAATTTGTGAGAAGCAAATACAAAATGCTGATGATTCTCAAACCGAAGTCAGAAATAGGATAATTAGACGCCTCACTCAAAAAGGCTGGGAAATGGATTTAATAATTAAATGCCTTAATCGACTAATAAAATAACTTGATTGCTATTCATTTCTACAGTACCAGACTCGATGTCAAGTGTTGTCTCCTTTTCATTAAATTCAAATTTATCTTTTACATCATTTTCAACAGAAATGTTACCTAAAATTTTAACCTTACCTTTTGTAAGAGTAGACACAATTGGTGCATGATTATTAAGAACCTGGAAGTCACCATATTTTCCAGGGAAAAGAATAGAGTCAACTTCTCCTTTAAATAATGTTTTTTCTGGTGAGATTATTTCTAGATACATTATTATTTAGTTTCAGCTAACATTTTCTCTCCAGCCTCTATAGCTTCTTCAATTGTACCTTTCAAGTTAAATGCAGCTTCAGGAATATGATCAAGCTCACCGTCCATAATCATATTAAAACCTTTAATTGTATCCTTAATATCAACAAGAGCTCCTGGGATTCCTGTGAATTGTTCAGCGACATGAAATGGCTGCGATAAAAACCTTTGAACTCTTCTTGCTCTAGCTACTGCCAATTTATCTTCCTCTGAAAGCTCTTCCATACCTAAAATTGCAATAATATCTTGGAGCTCTTTATATCTCTGGAGTAACTCTTTTACCCTTTGAGCGCAGTTATAATGATCATCTCCTAAAATTTCGGGAGTCAATATTCTAGATGTAGAATCAAGTGGGTCAACAGCAGGATAAATTCCAAGTTCAGCAATTTTTCTTGATAACACAGTTGTAGCATCAAGATGGGCAAAAGTAGTTGCAGGTGCTGGATCAGTTAAATCATCTGCCGGTACATATACAGCTTGCACTGAAGTTATCGACCCGTTTTTTGTTGATGTAATTCTTTCTTGCATAGCCCCCATCTCTGTTGCCAAAGTTGGTTGGTACCCAACAGCAGAAGGCATCCTTCCAAGTAGTGCAGACACCTCAGAGCCAGCCTGTGTAAATCTAAAAATGTTATCAACGAAGAATAATACATCTTTTCCTTGACCATCACCCCCTCCATCTCTAAAGTATTCAGCTACTGTTAAACCAGATAAAGCAACTCTTGCTCTAGCTCCTGGTGGTTCATTCATTTGACCAAATACAAAAGTAGCTTTAGATTCTAGTAATGCTTTTTTATCAACTTTACTTAAGTCCCATTCACCAGCTTCCATTGACTTTTTAAATTCTTCTCCATAATTTATAATCCCTGATTCGATCATCTCTCTTAAAAGATCATTTCCTTCTCTTGTTCTTTCTCCTACTCCTGCAAAAACTGAGAGTCCACCGTGACCCTTAGCGATATTATTAATTAGTTCTTGAATCAAAACTGTTTTACCAACACCAGCCCCACCAAATAAACCAATCTTTCCACCTTTAGCATAAGGTTCTATAAGATCAATCACTTTGATACCTGTAAACAAAACCTCAGTTGAAGTAGACAATTGATCAAATGCTGGTGCCTCTCTGTGGATTGACATACCATCACTTTGTGTTTTAGGCAATACCTCAAGACCATCTATTGGATCTCCAACTACATTAAACAATCTACCATATACATCCTTCCCAATTGGCATTTGAATTGGATTCCCAGTTGCTTTAACTTCAGTTCCTCTACTTACGCCATCTGTTGAATCCATTGATATAGTTCTGACTGCATTTTCTCCGATGTGTGATTGAACCTCAAGAACCAATACTGTACCATCTTCTTTCTGGATTTCTAGAGAATCATATATTTCTGGTAACAAACTATCTTTTGCTGAAAATTCGACATCAACAACTGCTCCAATTACTTTTGAAACTTTACCTATATTATTTGACATGTTTTGTGTTTATGAAATTAAAGTGCAAATATATGTTCTTGGATTAAAATTAAAAAGTTAATAGCCCTTCATTTTTTATAATTTATTAAGATAAAATCATAATCATGAAAAAGGAAGATAATTTTATAATTAAATAGAATATATTTACTCAAAATATAAATAATTATGCCATCTAAATATATTGATATTAAGACACTTAAATTCTTTATGAACAATGTTCAAGAATTAGAAACCATTTTGGATAAAGAAAGGTTTGTTGATTACAATTTTGAGTCTGTGGACCTCTACATTGAATCAGTAAAACAATTTGCTGATAGAGAATTATTCCCCTATATCAAGGAAATGGATGAAAAACCTGCTTATTATAAAGACGGTTCCATCCATGTTCATAAACAAGTTGAGAAAATGATGAAAGATGGAGGTGCTATGGGCTTAATCTCTGCACCGTTTAATTATGAAGATGGTGGTCTTCAATTACCACTTCTTGTTCATACTGCAGCAAATTATATTTTGGATGCTGCTAATAATCATTTACCAGGTTATTCTGGACTTACTTCAGGTGCTGCAGAACTAATTATAGAATTTGCGAGTAAAGAACTTAAAGAAAAATATACTCCTAAGATGCTTACTGGTGAATGGGGTGGAACTATGTGTTTAACAGAACCACAAGCTGGAAGCTCTTTATCTGACATAGTTACGAAAGCTACACCTGATAAAAATAATACTTACAAAATTAGTGGTCAAAAAATATTTATATCAGGTGGAGATCATCAATATGCCGGAAACATAGTTCATCTTTTATTGGCCAGAATAGAAGGAGCTCCTGCTGGTACAAAAGGAATATCATTATTTGTAGTTCCAAAGAATAGACTAAACGATAGTGGAGAGTTAGAAAGTAATGATGTCACTACAGTTGCTGATTTCGAAAAAATGGGTCAAAAAGGGTACTGTACTACTCATCTAAGTTTTGGAGACAAAGGTGACTGTCATGGTTATCTAGTGGGTGAGGAAAACCAGGGGCTGAATTACATGTTTCTTATGATGAATGGTGCACGAATCGCAGTCGGGCGGGGTGCATCAGCAATTGCATGTGCCGCTTATTACGCATCTTTAGAATACGCTAATGAACGTCCCCAGGGTCGTAAACTTTCATCTGATGGAACAAAGAATTTAAAAAATAAACAAAGTTTGATAATTGAACACCCCGATGTTAGGCGAATGCTCTTTCTCCAAAAGTCGATGGTTGAAGGTTCGATGAATATCATATTCAAAGCTGCAAAATATTTTGATCTTCAGCACAATAGCTCTGATAAAAAAGAAAAGCATAAATATCATACTTTACTCGAGATGATAATTCCTGTAGTAAAAACTTATCCATCAGAGGCTGGTATTTATTCAATTAACAATGGACTTCAAGTTCTTGGAGGCTATGGTTTTTGCTCAGACTTTATTTTACAACAATACTATCGTGATATAAGAATATCATCTATATATGAGGGAACTACCGGGATACAATCTCAAGATTTACTTGGTAGAAAGATGATGTTAAATAATGGTGAAGGTGCTAAGCTATTATTAGATGAAATAAAAATAACAATTGATGAGGCAATTAAGGACGATGATCTTAAGCAGTGGGCAGAGGAATTAAATCTTCAACTTGATCAAACTCAAAAAATTTTATTTCACCTTATACCTTTTGCAGCTAAAGGAGATTATGAAAGATTTTTAGCAGATGCATCAATATTCATGGAATTTTTTAGCCTTGTTCTTATAGGGTGGTCATGGCTTGAGATTGGTATTGCAAGTAAAAAATCTTTAATTATGAGTAATAGCTCCAATGAATCTAGTTTCTTTAAAAGTAAGTTAGATACTTTAGAATATTTTTATGCATATGAACTGCCAAAAACAAAAGGCCTAGCTGAAATACTTTTACACCCTTCATCAATTACTATAAAAAAGGAGAACAAAGTAATAAGTTAAGGGACTTTAAATTTTATTAATAATTTATATTAAAACTCAATTTTTTGCTTATCAATAGATGTTTTTGCCATTCTAGCATATGATTGAACAACTAGATGTAGATTTTTAAACCTTATGTCCTTAGTCAAACCTTTTTCATATCTAAAATATATCTGTTGGACTATAACTGCTATTTTAAATAATCCAAAAACAAAATAAAAAACAATATTTTCAATTTGTATACCAAATCTTGTAGAATACATTTCTAAAATTTCTCCTCTCTTTGGATTATTTTCATTTGATGTAATGTTTAAGTTAATTGCTTGCATGTAATCAGGATCATCTTTGTTAATCCAGTATGCAAGCGAAGTTCCTAAATCCATAAAAGGATCTCCTGTTGTGCACATCTCCCAATCTAAAACAGATTTGACAGATAAATTATTAGAATCTAGAACTAAATTATCATATTTAAAATCATTATGTATTAAGGAAACATATTTCGACTCTGAAATATTTTCGTTTAACCATTTTATTACAGAATTTATTTCAGGAATATCAGAAGTTCTAGAGTTTTCATATCTCTTTGTCCAACCTCTAACCTGTCTTGAACAGTAACCTTCAGGTCTTCCAAATTCATTAAGACCTATTTCCTCAATATTTAATTTATGAAGCTCAACTAGCGTATCAACAAACTCTGATGCTATAAAATTATATTTATTTTTATCCGTAAGTATTTTTTGGTAATTATTACTTCTAAGCACTGTTCCTCTTATCCTCTCCATTATATAAAAGTTAGAGCCAATAATATTTACATCATCACAATAGTGAATTGGAGTAGGTGATTTTTCATAATATTTATCTAAAGCAGATAATACATTGAATTCTCTACTCATATCATGACCTGACTTTATTTCTGCACCAATAGGTGGTTTTCTAAGTATAAACTCTTTATTATTAGAAATTATTAAATAAGTTAGATTTGAAAATCCTGATGGAAATTGAAGAAGCTCAAAGCTACTCTTATCAATGTCTAAAAAGTTGAGTAAATAACTACAAAGACTATCATTATCTAGAACTTCGTCTTCTCTTATTTGGGTGGGAGTATCAATAAATTTTTCAGACATTGTAAGTTAGGGTAACAAACTTTATTTTTTATATGATTTTAAAATAAGCCTAGCCAATCTGCTTTTATGAACTTCGTCAGCACCATCATATATTCTTGAAGCTCTTTCATGTCTATAATATGATGATAAAATTAAGTCATCTGTAACTCCTAAAGCACCATGAACCTGAATAGCATAATCAACAACTTTTTGAAGTACATTAGCACAATAAAATTTTATTATAGATATCTCAGCCCTAGTTTTGTATGTTCCTTGAGCGTCGATTTTTTTTGCAGCATCTTGGACCATCAACCTCGCTGCATTTATTTCTGCTCTTGACTCTGCAATCCAATTTTGAATTGTTTGTTTATCAGAAAGCTTTTTCCCTTCAGATATTTCTCTAGATACTGCTCTTTCACACATTAAACTAAATGCTCTTTCACACATTCCAATCCATCTCATACAATGGTGAATCCTCCCAGGTCCTAAACGCTTTTGAGCAATAGCAAATCCCTCTCCTTCAAAGCCTAGAACATTAGTAACAGGTACTTTAACATTATTAAATTTTATTTCAGCATGACTTTCCCACCCTGCTCCAGGATGCCCCATAATCGAGACATTTCGAACAAATTCAACTCCATCTGTTTCTAATGGAACAATTATTTGACTAGCTTTTTTGTGGACATCCTCTCCATCAGGATTAGTTACTACCATGACTATGGCGAAGTATGCTCCATCAAAGCTGGAAGTAAACCATTTATGACCGTTTATAATATAGTTGTCATTTTCTTTTTTTGCTGTTGTTCCCATTCTCGTCGGATTTGATCCTGCATATTGGGGCTCTGTCATTGCAAAACAACTTCTAATTTTTCCTTCCAAAAGAGGATACAAATACTGTTTTTTTTGTTCTTCTGTTCCAGTTTCAATTAAAACTTCCATATTTCCTGCATCAGGAGCCTGGCAATTAAAAACATAGAAACCATATGGACTTGCACCAAGAATTTCACTCACCTCTCCATGTTGTTCAAGAGATAGTCCTAGACCACCGTATTCCTTTGATACTTGAGGTAGCCAAAAACCCATTTTTTTTACTTTCTCTCTTAATTCATTAAGTTTAGGAAGCTTTTCACTCCACTCTGAATTAACAATCCATGGTTCAAGTGAAATTAATTCATCATTTATAAATTTTCTAATTTGTTCTTTTATTTGTATAAAGTTCATTTGTAATTAAATAGATTTTTTTAGCTTGGAAGTGAATATATTAGTGATATTGTCTCTGCTACACAAACAGGTTTAATCTCTCCATCAACTTCAAATGTTATTTTAAAGGTATATTTTGCTCCTCCTGTAACTTTTTCAATATTTATTAGAGATACCTTACCTCTAAATTTTGATTCTGCTGGAGTAGCATTTGGAAATCTTACCTTTTCAAGTCCATAGTTTACAGCCAGCGCAATATTATTTAGCTTTAATGTTTGAAATACAATCTGTGATGCATATGATAATACATGAAAACCATGAGCAATAGTTTTTTTATAAGGAGAATGTTTTGCAGCTTTTTCTTGATCAATATGAATCCATTGTTTATCCTGAGTTAATTCTGCAAATTTATTCACTTTATCTTGAGACATTTCAAACCACTCGGATATTCCAATTTCTTTTCCAAGATATTTATTTAAATCCTCTAAATTTTCTATTTCTGTTGAATAAGGTTTTTCCATATTACTATTTTAATTTATCATATAACCGCCATCTATATTAAATGTCTCTCCAGTTGTATAACTTGAAGCTTTAGAGGCAAGATAAAGAGCCATTCCAGATATTTCATCTGGATCTCCTGGTCTTCGAATTGGAAGATCACCAAGCCATGTTTCTAACATTTCTTCATTTTGCCATAGAGCTGAACTTAATTTTGTTTTAATTAATCCAGGGCATATTGCATTTGACCTTACCCCATATTTCCCCCACTCCTTTGCCTGAGATTTAGTTAACATTGATATAGCAGCTTTACTTATAGAATAAACTCCCAAGCCTTTATCAGGCTTATGTCCCTCTACTGATGATATATTAATAATAGATCCTGATTTGTTCTCCTTCATATAGTTAAATACAAGGTTAGATAGTTTGAAAGGGGATTTTGTATTGATATCAAGTATTTTATTAAAAAGTTTTTCATCAGCATTTTCTAGACGATCAAATACAGGATTTATTCCTGCATTATTAACAAGTATATCAATTGTTCCATATTTATTTATTGTAGTTTCAATTAGATTTTTTAACTGATCATCTTCTCCTACATGGCACACACATGCAGTTGCAATATAACCATCGGCAGTTATTTCACTAACAACTTTCTCAACACCCTCTTGTGATCTACTGCTTACAACGACCTTTGCCCCAAATTCTGCAAAAGCTTTTGCAATTGAAGCTCCAATACCTTTACTGGCTCCAGTTACAATTGCTACCTTATCAGTTAAATCAAATAAGTTTTTATATTTTGTTTTCATTAAGATATTTTAATTATCATTTTTATGTAATATACTAATTGATTTAATTTGATTATAATCATTCTAACATAAATAAGGGAAAAACTAAAAATTAAAACTTGCAAAGCATGCCATAGTTTTTAAAGCTGAAAATAATCTTATATATTTAAATAAAAACCAAAAGATATGAGTGCAAATCAGGAATTATTTGAATTAAACTTCTACAAATGGGAAAAGGAGTTTAAAGACAAGCCTTATCTGAGGCAACCAATAGGTGAGACATGGGAAGAGTATACTTGGGGTGAGGTTGGTGATATGGCTAGAAGATTAGCTTCTGGATTAAAATCACTTAATCTTAGAAAGGGCGCTCATATAGGTATTTATTCTAAAAATTGTAGAGAGTGGATAATCTCAGACTTAGCAATTGTAATGGCAGGATATGTCTCTGTACCATTTTTTCCCTCTTTAAATGGAAAGGAACTATCTTATATAATGGATTACGGTGATGTTGATGCTCTTTTTATAGGAAAAATTGAAACTTGGGATGATATCAAAAATGATTTACCAAACGAAATGCCTATCATAAGGTTTCCTAAATATGAGGGATGTTCAAATGTAACCAAAGGTCATGAATGGCATGAATTTATCAATAGTCATGATCCTATTGAAAATCCTCATAATCCGAAACTATCAGATCTATGGACTATTATTTTTACATCAGGAACAACAGGTAACCCAAAAGGAGTTATGCTTACATACCAGGCAATTGACGGTATAAAAGTTGTTCTGGATGATCCTAACAATCCTTTAGGAATAAAACACACTGGAAATAATGATTTTATTTCATACTTACCATTAAATCATATTTTTGAAAGGGTTGTGATAGAATGGTGTTCATTTAGGTATGGAGGTACAATTTCATTTGTAGAATCTATTGAAACTTTTGGCCAAAATTTAAAAGAAGTTCAGCCCCATGTATTTGCTGCAGCTCCGAGAGTTTGGACAAAACTTCAAATGGGTATTTTGTCTAAATTCCCTCAGAAAAGGTTAGACACTTTGCTTAAAATTCCTTTGCTTTCAACTATTCTTAAAAAACTAATAAGAAAAGGACTTGGTTTTAGCAGAGTCAGAGTAACTGTTTCTGGGTCAGCACCTATGCCAGTTGAATTAATAGAGTGGTTCAGAAAAGTCGGAGTATACATAACAAATGGATACGGTATGACAGAAAACTGTGCTATATGTAGCTCTGTAGATGGTAGAGATTTTGATAAATTAAATACTGTTGGAAAACCTCAAAAAGGTGTTGAACTTAAGATTGACGTGGGAACAGGTGAAATTTTAATGCGTGGACCTTTTGTGATGATCGGTTATTACAAGAATGAAGAACTATCAAATGAAACGTTAAGAGGTGGTTGGCTCCACACAGGTGATAAAGGGTTTTTGGATGATGATGGTTATCTTCATATAACCGGAAGAGTTGCTGATAGCTTCAAAACTTCAAAAGGAGAATATATCGAACCACTTACTTTAGAACAGTTCTTTGTCAATATGAATGAAATTGAAGAAGTTTGTGTAGTAGGTCTTGGGATTGCTCAGCCAATGTGTTTAATCCAATTATCAGATATTGGAAAGAACACTCCTAAAGACAGTCTTTCAAAAATGTTCCAAGATACTCTTGAGAAAATCAACAGTGGCCTTGTAAACTATAAGAAAATATCAACGCTTATAATAGTTAAAGATGAGTGGTCACAGGAAAATGGAATTGTTGGACCAACTCAAAAATTAAAGCGAGGAGCAGTCGATGAAAAGTATAATAAAAACTACTTAAGGTGGCATGAATCGGCCCAAAAATTAATTTTTGAGGATACCTTTTAATTCTCTCATAAAATTCATGTAAACTATTAGCTGCATAATTTCATTTGGTACATGAAAAAAATTATGTTAACTTGGGTCTAAATCAGATCAAGTAATGTGTGGAAAAAGCTTTGTTTATAGTCAATCCAGCGCGTTTCTTGTTTAAATTATAAACTAGTTATTGAAAAGAAGTAACTTTGATATAACAAAACCTAACTAATATGAAAAATATTTTAAATAAATATTATTTAGCCTTTATGGCTGTAATTCTATTTGGTAGTGTTTATTCTCAAACTCAGGTTTCTGGATCTGTAATGGATGCTGAAAACATGGAACCAATTCCAGGAGTAAACGTTATCATTGATGGCACGAACATTGGAACTGTTACAGATTTCGATGGAAATTTTGTCATTAATACAAGTCAAGATGCCCCTTTAACACTTGTAATAAGCTATGTTGGATATAGCGCACAACGTGTTAATGTAACATCTTCAGGCCAAGATATTAATGTCTCTCTTTCAGCAGGTCAAAACCTTGAAGAAGTGATTATTTCTGCTTCCAGGAGAGCTCAGAAGGTTACTGAAGCTCCTGCCTCAGTAAGTGTAATATCTACAAGAGAAATTGAAAATTCAGCACAGGTAGCAGAACCATCAAGAATTCTTGTCTCTGTGCCAGGTGTACAAATACAACAACAAACTGCAAACACTCTTAACTTAGAAATGAGAGCCGGTTCAGGTACCTTCGGTACATCAACATACGTAATGAGAGATAACAGAGGTTTAATAACCCCTGCTGCAGGAACTTTCTTTAGTTTCCAGCAAGGTCTTTCTAATCTTGATCTAGCTTCAGTGGAGGTAGTAAGAGGTGCTGCTGGTGTTTTATATGGACCTGGTGTAACTTCGGGTGTTGTTCACTTTAGAAGTAAGAGTCCAATTGATTATACTGGTAATTCTGCTTCTTTTTGGGGTGGAGAACTAAATACTTTCGGTTCAGAGTTTAGAATTGCTAGAGCAAATGACAGTAAAACTTTTGGATGGAAAATTAATGCTAGACTTAATTCTGGTAATGATTTTGTTTATGATGATGAATCAGATCTAGCAGCTGCAGGTATTCCAATGAATAGCATAATTAGACAGCCAGTGATTACCAACAAGTATGTTGATCCTCTTCTATCTCAAAATGGAGATGTACTTTATGACTTTACTGGAGGTAATGCTATTATAGATGACTACAGCAATATTGCTTTTGATACAAGTTTAGAGTGGAGACCAAGTGATGACACTAATTATCAAGTTAGTGCCGGTATGACAAATGGTAGTGGTCTGTTCTTTCAAGATCTTGGTATCGGATATGCTGATGGTAGCACTTATTGGGGTCAAGTTCAAGCAACGATGGGTAACTGGTATGCACAGGCATTCATAGACCATAACGATGGTGGTAAGTCAGATAATCCAACTTTCCTTTATGGGTCTGGTTTCCGTCAGGTAGCTGAAAGAACAACTATTGAGGCTCAAATTCAATATAATTTTGATATGCCATGGCTATTTGATTCAGAATGGACAGTAGGATATGATTACAGAGATACTGATTCTAACTCAGACTACACATTATGGGGAAGGAATGAGGATACTGATGACTATGTAACTAATGGTTTCTATGGTCAAGGTACTCTTAATATGTCAGATAAAGTAGATTTAGTAGTAGCTGGAAGATATGATCAAGCAAGTTTTATTAGTGCTGGTGAATTTGCTCCTAGAGCTGCTCTTATTTACAAAGCTTCTGACAAAACAACATGGAGATTAGCTTATAATAAAGCCTTATCAGGTCCTAGTGCACTTCAGATGTATATTGACTTCCCAGTAGCTATTCAAGCGCCTGGAATTCTAGATTCATGGTTAAGTGGTCAAAGTACTCCGCAACGTTTTGCTGATCCAGCTAGTCAAGTAATTGATTTGGCAGGTTTACCTATTGATATTCCTGTTTCAGCTGCAGGTGGTGGATTACCATTAGCTATTCCTTATGGTGCTGTTGCATCTGCATCTCTTGCAGGTCTATATGCACAAGCTCCTTCATTACAACCTCTATTAACACCGTTTTTTGCTAGTTATGCTGGACCACAAGGTGGATCAGGGATTTTAAGTCCTTATGACCCTTTTGATCCTTCTCAAACTACTGGTAATAGAAATACAAGAACTGGGAGATTCAGCTCTGTCGAAAACTTTGAATTAGGTGTTACAAGTGTAATTGGAGAAAAATTAAGAATTAGTGCAGACATATATTCGTATGTTAACACTGGTTTCACAAACTTTAATGCAATTGGTGATGTATATGCATTAGTTGGTTCAGATATTCCAAGTGATTTAGGAGCTGCTGTTGCCGCGGATGCAACTGCATACGTTACTGGTGCAATAACTGCCGTTACAACTCAAACTTATCAGGGTGTTGCCGCTCAATTTGGATTACCATTTAGTGTTGTTGCTTCTGGTGCTCTAGCAGCACAAGGTGTACCTGCACTTCAAACTGCAATAGCAGGTGGTGTAGCACAAACTCTAGGAGGAATTAATGGTGCTTTCCAAGCAGGTGGTCAAGGTTTCGTTGGTCAATTAGGACCATTATTTGGAGCAATTGGTGCTGTTGAGTCTGACAGAGTCCCTCAGGGAGATGGTATTACTCACATTACAACAGGATATATCACTCAAGGAGATGCAAAAAGATCTCACTTTGGAGGTGACTTCAGTATGGATTACTTTGCTAATAGTGATTTAAGACTCTGGGCAAATGCCTCTTGGTTAAGTCAAAATGAATGGATACCAGGGGAAGATAATGATGATGACTTACTCAATACATCATATTTGAATGCTCCAATGTGGAAATACAGATTGGGTGTAGATTATACTCCA
>CACORF010000009.1 GCA_902629505.1 uncultured Bacteroidota bacterium
ATTCTCAATTAGCTAAGGAAGTTTTACTGGCTCCATTGGTAGGAGGTCTAGATATTGAAAGGATGTATAATTGGATCTCAGGTTACTATAAGCAAAGAAGAAAAGAAATTGAATTCAGAAATGATTTTAATATAATAGACCAGATTATTAAATTTTATGGTCTCAGATTTTTCATAGATGAGTTTGAAATGGAGGAAAGTGCTATTCATGACTTTGTAACATCAACATATCAAAATTTTCCCGTTGAAGAAGATTTTAAAATGGGAAACTACACCTTAGTAATAGATTATTTTAAAAAAAATTTTAAGAGGTTGAATTTATGATTAGTTTTGATATTATGATTTTATTTATCAGTGGAGCAGAGCTAGTTTTTGTCTTTTTCATTGTATTATTAGTATTCGGAGCAGATAAAATTCCTTCAATTGCAAAAGGGCTAGCTAAAGGAATGACACAAATCAGACAGGCAACTAATGAGATTAAAACAGAAATCTCAAAAAACACAGATGTAAAAAATCCAACAGATTCTATAACTAAAGATCTAAAAGATAGTGTTAGTGATATAAAAAAAGATTTTGATGATCTAAAGGACTCAATAAAAAGAGACTTAAATTAATCTAGAAATAGAGATACCGTCTCTAAGTGGAAGAATAACTGTTTCAAACCTTGTATCATCGTGTAAAGTTTTATTAAATTTTTTTAAAGTTTTTGTTTCTTCATCATTATTATCTCCCTTAACTACTTTACCAGACCACAAAACATTGTCACTTATTATTATACCATTTGGATTTAATTTCTCAGAAACTAACTCAAAATATTTTACATAATTTTCTTTATCAGCATCAATGAAAATAAGATCGAAAGTTTGATTTAAATCACTTAAAATATCAATTGCATTTCCTGTAAGTTGTACAATTTTGTCTCTGTTTCCACTTTTTTCAAAGTATTTATTTTGAATTTTTAATAGCTCCTCATTTCTATCAATCGTGAAAATTTTTCCATCAGCAGCTAAACCTTCCGCTAGACATAAAGTTCCATATCCTGTGTATGTTCCAATTTCAAGTATATGTAGTGGTGATTTAATTTTAGATATTAAGCTTAAAAACCTTCCCTGAATATGTCCACTTAACATTCTTGGTTGAAGAACTTTCTGATGAGTCTCTTGGTTAAGTTTTGATAAAATTTCTGGTTCTTTTTCAGAATTTTGTGAAAGATATTCTGCTATTTTTTCAGATATAAAATCCATTTATTTTTTTGGTCTTTGATACTCAAATCTATTTAAAAAACTTGGTAATGCATATCCATCACAACCATTAACAGTAACTACATTTCCCTTATCTAACTGAAGAAAGCCTGAGTCGCTTATTAATTTTTCATCAAAGTATAGTTCTTCAATAGATGCTACAACAAGTATTGTCCCATTTTCTTCAATATTATATTCATTAAGATACTTACAGACTAACTGAACAGGTGAGCCTTTTACAAATGGTGCTTTACATCCTTCTTTATATTCCTGCTCAAGATTGGTTTTATCAAACTCAGAAATTTCCTCTGGATATTTAGCACTTGTATGATGCGCATCATTAATAATGTCTTTGACTATGTGGTTAACAGTAAATAATTTAGTTTCCTTGATATTCTTAAATGTATTTCTAGGAACCGTTGTAGGCCTTAAAATATAACCAAGCATAGCTGGATTACTTCCAAGGTGAGTGATTGAACTAAAAACAGCCACATTTTCAACTCCTTCTTTTGAAATACTCCCGATAAGGTTTGCTGATTTATACCCTGTACATGAATTTATCAGATTTATTCGATAAAATTTTTGTAAGTCGTCAAAGTCCTGTTTAGATAAATGTTTCATTAACCAAAAGTATAAAGAAATCTTTTAAATTTGTGGTTTAACATTCTTAAGCTTAATATCTCAATAATCACTAAATAATATTAATTCATTAAAAACCTTATTATGAAAAATTTTTTAAAGCTAATAACATTATCTCTTATTACAATATCATGTAATGGATTACAAAATAATATTGAGCAGTACTCAATAGAAACTTTAATGTCAAATAACAGAAGTTCAGGTGGATATTTTTCAAAAGATGCAAGCAAATTAATTTATAGCTCAGATAAATCTGGAATATTTAATATTTATGAAGTTGACCTTAAAACTAATGAGGAAACACAGTTAACAGACTCTGAAGAGGAATCTTTTTTTTCTAGAGGTTACTCGCCATCTACTGATGAGGTAATATATTCAGCTGACATTGGGGGGAATGAAAATTCTCACATATACATAATTAGGGATGGGAAAAGTATTGATTTAACACCAGGTAAAAATACAAAGGCATCATTTTTTGGTTGGACTAACGATGAATTAGAGATGTATGTCATTTCAAATTATAGAGATGCAAGATTCTTTGATTTATACAAGATAGACATAGAGACCCTCAACTCTAAAATGGTATTCAAAAATGATCGCGGATATAACCTAAATAGTATTTCTAACAACGATAACTATCTAGTTCTAAGTTTAAACATTTCTAGAAGTGAGCAAAAATTGTTTTTGTATGATGTTAAAAGTAAACAACAAGTTGAAATCTCAAATCAGGTTGCAAATTTTTCAGGACAAAATTTTGATAAAAATGATGAAAACTATTTTTACACAACTAATTATGATAGTGAATTTTATTATTTGATGTCATATAATTTAAAAAATGGAGAAAGAAAGATTGTATTTGAAACTGATTGGGACGTTGCATTTAGCTATCTATCAAAAAACAATTTATATAGGGTCATAGCTGTAAATGAAGACGCACAGAATAAGTTAACTATTACAAACATGAGCAACCAATCTAATTTAAATTTAATTGGCTTTGAAAATATGAATATAAATAGTGTTGGTTTCTCGGATGATGAAAAAATATTGAGAGTTTCTGCTGGAAGTCCCAACAGCCCAGGAGATATTTACACATATGAATTGTCAACTAATAAATTAAATAAAATTACCTCAAATTTAAATTCAAAGGTTAATCCTAATGATCTTGTAAATGCAGAAGTAGTAAGATATAAATCGTTTGACGGATTAGAAATTCCTGCAATTCTTTATAAACCTCATCAAGCCAACAAATTCAATAAAGTTCCAGCACTTGTATGGGTTCATGGTGGTCCTGGGGGACAATCAAGAGTTGGCTATCGTGCTTTAATTCAATATTTAGTTAATCATGGATATGCAATTCTAGCAGTCAATAATCGGGGTAGTAGTGGTTATGGAAAAACATTTTATGCATTAGATGATCAAAATCATGGTGAGGATGATCTCCAAGATTGTGTTTGGGGTAAAAAATGGCTTCAGGATCAAGATTATATCAATCCTGATAAAATTGGAATCATTGGTGGAAGCTACGGTGGATTTATGACAATGGCAGCTATGACTTTTGAACCTGAAGAATTTAAAGTCGGAGTAAACATATATGGAGTGACAAACTGGATTAGGACTCTAAGGTCGATACCTGCATATTGGGAATCAACAAGAAAGTCTCTTTACAAGGAAATGGGAGATCCATATACAGAAGATTCATTGAGGCTTTACAATATATCTCCTTTGTTTCACGCAAAGAATATAAAAAATCCAGTTTTGGTTCTTCAAGGGGCAAATGATCCTAGGGTATTACAAATTGAATCTGATGAAATGGTTCAAGAGGCAAGAAACGCTGGTGCATATGTAGAGTATGTTTTATTTGATGACGCAGGTCACGGATTTATAAAAAAAGAACAACAAATTGAGGGTAATGAAAAGATTTTAACATTTCTTGAAAACTATCTTAAATAAATAAATTTAGATTTGCACTAAAGGGTGATTAGCTCAGTTGGTTTAGAGCACTACCTTGACAGGGTAAACTACCCTAAACGCCTTAAGATACTACTACTAAGACTTGCCAATAAATTATCAGTAAAATCATAATTCCTTAAAGTAGTTTTCACGTAGCTATTAGCATATTTTTATACATTTTATATATTTGTTTCCACGGAGCAATAACTCAGTTGGTTCAGAGTGTCGCCTTGACAGGGCGGAAGTCCCAGGTTCGAATCCTGGTTGCTCTACTAATCGGTAATACCTACTATGTTTAATAGTAATATTGCAACTTGATTAACCTACTACGTTTAACGATAACGTACTTATAATCAATTAGTTAACATTTTTTTTTCTTGATATAACTTGATTAATTCACCCTTATTGGTAATTACATAGTATTACAATAATTGGTAGTACGATAAAAGGGTAGGGGAAGAACAATTTTAGGTTCGTATATATAGAAGGACTAAAAAACCCTACCCAATTAATCATAAAAAAAAGGGTGGTCGGAAGTAGGAGTACCTTGTAAATAATCCTTTTTTGAACCACCCATATTGAAATAGAATGAAAGCAATTAGAACTTATTAATGTTATAGTGGTAATCATTTTCTACTGGGTTCCAGTATATCAGTTGCCCAAATGTTTGTCTTACCATATGCTTATTTATATTACAATGTTCCTCAGCTTGTTTTAATATATGTATTACTTTTTCAGCTAATTTATACTCGGCATTTTGTTGCTCGTTTTTAGTATATATTTTGTAATCTTCTTCGTTAACGTTTTCTCTGGCAACACCTTTAACGAACTTAATTACACCTCTGCAATCTTCATACTCTTTTTGAATACTACTTAACTCCATTAGGTTTATACCCAATAGGTCAGCTATTTTATCTGGCTTTCTTATACCAAGTTTAGTTATCTCTTTATTGTTTTCTACTAACCTATCGAGAAAAAAGTTTAGCATATCGTCGCTAAATAATTGCATATTTATTTTATCGTCATTAACATATTGCCTTATCCATTTTAAAGCTCTCGTTAATATTTCCAGTTTATCTCTTGCTGAGTCAACTGCTTTTTGGTACCCCTTTTCATCAAACGATACCATTAGTTTTTTGAACCTCTGTTCTTTTACTTCTTGCATAATTTTATTTTTCTAATTTATAATAACCTGTGTACGTCATACTATCTGCTTTAGTCTTCGATAGTTTAGTACTCTTTTTTTTTGCTTTACTCATTTTTACAAAATGGTTTTCAGCTTTATACGTTTCACTTAAAAAGGTTCTAAGCAAATCGTTATTACTGGCATTAGGGTTAAACTCAACATACATACGCTTAAGTAGTATCTGTATATTTTTTCTGTCAACCTTAGATAATTTAAAGCCAGTTACCTTATTCTCTAACTCAGTTTTTAGAGTAGGTTTCTCTGTTATTTTCTTTAAGACTCGATTTAATGTATTCATAATATTTTATTGTTTCGTCTATATATTTACGAGTTACTCTCTTGTTTTTCCAGTTGTATCTCATTGTTTAATACTTTAAGTCTGAGGTACGTTGATAGTGGCATTCTATACGTTTCAGCTTCTTGTTTTATTTTATTGTAATCTGCTTCGGTAGTCTTGAATTGAAATAATTTGTTGTATTGCATAATATTTGTATTTAGTTAAACTCTCTATTTATATAATAACCTTATTGTAATTTTTTGTAATTCTTTTTAATATTTTTTCATAGCAATATGTTATATACATTATTACCTCCTATGTGTTTAGTTACATACTTACTTAAACCTATATTAGTTCTAATTTTATCTACATATTGAACCATACCAGAATTATATTTCTGTCCTAACATACTATTCAACTCCCACCTTATCTCTTTCATCTTTAGGTAGTCCATAAGGAATTGAGTATCTAATAATAAGTGCATATGATTATGCCCAGTATTATCATTTTCTAATGCATAGAATACCTTTTTAATATCCTTATACCTCATTAACCTACTGGCTAAATCAAAGGCATTAGTTTCACTTAATTTATACTTAAATGGTCTTATGGTAGCAGTTAAATTCCACTCCTCCTTACTAACATAATCTGACCAATATTTACTTGTTTGATTATACATTTTTACTTCCGTTTTAGTTATACTTTATATCACTTCTCTCCAATAGAAAAAGATAGGCATTCGCCACCTCTCCTGAATGACAAAGGAGTGTATAATAATAATAACTACTAAGGCATTTTTTGTTATATTTTGTAATACAAGTTATTTACTAAATATTACTATGTATTTAATCAAATAATATTATAAGTAGTTGATATATAGCAAGTTAAAACGCTTAGAAAAAGGATTTAATTGTTACTTTTCTGTTAAGAACTTTATTGGGACTCAATCAGTTACGATATTTTTTGATTTTATTTTGTTACCTTAATTGTATGGAAATAGTAGAGTATATAGTATATATTTTTGCAACAATAGTTATGCTATTCATAGGTCCTATTTATATGGTAACTATGCCTAATAAACAAGATGGTGATAGAGGGATTACTGAAAAGCAAGGGTATATTAGAAATATAATTATAGCTATAATATTAGAAATAGGTTCTATACTTGTCCTATTAGATTTATGGAAAATTGTTGAAATTTTCTAAGTAGATAACTCACTACCGACAAAGTTCATTTTACGTCAAAATATCTGGAATGATAAATTGATTAATTTATAACTTCAACTCCACCCTCATTCATAACTACTTTTGTACCCTTACCCTTATTTATATTCTCTATTGCACTTTTACTTGCATACTGAATTGATAGGTCAGCTTTCTTTTTAATAAGCTCTTTGAGTTCATCTGAGTAGTCTTCTTTAGCAACTGGCTTAAAACTCCACTTACGTAGGTCTTCGTCGTAATACTCCTTACCAACTGCATTATCTTTTATTAATCTTTGGTACCTCATTTCATCTGTAATATCCCAACGAGATAATGGTTGATTTAAGTAATTAATCTTAGCTCTATTGCTATCTATTTTTTTTTCGTTTGTTATTAAATACCCGTCCTTAGTTTCAGTATAATCCTTTAATGTTTTAAGCTCTATATCAACTGGCATTAAGTCCTTTGGTATAAATGGTATTTCTTTACTATTTAGTAACTGGTATTTGTCTTTAAACGTAGTATATATCTGCCTTAACTTCTTCATAATCTTAAATTCTTGCATAGTAAAAATATGGTACGTATCGAGCTTAATTTGGTCTTCTGACAGATAATGCTTTATTGACCTTGAAGTATCGTTAGAATGCCCCAAATTAGCGTCTATAAGGCTAATATCAACCCCAATATCATACCCCAGTTGAGCAGTTGTACTTCTTGTATATTGTAACGTAGCACCAAGCTTTTTTTTCATTATACTATTGTAGTATTTTCTTAGTGTTTCCCACTTATCGTATCCCTCTTGTATTTGGTTTCTATTTTTATCTCGAGTATAGAAATTAAATAGTTTTAACTTATCATTTCCCTTATACGATAACGTTGGGTGGTTATGCTTTATACAATGCTCTAATAATCGTTTTATAAGTAGGGTAGGAAATAGATTTGCCACCCTTGTAATTCTAATATAGTCTTTGTCATCTTTCAGCTTTTCTTTACTCCTAATTACTTCTATATGTAGTTTCTTATTTAACGTTGTGCTTTCGGGGTGGTAAAAGTCTATATCCTTGTATCCCTTTGTTACAATAGAACCCTCGTCTATATTAACTATATCTATTCCGTCTAACCCCATTAACGATAAACTATAAAGCCACATTAAAAGAGCTTCAAATTGTTGTAGGGTATTTATCTCATTTAGAGCTAAAGTAAAGTCCTTGCTCTCTAATGGTTTCTTTGGAGTAGGGTTAGAACTTTCAGCGGGAATATTATAGAATATTTTTTTTTCTTTATTCCTTTTATTGTCATAACCATTTTTAATCTTCCATACCTTTTGCAGTATTGTTAGGTATTGTCTTTTAGTACTTGACGTTACTCCTAAGTCATTTATATAATCCTCTATTTGCTCACAAAAGCCAACGTCTTCAAGGTGGGCAAAAGTCAACTCCTTTATATTAAACCTCTCTACCAACTTATTATGTAGAGCATTCATAAAATTGTTATACTTCTTTATTGTAGAGTAACCAATACCCTTTTTAGGTTCTAAATTTTGAGTGTATTCTAATACGGAGGTATCGTCTAATACTGGTTTGTCAAGTATAATATATTTAGCTCTATCCCAATGTATTTTACCCGTGCTAAGTTCGTTACGAACCTCCCTTATTTTATATTGTATTTCAGTTAGCCTATCGTACTCTGGCTTATACTTTTCCCAATAGGTTTCTTTTATAAACTTCCTACCCTTATCCCAAGCCTTTTCTGGAAGTGTAATTTTAGTAGATATCTGACCTTTTCTTGTAGAACCAAAAAGGTATATAACACCTATTGTTATTAGATTAAGTTTTTTATTTTTGTTCTGTATAGTTAAATATACGTTGTGATTTTTTGCTTTCACGTTTACCCTAAAAATTGTTCTTACTACAAATTTAAGTAGTTTTTACGTAGTTAGCAAATGTTTTTGACAAATGTAGTAGAATTAGTATATTAGCTATATATATAAGGTACAACGAATAAAAAAACGGGTACTAAATGATAAGAAACAGGGGCATAAAATACCTTGACAGGGTAGGGGTCACTGGTTCGAATCCAGTATCACCCACTATGATAAAAAAAATGTTTTTAACACCAGTAATAACACTTGGAGTCATCTTTGTTGTTCTAGGATTTAGATGGATGCTTGTTGATGAGCCTTGGATGTTAGATAAAGTTGCAAATGAGGAAAGGCTTAAAATGACTTTTGATCAATTATTTAATGAAGAAATTAATGAGACTCTCCCAGGTTACCTTAAGCAAATTTATCGTTTCTTTGGTCTTTGGGTTTCTATAATTGGTCTATTTATACTTTCCTTTGCCAAAAAAAAATTTATTGAAAATAAAGCCATTGCAAAAAGCTTATTGATTTGTATTGGGATAATGGTTATTTCTGCACAGACAATGGCATATGTTCTAATCCCTAGTTCACCTTTTATTTATCTTGGTTGGGGAAGTATTCTTCTTTTTTTAGTCTCATTGTGGAGCTACAGAAAACTTTCTTAGAAAGGAAGATTATATAAATCAGTGTTACCACCAGTAATAATAATTCCGATTTTTTTTCCTTTAAAATTGTCTTTATTTTTTAGTACTCCAGCTAATGGAAGTGAACAAGACGGTTCACATATTATCTTAAGGCGTTGCCAAATTAATTTCATTGAATCAATTATTTCATCTTCAGTAACTCTTATAATTTCTTTTACTTCATTAAGAATAATAGGAAAATTTTTATCTCCAAGCTGAGTTCTTAATCCGTCAGCAATTGTATTAGTTGTAATATTCGTCTCAATTTTACCGCTTATTAAAGATCTGTAAGCATCGTCTACTTCAAAAGGCTCTGTCCCGATTACTGAGCAATTATCTCCAAAATATTTTGCTGCTAGGGCGCTTCCAGCTATAAGCCCGCCGCCTCCTATTGGAACTAATATATTATCAAAAGAACCATATTGTTCAATAAGCTCTTTAGACGCAGTACCTTGTCCTATTATTACATCTAAATTATTAGAAGGATGAATAAAAGTAGCATTCTTAGAATCTACTAGATCTTTTGCTGCAGCCTCTCTAGCCTCAATATTTGATTCACATTCAATTAACTCCCCGCCATATCCTTTGACAGCCTCTTTTTTTATTTTAGGAGCATTTGATGGCATTACTATATACGCTTTTATTCCAATTTTTTTTGCAGCGAGTGAAATTGCCTGAGCATGATTTCCTGAAGAATGAGTAACAACTCCATTACTTTTCTGCTCATCAGATAGTCTGAGAATTGCATTTGCTGCACCCCTCATTTTAAATGCACCCATTTTTTGAAAATTTTCACATTTAAAATAGACATCAGCCCCTGTTATCTCGTTAACATAATTTGATGTTAAGACAGGAGTATCATGAATAAATGGTTTAATGCGATTGTGAGAGTTAATTAAATCTTGTTTTGTTACTTCCATTTTATATTACAACCAATACTTGGTTTTTGTAAATTTTTATTTTCAATACCATTTAAAAGACATTCAATAGCATTCCTAATATCATTACCATTGGATTTAATTTCGTTACCTGGTCTCGAATCATCAAGTTGTCCTCTATAAACTAATTTTAGGTTAGAATCATAAACATAAAAATCAGGAGTACATGCTGCGTCATATGCTCGAGCTACTTCTTGACTCTCATCATACAAATAGGGGAAGTTAAAATCATTTTCAATAGCATTAGTTTTCATTTTTTCAGGACTATCCTCGGGATAATTAATGACATCATTACTTGAGATAGCAATAAATTTGATTTCATCACTTTGATACTCTTTCGCCAATTCACTTATCGTTGGGTTTACATGTTTAACGTATGGACAATGATTACAAATGAACATTATTATTGTTCCAATATTACCTTTGTTATCTGTAAGAGAAAAATTAGAATTAGAAGTTACATCCAGTAGGTTGAAATCAGGAGCAACAGATCCAAGAGAAATCATGTTTGAAGGAGTTCTTGCCATAATTATTTATTAAAAATAAAAAAACCCCCAAAAAGATGAGGGTTTTTTTGTTGAATATTTAAATTTAATTAATTCCAAGTCTTAAGGTTAACTTCTGTTCTTGTACCCAGAAAAGTTGATATAGGTGCAACAGTTTTACCAAACTTTTCAAATGCTTCAATCTCAGGTTGATTCTGAGGACCACCTTTAAGATTATCAGCAAAACTACCTTGATTTGAGTATATATAATGACTCTCACCATCTCTGCTTACTCCCTGATTAATAGAACCTAGAGCAACATATGTTTCTACTGACTTGAAATTACTCATCAATTCTGCAAAAGCAGTAGCAAAAACTCTTTGATCATCCACTCTCCATTGCCAGGATTGAGCCCAATTTCCTCTTTCAGAATCTGTATTTATTCTAATTAAACTTTGTCCAGCAGAGTTAGCGACAACTTTGGCATCTAAAGCCTCTAAGTCGTCATAGAAATCTTCGTATTTTTCACCAGAGCGTATTTCTCTGAGCTTGATTATCCCATCAACAGGACCTGCAAAAACAATTGAATGTGTTGCTTTTAAGTCTTGCGGTCTGTAAAAATATCTTACAAGAGAGACTGAAACCCCCTCAGGCATATCTATATTTGAGTAAAACTCATCCATAGCTTCTAAGTATGCTCCAGCTTGATTAGCTGGTACATATAAATCAACTCTATTCCAAGCAATATTATCTTGAGAATAGGTGAACCCTAATGATAGGGTTAACATTATTAAAAAAAATTTTTTCATGATTAATTATTTGTCCAAATATATAACCAAATTGTCAATATTGATAGTATCTCTTATTAAGTTTCCATATATTTATCACATAACAAAAAATTATTTAAAATGAAAAAATATATTTTACTATTAGCAATTTTACTTGCTTCATGTGAAATGCCTGTTGAAGAGCCAAAAGGCTCGGGATATTGGATTGCAGAAGACGGTAACGAAAAATTCGTTAACGCTTCAGATGATTATACTGATATATATAAGGCATGGCTTGAAGCCCATAATGAGAAAGATATTGATAAAGTTTTATCATTTGAAACCGATGATGTTATTCTTGATTTACCTGACGGAACCTCAATAGAAGGTAAGGAAGCACATAGACAAGGTCTTGAAAACTATTTCAATGTTGACCCTGAGCATAATTTGTTTTGGGCATTACCTTATGTAGGAGTTAATAATGCTGAGGTATGGATAATTGCTGGTTCAGTTGAGGACTATACTACTGAAGAAGGCAGACAATCTCGTTTACTAATGGTTGACGCTCAATTTACAGAGGATAAACTTTCAAGAATAATATTTTATGAGAAGGCTAGACCTTCACCACAGAATTAAAATATAAATTGGATTTATTCTTGTTAATAATAGGATTCCTGTTATGCTTAATTGGAATAATAGGAAGTTTTTTACCAATAATACCTGGCCCAGTTACAGCTTGGCTAGGTATTTTGCTTTTAAACCTTACATCGGTAGTTGAATTTAACCTAAATTTCATCTTAATAACTTTAACTGTAGCTGTTTCTGTTGGAATTTTAGATTATATTATTCCAATATTAGGTGTTAAAAAGTTAGGTGGAACTAGATCTGGCCAAATTGGAACTACTGTTGGTTTGATTGTAGCTCTAATAATTTTAGGTCCAATAGGAATTATTATTGGTCCATTTTTGGGAGCATTATTAGGTGAAATGTCAGCAAAAAAGTCTTTTCAAGATTCAATAAAACCTGCTTTTGGATCATTTGTAGGTGTAATTGCTGGAAGTGTTATTAAATTTTTAATAAGTCTTAGTTTTTTATTTTTTTATTTTGATATTTTTTGGGGATATCGCGAGAGTTTCTTTTAAAATAAATTCCTAAATTGAATTTACCAATTAGATATTTACATTGAAAAAATTTGAAAAAACTTTTTATGCATCATGGACAGACTTAGATCCTAATTGGCATGTTGCTAATCATGCATACATAAAATATGCAGCTGATACTAGAGTATCCTTTTTCTCCCTGATTAAACTTAATAAAGATGTATTTGAAAAATTAAGAATAGGACCAGTACTATTTTATGAACATATTCATTACTACAAGGAAATTTTAATGGAGCTAGAATTTAGAATTGATATCGAAATAAATGGATACAGCGAAGATGGAAGGTTCTTTTCTTTATTTCAAAATTTCTATGATAATAAAGGGAATCATCTTGCTCATCTTGATTTGGCTTTTGGGCTAATAGACTCAGATACAAGAAAACTTACATCAATGCCCAAAGTATCTTTCGAAATTTTCAAGAACTGCTCAAAATCAGACTCATTTAAAATATTAACTAAAGAAGATATGAGAAAGCATGGTAAATTTCCAAAAAATATGATTGATGAGCAGTAATAATGAAGTGTATTATTTTTTATGTTATTGATTTAAATTAATAATTTAACAGAAAATCGAATTGAAATGAAAGAGAAATATTGGAAAAAAAATATTTTGTATCTGAGAATACTTTTAACCATTTGGTTTATCTCATCTTTTGGTTTTGGAATTTTATTTGCAGAAAATCTAAATTCAATTTTTTTAGGAGGATTTCCTCTTGGATTTTGGTTTGCCCAACAAGGTTCAATCTACATATTTGTAATATTAATTTTCATCTATGTCTATTTGATGAACAAATTAGACAAAGAACACAACTTAGAGGAATAATATGGATGCTCAATTTTGGACATATTTGTTAGTTGGTATGACCTTTTCGCTTTATATAGGAATAGCAATTTGGTCTAGAGCTCAAAGCACAAAAGAATTTTATGTTGCAGGTGGAGGTATCCATCCTGTTATTAATGGAATGGCAACAGCAGCTGATTGGATGTCTGCTGCTTCTTTTATATCCATGGCTGGAATAATTTCATTCCTCGGTTATGGGGGGTCACAATATTTGATGGGTTGGACAGGCGGATATGTATTACTAGCTCTATGTTTAGCTCCTTACCTTCGAAAATTTGGTAAGTTTACTGTTCCTGATTTTATCGGGGAAAGATACTATTCTCAGACAGCTAGAACAGTTGCATTGATTTGTGCAATATTTGTCTCATTTACATATGTAGTTGGTCAAATGAAAGGAGTGGGTGTGGCATTTTCAAGATTTTTAGAGATACCTTATGATTTAGGAGTTATTATTGGTATTGGAATTGTTTTCTTCTATGCTGTGCTTGGAGGAATGAAAGGAATAACCTACACTCAAGTAGCACAGTATTGTGTCTTAATATTTGCATTTACAGTGCCTGCTATTTTTATTTCTATTCAAGCTACCGGAAACCCAATACCTCAAATAGGTTTTGGAAGTAAAACCTTAGATGGAGTATATCTATTAGAAAATTTAAATCAATTATCTGTAGATCTTGGATTTGAAAAATATACTGATATTAACCAAACAACCTTAATAAATGTATTCTTCATTACTGCGGCTCTTATGTTTGGAACTGCTGGTCTCCCTCATGTAATTGTTAGGTTTTTTACTGTTCCAAAAGTTAGAGATGCAAGAATTTCAGCAGGGTGGGCATTACTATTTATATCTTTACTCTATACAACTGCTCCAGCCGTTGCAGCATTTGCTAAAGTGAATTTAATTAATACTGTATCAAATGCTAAATATGCTGAAATGCCTCAATGGTTTAAAAATTGGGAAAACACTGGACTTCTCGAATTTGATGATAAAAATGCAGATGGAGTTATTCAATATGTTGCAGATGCACAAGTGAATGAATTAACAATAGATAGAGATATTATGGTTTTAGCGAATCCAGAAATTGCTGATTTACCAGCTTGGGTAATTGGACTAATCGTTGCTGGAGGACTTGCTGCAGCACTTTCAACAGCTGCTGGATTACTTCTTGTAATCTCAACATCAATTTCACACGATCTTTTGAAAAAGAATATTAATCCAAATATCTCTGAAAAAGGTGAATTATGGGCTGCAAGGATTTCTATAGCTGTAGCAGTTGTAGCAGCTGGTCTTGCAGGGCTCAATCCACCTGGTTTTGTTGCAGAGGTTGTCGCATTGGCATTTGGTCTGGCCGCCTCTTCTTTTTTCCCTGCTATTATTCTAGGAATTTTTGATAAAAAAATGAATAAAGAGGGAGCTTTAGCTGGAATGATAGTAGGAGTTGTTTTTACAACCATATATATATTTTACTTTAAACCTCAACTTGGTGGTCCAGGTTTACCCGAAAATTACTTGTTTGGAATATCTCCCGAAGGAATTGGTACCATAGGGATGATTATTAACTTTATCGTATCTTTAATTGTTTCAAGATTAACTAAACCAACCCCAAATAAAATTAAAGATTTAGTTGAAAGTATAAGATACCCTAAATAGATATGCAAAGAATTATAAGTCTTTCTGATTATTTTAAAAAATATGAACAAAGTGTAAAAGATCCAGAAGAATTTTGGGCACAAATAGCTGATAATTTTATTTGGAAAAAAAAGTGGGATAAAGTATTGGAATGGGATTTTGAAAGTGTCGATATTAAGTGGTTTAAAAATGCTAAACTTAATATAACTGAAAATATCCTTGAAAAGAACTTAAAAGATCGAGGTGATAAGACAGCAATAATATGGGAGCCAAATGATCCAACTGAACCTTCAATCCATTTAACATATAAAGAACTTTATGAAGAAACTTGTAAATTTTCAAACGCTCTTAGGAAGAAGGGAATTAAAAAAGGTGATAGAGTAATCATATACATGCCTATGGTACCTGAAGCAGCTATTGCAATGTTAGCATGTGCTAGAGTGGGTGCTGTACATTCAGTTGTTTTTGCAGGGTTTTCATCGACCTCACTAGCTGACAGAATAAACGACTGTCAAGCAAAAATGGTTTTAACTTCAGATGGTAATTTTAGAGGGAACAAAACAATTCCGGTTAAGCCTGTTGTAGATGAAGCACTTGAAAAGTGTTCAACAATAGAGAGTGTTATTGTATTACAGAGAACAAAACAAAATATTAGTATGACAGCTGGTAGAGACTTTTGGTGGCATGATTGTATTAGTAACATTTCATCACAATGTGACCCTGAGATTTTAGATGCTGAGGATATGCTGTTTATCTTATATACTTCTGGCTCAACAGGAAAACCAAAAGGAGTTGTTCACTCATCTGCGGGTTTCATGGTTTATTCCTCATACACATTTCTCAACGTATTTCAATATGACGAAAACGATATCTATTGGTGTACTGCAGATGTTGGTTGGATAACTGGTCACTCATATATAGTATATGGACCTTTACTTTGTGGTGCTACTTCTGTTATGTTTGAAGGAGTTCCAACATTTCCAAATGTTAGTAGATTTTGGGATGTTGTTGATAAATATAAAGTAAATCAGTTTTATACTGCTCCTACTGCAATTAGAGCTCTTCAAGCTCATGGAATAGAACCACTTAAAAATAATTCTTTAGAATCTCTAAAGGTAATAGGATCTGTAGGAGAGCCTATCAACGAAGAAGCTTGGCATTGGTATCACGATAATATAGGAAAAGGAAATTGTCCTTTAGTCGATACTTGGTGGCAAACGGAAACTGGAGGGATAATGATCTCGGCTCTTGCTGGATTAACACCAAATAAACCAGCTCATGCATCTCTTCCCCTTCCTGGAATTCAACCTGTAATTGTTGATTCTGAAGGGAATGAATTAGCTGGAAACAATGTTCAAGGTAATTTATGTATTAAGTTCCCTTGGCCATCAATATTAAGAACTACTTATGGAGATCATCAAAGATGTATAAACACATACTTTTCAAATTACAAGGGAATGTATTTTACCGGAGATGGTGTAAAAAGAGACCATGATGGATACCTAAGAATACTTGGAAGAGTTGATGATGTGATAAATGTTTCTGGTCACAGAATGGGTACAGCAGAAGTTGAAAATGCTATAAATGAACATGAAGAGGTTATTGAATCAGCTGTTGTTGGCTATCCACATGAAATAAAAGGTGAAGGAATATATGCATATGTTATTGTGAATTCTAAATTATCAGATGAAAAAATCAAAACTGAAATTACAGATGTAGTGAGAAGAGTTATTGGACCAATTGCAAAACCGGATAAGATTCAAATTGTGAGTGGGTTACCTAAGACAAGATCTGGTAAAATTATGAGAAGAATACTTAGGAAGGTTGCAAGTAATGATTTTGATAATTTAGGTGATACATCAACTTTATTGAATCCAGACGTTGTTAATGAAATCATTAAAGGGTCTAATAATTAACTAGCTTCTCTAAGCCAATTCCTCTCGACCCCTTTATCAATATGTTCATCGAATTAAAATCATTTAAGTTAAAAGATTTATTCATTTCATCTAGAGAGTGGAATTTTTCAATCTTAATATTTTTAGTATTGCACTTGTAAAAGTTACTACCCACTAGATAGACTTTTTCATAATTTTCAAGATCAATTAAATCAATAACATTCTGATGTTCTTTATCTGAATACTCACCCAGCTCAAACATATCGCCAAGGACTAGTATCTTGTTAGCAGTTACTTCTTTATCAAAATTTAAAATTGCAGCCTTTATGCTCGTCGGGTTAGCATTATACGCATCTAAAAAGATTTTATTGGAACCAATTTTAATAACCTCAGATCTATTAGAATCGTTTTCAAATAAATCAAGACCTTTTTGAATCTCTTCATTGGTCAAATCAAGAAACTTTCCAATTGTTACACTAGATGCTAGATTAGAAAAATTATAATCTCCATAAATATTAGATCGAAATTCATAATTATCACTTTTTACAATTAAATCATCATCCACTTTAATATAATTATATACAAATTCTGAGTCTGATTTTTCACCAAAGGTCACTGCTAAATCTCCTTTGCAATTTTCTATTTGTAGTTCATCGTCATTATTTAATATTATATGACCATAATTTTGAGTTAAGTATTCAAACATTTCAGTTTTTCCTCTAATTACTCCTTTAAACCCTCCAAAACCCTCTAAATGGGCTTTGCCATAATTTGTAATTAGCCCAATGTCTGGCATTGCAATGTCACATAGATTTCGTATCTCTCCAATATGATTAGCTCCCATTTCAATAATTGCAATATCAACATCTTCATTTATATCAAAAAGAGAAAGAGGAACCCCAATATGATTATTTAGATTACCTTTTGTTTTTATTACATTATATTTTTGCGACAGTATTGAATGAAGTAGATTCTTGGTGGTTGTTTTACCATTACTTCCTGTAACTCCAATTATTTTTGTTTCAAATTGAGATCGATGATGAGAACTAAGCTCCTGAAGCGATTTTAGGGAGTCCTCAACATATATAAGATTTTGATTTTTATTCAAAATACTTTTATCATCAATTACACTATAGCTAGCTCCTTTATCTAATGCTTCTAGAGCAAAATTATTTCCATTAAAATTATCACCTTTTAGTGAAAAAAAAATTTGACCACTGATAAGATTTCTTGTATCAATTGAAACTCCGTTTGATGAAGCAAATAATGAATATAAATTTTTGGTGTCCAATCTAATTTTATTGCAATATACTAAAGAAATGAGTATTTTTGCTTCGTCTTAGACTAACAGACTTCAACTGATTTATATGAAAAAAATAACTGGAAAGACTTATTTAGATTGGTATGAAAACATGCTTTTATGGAGAAAGTTTGAGGATAAACTTGCAGCAAAATATATTCAACAAAAAATTAGAGGGTTTCTTCATTTATATAATGGACAAGAAGCTGTTTTAGCAGGATGCCTCCATTCAATTGATCCAAAAAAAGATCGAATGATTAGTTCATACAGAAGTCACGTACATGCAATTGGACTAGGAGAAGATCCTAAATTTGTAATGGCTGAATTATTTGGAAAAGCAACTGGAACCTCAGGTGGACTGGGTGGCTCTATGCATATCTTTTCCAAAAAATATAATTTCTTTGGAGGACATGGAATTGTTGGTGGACAAATCCCGCTAGGTACAGGAATAGCTTTTGGAGATAAGTACTTTAAAAGAGATAGTGTTACTTTGTGTTTTTTGGGAGATGGTGCAATACGTCAAGGTGCATTCCATGAATCTATTAATCTTGCTGCTTTATGGAAACTACCTGTTATTTATATTGTAGAAAATAATGGATATGCAATGGGGACATCTGTAGCAAGAACTACAAGTCAAGAAGATTTATGGAAATTGGGCGAGCCATATGAAATGCCATCAATGCCTGTTGATGGAATGGATCCTGTTAAAGTAGCAGAAGCTATTGATAAGTGTGCTAAACATGCCCGTTCGGGAAAAGGTCCCTCTTTGTTAGATGTAAAAACTTATAGATATCGTGGTCACTCAATGTCTGATGCTCAAAAGTATAGAACAAAAGAGGAAGTTGAGGAATACAGAAAAATTGATCCTATTACTCAAGTTGAAAAAATTATTCTATCAAAGAAATATGCTACAAAATCTGATATCGAAAAAATAGACAAAAAAGTAAAGGATATTATTACAAAATGTGAAGAATTCTCTGAGTCTTCTCCCTTCCCTGACAAGTCTGTTATGTATGATGTTGTTTATGAACAAAAAGATTATCCATTTATTGAACATAAAATAGATTAATATGGCTGAAATTATAAACATGCCTAGACTGAGTGATACGATGGAAGAGGGAACTCTTGCTAAGTGGTTTAAGAAAGTTGGAGATTCAGTAAAAGAAGGTGAAATTTTAGCTGAAATTGAAACAGATAAGGCTACCATGGAGTTTGAATCTTTTTACGATGGTGTTCTGCTTCATATTGGAATTGAAGAAGGCTCAACAGCACCTGTTGATAGTATAATTGCTGTTATTGGTTCCAAAGGCGAAGATATTTCATCAATTATAAGCGGTGGAAATGATATAAAAGAAAAACCCCAGCCCGAGGTGAAAGAAGAACCTCAGCCTGAGGTGAAAGAAGAACCTCAGCCTGAGGTGAAAGAAAAACCCCAGCCCGAGGTGAAAGAAGAACCCCAGCCTGAGGTGAAAGAAGAACCCCAGCCTGAGGTAAAAAAAGTATCAGCTTCTGATGAATTAACAGATAGAATTTTAATATCACCACTTGCTAGAAAGCTGGCAAATGAAAAAGGAATTGACATTAAATTAGTTAAAGGTTCAGGTGATAATGGTAGAATTATAAAGCGAGATATAGATTCATATAAGCCTCAAAATTATTCTCAATTTATTCAGCCAAGTCCAAGTATTACAGAATCATCAACTGAGTCTCAAAATTCTACAATGAGAAAAGCTATTGCTAAGAGATTATCAGATTCAAAGTTTTCTGCCCCTCACTATTACTTGAACATTGAATGTGAGATGGATAATATGATCTCATTTAGAAAACAATTTATTAATACTCAAAACATTAAAATTTCATTTAATGATGTCATAGCTAAGGCTGTTTCACTTTCATTAGCAAGACACCCTAAAGTAAATTCTAGATGGTATGATGATAAAATTGTTTTTTATGACCATGTTCATTTAGGTGTTGCAGTTGCAGTTGATGATGGTTTAATCGTCCCTGTTGTTAAATACGCGAATTCAAAAGCGTTACCTGAAATTAACAAAGAGATTAAAGACTTTGCTGAGCGTGCTAAAAATAAAAAATTAACGCCTGCTGAGATTGAAGGAAGTACTTTTACAATTTCAAATTTAGGTATGTTTGGAATTGAAAGTTTTACTTCTATTATTAATCAGCCTAATTCTGCTATTCTTTCAATAGGTTCAATTATAGAGAAGCCTATTGTAAAAAATGGGGATATAGTAGTAGGAAATACAATGAAATTAACTTTAGCATGTGACCATAGAACTGTCGATGGTGCTACAGGATCATTATTCTTGAAGACTCTTAAAGAATATATTGAAAACCCAGTCTCAATTCTTATCTAATGAAGACTATTATAGTAACTGGTACAAGTTCTGGCATAGGCCATCAAATATGTATCCAAGCTGCAAAAATGAATTTTCGTGTATTATCTGTTTCAAGAAATACTCAACCGCTAAAAGATATAGATGGTATTGAGTCATTTAAATTAGATGTTACAGATAAAAATTCTGTTGAAGAGTTTGTTACAAATTTGAAAAAAAGAAAAATTAAAATTGATATTTTAATTAATAATGCTGGTTACCTAGTAAGTGAATTATTTAGTGAGACCACATATGATTCTTTTAAAAAAACTTTTGATGTTAATGTATTTGGGCTTGCAGAAATTACTAGATTACTGATTCCAATTATTAAGAAAGATGGTCACGTTATAAATATTAGTAGTATTGGAGGTGTTAATGGTTCTAAAAAATTTCCAGGTTTATCAGCATATTCTAGCAGTAAAGCTGCAGTTATAGCGTTAACTGAAGTGTTAGCTGAAGAATATCAAGATGGTCCATCATTTAATGTTCTCGCTTTAGGTGCAGTTCAAACAAAAATGCTAAAAGAGGCTTTTCCAGATTACAGTGCAGAGACAAAGCCAGAGGAAATGGCAAAGTATATTCTAAATTTTGCAATTAATAATGGTCAATTGTTTAATGGTAAACTGATTTCTGTATCAAACTCAAATCCATAAAACTAATTTTTTTGGGAAAGTTTAACCTTTTTAAATAGTTCAGAAGAATAAACAAAATCATTTACCAATTTATCTTCTGTATTCAGAATTTCCTTATTATTTCCCTCCCATATTTTCTTTCCATCAACTAAAAAAATAATCTTATCTCCTATCTCCATTACTGAATTCATATCATGAGTATTAATAATTGTGGTAATATTATACTCAACAGTAATTTCTTGAATTAACTTATCTATTATAATTGCTGTTTTAGGATCTAAACCTGAGTTTGGCTCATCGCAAAACAGATAATTGGGGTTCAATACAATAGCTCTAGCAATTGCAACTCTTTTTTTCATACCACCCGATATTTCTGATGGAAATTTATTATCTACATCCTTAAGATCAACACGTTCGATAACTTCTCTAGCTCTTTCTAACATCTCAGAGTCAGATTTATCTGAAAACATCCTTAAAGGAAATATAATATTATCTATAACCGACATTGAATCAAATAGAGCACTACCCTGAAAGACCATTCCCATTTGCTTTCGTAAATTTGAAACTTTTGAAATATCATCTTTAATGAATTTTTTCCCATCATATAAAATTTCCCCATTATCAACATCATGCAAACCAAGAAGGCATTTCATAAGCACAGTTTTGCCAGAACCACTTTGACCAATAATTAAATTAGTTTTTCCTTTTTCAAAGGTTGCTGATACTTCGTCAATAATTTTTAGACTACTAAAAGATTTGGATATTTTATTTATCTCTATCATTATGCCAATAAAAGTTGAGTTACAATAAAGTTAATAATGATAATTACACTACTTGTCCAGACAAAAGAAATATTACTTGCTTTACCAACTTCAAGTGCACCACCCTTCATATAGAACCCATGATATGAGGGAATAGTTGCTAAAACAAATGCAAATAGGATTGTTTTGATATAAGTATAGATAATATGAAATACTTTAAAATCAAGCTGAATACCTTGGATAAAGTCAAAACTTGTTGAAAAACCAGCATAAACACTTGCAATATATCCACCAAGTATACCCAAAAACATTGCAAGAGTAATTAAAAAAGGATACAATAGCAATGATATAATTTTAGGAAAAATTAGATAGTTAAATGAGTTAATACCCATAACCTCAAGAGCATCAATCTGCTCAGTTACTCTCATAGTTCCAATACTTGAAGTAATAAATGAACCTACTTTACCAGCCATTATTATAGAAATAAGGGTTGGAGCAAATTCTAAGATCACAGACTGTCTAGTTGCAAATCCTATAAGATTCCCTGGAAGCAATGGATTTTCGATAGCTAGTGCAGTTTGAATTGCTACAACTCCACCAATTAAAAAGGACATAAATGCAACAATACCTATTGACCCTAAAATTAGATCCTCAATTTCTTGAAAAATTAATTTTTTAAGTACACTCCACTTAGTAAATTTTGAAAAAGTATACTTTATCATTATAAAGTATCTACCAATATGAAAAAAAATTCTCATCTGGTCTAAACTTTATAAGTTATAGCATTAATATTCATTCCAGCGCCAACACTAGCAAACATAATAATATCTCCTTTAGAGAGTTTATGCCCTTTATAATTTGTTTTTTTAACTAGATCAAAAAGAGTAGGAATTGTTGCAACTGAACTATTCCCAAACTCTTCAATATTCATGGGTAGAATATCCTTAGGTGCAGATAGTTTATAGAGTCTAAAAAATCTATTTATAATAGCCTCATCCATTTTTTGGTTTGCCTGATGAATAAATATCTTTTTTAAATCTTCAATATTACAATTAGTCTGATCAAAACAAGATTTCATGGCTACAGGAACATTTGTAAGAGCAAATTCGTATACTTTTCTTCCTTGCATCTTTATAAACTTCTGATCACTTTTTGTTCTTTTATTAGTATCATATGATGATCCATAAAATATATAATCATTTTCACCTTCATATGTGAATGTAGCAGATTTGTGTGATAATATTCCACCATCATATGAACTATCACTTTCAAGGACAATTGCACCAGATCCATCTGCGTATATCATTGAGTCTCTATCATTTTCATCTAATATTCTAGAAAGAGTATCACAACCAATAACCAAGCATTTTTTAGCCATACCAGATTTAATAAATGATTTAGCTTGAATGATTCCTTCAACCCACCCTGGACAGCCACATATAATATCATATGCTACACAATTAGGATTCTTAATTTTTAGTTTTGCTTTTACTTTTGAGGCAATTGATGGTAATGTATCTACTTGTCCACTACTGCATGAAATATCACCTGTATTATGAGCAACAATAATGTAATCAAGGGTTTCCTGATCTAATTTAGAATCATTGATTGCAATACCTGCAGCTACAGCTGCTAAATCAGATGAGTTTATCTCATCTGGAGCATATCTTCGCTCGTAAATGCCAGTTATAGAATTAAATTTATCAATAATCTCAGAATTTGAGCTCTGAAATTTACCTCCATCTATATCAAGGAATTTATTCTTAAGAAAATCTGAATTTTTTTTTGTGATATCTGGTATACAACTTCCTGTACCAGTTATTCTGTAGCTCATGTTATAAAATTACTTAATTTATTGATAAGTCTCAATAGGTGGACAACTACAAATTAAATTTCTATCACCATATGCTTCGTCAACTCTTCTTACCGATGGCCAAAATTTATTAGACTTTAAGTATTCTTTTGGAAATGATGCTCTTTCTCTAGAATATTCAAATTGCCATTCGCTTGAAGTAAGCATTTTTAATGTATGAGGAGAATTTCTTAACATATCTCTATCAGATTCATTTTCAGATGTAATCTCAAAAAATATTGAATTAAGCGCATCACAAAATCTATCAATTTCATTGAGATTTTCACTTTCAGTTGGTTCAATCATCATAGTACCAGGAACCGGGAATGAAACAGTTGGTGCATGAAACCCATAGTCTATTAATCTCTTTGCAATGTCTACAACTTCAATATTATATTTTTTAAATTCTCTACAATCAATTATAAATTCGTGAGCAGATCTACCATTTTCTCCACTATACAAGATCTTGAAGTTCTTTTCTAGTTTTGTTTTCATATAGTTAGCATTGACTATAGCCATTTCAGTTGAGTTTTTTATACCTATCTTTCCAAGCATTCTTATATAGCCATAAGAAATCAAACAAACTAGTGCAGAACCCCATGGAGCAGAGGAAATTGCATCAATATGATACTTCCCTCCCGAGGCGATAATTGGATTTGACGGTAGAAAATCTTTAAGATGTTCAGCAACACAGATTGGTCCCACACCAGGACCTCCTCCTCCGTGAGGTATTGAGAAAGTCTTGTGCAGATTTAAATGACAAACATCAGCTCCAATTAATTTTGGACTTGTCAGGCCAACCTGAGCATTCATATTAGCTCCATCCATATATACTTGTCCACCATTTTGATGAATTAGTTCGTTTATAAGCTGAATCTCTGATTCAAATACTCCATGAGTTGATGGATAAGTAATCATAAGAGCAGCCAAATTATCTTTGTGCTCTTCAATTTTTAATTTTAAATCATCAATATCAATATTTCCTCTTTCATCAGTTCCTATTACTACTACTTTTAACCCAGCCATAATTGCTGATGCAGGGTTTGTTCCATGTGCAGAGGAAGGAATTAAACATATATTTCTGTGCTCTTCTCCTATTTTGTCTAAATATGATTTTATTACCATCAATCCACTATATTCTCCTTGAGCTCCTGAATTAGGTTGGAGTGATGTGGCTGAAAATCCAGTAATTTCACTTAGATAATTTTCTAGCTTATTTATTACTTGATGATACCCTTGAGCCTGATCTACTGGAACAAATGGGTGAATACTATTCCATTCGCTCCAGCTAAGAGGAATCATCTCAGATGCTGCATTAAGTTTCATTGTACATGAACCAAGAGAAATCATAGATTGAGTGAGAGATAAATCTTTATTTTCAAGAGACTTAATATATCTCATTAGAGAAGTCTCAGAATGATAGGAATTAAAAACAGGGTGTGACAAAATTTCAGATTCTCTTTTATTTTCTATTGCATAAGTATCAGGAAAATCAATTTTAGAAGATTTTTGACCTATTTTTTCCTCAAAAATTGATACAATTAAATCTAAGTCTTTTAAATCTGTCTTCTCATTCACCGATATTGATATTTCACTATCTGAATGATAACATAGATTAACTTCTTTTGAAAGTGCAATTTTCTCAATAGATTTTGAATCTGAAATAATTGTAATTGTGTCGTAGAATTTTGAGTATTTAATTTTAATACCTAAAGAAGATATCTTATCAAATAAATAAACAGCCTTAAGATGTATCGTTGATGATATATTTTTAAGTCCTTTTGGTCCATGATATACAGCATACATACCAGCCATAACTGCAAGAAGAACTTGGGCCGTACAAATATTTGAAGTCGCTCTATCTCTTTTAATATGTTGTTCTCTAGTTTGTAAAGCCATCCTTAGAGCATAATCACTATCAACGTCTTTAGTTACACCAATAATTCTACCAGGAATATTCCTCTTGTATTTTTCTTTTGTTGCAAAAAAAGCTGCATGAGGACCACCATAACCAAGAGGAATTCCAAATCTTTGAGTTGTACCAACTACTACATCAATTTTTTCAGGGTTTGGAGGTTCTATAATGACTAGAGACATTAAATCAACCGCTAAGACCGTTTTAAAATCATCATTTTTAATTTCTGATATAATTTTATTAATATTTGATAATTTTCCATCTTTACCTGGGTACTGTATAATACATCCAAAACAGTCCTCAGTATTTATATTCTCTATTTGATCTATTACAATTTCAATACCTAGTGGATAAGCTCTTGTTTTTAACACTGAAAGAGTTTGAGGGAGAATATTTGAATCAACAAAAAATCTGATTAGATTTTGAGATTTTTGATTTTTAGATCTATTGTTATACATCATAATCATTGCTTCGGCCGCTGATGTTCCTTCGTCTAATAGAGAGGCATTAGCAATTTCCATCTTTGTTAGATCACAAATCATAGTTTGAAAATTTAACAATGCTTCAAGTCTACCTTGAGCAATTTCTGGTTGATATGGAGTGTATGCAGTGTACCAACCTGGATTTTCTAAAATATTCCTTTGTATAACTGATGGAGTGAATGTGTCGTGGTAACCAAGTCCAATGTATGTTTTGAAATTTTTATTTAGTGATGAAAACTTCTTGATTTCTTTTAAAAATTCCATTTCAGAAATCGCATCAGGAATATCTAGGTCTGATTTTAATCTAATTTTCTCTGGGATAGTTTGGGTCAATAATTCTTCAATTGATTTTACTCCAATTATTTTTAGCATATCACTTAACTCAGAAGTGCTTGGACCAATATGTCTTCGAGAAAAATTTTCTTTATACATTAAAACTTTTTTAGCAAAAATATGTAATATTGGATACTATTATAACAATGTTCATTAAATGTTAAAACTTTTTTTTTATACACTATTAGTTTTTTTACAATCACCTATAATACAAGATATTACCAAGGAGGATGTTCTAGATCTTATAGAAGATAAAAGCACTGATATTATTGATGTTAGGACTGAGAAAGAATTCATTGAGGGAAGCATTAAATACTCCTATAACATTGACTTTCAAAAACGAGAATTTATTGATAATTTAAATTCGCTTGATAAAGAAAAACCATATATAATTTATTGCAAGTCAGGTAATAGAAGTGAGAAGGCTAGCTTAATTATGAAATCTCTCGGATTTAAGGTTATATATCACTACAAAAAAGGGTATCAAGATTGGGTTGAAGACTAAGATTTTCTTTTAAGATTTTTGCTACTTTCAATAACACTATTTTCAAGATCTTTTTTATAAGATTTTACTTTTTCAGATATTATTGAATTAAAAGATCCAATTATTTGTGCTGCAAGAATTCCAGCATTTTTGGAACCATTTAGAGCAACTGTTGCTACAGGAACTCCTCCAGGCATTTGAAGGATTGATAAAATTGAATCCCAACCATCAATTGAGTTTCTTGATTTAATGGGTACTCCAATAACAGGAAGACTAGTGATAGAAGCAACCATTCCTGGAAGGTGAGCAGCGCCACCTGCACCAGCAATAATAACTTTAATGCCATTTTTCTCGGCATTTGTTGCATATTCAATCATCTTTTTTGGTGTCCTATGAGCTGATACTATATCATACTCAGTCTCTATGCCAAATGATTCTAACACATCTATTGCTTCCTTCATAATATTGAAGTCAGATTTACTACCCATTATAATTGCTACTTGACTCATTTTTTTGATGTTATTATTACTGTATCTTTGACCTCGTTAGCTATTTTTTTTGCAATGTTTAAATCTTTATTAATAATAGTTACATGCCCCATTTTCCTATTAGGCCTTGATTCAAATTTACCATAAATATGAGGATTAACCCCTTCTATTCCAATAATTTGGTCGAAATTTTTATAAACTACTTTTCCTTTTGAATTACTATCACCTACGAGATTTACCATTACAGAATTTTCCAGAATTTTGGTACTTCCAAGAGGTAAATCTAAGATTGCTCTAAGAAATTGTTCAAATTGACTGGTGTAAGAACCCTCTATTGAAAAATGATAACTATTGTGGGGTCTTGGGGCTACTTCATTAACTAATAACTCATTTTCATTTGTTAAAAACATTTCTACTGCTATAATTCCAATAATTTTAAATTTCTCAGCCACTTTATAAGCAAGATCTTCTGCCAAATATTTAATACTATCATCAATTCGAGCAGGAGACAATATGTATTCCACCTGGTTAGATTTTTTATTAAACTCCATTTCAACTGCAGGATAAACTGCTCTTTCTCCAGATTCCCTCGAACCAACCATAACTGAAAGTTCTTTT
>CACORF010000010.1 GCA_902629505.1 uncultured Bacteroidota bacterium
AGTTAAAAGTTATCATTTGAATAACGAACATAAAAAAGTGAATGAGTATGTTAAATTAATGCTTAATGGTAAAACTATTTCTTTAATTACAGACGCTGGAACTCCATGTATATCTGACCCTGGATTTTTATTGGTCAGGGAAGCAATTAAAAATGAAATTAAAATTACATGTTTGCCTGGTCCTACAGCTCTGATACCCGCAATCGTTTTAAGTGGACTATCTAGCGATGCTTTTATCTTTGAAGGTTTTTTACCAAGAAAAAAGGGCAGGAAATCAAAACTTAAACAGATTTCACATAATGTAATGACAACAATTATATACGAATCACCGTATAGAATTATTAAAACATTATCTGACTTATCAGATTTTTTAGGAGGAGATAGAGAAATCTCTGTTAGTAGAGAAATATCAAAAATATATGAAGAAACGTTCAGGGGTTCTGTTAATGATGCTTTAGAACATTTCTCTGATAAAAAAATAAAAGGTGAGTTCGTAATTTGTATAAATAAGAGCAAAGATTCAAGTTAAATTTTCTTATGAAAAATTGGATAGAAAAAGAACAGCCAGAACAAGACAAAATCCAATCTCTTAAAAAAGATTTGAAAATTGATGACTTCATATGCTCTTTGTTGCTTCAAAGAGAAGTCAACTCTTTAAAAAAGGCACAGAATTTTTTTAGACCTGATATTAATTTACTCCATGATCCATATCTTATGAAGGATATGAAAAAGGTTGTTGAAAAAATTCACAATTCAAAGGACCTTAGGATTATGATTTTAGGGGACTACGATGTTGACGGTACAACATCTACAGCAATGTTATATAAATATTTTAAAAACATGAACTATGATCTCCTATATTATATTCCTGATCGATATGAAGAAGGATATGGAGTATCGGAAAGAGCTATTGAGTATGCGGAAATAAATAAAGTCTCATTAATAATAACTGTTGACTGTGGTATAAAAGCAGTTGATCAAGTTAATCTATCTAACTCCAAGAATATAGAGATGATAATATGTGACCATCATCTTCCAGGTGAACAAATTCCAAATGCTTTTGGAATACTAAATCCAAAACAAGAAAACTGTAATTATCCTTTTAAAGAGTTATGCGGTTGTGGTATCGCATTTAAATTAATAACTGCTTATGATTCATTTGTAAAGAGTTCAATTGATACATCTATATTCTTAGATTTTGTTGCTCTTGCAACAATTTCAGACATGATGCCTTTAATTGATGAAAATAGAATTATGGTTTTTCATGGATTAAATGTTATAAACTCAAAACCGCGAATAGGTTTGAGAAATTTTTTGAAGTCAATTAATGGTAGAATTGATGAATCAAAAATCTCATTTAATATTGGACCAAGAATCAATGCTGCTGGAAGAATGAAAACAGGAAAAATAATTGTGGATTTATTAATTGAAGAAGATATTAATAGAGCAAATACTCTTTCAAATGATGTTGAATATTTAAATCAAAACAGAAGAAGGATAGAAAAAGATGTTGTTGACGAAGCTTTGAGGCAAATTGATAATGAACGATATACAAATATTGTATACGGGGAAGGATGGAATCAAGGAGTGCTAGGAATTGTTGCATCAAGAATAATTGAAAGATCCTATAAGCCTACTATAGTATTAACAGAATCAAATGACGATATTTTGACTGGCTCTGTAAGGTCAGTTAAAGATTATGATGTTTATAAATCATTATCAGATTGTCAAGATAACCTAATACAATACGGAGGTCATAAGTACGCAGCTGGACTAAAAATAAAAAAATCAAATTTTGATATTTTTAAAAATCAATTTGAGACTGTTGTAAAAGATTCTGTAAGTCATAAAATGTTTACTAGATCATTTTCTTACGATCTTTTAATTGACTTTTCAAATTTAACTATTGAGAATGTAAAAATTATTCAAAGGATTGCTCCTTTTGGATTAGGGAATAAACGTCCAGTTTTTAGAACTAACAATTGTTTTATTGATTCTAAATTGAAATTTTTAGGAAAAGATCAACAAATTGTTAAATCAATTATTAAAGATAAATATGGGATAAAATTATCATTTATATGTTTTGATAAGAAAAGTGATTTAGTTGGTCTTAAATCACCATTTGATATTCTTTACAATGTAAATCTAAATACTTTTTCAGGTAAAGAAACAATTGAATTAACTATAAGAGAGTTATTTATAAAAAAATAAACCCCACCAATGGCAGGGTTTATGAATAAGAATAAATATATAGTTTTTAGAAATTAATATTAAGTCCTAAATTCCATGTTGTCCCTTTTCCAAAGTATACATTGTTTTCAACATTAACACCATTCCAAGTTCTTCCACCGTCGTTATGGAAATTAGTTTGTGATTGTGAAAGATATTCTTTGTCAAATAGATTGTTGATATTTAACCTTGCACGACTTTCATAACCTAATAAGGTGAATCTATATGTTGCACCTAAATCAGTAGTCCCCCATGATGGTAATTTAATAGATCCTCTATTGTTAGCTGAATTGAATTCACTGTCAAGAGGACCAAATCTCCCATGAAGATTATCAAAGCTCATCATATCAACATCAACTGAAAGTTTAGATGAAAGTTTGTAGTCAAGACCTAAGTATAATACAGTCTGAGCTGCATCACCAATTTTTACTCCATCTAAATATAGTGTTCCTGTTGTACCAGCTGGTTGATTGTTGTCAATGAAATATGCATCACCCTGAAAGTTTTTGGTATATTTCCAGTCACCTAATGAGGCCATACCTTTTACTCTTAAACGACTTGATGGGTACCATGTCATTTCAGCCTCTACACCTTGATGAGTTTGTTCTACTCCGCTATAGATGATTCTTACTCCTTGATCATCAATTGATGTACTTCTCCTTAATGTTCTATCTCCCCATACAGTATGATATGCATTAATAGTTCCCTTAAAGTTTGAAGATCTAAAACCATATCCAAGTTCGAATGAAGTAAATGATTCATTTAGAATTTCGTCAGCTTCTTCAAAATCATAGTCAGCATTTGGGAAAACACCATCAAATGATGGAGGTCTCATAATTTGCCCCACATTGAAGAAAAAGTTTGAATTATCATTAGCCCTATAGTTAGCACCACCTTTAATATATCCACCGTTTACAGTAACCACTCTACTTTTAGTGTCTGGTGCAGCAGTATAAAAACCTTCCCATTGATAGTCCTGACTTGATGTACCAACTTGAAGTACAGCTGAGAATTTATCACTACCTGTATATTCTATCAAACCGTTAAAGCCTGTCCAATTAACATGACCTATATAATATCTTTGAGATCCATCAGGATTATCCATACCTAAATTTTTAAATGGATTTGCCTCATATGTGTCAGTAATAACAGTTCCAATTCTATCACCATTTCCTGAGAAATTAAATCCATTTATAGTAGAAATATATCCATCAAGTCCAAATAGAGTTTCAGGACCCCTTCTGTGGTATGCTTTATATGACCTTAGATCAATTCCAACCTCATATCTAAAATTATCTGAATCTATTTTAATTTTAGAAATTCCACCTAACCAGTTGTGGGAGTTTGTTGAGAATCTTCTTATAGTTGTGTCAGCACCCCACTTACTAGGAAGACCATCAATTGTATTGTGATATCCAAGTTTCATTCCTGCAAAAGGACCACTAGTAGGCACATGTGCTCCAGCCATATTTTTTTGTACAGCAACACCCCAATTTATAGTTGTATCAGGATTTCTCCACTCACCATGGTCATCAAGATACTCAGCATATGACTCTCTGAATGGACTAACACCATAAGACCCTCTTCCTCTTAAACCTGTTCCACCTCCTCTTCCAGCAGAACCATACAGGGATGTTGCTAGGGTTACTCTACTAGAAATTTCCCAATCCCAGTTAATTGTTGCTAACGGCTTATTATAGTAATTTCTTAGTATCGAAAATTCTTCACCTTGATAGTCTCCATATAATGCATTAAATTTTCTGTAATCGTCACCTTGAATTGGACCATAATCAAGATAATCTTGAAGTTGTGTTCCATAATATGCTTGATGATGCCATTGTCCAGCACCAATTAATGAGAAGTTAAATTCGTGATCTCCTCCTCTAGGTGTATAACCAACCGAAAAAGCATACGTTGTTCCCTCTCCTTGCATACCATTTCTCCAACCATCACCTTGCCAGAATCCAAGAAGAAAACTTGAAGACCAACCAAGTTCATTAACTCCAGTGTTGTGGAATGCAGTGAACTTTTGATAGCTATTGTCACCAAGAGACATTTTGATTCCAGAACCTGGATCAACTTCAGCAGCTCTAGTGTTAACCGAAACAGTTCCACCTGCCGAAGGAACTGCAAGAGATGTTGATCCAAGACCTCTTTGAATCTGCACACTTGAGGTAAGATCAATTAATCCCATCCAGTTTGACCAATACACACGACCATTTTCCATATCGTTTACTGGCTGACCATTAATTACATAAGCAGTATTGGTGAATCCAAAACCTCTCACATACATCTGACCATCACCATAACCACCGTTATCTTGATTTGTGTAGACACCTGGTGTTCTTTTCAGTGTTTCAACAAACTCTAGATTACCAGCTTTTAAATCTATTTCAGCACCTGAAACTGAACTAAAAGCAATAGGAGTTATTCTGTCTCTTGCTACATCAACAACTTGAGAGGTAACAGTAACCTCAGTTAAAGCTATAGAATCAAGAACCGACTCTTGCGCACAAATTGTAAACGTAAAAAGAGAAAATATTATTAAGCTTAATTTTTTCATGAATACTTTAATTTTTGTTTATACACAAAAGTAAAATTATTCACCCTTATTTACGTTAACTAAATATCAACAAAGAGTTGTCAATAAGTAAATAAAAGTAGTGAGTTATTTTTTTAGCTGATCACTCGTTTTTTTTGTGGACTTGTCAAGGCTTTTATCCTTGCCAGCTAAAATTTCTTTAGCTATTGATTTTCCTAACTCAACACCCCATTGATCGAAACTAAAAACATTTAAAATTGATCCAATTGTAAAAATTTTATTTTCATACATCGCAATTAATGATCCAAGGTTAAATGGGTCTAACTTGTTAATAACTATTGAGTTTGATGGTTTATTGCCATCTATATTTTTATGAATATCTTCACCTGAGGTTGATTTTCCCATCATTAAAGCATTTGTTTGTGCTAAAAAGTTAGAGTTTAGAATTTTATGTTGATCAGAATCATTATGTAATGATTTTTTAAATGCAATAAAGTCAGATGGAATAATTTTAGTCCCTTGATGCATTAATTGAAAAAAAGCATGTTGGGCATTAGTTCCTGTTGATCCCCACACTATCGACCCAGTCTCATAATTTACTTTTTCTCCACTTCTATCAATACTTTTACCATTACTTTCCATACTTGCTTGTTGAAGATAATCGGGAAGCTTAGACAAGAATTGGCTATAAGGGATTACTACTTCTGTTTCACACTTAAAAAAATTATTATACCAAATACTAATTAAAGCAAGAACTACTGAAATGTTTTTTTCAAATGGAGAACTTTTAAAATGAATATCCATTTCATTTGCACCTCTTAGAAAATCTTTAAAATTTTTTGAACCTATAACTATAGAAATAACAAGCCCAACAGACCCCCATAATGAAAATCTTCCACCAACCCATTCAGGAATAGAAAGTATATTTTCTGAGGAAACACCAAACTTTTTAGTAGCTTCAATATTATTTGAAATGCAGATAAAATGATCATTTAAAAAATCTTCACTTGCACTATCAATAAACCACGCTTTAACTTTATTTGCATTTTCAATTGTCTCAATGGTAGAAAAGGTTTTTGAAACTATTATAAAAATCGTAGTTTCTGGATTTATTTTTTCTAAGATTTTTGATGTGAAATCAGGATCTATGTTTGAGATAAAATGTGCTTTAATTCCTTTGCTGTAATATGAGAGTGCTTCTGTTACCATCTCAGGGCCTAAGTGGGACCCACCAATTCCGACATTAACAACATCTGTAATTTTTTTACCAGTATATCCTAATCTATCTCCATTATTTATTTTGTCAGAAATGTTAATTATTTTATTTAAGGTTTTATTTACCCCATCATTTCCTGATGATCTTAACGCCGTATGAAGAACAGCTCTACTCTCAGTTTCATTAATAACAGATCCATTAAAATATTTATCAATATTATCTCTAAGATTAGTTTCTTTACATAAGCTGATTAAAAGGTTAAAGGTATTATTGCTTAGTCTATTTTTTGAGAAGTCAACGTAAAAGTTATTCCAACTTACAGAAAACTCATCGACTCTATTATTTTCTTCTTTGAAAAAGTCATTAATATGATGATTATTTTCTTTATCAAATTGCTGAACCAGTTTTTTCCATGAAGAGAGTTTCGTTGGATTAATCTTTGATAAAGCCATTATATAGAGGTTTTATTTTTTATTATTATAGAATCAATTTGTGATTTAATTAAAACAATATCATTAAGATACTTAATTTTTAAGGACTCCTTAATTGGTTTAGCCTCTGGAAGTTTTTGTTTAAAAGGATCTACTTCACGTCCATTTTTCCAAAATCTATAACATACGTGAGGGCCTGAGGTATATCCAGTAACTCCAACAAAACCTATAACATCACCTTGCTCAACAAATTGACCTACTTTTACATTAGCTTTCCTCATGTGGAGGTATTGAGTTGTATACGTATTGTTATGCTTAACTTTTACATATCTACCATTTGCTCTGGTGTAGCTTACCTCTGTCACAGTTCCGTTTGCAGTTGATAATATAGGTGTGCCAATTGGTGCTGCAAAGTCTGTGCCTCTGTGTGGCCTTATTCGATTACCATACAATGCGATCCTTCTTCTAAGATTATATCTTGATGAAATTCTACCAAATTTTATTGGGGATTGTAAAAAAGCCCTTCTAAGATTCTTAGCATCCTGATCAAGATACTCAACAATACCTTTGATAGAATCAGTTTCATACTCGAACGCATACCTTTCTACTCCTTTATGTAAAAAATATGCTGCTTTAACTTTAGTGATTTCAACAGGGATAGTATCATCCACGTAGGCTTGTGTGTAGATTACCTTAAATTTATCACCCTTGTCTAGTCTAAAAAAATCAATTGTCCAAGCATATATATCAGATAAATAATATGTTAATAAAGGGTCTTTACCTTGCTCTTCAAGTGTTAAGTATAATGAATTTTCAATATTGCCTGATGCAGATAAGTCTTTATATGTTCTTTCCTTTTTAAAAGTTTTTCCATAAATACTATCTTTAAGTTGAATCATAGAATACCCCTCTATAGTAGGGTGATAAACAAATGCTTTTAAACTAGGTATCGAGTCATTTGTAAATACTAGTGTATATGGTTTTCCTCGCTGAAGCATTTTGAAGTCAACATCATTCTTAGTTTTTTCCAGAGCTTTATATATTTCGGGATAATCAATACCTTGTCCTTCAAGTATGTCTCCAAAAGTATCACCTCTTCCTACTTTCTTCTCCTCAAATATATGCTTTGACTCATCATACCCATATTTATAAATAATTGGCTCTTCATCTTCTGAAATAATTGAAGTAATATCAGAACCACATGAACTAAATAAGTTGATAATTAAAAACAATAATGAGAAAAAATAAAATCTAATATTGTTCATTAACTTTTTTGTTTAGTTAAAATAGGACTTACAATACCTGAATAGTTATTCAAGTCAGCTTTAATAGAGCCAACCAATAAGTCTGCCTGGATCCTAATAGGAATTTTATTTTTGTCATTAGTAATCCAGATGGTTATACTTCCTTCACCTTTAAAAATTCTACTTCTATTAGTGGCGGGCATTAATTTTAAACACTCTATTTTTCCATATTTGGTTCTTATGACTTCTTTGCCTAGATATTTGAGAGCCATCTCTCTATTTTTTGAATCGTAGAACATATTGATAGTAAAAAAGTCTCCTTCTTTTATATCATCTTCAGATAAGTTTTTCCTTAAATAATACAGTGATGATATAAGATCTTGAACATTATCCTTTGTTGTGATAATATCAGTAGTCCCTTTTTTAATATTTTTTACAGTAGCCTCTTTTTTTTCTGAGTCAAAACTAATTTCCAAATTTTTCGTATATCCACCTTCGTAAATATTTCTTTTAAAAAGCTTAGGTTGTACTTTTTTTGATTTAAAATAGCTACTGTAATAATCTTCAACTTTGAAAAAAAGTCTAGCAAGACCAATTGTTTTTCCATACCCAGATGCAAGTAAAACATCTTCTCCGTCAACCTCTTCATTTGAAAGGGTTAGAGAGGCATAACTGGCATTGAAAATTCCATAATGTACTCTGTATTCAAGATTTTCCCCAGCTTTAAATGGCTCAAATTCAGTAGAGGGAGTTTGACAGAAAATTAGATTAATACTAAAGAATATACAATTAAGATATAGAAGAATAATTTTCATCTTACAGTTACAAAATTAATCAAAATTAATTTCTTAATTGATTAAAAACCGATCTACCTCTAGCCTTTCCAAGAAACTTAATTAGTTCTTCTTCCTCTAGTTCTTTTATTCTAATAAAAGATTTATACTTTTTCAATAGTTTATCTTTTAGAATAGGCCCAATTCCAATTAAATTATCTATGCCTGATTTAAGCGCATCTTTACTTCTTATGTCTCTGTGGAAATTAATAGCAAATCTATGGGCTTCATTTCTTAATTGCTGAATTAATTTTAAAGTTTCAGATTTCTTATCAATGTATAAAGGAAGTTTGTCATTTGGTTTGAATATTTCCTCAAGTCTTTTAGCTATACCTATTATCGCTACTTTTTTTTCTAACTTGAGTTTCCTTATACTTTTTAGACCTGCAGAAAGCTGTCCTTTTCCTCCATCTACAATAATAAGATTAGGTAATGGTTTATTCTCTTTTAAAAGCCTGGATAATCTTCTGAATATAACTTGTTCCATAGATGCAAAGTCGTCGGGCCCCTCAATATTTTTAATTCTAAAATGTCTATAATCTTTTTTTGACGGTTTACCATTCTTAAATACTACACATGAGGCAACGGGATTTGTACCCATTAAATTTGAATTGTCAAAACATTCTATTTGGAAAGGTTGATTTTTTAACTGTAAATCTTTTTTTGCTTGTTCCATAATCCTATTTCCATGTGCCTCAGGATCTACAATTTTTATTTGCTTTAACTTATCAATTCTGTAAAATTTGGCATTTCTTTCAGAAAGTTCGATTAACTTTTTCTTATCACCTGATTTAGGAACTGAAATTTTAAGTGTTTTAGGAAGGTTCACTTTAAATGGAACAACGACTTCTATGCTTTGAGAATGAAACCTTTGTTTAAGTTCAATAATAGCTAATCTTAAAATTTCTTCATCAGTCTCCTCAAGCCTTTTCTTTATTTCAAGTGTAAATGATCTGATAACTGCACCATAAGATATTTGTAAATAATTCACATATGCAAAGGTTTGATCAGTAATCAAAGCAAAAACATCAATATCATTTATCTTGGAATTAACAATTGTTGATTTTGCTTGATAATTATATAGAATATCTAGCTTGTCTTTAATCTCTTGCGCCTCTTCATATTTGAGATTCTTAGAAAAAGTATCCATTTTATTTTTTAATTCATCAATTGACTTTTTAAAATGACCTTTAATTAGATGTCTTATTGATTTTATATTTTCAGAAAACTTAATTTTTATTGTATCCTCTGTCTCCTTTTTTATCATATGGTTAAGCTCATGGTTTAAAAAAGGATAAATATCTTTTATAAGTTTTATCAAAAAACGAGCACTATATACATTAGTGAATGGTCCGTAATATTCTCCTCTTCTTTTTTCAACCTTTCTTGTATAGAAAATATCTGGAATAGGATCTTTGACTATACATATCCATGGGTATGACTTATCATCCTTTAGTAATATATTATACTTAGGCTGGTATTTCTTTATTAAATTATTCTCGAGAAGTAGGGCATCCATTTCGGTATCAACAATGATCTTCTCAATTCTTTTTATGCTCTTGACTAATAGCCTAGTCTTTTTACTGTCATGATTCTTAGTAAAGTATGAGGTAACTCTTTTTTTTAAATTTTTTGCTTTACCTATATATATTATTTTTTCATCGTCATAAAACTGATATACACCAGGTAGCTCTGGAAGTGATTTTGATTGAATATGAAGTTCGGATAGTTCCATTAAAACAAAATTAAAGCTATTTTTATTTTATATTAATGTAGATGATAAATAACAATAAAAAGTTTTTACGAAAAGCTTTCAAAGAGAAAAGATCTAAAATTAATTTAAGTCGATATCAGTATTTATGTAAGTGTATTTATAATAATCTAATTAAGCTTAAAATTTGGGATAAAGATTTTTTCCATATTTATTTATCTAATGATTCCAAAAAAGAGGTTAGCACAAATGAAATTGTAAGCTTATTGATAGAAACAAATAAAAAAGTGATAGTGCCAAAAATTTATAATGATCAATTAATTCATTTTGAAATAGACTTAGCTACAGAGTTCAAAATTAATGAACTCGGAATCAGAGAACCAATTACTAAGATAGAATTTGATAAATCATTAATTGAAATAATAATAGTCCCGCTATTAGTTTTTGATAAAAAAGGCCATCGAGTTGGGTATGGTGGGGGGTATTATGATAGGTTCCTGGGTGATATTCCAAATAATGTTGTTAAAATAGGACTTTCTTTATTTCAACCTGTTGATCAGATTAGTGATATTAATGAAAATGATATTAGGCTAAATCTTGTTGTAACTCCAAGTAAAACATATAACTTTAATTAAAAAGAAACCCTTTTATTAAAGACTAATAAAAGAATTACACCTGTACTTATGTAGGAATCAGCAAAATTAAACACATACTCAAAAAAGGTATATTCTTGTCCACCAATGTAGGGCAACCAATTAGGCCATATCCATGTTGCTAGAGGAAATTGAATCATATCTACCACGCTTCCATAAAATAACGTAGAATAACCCACCTCGGGAAATAATGTAGCAACTTGACCGTAACTAGATGAAAATATTACACCATAAAAAACTGAATCGATAACATTACCAATTGCACCTGCTAATATTAAACAAACACAAAGTATTAATAATTGTGAACCTTTAGTCTTAATGATGCTTCTAAGCCAAAAACCTATACCTATACAAGCAAAGATTCTAAAAAAGGTTAATATTAATTTTGCAGAATTTTCATCTAGAAAAGGTATTAAATTATTTAACCTTGCACCCATAGCCATACCCTTATTTTCTATAAATAAAAGTTTAAAAAACCCCAGATCTATAATAGGCATCTCACCATATGCTGTAATAGGATAATTGAGCTTAATATAAAATTTTACTAACTGATCTAAAAAAACCAATATTAAAATTAATGTTAAGGACTTTTTAGCATCTATATTTTTTAGTAGGGTGATCAAGGAATAGAACTTAACTTTGAATATTCTTTGCCTCAATACTTAATGTCGCGTGAGGAACGATTTTGAGTCTTTTCTTGTTGATAAGCTTTCCGGTAACCCTACAAACTCCGTATGTCTTGTTTTCAATTCTTATAAGGGCATTTTTTAAGTCTCTGATAAATTTTTCTTGTCTTAGTGCTAATTGAGTATTAGCTTCTTTTGACATTGTCTCAGAGCCTTCTTCAAAAGATTTAAATGTTGGCGAAGTGTCATCAGTTCCATTATTACTATCATTCATATATGCGCTCTTAAGAAGATCTAAATCTGTCTTTGCTTTTTCAATTTTTTCATTAATAATTTTTCTAAAGCTTTCTAATTCTTTATCAGTATACCTGTTTTTTGTCTTTTTTCTCATTTTAAACTTTATTTATGGTTATAACTGTTTTTATATCATCAAACTCAATTTTTTCTCCTTTATTTAAATTTTCGCTAAAATATAATTTTATTGCTAGAGTTTCACCCTTTATGTAATCTAAATTAGAATTTAATGCCTCTTCAAGTTTTTCGTTATTTTTTAAATTAATCTCAATTTTATCAGTTACATCAAGGCCTTGATTCTTTCTTATATTTTGAATTCTATTTATTATTTCTCTTGCTATACCCTCATTAATAAGATTTTCATTAAGATTCAAATCAAGAGCTATAGTTTGAGTACCGTCAGTTGCTACAGAAAGTCCTTCAATATCTTTATAGTTTATCTCAACATCATCATTAGTAATAATTACATCAGTGTTTTCAACTAACAGATTGATACTTCCTTCAACTTCAAGTTTTTCAATTTCAGTATTTGAAAGTTCTTTGATTTCTCTTGCAACAGCATTAATTATCTTTCCATATCTTGGGCCAAGCAGCTTAAAGTTAGGTTTAAGCTCTTTGACAAGTAGAGAGTCTTTCTTATCAAGAAACTCAATTGATTTTACATTTATTTCAGATAATATTTGCGATTTTGCGTTTTCAATCTCTTCTTTTTCATTATCTGTTTTAACTGGAATAATTATTTTATTAAGTGGTTGTCTAACCTTAATTTTTTCTTTTTTTCTAATTGAAAGTGCTAAAGAACAAATATTTCTTACTTGATTAATTTTATTCTCAAGCTTTTTATCAATTAACTCAGGTATAGTGTCTGGAAAATTTGATAGATGAACAGAATTAGCATCTTCTCTTTTGGAAATCACATTTAAAGATTGAAATACATATTCTGAATAAAAAGGTGCTATGGGAGAAATGAGTTTACTAATTATAATTAAACATTCATATAGTGTCTGATATGCAGAAATCTTATCATCATTATATTCTCCTTTCCAGAATCTCCTTCTTGATAATCTAACGTACCAATTGCTAAGTTTCTCCTGAACAAAATCATTTATGTCTCTAGAAGCAGGGGTTAAATCATAATTTTCAAGGTTGTAATCTACTTTTTTAACTAATGAATTTAACTCTGATATAATCCATCTATCAAGCTCAGGTCTTTTGACAACATCTATTTTGTTTTCCCCATACTTGAAGTTGTCAATGTTTGCATATAAACTGAAAAAACTATATACGTTTTGAAGAGTCCCAAAAAATTTTCTTTTAACTTCAGCAACACCCTCTTCATCAAATTTTAAATTATCCCATGGGTTTGAATTAGAAATCATGTACCATCTTACCGCATCTGCACTATAGATATTTATCATTTCAAATGGATCAACAGCATTTCCTAATCTCTTAGACATTTTTTGTCCGTTTTTGTCTAAAACAAGTCCATTAGAAACAACATTTTTATATGAAATGGAGTCAAACGAAAGACATGAAATAGCGTGAAGAGTATAGAACCAACCTCTTGTTTGGTCTACACCTTCTGCTATAAAGTCAGCGGGAAAATTAATTTGTTTATCAATCAAGTCTTTATTTTCAAACGGATAATGAATTTGAGCATAAGGCATTGAACCTGATTCAAACCAAACATCAATTATATCTTTTTCTCTTTGCATTGGTAACCCTTTAGTTGATGATAAAATAATTTCATCAACAATGTCTTTGTGTAAGTCTATATTATCATAATTTTCATCTGACATATTTCCTATCTCAAAATTTGAGAAAGGGTTAGACTGCATGTTTCCATTTTTGATTGATATATTGATTTCATTTATAAGCTCTTCAACAGATCCTATTATTTTGTATTCGGAATTATCTTCATTAGTCCATATAGGTAGAGGAACTCCCCAAAACCTTGATCTTGAAAGGTTCCAATCATTTGCAGATTTTAACCAATTTCCAAATCTTCCCTCTCCAGTTGAATTGGGCTTCCAATTAATATCCTTATTTAGATTAAACATTCTTTCAGACAAGTCGCTAACTTTAATAAACCATGATTCCATGGGGTAATATAAGACAGGTTTATCTGTTCTCCAGCAATGAGGATAAGAGTGAGAGTATCTTTCAACCTTAAACGCTAAATTTTTTTCTTTAAGTTTAATAGCAATTTCAACATCTACAGATTTTTCAGGTATCTTACTTTCTTTATAGTATTCATTTTTTACATATTTTCCACTTATCACACCAATATCATCAATGAATTTACCCTTCAAATCAACTAAAGGAACCTTATTGCCATTTTTATCAAGAACTAGTAGAGGTGGAACCTCTGGTTTTGCGGATTTTGCAGCCTTATAATCATCTGCACCGAATGTTGGAGCTGTGTGAACAATTCCAGTTCCATCTTCAGTTGTTACAAAATCTCCTAAAATTACTCTAAATGCATTTTCTGGATTTTCAATTGGTAGAGGAGCTTCATCCCATATTCTTTCATATTTAAGATTTTCAAAATCAACACCTTTAAATGAGCTTGTAATATAGTATGGAATTTTTGAATCAGATACTTTGAATATATCTAGATCATTTTCATCTTCAACATTAAAGAAGTTTTTGCTAAAAACTTTTTTAATAAGAGAGGTAGCAAGGACAACAGTTATTTTTTCTTTTGTATACTGATTAAATGTTTTTACAAATGAATATTCAATTTTTTCACCCAAAGTTAAAGCTGTATTAGAAGGAAGAGTCCAAGGGGTTGTAGTCCATGCTAGAAAGTAAAAAGGGAACATTCCGTCGAATTTATCAGACTTATTATCGTTAATACATTTAAATTGAGCAATTACAGATGTATCACTAATTTCCTTGTAGGCGCCTGGCTGATTTAATTCATGAGAGCTTAAACCAGAGCCTGCAGCTGGTGAATATGGTTGAACAGTATATCCTTTGTAGAGAAGATTTTTTTCAAATATGTTTTTTATTAACCACCATACAGTTTCCATGTATTTGGACTTGTAGGTGACATAAGGGTCGGATAAGTCAATCCAATATCCCATACTCTGAGTTAACAACTCCCAATCTGATGTGTATTTCATAACTGCTTTTTTACAAGCTTTGTTGTATTCAGAAATACTAATTTTATCACCAATGTCATCCTTTGAAATTCCTAATTCTTTTTCTACCCCTAACTCTACTGGTAACCCGTGAGTGTCCCAACCAGCCTTTCTTTTAACATTATAACCCTTTAAAGTTTTATATCTACAAAATGCATCTTTTATTGTTCTAGCCATCACATGGTGGATACCTGGCTTACCATTTGCAGAGGGGGGGCCTTCATAAAAGATAAAATCTGGACTATCTTCTCTATTATAGGATCTAGTGAAAACATCATTCTTTGACCAAAAATCTTGAATTTCTGATGCAATAGTTGAAAGTGAAAAGTTTTTTAATTCTCTAAATCCCATTATGCATATTTAAAGGCGAAATTAATGATTTTAGATCAAATAAAAGTTAATCTAATAAGTTATAATTTAAAGTTTAAACCAATTTGAAAGGATCTTCCAGGAGCCGAAATTCCTGATGCAAAAGTTCTATAATGAGTATCAAAAAGATTCGTTAGCCCAAGCCTTAAAATAATATCAGATGAAATATTTTTACTTGCATAAATAGATAAATCAGACCATTTTGGAGTACCTAAATAAATTAATCTTTCGTTTTCAAAAATGAAAGGTGTTTCATCAAGACCGTCTTCACCTCCAAAGCTATATTCATCAGCATTTTTTGCTGCACTAAATTTAAACATTGCTTTTATGTTCAAATCTTTTTTTGAATATGACATTGCAAGTGAGCCAAATAGTGGTGATATAGAGGGAAGAGGGCCATAATTATCATTATTATCTCCTTTTGTATAAGTCAAACTATAGTTAAATTTTAGATTATTGTAGAATTCAGAGAATCCATCTATAGAAAAACCGTGTATAAATCTATTTCCAAGATTTTTATTTGAAATTGTAGTTACCTCTTCACCATTATAAATAATTGTTGATAAATCAGGTGTAGTTATGTCTGAAAAAACTGTATAATTATCTCTTCCTATATGTCTCGAAATAATTGTACTAAATCCTCTTAATGAAATATAATTATTATTGTCAAGAGATCTAAAGTCAATTCCAAGATCTAAATTATATGCGTACTCTGGTTTTAAAAAAGTGTTAGGGACTACTAGAAGTCCATTATTCTCTCTAATTTTTCCAATATCATCTATGTTAGGGTTCCTAAACCCACTTGATAAAACAGTATTTATTTGAACTTTTTTACTTGGCCTTAACTTAATTGAGACGGTTGTTGTTAAAGCTTTTGAGTTTAAATCGATCTCTGATAGCTGTGGGTTGACTGAAATTACATCATTCCAGCTAGCTTTAATTCCTGTAAAAGTTAATCTTGTTCCAATGTTAAATGTAAAAAACTCACTCATATTCCATGACCAATTTACATATGAAGCAAAACTTGTATATGAGCTCCCATTACTTGGATATCTTGTTGGAATTGCAATTTTTTGTCCTAAACCTACTATATCATTACCGGATATTTCAAGTATTCTATCATATGCTTTTGAGTAATTATAATTGTAGGTTGATTCTACCCCATATGAAATTGAGTGACCACCATCAAAAAAAGTATCAAAATCACCATTAATACTTAAAACATCTAGGTCTTCAATTTGATGAGATCTATTTAAAGTATTAAATTTTCTTTTAATTCTACTTTCGTTAATTTTTTGAAATCCAAGTGTAATAACACCCTTTTTCATAAACTTTCTTTCAGGAAAAATCTTTAAACTGGGTGAGATCAAAAGTCTTTTTTGTGGCCCGTAGTACCACTCAGCAAATTTCAATGAATTACCTTTAGGGATACTTAATTGATCGTACCGATCAATATCACTAGATTCAGAAAACTGAATATTGACATTTAATAAATTGGTTTCTCCAACCTTAAATAAAAATTTTTGAAATAGATCTACCTGGCTATACTCAGTGTTTCTCTGAATATTTTCATCTTCATTAACAGATGGTTCAGGGTAATAACTGTATCTGGAGTTCTTAGAAAATAATGGAGATAGCCCCCAATCTTTATATCCGTGTCTTCTGTTTTCTCCCATTTTAATATCTCCATATTTAGAAATAGTTAAAGATGTAATGCTTCCCCAATTTTCTTTACTGTAGTTTGTAATAAAGTTATTAGAGATAGATTGATTTGCAGAAGAGTAATTTGAGGTAAAACCTGACTTAATTTTTTGTGAAGATTTTAAAACAGGGTCCTTTGTATAGTAGTGAATAACACCTCCCATAGCATCAGATCCATAACCCACAGAGGATGAACCAAAAATTACCTCGGCTCTTTCAATATTATTAGGATCAATTGTTATTGAATTTTGTAAATGTCCTGACCTATAAATAGCATTATTCATTCGTACACCGTCTACAACAATTAACACTCTATTCGCTTCAAAACCCCTAATTATTGGGCTTCCGCCTCCACCTTGGCTTTTTTGAATTCTAACACCAGGACTTAGCTCAAGTAGTTCAGCACCAGACGAGGGGGAGGTTAAAAAAACATCTTCAGATTTAATCACTGATACTTTTTCGGCAACCTGGTTTACATTAGACTCTGATCTTGCTACTGATAATATTACTTCATCAAGTGCCTGACTTTCTTCTTGAAGATATATTATACCTCCATCAACTATACTCTCTTTAATTCTCTCTAATAATGAATACCCAAGTAGTTGGAAATATATTTTTTCATCACCAGAAAAAATACTTAAATCAACAATTCCATTATTGTTTGTTATTATTGATTTTGATTTATCTTCATTGTAAATGACTACATCAGGTAGATTTTCATTAGTAGTCTCATCTTGTACTGAAATTTGTTGGCTGTAGGATTGACTTAGAATTAAAAAAAATAAAATTCTAAGACTTATTGGATTTGACAATTTATTTAAAAACTTCAGCAAATACATCAATTGATTTAGGTGTTTTGAACATTTGTAAATGTAGAGAATAATAGTCAATTATCTTATTCAGTATTCTTGTTCTAGATTCTCTATTAATACTCATTGAATTTAAATCCTCAAATTTCATGCCCAATAAATCCTTAAATAGTTTTAGATCTTTACCATAAATTTTCCCACCTAATGGTTTGGTGTTGGATGTTGAACCGGACTCAAGGCAGAAATACAAATCATTTTCGTTAATAATATTTGGGTAAAAACCGATATATTTTGAAAGCTCTATCAAAAATTTAATATGATAATTGTTACATTCTCTAACATTATCATACCAAATGAGACTATTCAATAAAAAATTAAATAAATCTTGATTTACATCTAGTTCCTCTCTAAATACACTATTTAAAATTTCTGAAAGAAAAACAATTACAGAACTTTTCTGAACATCAGAATGTATTGTTTCAAAAAGAACCTCAGATTTTACTTCTTTTATAAATCCTAAGTTTTTAATCTCTTTAAGGGAATAGTGTATGTTAATTACATTAAGTGGAAAAAAGTGTGCCTTACTAAATCTTGATTTTTTTGAACCATATAATCCTTTTACTAAAAAAGACTTATAACCTATTTCTTCAAGATAACATGATACTATTGAACTAGTTTCTCCATGTTTTATTGACTTAATTATAAGTGCTCGTGAATTTGACATTTAATTTAAACCACACCTTGAGCTAGCATTGCATCGGCTACTTTTACAAATCCAGCAATATTTGCCCCTTTAACATAATTCACATAATCTTTGTCATTCCCATATTGAAGACATGAAGAATGAATATCGGACATAATCTCTTTAAGTTTACCATCAACAACCTCTCTTGACCAAGTATATTTTAGAGAGTTTTGAGCCATCTCTAATCCAGAAACAGCAACTCCTCCAGCATTAGAAGCTTTGCCTGGTGCATATTGTATTTTATTTTTTAAGAATAAGTTTACAGCATCAGATTTACATGGCATATTTGCCCCTTCTCCAACAGTTTTACACCCGTTTTTGAGTAATTCTTTTGCGGCATTGAGATCAAGTTCATTTTCTGTAGCACATGGGATAGCAATATCACATTTTACAGACCATGGTTTTTTATTGGAGTGAAATTCTGCTTTGGGATATTTTTTAATATATTCAGAAATTCTATCACGTTTAATATTTTTTAACTCCATGATATATTCTAACTTCTCTTTATCGATGCCATCCTTATCGTAAATATATCCAGATGAGTCAGAAAGAGTTAAAACTTTAGCTCCCATATCGATACACTTTTCTGTAGCATATTGTGCAACATTTCCAGAACCAGAAATTACAACTAATTTATTCTTAAGACCATCACTATTATTCTTTAATATTTCGTCGATAAAATAAACTACACCATATCCAGTTGCTTCAGGTCTTATAAGAGATCCTCCCCATGAAACACCTTTTCCTGTTAAGACTCCAGAAAATTCATTTTTTAATCTTTTGTATTGTCCAAAAAGGTAACCAATCTCTCTACCGCCAACTCCAATATCTCCTGCAGGTATATCTTTGTTTGGACCAATATGTCTAAACAATTCTGTCATAAAACTTTGACAAAAACGCATAACTTCAGTGTCTGATTTTCCCTTTGGATCAAAATCTGATCCACCTTTTCCACCTCCCATAGGAAGAGTAGTAAGAGCGTTTTTAAAAACTTGTTCAAAAGCAAGAAATTTTAGGATACTCATATTTACAGAGGGGTGGAATCTTAATCCACCTTTATATGGTCCTATTGCAGAGTTCATTTCAATTCTATACCCTCTATTTACTTGAATTTCTTCGTTATCATCAATCCATGCAACTCTAAATGAAATAACTCTCTCTGGTTCTACCATTCTTAATAGAATGTTTTGACCATAGTAAATGTCTTTTGTAACAATGTAGGGGATAACAGTCTCGGCAACCTCAGTTACTGCCTGCATAAATTCAGGCTCATTTTGGTTTTTTTTATTTACTTCTGACAAAAATTGTTTGATAATTTTTTCCATTTCAACCTCTTGTCTTTAGCAAAGGTAGCACAAAAAAAGAAAGACCTCCAAAAATTAGAGTTATAATAGCTTGACATGACCATGCAAGCCAGCCATATGTTAACCCTATTTCAGTGTTAATGCCAAAATTTGATAGAAATAAAGCTATTGCTAAAGGATAAACACCTAAACCATGATTTGATAAAGAAATACTATATACCCCAACAACAAAGGCAGGGAAAACAAGACTATTATCAATAAAATAAAGCTCTGAAACTGAAAACTTAATAACAAAAAAAGCTAGAATGTAACATGTCCATATTAACAAAGAGAGTAATATAAATGTTAACAATTTTCCCTTAAGCTTAGTCAGAGATAAAAATCCCTCAAGTACACTTTTAAAAAAATGTTTAATACTTTCAACTTTTATAATTAATAGAAATAAAACAGCTATGAGTATGTTCATTGATGAGAAAATAATCCAAAAATTATCATCAATAAAATTTAAAAAATTGTCTTCAAAAAAAGATTCAAGTATAATTTTATACTGTAGGACCCAAACCAAAAAAAGTATTAGTATTGAAATAGACATATCAATAACTCTTTCAGCAGCAATTGTTCCAAAAGTTTTACCAATAGGAATATTATTATATTCACTCAGAACAGTTGCTCTTATAACTTCTCCAGATCTTGGAATAGCCATATTAGATGTATAACACATAAACACACTAGCAATACTATTAATCCTTCCAGAATTATATCCAATAGCTTTTGATAAAAGTTGCCATCTTAACCCCCTTACTATATCAGCAGAGGCTCCAAGAAACATAGCTCCAAGTAAAAATTCTATTTTTGCAGATTTTATATAATTTAAGATCAAAAGCCTTTCCTCCTGACTAGTAATTTTAAAAGTCACATATATAAAAAATATACCTAGTATTATTGGTATTAATATTCTCAGCTTTTTTTTCAAATTCTTAAATAATTATATTATCTATGAGCCTAATTTTCCCCACTTTACAAGCTATAAATGCTCTGATTTCTTCCTCCTCTTCTAAAAAATCTGAAATCATTGAGAGATCTAGTATCTCAAAATACTCTAAATTCAAATTTTTAATTAGTTTAGCATCCTTAAATATTTCACTTTTTGTTTCTTTTAAGGTTGAATTTTTATAAAGTTGTTTGGCTTTTTTTAGTAGTCTAATAATATTCCTTGCGATTTTTCTTTCTTTAATACTAAGTAATTTATTCCTTGAGCTCATCGCAAGGCCGTCATCCTCTCTAATTGTTTTACATCCGATAATATTAACTTTTAGTTTTAGCTCTTTCACTAATGTTTTAATTAAGATTAGCTGCTGAAAATCTTTTTCTCCAAAATATGCATTACAGGGGTTAAACATCCTTAAAAGTTTTTCAACGACAGTTGCTACTCCGTCAAAATGACCAGGTCTAATTGCACCCTCCATTATTTTTGTGAATTGGCTGAAATTATATTTTTTTTTCTTTTCCTTTTTTTTATATATATCATTATCATTAGGAGTATAAACAAAAATATCACTAAAAGACTCTAATTTTTGAAGATCGTTTTTAATGTTACGTGGGTACTTTTTTAAGTCACTGCTATTATCAAACTGCATTGGATTAACATAAATTGACACAATTACTTTTTCATTTTCCATCAAGGCTTTTCTTATTAGAGATAGATGACCTTCATGAAGAGATCCCATTGTTGGAACTAGGCCAACAGAATCAACTTTATTAACTAATTTAATAATGTCTTTATGAGAAGAGTAAGCTCTCAATTCTGAGAAATTAATTGTCTTAAAGATAATGTTTTTATATTCTTACTCATAATTTTCGTAATTTTGCCAAGCTATAGCCAAAGTTTAGATTTTGAAATTTTTGAAAGACAAAAAAATATTAGTCATTTCATCTGAGGTTGTCCCTTATCTTCCTCAAACAGAGAAAGCTGTTAATTCATTTTCAGTATCAAGAAAAATTAATGATTATGGAGGTATGACCAGGATTTTCATGCCAAAATATGGTATTATAAATGAGAGGAGACATCAGCTTCATGAGGTAATTAGGCTTTCAGGCATGAATATGATTATTAATGATTTGTATATGCCTTTAATTATTAAAGTTGCATCTATACCTAAAGAAAGAATGCAAGTTTATTTTATTGATAATGAAGACTATTTTAAAAGAAAGGATTTACTTTTAGATAAAGATGGTAACCTATTAAAAGATAATGATGAAAGGATGATTTTTTTCACTAAGGGAGTAATAGAGACTGTAAAAAAACTTAATTGGATGCCAGACATAATTCATCTTCATGGGTGGTTTGCATCTTTGTTCCCGCTATACTATAAAACTCTTTTCTCAGATGACCCAGTTTTTGAAAATAGTAAAATAGTTTCATCTATTTATAATAAATCTTTTAAGGGAAGTTTATCTAAAAAAATTTCAGAAAAAATTAAATTTGATGGTATTGAAGAGGATCTAAGTAATTTATCTTCTCCTGATTTTGAGTCTTTAACAGATTTAATGGTTAAATACTCAGATTCAGTTATCATTTCATCTGATAATATTGATAAATCAACTTTAAACTCAATTAAATCTCATTCAAAGGATTTTTTAAGTTTTAAAGATTCATCAAACGATGATATGTTAATGGAATTCCTTTTAAAAAAATAGATTAAATGCAAAAAAAGGGTTTATTAAAAATTTACATAATTATATCTTCTTTTCTATTTATCTTTTCTTGTAATAAAGATTACTACTCTGTTGGTATAGAAATCTTCGACCAACAATTTGATGATTTAAAGACTAAAACCTTTCCAGTTTTTTCATATCAACAATCATTAGATAAAGTTCAAACAAATAATATCTCAAGTGTTCAATTAGGAACATTCAGTGATGATTTTTTTGGTAGAACAAACTCTAGTTTCATATCTCAGCTTGATGTATTATCCTTACAAGGTTTTGGTGACTTTAATCAAGATCAAGAAAATGAAGGTAGCCTTGCGGATATTCGAGTTATTAACGAAGAAGAACAGTTGACTGCAGCATATCTTGATCTGCCATTTTTTAATAACACTAATGATAGTGATGGTGATGGTGTCATAGATATATATGATTCTGATCCAACAAATCCGGAGAGTGATTCTGATAATGATGGGCTATTGGATATTACAGAGTCAAGGGCTGGCTTAAATCCTTTGAGTAGTGATTCTGACAATGATGGAATCACTGATCCTAATGATGATGATAATTCTTCATACAATAATGAAAGTCAATTATATGAAATAGATTCTGTATTTGGCAATAGAAATGCTAGTTTTGATTTAAAGGTTTATGAGCTTACTTACTATTTGAGCACATTGGACCCTAATAACAATTTTGAATCTACAAAGGAGTATTTTTCTGATGACAATTTTTATGAAAAAGGGTTTTATGGAGAGGTTCTACATGACGATCAAGTAACCTTAGACTTTGATGAAATACCTGTTTTATTTACAGAAGATGATCCTACAACAGATCCTGACGAGTTAACACAAGTAAGTTACTTTGAAACACCAAGAATTAGAGTTCCTTTAGATATTCCATTTTTTCAGCGTAATATAATTAATCGTGAAGGTTCAGATAAACTCTCAAATCAACTTAACTTTAATAATTATTTTAATGGGATAATTGTTAAAGCAGAGAACTTTACAGATGATTTGTATATGTCACTCGATATTTCCAATGCAAGAATAGTCCTCGAGTATGATTATAGCTTTTATAACACAAATGGTACAGATGATGTCTCTGACGATATAATTGAAAGAAAGAAAAAAGTAAATACTATTCCTTTAGGGGGTGTAACTTACAATTTGTATGAGCATGCTGGATTTAACGAAAATATTCACAAGGAGGTTGAAGCCTCAAATGCTAATATTCAGTCAGAAAAAATTTATCTAAACGGTACAAAGTTTATCTCAAAATTAAAATTATTTTCTGATGATAATTCTATTTCATCAGAGCTTAGAGACTTTAAATCCAAAGATGTCCTAATAAATGAGGCTAATTTGGTGTTACATTTAGATAACAACATAAATAAATCAAACTCTGAATTTTTACCTAAAAGACTCTACATATACTCATATAAGGATGGTGTGCCAATAGAAGATTATAACAAAGACTTTTCTATTAGTTTTAGTCCAACGGCTGTAAATGCTAATAAATTTCTTTTTGGTGGGATTCTTCAATATGATTCAAACAAAATACCAACTAGCTATAAATTCAATATAACCAATCATATTTCAAATATTATCAGACATGATTCATTAAATATAGAACTGGGTTTAACTACTACCTCTGATATTGAAGACATATCAATCAAAAATGGATATTTTAGTAATCAGGATAAGCTTATTCTACCCTCACCTTCAATATCACTACCATTTCCAGTTTCTTTATTTGGATCTAATCCTACTCAAGCTGATATTTCAAAGAAGCTCAAATTAGAGATAATTTACACAGAGTATTAGAAAAAACAATAATATAAATACTTTTAATAAGAAAAAACTATTTTTTTTATGTTAAGTCGATTTAAAAAGTAAATAATAATGTTGATTTTCATAAAAAATAAGAAAAACTTATGATTTAATAATTTTGATAAGATTATATTATTATCTAGCCTTAAGTTTCTCTATTAAAGAAGGTATAACTTCAAATGCATCACCAACGACGCCATAATCTGCAGCTTTAAAAAATGGTGCTTCAGGGTCGTTATTAATGACAACCTTTACTTTTGATGAGTTTATTCCGGCTAGATGTTGAATTGCTCCTGATATACCAATTGCAATATATAAGTTTGAAGACACTGGTTTACCTGTTTGAACAACATGCTCGCTGTGAGGCCTCCAGCCCATATCTGAAACTGGTTTAGAACATGCTGTTGCAGCCCCCAGTGTTTCAGCAAGCGATTCAATCATTTTCCAATTTTCAGGACCCTTTAGTCCTCTACCTGCTGAAACTACAATTTCTGCATCAGCTATTGTTACTGACCCAGTTTCTTTTTCCATGCTTAATATTTTTTGGTTTGAATCAATCACTTTGATATCTATAGTTTCAGTTTTAGGGTTATTGGGATTTTCAATTATTCCAAAGGAATTAGAAGTAATACTGATAATTTTTATTTCAGAGGTCAATTCAGTTGAAGAGAAAGCTTTATTTGTAAAGCAAGTTCTTTTTACAATAAATGGATTAGTACTTTCAGGTAATTCAACGACATTTGAGACAAATGATGCATCAGTTATTCCAGATAAGAAGGAACCCAAATATTTTGAATCAGGTGAAGAGGATAAAATAATAATATTTGCATTCTCACTTTTCATTACTTCTGCAATAGCATACGCATATTTTTTTGAAGAAAAATCAGTTAAATCAGAACTATTAATATTAATAATTTTATCAGCACCAAAAGCGTTTAAACTTTCAGTATTCGAACAGTTAATAACAACACCACAAACTGCTTCACCTACATTATTAGCAATAGCTTTACCGTAGGAAAGGGCTTCATAAGATGATTTCTTAAATTGATTGTTTTCAGATTCTATATATACTAATACTGCCATGTTATATTACTTTTGCCTCGTTTTCTAATAGATCAATTAATTTATCAAGCTCATCTGCTTTAACAAGCTTTACTTCGCTTTTAGCCTCTGGCTTACTAAACTTTTTATCAAAGGTTTTAGGATTAATACCTTTAGCTTGAATTACGTCTAAAGGTTTTTGTCTTGCCATCATTATTCCTCTCATATTAGGTATAATAAGATCACTTTCTTCAACTAATCCTTTTTGAGAACCAACAACAAGTGGTAGTTGACATTCGCTTATTTCTGTACCACCAGACATTTCTCTAGAGAAGGTTGCTTTAGATCCCTCAACTTCAAGTTTTACACAATTTGTTACATAGTTGAAGTCGAGAAGACCAGCTAAAAGTCCAGGAACCAAACCACCGTTATAGTCAATAGATTCCCTTCCACAAATAATTAAATCATAATTTGTTTCCCTACAGTGAGCTTCAATTTCTTTAGCTACAGAATACGCATCATTTGCTGGACAGTCAATACGAATTGCTTTATCTGCTCCAATTGCAAGACATTTTCTGAGAGTTGCTTCTACCGAAGAATCACCAACAGTTAGAACAGTGACATTAGCTTTATTGGATTCCTTCATCCAAACAGCCTTAGTTAGTCCAAACTCATCATTTGGGTTAATTACAAATTGTACTCCGCTTGTATCAAAACTTGTATCATTTTCAATAAAATTAATTTTTGATGTAGTATCAGGTACGTTGCTAATGCAAACTAAAATATTCATTTTTGTGTTTTAATGTTTAATATAGTTCCTAAGACCTTCGGTAAACTGATCGTCAGAAATCTTAGAGAGCTTTATAATTCCGTCATTGTTATTTATGTTAGAAGATAAAAT
>CACORF010000011.1 GCA_902629505.1 uncultured Bacteroidota bacterium
ATAAAACTTTACTTGAAGGAACTTATTGGGGGCAACCTTTTGAATTAAGACAAGTAACATTAAGTGAAGAGGATGCATGTAATCAGTTTACTCATTCACAAATACTATGGTACTTTAAAAATGAGAATGAACCAGAAAAAATGGATGTTGGAATCCTTAAATTTAATCAACTTGAGGATTGGAAGACTTTCATTTTAATGATTTCAGGTGTTGCTGATCTTAAAGAAGTAGGTTATTCTAATACCTACATGGTATATAAAAATTTTGTAACGTTTATTGACGAAACAAAACCACTTTATGTATCAATCATATCAAATCCTGATAACAAACTTGCTCTTTTGAGAAAAAACTTCTTTAGTGAAGATGAGACAGTCAAAAGGTATACTGATAAAATTGGACAATTATGGCAGAACGAAATAGAAATTTTAAACTATGCTCAAATGAATTTCATTCAAAATGGATTATATATGGTAGCCTTTACAGCTTTTGTATTTATAACATTTAGACTTATCAGATTTCAAAGAGAGCAAAATGCTAATATTTTTGGAAAAGTTTTGGTAACAATATTTGGACTATGTACTGTTTTCTTTGGATACAATGTCTTTTCATTTTTATATGTTAACCAACTCGGACAATCATACAGATTATCGGAATTACAGTCCACTGGTGTTGAGTTATCTCCCTTATCACAAAACTGGGTTGATTACATCGGCTATACAATAAGTGATGGACTGCCAATACCTTTTAGCCCAGAACCTGCAGCTTATGTATTTTTAATTACACTAGCAGTAATGGTAATAGCTGGAGTTTGGGTAAATCTTTCCAAAAATTAAACAATTTCCTCTGACGAAGCAAAAAGCTAGAAATGGTAAACAGTAGTCAGAGGATTTTTTTATTCCATTTCAATGAGAAAAAAAGAATGTGAAAGATGCAAGAAATCTTTCTCTAAAATGTATAGACTAAGATACATTGAGTCAGAAAAAAATTGGGTTTTTATGTGTGAACCTTGTCTTCTTAATGTAAAGCAAAACAATAAGTTTTATCAATACGGAGGGACCTGGAAAGGTTAATTTGCCTAACTTTGTAGTATGAAGACTAAATCTGAAATTGTAGATAACTGGCTAGTTAGGTACACTGGATTAGAGCTAAATAACTTTGGAGAATACATTTTATTGACAAATTTTGATAAGTATGTAAAGATCTTTGCTGAGAAGTTAAATTGTGAAGTGAATGGCGAGGACAAAAATATGACCTCAGCTACATCAAGAAATATTACAATTATAAATTTTGGAATGGGAAGTCCAAATGCTGCAACAATAATGGACCTCTTATCTGCTATAAATCCTAAAGCTGTTCTATTCCTTGGAAAATGTGGTGGATTAAAAAAAAGAATTAATATTGGTGATTTTGTTTTACCAATAGGAGCTATTAGAGGAGATGGAACCTCTAACGATTACTTTCCTCCTGAAGTCCCTGCTATGCCATCCTTTTCACTACAAAAAGCAATTTCTACTACTATAAGAGAATTTAAAACAGATTATTGGACTGGTACTGTTTATACTACAAACAGAAGAGTATGGGAATATGATAAAGGATTTAAAGTATATATAAAAAAGACTAGAGCATACGCTATAGACATGGAAACTGCAACTTTATTCACCGTAGGATTTCACAATAAGATACCTGTAGGTGCTTTATTATTAGTTTCTGATTCACCAATGACACCAGAAGGAGTAAAAACACTTGAAAAAGATAAAATAAATTCAAGACAGTATGACGAAAAGCATATTGAAATAGGTGTAGATTCATTAAAAAAACTAATGGATAATGCTGAAACTATTAGACATTTGAAGTTCTAGTTCTATGAGATTTCTTTTCTAAACACTCTAAAGAATAGTATATATTTAACATTACTAAACTTAAATGCATATACCTGAAAAATTAAAATTAGAGTATCTTCTAGCTTTAGACAATCATATTGAGACAGCTGGAAAAAAAAATAAGGAGGTTACAATGAAAAAAATATTTGAAATCACTAAGGAGATTGCTGACCTGGGTTTTGGTGAGAATGATATTCACGATATTGCAAAAGATGAGGAATTGTATTTAAAATATGAACAATGGAGGAAGGATAATGACCTTTAAAAAATATTATAATGAAAAAATGTAAAAATTGTCTTGAAATGTATAATCTTGAACATCCTACTGCCGGTTTGGGTAAATTTAAATTATTTGGTGATTATTGTCCATATTGCGGTACTTTTAATTCAGGTATAAATAAAGATTCAATAATTGCTTTAGTTATAGCTGCAATTATTTTTGGCTTAATATATTTTTTCAATGTTAATTAGATTTAATGAGATTCCTTCAAATTATTCTAGTTTTTTCTATCATTTATGGTGCCTATTCAATTATAACAAATGATATAAGTGGTTTAATTTGGTTAATCGGGGGTTCTTCATTTCTTTTTTTAAGTAATAAATGGATGAAAAAATGAAAATACCAAAAGAATTAATGTTTGAATACTTATTATCTCTTGAAAACTACAGAGAGTCTCATCCAACATTAAAAGATATAACTATGAAAGAAGCTCTAGAAGCTCAAAAAAAGATAATTGATCTTGGATTTACTGATAAGGATATAATAGATATGAAAAGTGAGGAATTACTTTTAGAATATAAAATATGGAGAAATAATCAAATGGCTTGAGTATTAGTTAAATTAATTCCATACTCTTTTAAGAAAGCTTATAAAATTTAGACTCATAATTTTTTCAATATCTATATCAGAATAACCTCTTTTTGATAACATTAAAGGTACTTTTTGGATATCTGCTATTGTATCTAAGTCATATGGTGTTTGTTCTTTTCCAAATGCACCATCTAGGTCAGAGCCAATTCCTACATGGGAAGAATTTCCTGATAATTGACAAATATGATCAATATTATCTATCATTTGATTCAAGGTTACTCCCATTTCTTTTGGAGTTGATTGACCTCTAATCCAATTTGGAACCATCATCCAAGCATCTAGAGGTACACCTATAACTGCATTTCTAGAAATTAGTTCAATAATTTGTTCATCAGAATATTGTCTATTATGATCTACAAATTTTCTACAGTTATTATGACTTGCCCATAATGGCCCATTATAAACCTCCAATGTTTCCCAGAAGCTTATATCACACAAATGTGTTGTGTCAAGTATCAGATTTAACTCTTCAATTTTTTTTAGCAACTCTTTTCCTTTTGATCCAATTCCTCCAACTGAGTCAGTTCCATGTGCATAAACACCAGGTCCATAATGAGCAGGACCTATAGCTCTTAATCCAGATTCGAATGATTTCTCTAAATAATCCATATTGACAATAGAATCTGCTCCTTCTAGACTTAAAATATATCCTATTGGTTTTTTAGACATTTCTTGATTATTCCAAAGGTCAAGTTGTTTATTAAGTTGCTCAATATTTTTGATTTGGACCATTTCCCCAATTTCCTCCATTGATTTATACCATGCTAGCTGATTTTGAGTATGATCCCAGGCCTCTTCTTGTGAATTCCAACCAGGTAGCTCTTTATTATCGCTAACTCTAGCAATTTGAGTTGCAACACAAATTCCAATATTTCCTTTTCGCATTGCATCCAGAGATACAGTATTATTCTGTCTGTCGGGCTTGTCACTCATTCCAAATTCACTCTTTCTGATATGTTGAACACTTTTAGTTAAATCCCTATCCCATTCTATTGCATTCATTGCTAGGTCAAGGTGAGCATCAAGAATAAACATACTTGTCTTTTTAATTATTATAATCTCTAGCAGCTACTAACCATTGTCCTGTTACTTCATTATCTACAACAGTTAATACTTTTTTATACTTTGGAACTGTAGGGCAAATATGCATTGGAATAGCATAACAAATATCACCAACATTAATGTTGTCTCCTTTGTCACATTTGCATACAAGGTGCTCCTCACTATGACTTATCTGTTTAAAATTTTTCATATTGAGAAGTTTCAGTCTTGGAAATTCCATTTCTGAAGCAACAGATTTATGTCCAAAATTTAAACAAATTACATCTTCACTAGGTCTACTAATAACTGCCCCAATTAAAACTCCAGCATGCAAAAAGTTTAAATCTTTAAATAGCCCACCATATCTTTCATCCCATAGTAGTGATGTTCCAGGACTAACTTCAATATTATCTCTTTTAGAGTGTATAGGGAAAGTAGGAGTTCCACCAGCAACAATCTTTTTGACCTCTATCCCTAGAGATTCGATTTCTTCCTTTAATTCAATAACCTTCTCAAATTGTAAATCACATTTATCTTTTCTTATATTGATATCTGAATCACGTATATGCCCATCATAAACATGAAGACCTTTAACAATTAAATTTGAGGACTGATGAATATCTCTATATAATAATGCGGCTTCATTAGTTGGAGATATACCAGTTCTATTGTTCCCATTATTTATATCTAACCATAAGCTAGCTTTTATACTACTTATTTTTGATGCCTCATTAAACTTTACAATTGATCTCTTATTATCTACTATTGTTGAAAATTTTGTCTCAGGATATTTACTTACTAATTCAATGAAATTATAAACACCAATACCGGTCATTTGCATTGCTAAAAGGACATCCTTAGCATTACATTTTGCAAGTAGTTCTGCCTCAGATAACGTAGCACATTTAAATTTTGTGATACCATGATCTAGTTGCATGTTTATTATCTCTGCTATTTTATGGGTTTTTATATGTGGCCTAAGTATATCGGTTCCTCCAGCAATCTGGATCATTAGCTTAATGTTTGCTTCAATTCTTTCAGGAAAAACTACAAGAGAAGGGGACAATATATTCTCAACGTTATTTATTCTATACCAATCTTTAACCATTTGTAATTATTTTAACTCAAACATTGCTTCAATTTCTACAGGGATTCCACCTGGTAACATCATACCTACTGCACTTCTTACACCAATGCCATTGTCACTCCCGAAGATATCAGCCATTAATTCACTAAAACCATTAATTACATATGGATGTTTTTTAAAATCAGGAGAGCAATTTACCATTCCTAAGACTTTAACAACTCTTTCAATATTATCAAGGCTACCATAATGTGTTTGGATAGTTGACAGCATAGTTAATCCAACTTGTTTTGCTGCTAATTTTCCTTGATCTTCATTAATATCATCTCCAACTCTCCCCAACGTTAATGAGCCATCTAAATTGACAGGCCCTTGACCTGATACATATAGAGATTTGCCTACAACTAATATTGGTTTATATACTCCTGCAGGTTTGGGTGCAGGTGGTAATTCAAGACCTAATTCTTCAATTATTTGTGATGGTAATTTTTTCATTTTATATAAATATATTTAAGATTAATACTCCTATTAGACCAGTAATTCCAACTATAGTTTCCATAACTGTCCATGTTGTGAGTGTTTCTTTAACAGTTAAATTAAAGTACTCTTTAAATAGCCAAAAACCAGCATCATTAACATGGGATAACATTAAGCTTCCTGATCCAATTGCTAATACCATCAATTCTGGACTAACATCTGAATTAGAAATCAATGGTAAAACTATTCCAGCTGCTGTTAGGCCTGCAACTGTAGCTGAGCCAACGCAAACTCTAATAATCGTTGCTATCAACCATGCTAATATTAATGGTGATACTATAGATCCTTCAAGTAAAGACCCTATATAGTTGCTAACTCCACTATCGATTAAAATTTGTTTTAATGCTCCTGCTCCTGATATAATTAAAAGTACCATTGTTATACTAGATACAGAAACTGAAATAGAATTCATTAACTCTTTCATTTTCTTTCCCCTAGATAATCCTAAAGTATAGATAGCTACTAAAACTGAAATAAGCATAGCAATTACAGGGTTGCCAATAAATAAAATTATTTCTGTTATTAATGATTCCGAGGGGAATACAATTGTATATAATGAAGAAAATATTATTAATATAACAGGTAGTAATGCAGTAAATACACTTACTCCAATACTAGGCATCTCATTGTCTTTTAATATTACGGGATTATAAAATTCTTTTAAAGGGGTTGCATTAATATTTTTAATAGTCCTTGTGAATATTGGACCTGCAATTATTATGGCAGGTATTGCAATTATAATCCCATATAATAGTGTTTTTCCAATATCTGCATTAAACATTGTAGATATTGCAGTTGGAGCAGGGTGGGGAGGTAAAAAACCATGAGTCACAGACAAAGAAGCAAGCATTGGTAATCCAACGTAAATTAATGGAAGTCCTGAAGCTGCTGCAACAGTAAAAACTAATGGAATTAAAATAACAAATCCCACTGAGTAAAACATAGGGACACCTACTATAAAACCTGCTACTACAACTGCCCATTGAATGTTTTTAATACCAAAACTTGATATAAGATGAGAAGTTATTCTTTGTGCTGCTCCACTATCTGCAACAAGCTTTCCTAGCATTGCACCAAAACCTAGTATTAGCACTAAAAATCCTAGTGTATCTCCTATTCCTTTTTGAATAGATTCAACTATTTTTAGTAATTCCATACCCTGAAATAATCCAACAAATATGCATACGCTAATAAAAGAAATAAAGGCGTTAAGTTTAAATCTTGCAATTAAAATAAACAACAATATAATTCCAGAAATTACAATGAATAAAGGCATATTATAATAATTTATTTTTTTCTATTTAATGATCTAATTTTCTCAAGAGTTTCTTTAACATTCTTCTTTAATAAATCATAATCTTTATTTTCTAAAATCTCTTTAGAAATAAGTTTTGATCCCATTCCCACACATGTTACCCCAGAATCAAACCATGATTTTAAATTATTAAGTTCCATTGAAACTCCTCCTGTTGGCATTACTGATGTCCATGGTTGAGGACCCTTTATGCTCTTTACAAATTTGGGTCCTAATACATCACCAGGAAATAGTTTTATTAATTCACATCCAAATTCTTCCGCTGTCGCTATTTCAGTTAAAGAACTACAACCAGCTGACCATAATAATTTTCTTCTATTGCATATACGAGCAATGTCTTCCCTAAAGACAGGAGTTACGACAAAATTTGCTCCTGCTAACATATATTGTGAAGCTGCTTTAGCATCTGTAACTGACCCTACGCCTAATATCATTCCAGGTAATTCATTAATTGAATACTTAATTACCTCTGTAAAAACCTCTAGTGCAAAATCTCCCCTGTTTGTAAACTCCATTAGTCTAGCCCCTCCATCGTAGCAAGCCTTAATTACATCTTTCGAAACCGTAACATCATTGTGGTAAAAAAGAGGTATCATACCTGATTCTTCTATCTGATTAATTACTTCTACTCTAGAATATTGTGCCATAAATTAACGATTTACGCGCCCTGAGCTGTCACCATTCATTAGTTTATTAACTTCATCTATTGTGACAAGATTAGCATCTCCTTTTATAGTGTGTTTAAGACATGATGCAGCTACTGCAAAGTCAAGAGAGGACTGATCATCCTTTGGATTATTTAAAATGCCATAAATCAACCCACCCATAAAAGAATCTCCAGCTCCAACACGATCAACAATATGTGTTATTTGATAATCTTTGCTTTTAAACATTTTTTTGCCATCATAAAGTATTCCAGCCCACGAATTATGAGATGCAGAAATAGAACCTCTAAGTGTAACTGCTATTTTCTCTGCTCGCGGAAATTTTTGCATCATTTCTTTACAAACTGATAAATAAGCATCTCCATTCATATCATGACCCTGAGTCCTTGCATTTAATCCCTTTGGTTTTATACCAAAATGCATTTCAGCATCTTCCTCATTACATAAAATTATGTCACAGTATGATGTAAGCTCAGTCATAATTTCTTGACGATTTCCTTCATATTTCCAAAGTTTAGATCTATAATTAAGATCTGTTGATATTTTGATTCCAAGCTCATTAGCAACTTTTATACCCTCAAGACAAACATCTGCTGCACTTTTAGATATAGCTGGAGTAATTCCTGTCCAATGAAACCAAGAGACATCTTTAAATACCTTATTCCAATCAATCATTCCAGTTTTAATATCAGCCATAGCTGAATTTTCTCTATCATATATTACTTTGCTACCTCTGCTAACTGAACCTGTCTCAAGAAAATAGATGCCTAAACGATTACCACCATATACTATATGAGAAGTTCCAACGTTTCTTCTCCTAAGCTCCATTATAGCAGAATTTCCAATATCATTTTTTGGTATCCTAGAGACAAATTCAACAGGTACTCCGTAATTTGCTAGTGAAACAGCAACATTAGCTTCTCCTCCACCATAGAATACATCTAAACTATTTGTTTGAGAAATACGCAGAGAGTTTGGCGATGAGAGCCTTAACATTATTTCACCAAACGTTACTACTTTATTTGATTTCTTGGGCATATATTTTTATAATACTCTAATATAACTACAAAAAAATTATGCTTTATAATCCTTATATTAGATTTGTGAAATTCATATACTCTTTATTTTTATTCTTCTCATTTTTTCAGACAACTTTTTCACAAGAAAATTTTGTTAGCGATGAAGAGTTTAAATCAACAATTAATTGGCTTCTTCCTAGTGAAGAAATTCTTCCTTTTAGTGAAGTTTTATATAAAGTTCGTGGCTATAATAGGCGAAGAGGAGGGTTTCAAGTAGATGGTATTCTATATTCAAGTTTACCTTACATTTTATCAAGTAGAGTTAAATATATTGAGATTCCTGAATATACTAACTCTACATCTCTTATCTCAAAATGTGATTGCAGTTTGATTATAAAAACTATTGTAACTGAAAAGGAATTCAAAAGCAGAAAAAATGTTTTACTTAGACTAAATAAGAATAAAACAAAGGATATTAAAAAGAAAAGGAAAAAGAAAAAGAAAAAAAAGAATTAGATATATGAAAACCAATTATCTTTTTTTATTAATTTTTTTAACTTTTACGTCTGCTTTTTCCCAAAATGACTTAGTGAGCGATGAAGAATTTAATTCTAGGATTACTTGGCTTGAACCACATGAAAAACATTTAGAATTTAGATATGTGCTTAGGAAAATTCCCGGTGCAAATTTTGAATATAGTTTTGTTAATGTCCCATTTAAGACAAGCTCTTCCAACGGATGGTTAGTCGATGGTATTTTATATGTTTATCCTCCTCAACGACTTTATGCAAGTCAAGTCAAATATGTAGAGGTAGTAAATAGTATTCTTCAATCTAATACTTGTCAATGTTCACTCATAGTCAAAACAGCTGTAACTGAGAAAGAACTTAATAGTAGAAAAAATATTTTAAACAGGCTCAATAAAAATAGAATAGATAAACCTAAAAAGAAGAAAAAGAAAAAAAGAGGAAAAAATAATTAAATGATAAGAAGAGAATTTCAAGAGTATCTTGATAAATTAGAATTGAAATCAGAAGAAGTTAAAGAATATTGGACTTTATATGAGAGGATTTATGAGCCAAACTCACCCTTGACATATAACCAGAAAGCAAATCTATTATTAGCTGAGTTAAGAAAAATGAAATAAATTTAAACCTATACTATGAACAGAGAAACCCTAAATAAAATAATTAGAAATAGAAAAACAGTCTATCCTACACAATTTTCAGATAAAGAAATACCTGAAAACGTTATAAATGAAATACTTGAAAATGCTATACACGCTCCAACTCATAGAATGACTCAGCCATGGTTTTTTAGAGTGTATAAAGGAAAATCAAAGGATATTTTATGTCAAATTATTGAGAAAATTGATAAAGAGAAATATTCATCTATAAAAATTAACAAGTTTATTGAAAAAATTAATCTGTCAGATACTGTTATTTCTGTTTGTATGACAAGAGACAAGAATAATCGTGTTCCAGAGTGGGAGGAAATTGCGGCTGTGTCAATGGCAGTTCAAAATATGTGGTTATCATGTTACGTGCATAACATTGGTTCATATTGGAGCACTCCAGCACTTAAAGAAGAATATGCAAAATACTCAAACCTTAATAATAATCAGAAATCACTTGGATTCTTCTTTATGGGAAGCTTTGATCATCATGAGATTCCTAAATTAAGAGACGATATAAGTAGTAAAGTTGAATGGGTATAAATAAAGCCCTAATTAAAGGGCTTTATTTTTATTCCATAAGTCCAAGCTGCGTGTAGAAATCAAGATTATCAAAAAAGTCATGTTCTTGTTTAATCTTTCCATCCTCCATTAAAATAAGTGTAGTTCCAGAGAGATTAACTGATCTTCCAGTAGCAGGAATTCCAAAAAATTCTCCATCATGTGTACCGACAAAGTTCCAATGCTTTACTAATTTATCCCCTTCACCAAAAAGATCTACAAATGTAAATTTTGCATCAGAGAAACCTTTTACATAATTACCATAATGGTTTTTTAAAGCTTCAATACCAACTATATCGCCACCTGCTAAAACAACTTTAACATCTTCAGTGAAGTAATCACTGTTTATAATATCCATGTCTCCGTTAAAAAACTTTTCCCAAACCATCTCGTAAGTTGATGAGTTTTGTGAAAGTTTATTGCTCTCATTTTCTAAATTGATATACTTTTCAGGAACATTTGTACATCCTACAAAAATTAGTGTGATCAATGCAATGTTAAAAATATTCTTGAGTGTTATATGTAAGTTTGATTTTCTCATATTAATAGTTTATAGTTTACTTAAATTTAAGAAAATAAATTATAGTACATTTAAATGTTTATCAATTATTAAGTATGAAAGATTCTAAAAATAAGAAGTGGAATGAAATAAAAACAAGTGACTCATGGTCTATTTTCAAAATAATGGGAGAATTTGTAGAAGGATATGAAAAATTGAGTGCTATTGGTCCATGTATTTCAATATTTGGTTCTGCTAGAACAAAACCAAATGATAAATACTATAAACTTGCCGAAGAAATTGCTGCTGAAATTGTAAATAGAGGTTATGGAGTAATTACTGGAGGTGGACCAGGTATTATGGAGGCTGCAAATAAAGGTGCAAATAAGAACAATGGTAAATCAGTAGGTCTGTGTATAAAACTTCCGCTTGAGGACACAAATAACAAGTTTATAGATAAAGATAAAGAGTTAAATTTTGATTATTTCTTTGTTAGAAAAGTTATGTTTGTAAAGTACGCACAAGGATTTGTTGTAATGCCAGGAGGTTTTGGAACCCTAGATGAAGTTTTTGAGGCAATAACATTAATCCAGACCCAAAAAGCAGAAAAGTTCCCTATTATCTTGGTGTGCTCAGAATTTTGGGAGGGGATGCTTGATTGGATTAAAAAAATCCTTTTAAATGAAAATAGTAACATAAGTATTAAAGATTTAGATTTAATCAAGATTGCTGATACTAAGGAAGATGTTATGGATATTCTTGAAGAATTTCATAATAATTATGAGTTTAGTCCAAATTTCTAAACTGTTGCAAATGAAGAAGACTTTAGCTATTTTTTTTTTAATTATTGCATGTACTCAAAATAATCAACCTGAAGACATTGGCAGTCTCTCTATACTTGAATATCCTGATATTAAAAAGTTAAATAAATGGATTGAAATAGATTCTCAATATGCAAAAGTATATCAGGTTAGAAGATATTTTGAAAATTTTGTTAGAGAAGACTTTTTTGAAGAAGAAGATAATAAAATAGAATTTGGTAATCTTACTTGGTCTGACATGTCAGAATATCAAAAAGAATATGCTGAGTTATTAAATAAATATCAGAAAAATTATAAAGAGAGTAAAGAGTTAACTAGATTTGTTGATTCTCTTATAATGATTGAATATCCTGTTATAAATGATTTTGTTAACAAGATTTTTAAGTTAGGATATAACTAAAATAACATGAAGAAAATATTAATAATAATAAGTATAATAATCCTTTATAGCTGTAATAAGATGAATGTTAACCCACCAATTGCAAAGAAAGTTGAAAAGAAATTAGAGATTCACGACGATGTAAGAATTGATAACTATTATTGGTTAAATCAAAGAGAAAACCCAGATGTTGTTTCTTATCTAGATGAAGAAAATAAATATAAAGAGTCAAGACTTAAATCTACTAAAACATTACAAAAGAACTTATATAAAGAAATGAAGAGTAGAATTAAGGAAGATGATAATTCAGTTCCATATTTTTTGAATGATTATTGGTATATAACTAAATATGAGAAAAATAAAGAGTATCCTATTTATACTAGAAAATTTATGAATCTTGAAGCAGAAGAGGAGGTATTGATCGATGTTAACGAACTGGCAAAAGATTATGAATATTATCAAGTTTCTGGAATAAGTATAAGTCCTGATAATAAAAAAATGGCATTTGGAGTTGATACTTTATCTCGAAGAATATATACCATCAAGGTAAAAGACTTAATCACTGGTAAAATGTATCCAGATAAAATTGATGGAGTTAATTCATATACGACTTGGGCTTCTGACAGCCAGACAATGTTTTATACTGGAAAAGATGAACAAACTTTAAGATCAGATAAAATTTTTAGACACATTCTTGGTGAAAGTCAAGATGATGATACTCTTGTATATGAAGAAAATGATGAAACTTTTTCAACATTTGTGTATCCATCAAAGTCGAGAGAGTATATAATGATCGGCTCAACTAGTACTATGGCCACTGAATATAGATTTTTATCAAGTAAAACTCCTTTTGATGCCTTTAAAATTATTCAAAAGAGAGAGAGAGGACTTGAATATAGCCCTTCACACGTTGATGATATGTTTTACATATCAACTAATATTGACGATAGCACAAATTTTAAACTAGTTAAAACTCCTATATCAGCAACTGAAAAATCGAACTGGAAAGATGTAATTCCTCATAGAGAAGACGTTCTTCTTGAAGAAACTGATTTTTTTAATGATTTTATGGTAATTGGTGAAAGGTCGAATGGACTATTGAAAATAAGAATTAAAAGTTGGGACGGTAAAGAAGACTACTATCTTGACTTAAGTAGTCAATTTGATTTTGAGAATGAGACATATTCCGCCTCAATAGGATACAACCCTAATTTTCAAACTAACCTATTAAGATATAGTTTCACATCTCTTACAACACCTTACAGTATTATAGATTATAATTTGATTACAAAAAATGAAGAGATAAAAAAACAACAGGAAGTATTAGGTGGCTCTTTTAATTCCAAAAATTATACCTCAGAGAGAATTTTTGCTACTGCTCATGATGGAGTCCAAATCCCAATATCTATTGTTAGACATATTGATACAGAATTAACCTCTAATACACCTTTACTTCAGTATGGTTATGGCTCATATGGTAATACAATAGATCCCTCATTTTCATCAATTAGGCTAAGTCTCTTAGATAGAGGTTTTGTATTTGCAATATCTCACGTAAGGGGAGGGGAGTATTTAGGAAGACCATGGTATGAAAATGGCAGAATGCTTAGTAAAAAAAATACATTTAAAGACTTTATTAGCTCATCAGAATTTTTAATTAAAAAGGGATATACATCAAGTGAACATCTTTACGCTGAAGGAGGCTCAGCAGGAGGACTCCTTATGGGTGCAATAATGAATATGGCTCCAGAACTTTATAATGGGGTAATTGCTGCAGTTCCATTTGTTGATGTTATTACTACAATGCTAGATGAAACCATTCCCTTAACAACGGGTGAGTGGGATGAATGGGGCAATCCAAATGATAAAGAATATTATGAATACATCAAATCATATTCACCTTATGATAATCTATTAGAGACAGAGTACCCAAATACACTTGTAACAACTGGATTGCACGATTCACAAGTTCAATATTGGGAGCCTGCTAAATGGGTAGCTAAACTAAGACAATATCATAAAGGAGATAACTTGATATTATTACATACTAACATGGACACTGGTCATAGTGGTTCCTCGGGGAGATTTGAGGCACTTAAAGAGGTTGCAATGGAGTATGCATTTCTGTTTATGTTAGAAGGTATAACTAAATAAAAATTAGAACTATGAAAAATTTATACACACTACTAATTCTTTCTTTTTTTTCCATACAAAGTCTATTTGCTCAATTTGAGGGTTATTCTTCAAGTCAATGGGAAAAGCAACTTGAAATTGAGGAGTCATTTAAAGGTTTGATTGATAATTCCTCTTTCAAGACGCATCTTATTAAACTTACAGAACGTCCACATGTAGTCGGAAGCGAGGGTAATGAGGAAGTTATTAGATACATTGGTAATGTAATGGAAAACGCAGGCTTTGACATTACAAATTACCCATATGATGTATACCTTCCAAATAAACCTGGAAGTTCGTTGGTTGAGATTGTAACTCCCTCAAGAAAAGTCCTAAATCAAAAAGAGGATATTATTGATGATGATCCTTTCACTCAAAACTCTGAGTTATGGAAAGGATGGAATGCATTTTCAGGTAGTGGAGATGTTACAGCAGAAATTGTTTATGCTAATTACGGTCTTAAAGAAGATTTTGAGACTTTGAAGTCATTGGGGATTGATATTAAAGGAAAAATTGTAATAGCAAGATATGGAGGAAACTTCAGGGGTTATAAAGCTAAGTTTGCTGAAGTAAATGGTGCAGCTGGATTAATTATATATACTGATCCAAAAGATAGTGGTTATACAAGAGGTCTTGTTTATCCAGAGGGCCCTTATTATAATTCATCTACTATACAAAGAGGTTCTTTACTAACAACTGATTTCACAGGTGATCCATTGACACCCTTTGAGCCTGCTTTGCCATTAGATGGAAAAAAGAAAATTAAACGTATGGATCCAAAAGATGCTCAATTGCATACAATTCCAGTTACTCCAATAGCTTATGGCGAAGCTGAAAAAATACTAAGTAAAATGAAAGGTCAACCTGTTCCTCAATCATGGCAAGGTGGTCTTCCTTTTACATATAGGATAGAAGGTGGTTCATCGTTAACTGTAAGACTTAAAGTAGACCAAAAGATTGATTTTGTTCGTGCTACAAATGTTATTGGTATGTTGAAAGGAAGTGAGACTCCAGATGAATGGATTATTTTAGGGTGTCATCTAGATTCATGGGGTTATGGGGCAACAGATCCAAGTAGTGGTACTGCAATGTTATTGAGTCTGAGTGAAACTTTAGGTAAACTCAAAGTAAATGGTCTTGCTCCTAAAAGATCAATTTTGATTGCACACTGGGATGCTGAAGAACATGGAGTTATTGGTTCAACTGAATGGGTAGAGCAGATGAGAGACCAATTAAATGCTAAAGGTGTTATTTATATGAATTTTGATGGGGCAGTATCCGGTAAGGGTTTTGGTGCATCTTCAGCACCAACTCTTAAGAAACTTCTGGTTGAAACTTCTAAGAATGTGAAATACCCTTATACGGATCAGACTTTATTTGAATTTTGGAATAAAAATGGTAAAAGTGAAGAACCGCCAATTGGAAATCTTGGAGGGGGATCTGATCATATTGCATTCTATATGCATGTTGGAGTACCATCTTTGAGTGGAGGTGCAGGAGGGCCTAATCTTTATCATTCAAATTATGATAGTTTTAGATTTTATGAAAAATTTGTAGACCCTGAATTTCAAATGGGTCCAATGGTAGAGCAAATGGCTGGATTAATGACTCTTAGAATGGCAAATGCTGAATTAATACCTTATAACCTAAATCGATACTCACAAGATTTAAAAATGCATTTTGTCAATGCTGTGAATAAAATAAATAGTTACGATAAAAATTTTGAAGGTTTTCTGTCTACCAATAATGCAATAAAGTCATTAGAAGAAACTTCAAATATTCTTACATCCAAAATTAAGTCTTATTTAGAAGGTGGAAATATTTCAAAAAAGAATTTAAAAAAGTTCAATAAACAATTAATTGCATTAGAAAAGAGTTTTATATCAGATAAAGGAATGTATTTTGGCGCTTGGTATAAATCAATATATGCCTCATCTGACCCATTTAGTGGATATGGAGCTTGGATTCTTCCTGGTTTAGAGTATGAGATAGCCTTAAAATCATCTGAAAGACTCAAAGAATGGGATTCTAGATATTCTAATGCGATTAATTCATTAGAATCAAAAATGAAGAATCTAATTGAAGAAATCAATTAATGATTAAAGAGTTTTATGGAAAAAAATGTGTTTGGTGAAAAACTGCTTATATGTTGTACAAGTCCAATGACTGGATATTTTAGAGATGGATTATGCAGAACTATAAAAGAAGATATTGGTACACACACTGTATGTGCTATAATGACAGATGAATTTCTAAGTTTCTCTGCCTCCAGGGGTAATGACTTAATAACCCCAGCACCTCACTATCAATTTCCTGGATTAAAAGCTGGTGATAAGTGGTGCTTATGTGTATCAAGATGGATTGAAGCAGAAAGAGCTAATAAGGCCCCAAAATTAATCCTTGAAGCTACTCATGAGAAGACACTAGAATATACTTCTTTGGATGTTTTAGTAAAACATGCATTTATTAGTATTTCAGATTAATACTTATAATTATTTTATAGAATCTATTTTCTCTTCGATTCTTTCTAGTCTACTTAAAATATTTTCAAAATAATTTTTAGCTTCAACAGGACAATTATTTAAGAAATGATCTAATATGTCTTTTTCATTTTTCATGCTGTAAAATTAAAAATCTAAGTTTAAATCAAATATGTTTTTTTTTATATTAGGGATATGACAAAGGAGAATACTATTGCTGAATTATTAGAGAAGTTAGATAAAGAAATACAAAATCCTAAGGATTCGGTTCATAAAATTGTACTAAAAATAACAATTGATAACATTAATAAGCTTATTAAATGAATCCAAATAAAACACTAATTTTTCTTTTTTTGGTTCCTTTAATTTCATGTAAAGAAAGTATTGATTGGAATGTATATGGTGGCTCATATGAAAGGACACAGTTTGTCAATTCAGAAAAGTTAAATCTAAGTAATATTTCAGAACTTAATAAGGTCTGGGAATATAGCACTTCCGACAATGATAATTATTCTCAGATTCAAACCAATCCATTAATTATAAATGGAAAGTTTTACGGTGTATCCCCAAAGCTCAAATTATTTTCTTTAGAAGCTAAATCTGGCTCGGAAGTATGGGTATTTGATCCTTTTAATAGTGATGACAAATTTTTTGATGATGATGGTTCAAGAGTTAATGTTTGTAGAGGAATCACATATTTTAAAGATAATTCTAAACAAGGTTTTATTTTTTATGCTGTAGGGTCTAAATTATTTAAGGTTAATGTTAAAAATGGTGATCCTGATTCACGTTTTGGTACTAATGGATACGTTGATCTACATATAGGTTTAGGTAGCAATTCCAGTTCTTTATTTGTAACCATGACATCACCAGGGGTTATTTACAAAAATTTAATAATAGTTGGATCTAGTGTTAGTGAAGGAAACCCAGCAGCAAAAGGAAATATTAGAGCATTTGATGCAAATACTGGTGATCTAATATGGAGTTTTAATACTATACCTGAAAAAGGTGAAGATGGACATGAATCCTACAATGATCCAGATGCATATAGACGACTGGGTGGAGCAAATGCTTGGTCGGGATTAACCTTGGATGAGAAAAGAGGGATTTTATACGCACCTACAGGATCAGTAAGTTATGATTTTTACGGTGGTGACAGGATTGGAGATAACCTTTTTGCAAATTCTATTGTTGCATTAAATGCTGAAACAGGTAATAAAATTTGGCATTTTCAAACTGTTCATCATGATGTATGGGACAGAGATCTCCCATCTCCTCCAATATTATTTAACTATTCAATGAATGATTCAATCGTACCATCTCTTGCACAAGTAACAAAATCAGGGTATATATATTTATTGAATAGAATTACTGGAAAACCCTTATATGAAATTGTTGAAAGAGATGTTCCTTCCGAATCTAATTTAGAAGGAGAGGTTTTATCAAAAACTCAGCCAATTCCAACCTTTCCAGAACCATTCTCTAGACAATCATTAACAAAAAATGATATTAACCCTTTTGTAAAAGAAAGAGAAAAAGATAGTCTTATTAAAATTTTTACTTCACTTTCAAAAGATGACATGTTTTCACCTCCATCAGAAGAAGGTACATTAATTTTTCCCGGATTTGATGGTGGTGCTGAATGGGGAGGTCCTGCACTTGACCCATTAAATAATAAACTTTTTATAAACTCAAATGAAATGCCATGGATACTAACCATGAAAAAGGTTTCAAATACTGACTCCCAAGGAATGAATATATATAATAAACAATGTTTAATGTGTCATGGAATTGATTATAAAGGTTCTGGTGAAAATCCTTCAATACTTGATCTTAGTAGAAAATATAACTTTAATGAGTTAAGGTCATTCATTTTAAATGGAAAAGGTTTAATGCCTGGATTTAAATTTTTAGATGATCAAAAAATTCAAAGTATAGTAGAGTATATTTTTAATCTAAAAGATGGAGATAAAACAAATATTCTTTCAGTTAGTGAAGAAGTTTTCTATACATCTACAGGATATAATAAGTTTCTAACAAATGACGGATACCCAGCAATTAATCCTCCCTGGGGAACCCTGAATTCCATAAATTTAAATACAGGTAAACTTGACTGGAAAATTCCTTTAGGTCAAACAGAAATTGGTATAAAAAATAATGTTTTAACAGGAACAGAAAATTATGGTGGCCCAATTGTAACTAAATCTGGTATAATTATAATTGCTGCTACATCTGACAATATGATAAGAGCTTTCAACAGTAAAAGTGGGGATTTACTTTGGGAAGAAATTCTCCCTTTTTCAGGTTTTGCTACACCAAGTTATTATGAGATTGATGGTAATCCATATATTGCTATTGCTTCAGGCGGGGGTAAACTTGGAACTAAATCTGGTGATAAGTATATTGTATATAGTATTTCTAGAAAATAAAGACATAGAACTCAATCAAAAATATATTGAGATAAAAATAGGCAAATGATCAGATGGCCAAAGCCCACTAGGTAATTTTTTGTCGATATGTTTATAGTCTAAAATCTTTATATTCTTCGTAAAAATATAATCTATTCTATCTGATAGTTTACTAATAGTATCAAAACCACTGAATGTTCCAATAGGATCTTTTACAGGGAGTATTTTAAATGAATCCTCCAGTTGCTCTGATAATAATCTTATTGGAGGCTCATTTTGATCTGCATTAAAATCACCCATAACAATTGTTGGTCTATCCTTGTAATCATTTTTACTGATATGATTAAGAATTAACCTAGCTGATTTTTCTCGAGAAAATTTTCCAATATGATCAAAATGAGTATTGTAAACTATTAATTCTTTTTTTAAATTTTTTATTTCAAAAACTCCGAGAGTCACAATCCTATTAAGGGCTGCATCCCATCCAATAGATGGAATTTCTGGTGTTTCTGATAGCCAAAAAGTTTCTTCTTCCTTAAGTATAATTTTTTCATTTTTAAAATAGATTGCAGAATATTCTCCTTTATTTCCTCCATCTCTTCCCTCACCAATAAAATCATAATCTTTTAATTGCTTCGATAAATACTCAATTTGATCAGGAAGACCTTCTTGAATTCCTAAAATATCAACATCCTCCTCTTTAATTAGAGAAACAATCCCTTCTTTTCTATTATCCCACATGTTATAACCATCTGCTTCTGTGTCAAGTCTAATATTATAGGTCATTACATTAATTTTCTCGTTATGATTAGAACAAGAGTTAAAAACAAAAAATAATGCTGATAATACTAGTAATAATTGTTTTTTCATAATTAATAGTGGTTTCTTATCTTTAAAATATGGATAATCAAGAAAAAGAAGAATACCCAGGTGAATTTAAAGATAATTTGATTAAAATAGCTATTATATTACCAGCATTAGTTTTTGCTGGTTTGTACTTTTTTTATGATGATAATGATCTATTCTTTTGGATTTTTCTTGCTTTAATGTTCATTGAACTTGCAATATTTCAATTTATTAGAAAGAAGAAGAAATAAGCCAATTATAATTAAAAATAAATATTATGAAAAGAAAAGTAAATGCAATTTGGAAAGGAGATGGTGCTGATGGAAATGGTGTTCTAACTGCTCAAAGTGGAGCTTTTGATAAAATGCCTTATAGTTTTAAAACAAGATTTGAGAATGATGAGGGAAAGCTTGGAACAAATCCAGAGGAACTCATTGCTGCAGCTCATGCAGGATGCTTTAATATGAAATTAAGTTTTGTATTAAACGAGGCCGGCTATAATCCAGAGGAACTAAATACAGATGCAGTATTAACGTTTGAAGATGGGAAAATAATTTCTATAGAACTTAATCTTAGTGCTAAGGTATCTAATGTATCTAAAGAAGAATTTGAGGAATTAGCTGAGGATGCAAAGAAGAATTGTCCAATTTCGGGTGCGCTTAATTGTGATATAATCTTAAATTCCTCTCTTATTTAAAAAGTTAATAATTTTTTAAATTTCTATTAAACCTAATGTTTTAATGCTCATTACTATAATTTTATAATGTGAGTATGCTAAAACGAATTAATTATATTGTAGGTCGAAATAAAGTAATCCAAAAGCTTTCATATTCAAAGACGTATATGTTCTACACAATGAAAATTATGTATTACAAGTTTGGTTGGATTATTAAGTTTGCAAAGAAATTTCTTATTAAATAAGCTTTAAAATTATTTCTATCAATCTTTAGCTTATCCCTCCTGCATAGGTTTTAATTATTGGATTCATAGGCTGTATCTTTTTTCTGAATGAATCATTAATATCACCAAGAACTGTAAGTTTTTCAATTTCAAATAACTCTCTAAATCTAATGTTAATTGGAGATCCAATAACTTTATTTCCAAGTTCTTCCCATACATCGGAGTTTTTAAATACCTCAATAAGAGTTCCGGTATTATTTTCTTCGTTTAAGAACCATTCAAATTTGATTATCCCTTCATCGTTAAAGCTAAAAAATAGAGGACACTGTTCTTCTCTAATGTAATGCTTAACATTTTCAATATTATCTTTAAATGAAACATCGATAACAACCGTTACAACGTCACTTTTTTTATTTAATTCTTTTTTCATCCTCCTAATTTAAAGTATAATTTTTTATATTGAAAACATGAAAAATGATAAAGAGCCTTTTCTTATTTATGCTAGTCCAGCAATTCTAGCAATCGGTATTATGGGTTTTCTATTATACTTTGAGGTGGATTATTTAGACATTGGCTTTTCTGCACTAGGATTATGGGGAGTTATTGGAATATGGAACCTAGAGAGGAATAAGAAAAAGTAAATGGAAAAAATCTATTTTACAATTGAGGAAATGATTGATTCAATCAAGAAAATTTCTGTACAATTGGTAGACTCAAAATTTGATCCTGAAGTAATAATCAGTATAAATAGGGGAGGATGTACTCCAGGTATCTATCTTTCACACTATCTCGACAAACCTCATGAAGTTATTAATATTGAACTGAGAGACTCAAATATAGAGCCAGATTTAATAAGTATTAAAGAAAAAATTAAACAATTTAATTCAGTATTAATAATTGATGATATAAATGATTCTGGCAAAACTATTGGTGTTATTAGAGATTTAAGTAAACATTTATCAACTAATATACATTTTGCTGTATTGATTAATAAATCAGAGAGTAAATCAAAAGTTGAATATTATGGAAAAATGGTTAACAATAAACTTCATGATAATTGGTATGTTTTTCCTTGGGAAAATTGGTGGAACATAGATGAAAAATAGAAAATTATTACAATTCCTAGTTTTACTTCACATAGTAATAATTACAATATCTAATTTCCTTGTATCAATACCTATTGAAATTATTGGAATAAAGCTTACATGGGCAGCTTTTAGCTTTCCACTAGTTGTTGTAGCTACAGACTTAACCGTTAGGTTAGTTGGTAAGTCAATAGCAACTAAAACCATTTCATTTGCTTTTCCATTTGCAATTATTTCCTCTTTTTTAATTATATACTATGAGCAGAGTATAATTTCAATTGCACTAAGAATTAGCCTAGCAAGCTCAATTGCCTATGCGTTGAGTATTCTTATTGACATAAATGCTTTTCAATATTTTAGAGATAAATATTCTTATTGGTGGGTAGCGCCTTCTCTCTCAACGTTTGTATCGAATATTATTGATACATATTCGTTTTTTTTTAGTGCTTTTTACAATTCAGAGGATATTTATATGGCAAATAATTGGTTTGAAATTGCAACGAATCAACTAATTATAAAAATTATTATTGGACTCATACTTTTTCTACCTGTTTATGGGGTATTGTTAAACTACTTAAAAAAGAAAATTATCATTAATAAAAAATAATTAATTTAGTCGTATGAAAAAACCATTCATTGCATTAATAGCTATTTTTGCATGTTCTTTTTCCTATGCCCAAGTTGATCAAAATTCCTCAGGCTATTCAATAGAAACAGTTGGAAAAGTTTCTTCTTTATACAAATATATCGAGTTATCAAAACAGGTTATAAATGATGAGAACATTTATAACTTAAAATATCAAAACTTAGAATTTCCTCAAATGAAAGATATGACTAATGTCAGGTTTAAAGCTACTGATGAGGAATTGGATAATATTTATAATACCATCCTAATGGGCTCAAAAATGAAAAGAAACGATCCAATAAAGTATATAAACCTTGACAGAGGAAAACTCGGTGTTTCCAGATTAACATCCGGACAGGTTAAAATATTGTATACTGCCACTGGCTCCAACGAAGTTAAATGGACTTGGTTATCAAAAGGTCAGTTAAAGAAAGTTTTTGGCAAATAATCAGTATAATTTTTTTCTACAAAATTTTTCACTTAGTTTTAATATTAATAACCATACCAATTTAAATGAATGACAATTTTAAATCTCCAGACTACTTTGATGTTGATAAACTTTTTACTGAGGAACAAATATTGATAAGAGACTCTGTAAGAGAGTGGGTAAAAGAAAATGTTTCTCCAATTATTGAAGATGCTGCATTAGAGGGAGTTTTTCCTAAACATTTAGTAAAAAGCCTGGGGGAAATAGGTGGCTTTGGAGGATTTCTTCCTTTGAAATATGGTGGATCTGAGATTGACTTTACATCTTATGGACTAATGATGCAAGAACTTGAAAGGGGTGATTCATCAGTAAGAGTATTAAGTGCAGTGCAATCTCTGGTTATGCATACAATTTATAGATTTGGAAGTGAAGAGCAAAAACTCAAATACTTGATTCCTCTAGCTAAAGGTGATTCTATTGGTAGTTTTGGTTTATCTGAACCTAGCCATGGCTCTGACCCATCATCTATGAAGACAACTTTTAAAGAAGAGAAAGACTTTTTTATAGTTAATGGATCTAAAATGTGGATTGGACATGCACCTATATGTGATATAGCTGTAGTCTGGGCAAAGGGAGATAATGATGAAATAGCTTGTTTTATTGTAGATCGAAATACTGAAGGATTTAGTACTGCAAAAATTGATAGAAAGTGGTCTTTCAGAGCATCAGAAACTGGTGAATTAATTTTTCATAATATGAAAGTTCATAAAGAAAATCTTCTTCATAAAACAAATAATATGAAGGATCTTTTAGATAGGCTTAATATTGGTAGATACGCTGTTACATGGGGATCCCTTGGTGTTGCAATGCATTGTTACGATATCGCATTAAAATATGCAAGTGAAAGAGAACAGTTTGGAAAAAAAATCGGCTCATTTCAGCTTATACAAAAGAAATTAGTAGACATGCTTACTGAAATTTCAAAGTCACAGATTTTAGCATGGAGGTTAGGTGTGTTAATGGATGAAAAAGAAGCGACATTCGAACAAATTTCAATGGCAAAAAAAACTAATGTTGACATGGCATGTATTGTCGCTAAAAAAGCTAGATCAATTCTTGGTGGAATGGGAATTACAGGTGAATATCCAATAATGAGACATATCATGAATCTAGAGACATTGATTACATATCAGGGAACTGAGGAAATTCATACATTGATAACTGGAAGAAAAATTACCGGATTGTCAGCCTTTAAATAAACTATAATTTATTTGATTCCAAATATTTATTGTAGTCTAGGTTAAATTTCATAAATGATGGAAACTTTTCCATAGCCCATTCATTAATGTTATTATAAGTTTTGTAATTAGGATCTTTATAAAAAAGAGAGTCTTTGTAAGCCTTTGCAGATCTATAAATATCCCTATAGGTAAGGTTTACATGTGTTTTGATGAAGATTGAATCTTTAAAAGGATTCATTTGGTAATTCTTAGCTTCCTGTTTTTCCATTTGAACATAATTATACGTTTCTAACAAAAATTTGTCAAATTCACCCCATTTAATTAATTCTTCACTAGAAGGTTCAGAAAAAATTGAAATTTCACCTAATAATATCTTATCAGACGACTGAGAGTAGGATAATGCTTGAAAAAGAATAAAAAATAAAAATACTTTTTTCATTTTATTAATATTTCCAAAAAATAAAAATTGATAGGTTCATTAAAAGAGTAAGTATGGTCAATATGATACTCCCAGAATGCAGAATAATAAATAAGCTTTCATTTAGTGAGTCTTTGGCCTGATTCATATAAGGGATTGCT
>CACORF010000012.1 GCA_902629505.1 uncultured Bacteroidota bacterium
CATCAGATTTAACTTTTTCTTTAGCTTTTTCTTCTTCTAACTTTTTCTTTCTATACTCTTCTTCTCTTTCTCTTGCTTCTTTCTTGTTTGACTCAAGTGCTGCATTGGCATCTTGAATTTTCTTCTCAATTTTAGCGCTCTTATCTTTCATCCATGTATCAAATCTCTTTTTTGCTTCAGCTTCAGTGAATGCACCTTTCTTTACACCTCCATTTAAGTGCCTTTTTAATAAAACACCTGTATATGAGAGAATAGCTTTTGCAGTATTTGTAGGCTGGGCGCCCTTATCTAACCAACTTAATGCTGAATCAAAGTTCAATTCAATTGCTGCTGGTTTTTGATTTGGATCATATGTCCCAATTTTTTCTAAATATTTACCATCTCTTTTTGATCTTGCGTCTGCTGCAACTATCCAATAAAATGGTTTTCCTTTTTTTCCGTGTCTTTGAAGTCTAATTTTTACTGCCATAATTTTAATATTTTGGGTACCCGACCCAGGTTACTAATTTTAGGAAGCAAATTTAACAAAATATATCATACTATTTAATTATAATAAATCTTAAATTAAATAATCATTATATATCTTTTGTTTAGACTTCTATTTGATTAATTTTGAATTAAAATTTTACAGATGGATTATTCAAAAGAGTTTAAGAAATATGCAACTAAACACCATGGAGTAAGTTCAACTTATTATGATAAAATCGTAAGTAGTATGACTCCCTATATTATTGAGGAGAGACAACTTAACGTTGCTCAGATGGATGTTTTCTCAAGGTTGATGATGGATCGTATAATGTTTTTGGGAACTGCAATTAATGATAGTGTTGCGAATGTTATACAGGCACAATTACTTTTCCTACAGAGTACTGATTCATCAAGAGATATACAAATGTATATAAACTCACCTGGTGGTAGTGTCTATGCAGGGCTTGGGATATACGATACTATGCAATACATTAAACCTGATGTAGCTACGATATGTACTGGATGTGCTGCCTCGATGGCTGCTGTTCTTCTGTGTGCAGGAAAAAAGGGTAAAAGATCTGCCCTAAAACATTCAAGAGTAATGATTCATCAACCTCTAGGAGGTGTATCTGGTCAAGCTACTGATATAGAGATAACTGCAAGAGAAATACTTAAGCTGAAAGATGAACTTTACAAAATAATATCAAAACATTCTGGTCAAACTTTCAAAAAAGTAAATGCAGATAGTGATAGGGATTATTGGATGAAAGCTGATGAAGCTCATAAGTATGGTATGGTTGATGAGGTTTTAAATAAATAAAGATGAGTGAGGAAGAAATTCTATGTTCATTCTGTGGAAGGGCAAAATCTCAAACAAAACTTCTTATTGCTGGTTTAGACGCTCACATATGTGATATATGTATATCACAAGCAGATATGATTGTAAAAGATGATCAGGCTGGTAAAGAATCGAGTGACTTTATAGTAGATCTTAAACCTCCAGTAGAAATTAAAAATTTTCTTGACCAACATGTAATTGGGCAGGAACAAGCAAAAAAGACATTAGCTGTTGCCGTTTACAACCATTACAAAAGAATAAATCAAAAACAACTTTCCGATGATATAGAAATTCAAAAAAGTAATCTTTTATTGGTTGGTCCAACTGGAACTGGAAAAACACTATTAGCTCAGACAATTTCTAAGTTTTTAAATGTCCCGATTGCTATTGTTGATGCAACTGTTTTGACTGAGGCGGGGTATGTTGGAGAAGATGTTGAAAGTATATTAAGTAAACTACTTCAGGCAGCTGAATTTGACGTAGAAAAGGCAGAAAATGGAATCGTATTTATTGATGAAATTGATAAAATCGCCAGAAAGAGTGATAATCCTTCTATTACTAGAGATGTTTCAGGTGAGGGGGTTCAACAGGCGATGCTAAAATTATTAGAAGGTACAACAGTAAACGTACCTCCAAAGGGAGGTAGAAAACATCCAGATCAAAAATTTATTGAATTAAATACTTCAAATATTTTATTTATAGCTGGTGGAGCTTTTGATGGAATAGAAAAAATAATTAAGACGAGGCTTAATTTGCAATCTATTGGTTTTAAGTCCTCTGACAAAAAAGTTGTGAATGATGACGAGAAAAATGTTTTAAGATATGTCAATCCTCATGATATAAGATCATATGGTCTAATTCCAGAGATAATAGGTAGACTTCCTGTGATGTGCCATTTAAATCCCTTATCAAAAAATGCATTAAGAGATATTATGACAGTCCCTAAAAATGCTCTTGTAAAACAGTATACTAGACTTTTTGAAATGGATAATATTGAATTTACAATTACACCTAGTGCTATTGACTATGTTGTTGAAAGCGCATATGAATTTAAAATAGGGGCAAGAGGTCTTAGAACTCTTTGTGAGGCAATATTAAATGATGCTATGTTCAACTTGCCAAGTTCTGATATAAAAGAGCTAAAGATTACAAAAGCTTATGCTTATCAGAAACTTCAAAATGTAGATATTTCTCATCTCAAAGCTGTTTCTTAATTAATTTTTAAAAGTTCCTCTACATATTCTCTGGAATTTGAAAGTCTTGGAATCTTGTTTTGTCCACCAAGCTTATTCTTGGATCTTAACCAATCATAGAAAAGATTTTTTCTTCCTTTTATAATTTTTGGTAACTCTAATGTAGAGTCCTTATGTCTTTTTGCTTCATAATCTGAATTCAGGCTTTGTAAACTTAAATCCAATATTTCAGTAAACTTATTAATATCATCAGGTTCTTTTGAAAATTCTATTAGCCATTCATGAGATCCTTTAGTTTTATTGCCCATAAATATAGGCCCAACAGTATAATTAGATATCTCAGATTTAGTTAGTTCTGTTGTTTTTGATAAAGCCATTTCAGCATTCTCAACAACTAGCTCTTCCCCAAATACATTTATGAAATGTTTTGTTCTTCCAGTAACTTTAACTCTATAAGGGTTTAAACAGGTAAATTTAATTGTGTCACCAATTTTATATCTCCAAAGACCAGAATTAGTAGTTATAACCATCTCATAATTTGTATTAAGTTTTACATCTGCTAAAGAAACAATATCAGTCTCTAATCCATTTATTGGTATAAACTCATAGAATATACCATAATCTAGCATTAACAATAAATCTGTTGAGTTATTTTGATCCTGAATAGCAAAAAAACCTTCAGAAGCATTAAAAATTTCAAAATATTTAAAATCTTTTGATGGAAATAATTTGTTGTATAGGTTTCTATATGGTTCAAAGCTTACACCTCCATGAAAATAAACTTCAGCATCTTGCCATATTTCAAGAATATTATCCTTACCAGTTTTCTCTATTACCTGCTGAAGTAGGGATAGCATCCAGGAAGGAACCCCTGCAAAGCTTGTTACATTTTGATTTATGGATTCCTTAATAATTGCCTTGACTTTATCTTCCCATTCAGGAATAAGAGATGTTTTAGAACTTGGGGTACTACTTAGTTCAGCCCAGAATGGTAAGTTATCTATTATTATTGCCGATAAATCTCCATAATAACTATCATTATTTTCATAGATCTCTCTTGATCCACCAAGGCGTAGACATTTTCCAACTAAGAGCTGAGAATTTATATTGTTATTAAAATAGAGAGACAGCATATCCTTACCTGCTTTGTAATGACAATCTTCTAGAGACTCAAAGCTAATTGGAATAAATTTACTTTTTGCATTAGTTGTTCCACTTGACTTTGCAAACCATTTAATTGGAGTTCGCCAAAATATATTTTGTTCTCCTTTTCTATTTCTTTCTATGTCTTTATAAATTTCTTCATAAGTTAATGTAGGCAGTCTTTCTTTAAAATCATTATAATGTCTTATGGTTTTAAAATCATACTTTTTCCCAATCTCAGTATCGATTGAATAAACTATCATTTTCCTTAGAACTTCTTGTTGAACTTCAATCGGATAATCTTTAAAAAGCTCTATTTGACTAATCCTTCTTTTTAAAAAGAATGAAGCAACAGAATTAAAGATTGGAATTGGCATGGAATGTATATATTTATCATAAAAATAGTAAACATTAAAATATGTTTTCAGGAGTATTTAAAAAAATGATTTCAATTCATGATGATCCTGTAAGATATATTCTAGACTTTGATAATGATCTGCTATTTCTTAACCAATCAATTGGTAAAAATTTTAAAATTCATAAAACAGGGTATTGTTGCCTTTCATGTAAAAATAATATTGAAATCTTTGCAAACGGATTTTGTAAAAAGTGTTTTTTTGAGTCGCCAATGTCAGGTGATTGGGTTATGAAACCTGAATTAAGTAAAGCTCATCTTGATATACAAGACAGAGATCTTGAATATGAGAAGAAAATTCAATTACAAGATCATATTGTTTACCTTTCAAAAACTAGCGGAGTTAAGGTTGGTGTGACCAGATCAAATAATAAAACGACGAGATGGATTGACCAAGGAGCAATTGAAGCAATTGAGTTGATTGAAGTTCCAAATAGATACCTAGCCGGCATTGCTGAAGTTAAATTAAAAGATAGGTTTTCTGATAAAACTAATTGGAGAAAAATGTTAACTGATAATATTGACGATGGTAATATTACAGATATTAAGGAAGATGCACTTGAGATTTTAGGAGATGAATTTAAAGACTATTTTAAAACAGATAGTAAGATTGTAAAGTTTAATTATTACAGGGAGAGTCAAATTGAGAGTGTAAAGTCAGCTAGCCTAAAAAAGACAGATACAATTGAAGGAAGATTAATTGGTATTAAAGGTCAATATTTAATATTTGAAGACTCGACGGTATTTAATGTTAGATCAAATGAAGGCTACAAGGTCGATATAACAATCAATTAATAAATAGCTGCTCAATTTCTTCATTATTTAAATTTCTGTATTCACCAACTTTTGTGTCAAGATGAATATCCATTATCCTTATTCGTTTTAATTTTGTAACTCTGTAACCAAGAACTTCGCACATTCTTCTTATTTGTCTATTCATTCCTTGGGTTAAGATAATTTTAAATCTATTTTCATGAATTTTTTTTACAAAACATTTTCTAGTCATTTTACCCATTATTCTCACACCTTTTCTCATTTTATCTATAAATTCAGTTGTAATTTTTTTATTAACAGTTACTATGTATTCTTTTTCTTTTTTATTTTCTGCACGTAAAACATTATTCACTATATCACCATCATTTGTTAGTAAAATTAGACCCTCGCTTTGCTTATCAATTCTTCCAATTGTAAAAAGCCTCTCTTTATGATTAATAAAGTCAATGATATTATCCTTTACTTTATGATTTCCTGTACACTCAATTCCAACAGGTTTATTAAACGCTATGTAAACTTTTTTCTTGTCTTTGTATTGAATAACCTCACCATCAACAGAAATTTCATCATCAATATTTACCTTAGAACCAAGTAAAGCAGGTTTACCATTAATATATACTCTTCCATCTGAAATAAAATCATCAGCTTTTCTTCTAGAACAAAAACCCACTTCACTTAGATACTTATTAATTCTCTTTTTATCCAATTTAATCAAGCTTTATCTCTTCTCCAACTTTTAGGTTAAATTGTCTCCTGAATAACCATACGCATATGTACAAAAGAGGAGTATCAAAAATTGCAACCATTACTTTAAAAAGAAAACCAGACACAATCAATACTAGAAATTTGTCTTGTGGTAAGATTTCAAAAATTATTAGAAGAGATACGATAGTAAATGTATCAACAAATTGGGATGTAAAAGTTGAAAAGTTGTTTCTCAACCAAAGATGTTTACCCTTAGTCAGCCTTTTCCAAAAATGGTAAACTCTTATATCTATAAATTGAGCAAACAAGTATGTCAACATAGATGCTAGAACAGCAAGTGGAGCATTAAGGAAAACATTGTTAAATGTAGAATCATCAATTGGAGATCCCTCAATTGCTGGGACTTGACTTGAAATAAAAATTAATAATATTGAAAATACAGATGCAAATATTCCTGTAATTACCACCTGGTCAGCTTTTTTCTGACCATATATTTCAGATATTAAGTCAGTAATTAAAAATGTTAATGGGTATGGCAGTATTCCTACAGATAGTTCAAAAAGCTTAACACCCATAAAATTTATATCAAAAGGATACCAATAAAATATTTTTGTAAATATTAAATTTGATGCAACAAGTGATGTAATAAATAATCCAGCTAGAATTAAATAGATTTTATTAGCAAGAGAAATTTGATTAGTTTTCATTGTATTTCAAATATATGAGAAAGATTTACTTATCTATAGGCAGTAACAAAGGTAATCGTTATTCTTTTATTAAAGAAGCTTTACGATTAATTCAAAAAGACATAGGTCAGGTAACATTAATATCTAAAATATATGAAACTAAATCCTGGGGATTCAGCTCAGATGATTTTCTAAATATTTGCATAATGATTAAATCTGAATTATTACCAGCTAAACTTTTAAAAAAAATCAAAAACCTAGAGGAAATAATTGGCAGAAAAAGAAATTCTAGTGAAATTTCAGCTAGAGAAATTGATATTGACATATTGTTTTATTCAAATGAAATTATAGATCAGAAAGATTTGATAATTCCTCATCCAAGATTACATCTTAGGAATTTTGTCTTATACCCGCTTAATGATATTGCTAGTGATTTTATCCATCCTATTTTGATAAAACCTATTAACGAATTATTAGAGAAATGTGAGGATGATGACACTCCAGTAGAGTCATCATTAAGTTTCTCTTAATTCCTCTATATTTCTGTCTTATAAAAAAAGTCCCAGAGAACAATTCCAGCAGCAACCGATACATTTAAAGAATGTTTGGTTCCAACCTGAGGTATTTCAACAACCTCATCTGAAATCTTAATTATTTCATCTTGAATTCCATCCACCTCATTACCAAAGATAAATGCATATTTATGATCCCTGACTGGTTTAAAATTCTCAATTTTCAGAGACTTGTCAGCTTGTTCTATAGACACAACCTTAGTCCCCTTTCTTTTTAGTTTTTCAATAGTATAAATTATATCTTCTGAATATTCCCAGTCAACTGAATCTGATGATCCTAGAGCTGTTTTCTCCATTTTTGAATTATCTGGGGTTGCAGTGTATCCAGAAATTATAATTTTTTCTATTAAGAAAGAATCAGATGTCCTAAAAATAGAGCCCACGTTATGAATACTTCTAATATTATCAAGAATAACTATTGCAGAAGTTTTTTTTGATTTTTTGAACTCCTCAATTGACTTTCGATTTAGTTCAGTATTTTTTAATTTTCGCATTTAAGTAAAAATAAAAATATTTACATTAGCACAAATACATACTTGTGACTAAAGCAACTAAAATCACTCCTTTAATGAAGCAGTATAATGATATTAAATCCAAATATCCTAATACTATACTTTTGTTCAGAGTTGGAGATTTTTATGAAACATTTGGAGAAGATGCTGTTCTTGCATCAAAGGTTTTAGGTATTGTGCTTACAAAAAGAGGGGCAGGCTCAACTAGTGAAACAGAGTTAGCTGGTTTTCCTCATCATTCAATTGAAAATTATTTACCAAAACTTGTTAAAGCAGGAAATCGTGTAGCTATTTGTGATCAACTAGAGGACCCTAAATTAACAAAGAAAATTGTTAAAAGAGGTGTTACAGAGATTGTTACCCCTGGAATTGCAATTAATGACGGTGTCTTAGATCAGAAAAAAAATAATTATTTAGCTTCTATACATTTTGAAAAAAACCAATGTGGTATTTCATTTCTAGATGTTTCTACAGGAGATTTTTATGTCTCCCAAGGAGATTTCAAACTTGTGGATCAATTAATTGCAAATTTTTCACCAAACGAAATTTTAATTTCAAAACCTTCAAAGAATAAATTCAATGAATTAATGGGTAATTCATATAATGTATTCCCACTGGATGACTGGGTATATGATAGTTCATATTCTCATAATAAACTATTGGATCATTTTAAAACAAAAAGTCTTAAAGGTTTTGGAGTTGATGAAATTAAATTAGGTACAATAGCAGCAGGTTCAATAATTCATTACTTAGATGACACTGAACATAATAATTTAAGTCATATTTCAAATCTTCAGAGAATCTTTCCAGATTCTTATGTTTGGATGGATAAATTCACAATGAAAAATCTTGAATTGTTTAATTCAAACTCACCTAATGGATTTAATCTTTCTGAAACAATTGATGATACTATCACTAGTATGGGTTCAAGAAAATTAAAAAACTGGATTGCATTTCCTCTAATTGATAAAAAAGAAATTAAAGGGCGTCAAGAGATCGTAAATTCAATTATTAATGATGAAAATATTAGTGATACTCTTGATTTGAATTTAAATAGTATATCTGATGTTGAGAGATTAATGTCAAAAATAGCAACGTATAAAATATCTCCTAGAGAACTAGTTTATCTAAAAAATTCTCTTGAAAATGTGAAGGTTATTAAAGAATCTCTGGTAAAAGTAAAAGGAAAATTAAAAAGTTTTGGAAATAGTATACCTAATTCAAAATTGATAGTTGATGAAATCTTAAAAACTCTCAAAGAGGACTCACCGGTCTCTGTTTTAAAAGGAGATTTTATAAATGATAATTATTCAAAAGAATTAGATGATTTAAGAGAAATAAGATCTTCTGGGAAACAATATTTGAATGAAATACTAGAAAGAGAAACTGCCAAGACAAAAATACCATCATTAAAAATATCCTTCAATAATGTTTTTGGATATTACATAGAAGTAAGAAATACCCATAAGGATAAGGTTCCTGAAGAATGGATTAGAAAACAAACCCTAGTTAATGCTGAGAGGTATATTACCCAGGAATTAAAAGAGTATGAAGAAAAAATAGTTAATGCAGATGAAAAAATAAAGGACCTAGAGTTAAAATTATTTCTAAAACTAATTGATAAACTTCAAGATGGGCTGTCAACACTAAAATTGATTTCAGAAAAAGTATCAATAATTGATATTCTAAATTCATTTTCAAAAAGAGCAATTAAATATAAATACTCATGCCCAGATATAATTGAGGAAAAAAAGATTGAAATCATAGAAGGAAGGCATCCAGTCATTGAAGCAAATCTTTCTCATGATGAAAGATATATTCCAAATGATATCTTATTAGATAATGATCAACAAATTATCATGATTACAGGTCCAAATATGTCTGGGAAATCAGCAATACTTAGACAAACTGCACTAGTCACAATATTAGCCCAAATTGGGAGCTTTGTTCCCACAAAACAAATGAAATTTTCAATAGTTGACAGAATATTCACGAGAGTAGGGGCTAGTGATAATATATCTATGGGAGAATCAACATTTATGGTTGAGATGAATGAGACTGCGTCCATATTAAATAATTTAACTAAAAACAGTCTAATTCTTTTAGATGAGATTGGCAGAGGAACTAGTACTTATGATGGAATATCAATTGCTTGGGCAATTGCTGAATTTCTTCATGAAAATAAAAATAAACCTCATGTTCTTTTTGCAACACATTATCATGATCTCAATGAAATGGAATTGATGTTTAAAGGAATTAAAAACTTTAATGTAAGCGTTAAAGAGACAAAAGATGATGTAATATTTCTAAGAAAACTAATTAGAGGTGGAAGCAATCATAGCTTTGGTATTCATGTAGCTAAAATGGCCGGTATGCCTAAGCTAGTTTTAGACTCTGCAAAAAACAAATTAAAATTGATGGAACGAAATAAGCCAAAAGAAAAAAAAGATGGTAGTAAAGATGGTGATTTTCAGCTCAGTTTTTTTGATGTTGAAGATCCAAAGATGCAAGAAATTAGAAAAATAATTGAAAATTTAGATATTGATAATTTAAGTCCAGTAGAGGCGCTCATTAAACTAAATCAGATTAAAAAAGAGATTAGGGATGAAGATTGATTTACATGGTAAAACTCATCCTGAAGGTTTGGAGCTAATTGAGGAGTATATGCTTTTAAACTCTGTTAAGGGGAGCGTTAGTCTGCATGTTATAACTGGTAATTCTCCTGTTATGCAGAAAAAAATTATAAACCAAATATGTAATAAATATGGATTCTCTTATTATATTCCATCACATAATCCAGGAGAAATGATTATACAATATGAGAAACTTTAAGTATTTTTTTTTATCAGCATTATTAATACTTATTTCTTGTTCAAAAGAAGATGAGATTAATGAACTTAATGAGACAATAATTTCACTTCAGTCCGAAATATCAAAACTTAATTCTGAAATTAATGATTATGCGGTTCAAATAAACCAGTTAATTTCTCAGAATAATATTCAATTAGGCCAAATCAATGAATTAAATTTTCAAATAAGTGGTTTTCAGAATCAAATTGACGAATATATAAGTCAAATAGAAGTTTTAACTGAATCAAATGAAATTTTTGAAACTGAAAACAATGATTTAACAAATCAATTAAATGATCTTCAAGACCAGTTGTATTTAATTCAATCACAAAGCGCTGAAGATGGGGTTTACCTTTTTAACAAAATAGATATTTCAGAACCACCTTTTGAGGGAACAATGTGGGATCTCCCAGATTTAATTAAACCATCTGATTACACTGTCTACTCAACATCATCTTACATTGGGATTGAGGACAGACTATTTTATGATAATTCTGTGCCTGACTTTATTACTTATCCCGCTCATGTATACAAGGTAAATTTTGGTGATGGTCTATCTGTTGATTTTGAAATCTATTCTGAGTTTACACTTGAGGAAGCATCAAGCATTGAACTTAAATATGCTCCTTTAATAGGTCAACTTGGAAAAGACCTAAGAAAAAACATAAAGTCTTTTGAGTTTTTAAAAGGTGAAGAAGTGGCTTCAGCTCAAAGAACGGATGATTTAAATTATGCAAATATTACATTCCATATCGATTGGCTTAATAACGTAGTATCAACAAGATCTGACGGAGATAGAACTGAAGAACTGATGATACATGAGTCAGCACACCTTTCAATTGATCCCTATGTTTATGGACAGCAAGGATGGAATGATGCAGTTTTACTAGATGGTAATTACCTGTCAACGTATGCTAAAGATAATCCTGATTCCGAGGATGTCGCTGAAACTTTCCAAGCGTACATAGCTGTTAAATATTTCCCTGAGAGAATCTCCAGTTCTTTAAGAGACACAATACTATCTGTCTGTTTAAATAGATTTAAATATTTTGATACATTAAATCTTGATTTATCTATATATAAATAACTAAATTATTTTAAATTTGCATTCTCTGCGAAAGTAGCTCAGCTGGTAGAGCATCACCTTGCCAAGGTGAGGGTCGCGGGTTCAAATCCCGTCTTTCGCTCAATTGCTCGAGTGGTGGAATTGGTAGACACGTTGGACTTAAAATCCAATGAACAGTAATGTTCGTGCGGGTTCAAGTCCCGCCTCGAGTACTTAAGAAAATCGTAGTAGACTAATTAATAGTTTGTTGCGATTTTTTTATTTCCACCTAAAACAATTTTATAACTTGTGGTGATGAAAAAACCCTCATATGAAAATTGATGGCGCTGAAGTTTCATGGTTTGCACCACTTTGTGATGGAGACGATGACTTTTTAGGTAATCGCAACCCAGCCTTTAAAAGTAGTTGGGAAAATACATCAAAAATAATAAAAACAGCAGATGAATTAGGGTTTCGAAATGTTCTTTGTCCTTCTTCATATCAGGTGGGTCAAGATACACTTTCATATGTAGCTGCTATGGCAACAGTTACAGAACAAATAAATTTTTTAGCAGCTGTTCGTTGTGGTGAATTACATCCTCCAATGTTAGCTAGAACTATTTCCACTCTTGACCATATGCTTAAAGGTCGACTTACCATCAATATTATATCTTCTGACTTGCCAGGAGTACAACTCTCTTCATCAAAGCGATATGCTCGATCACGAGAAGTCATAGAAATTCTAAAACAATCATGGACAAAAGACAGAATTGAGTTTAATGGTAAATACTATCAACTAAGTTTGCCAACAGATCCTGTAAAACCATATCAACAAAATGGAGGTCCGCTGCTTTATTTTGGTGGCTATTCACCTGATGGTGTTGATCTGTGTGCCGAACATTGTGATGTTTATTTAATGTGGCCTGAAACAGAACAAAAACTTCAAGGACTAATGAACGACATGACAAATAGAGCCTCAGATTATCAACGCACGGTTCAGTTTGGACTTCGTGTACATGTAATAGTTAGGCAGACAGAGAAAGAGGCAAGATCCTATGCTAATACCTTAATTTCAAAATTGGATTTGGATTTAGGAAAAGATATTAGAAACAGAGCACAGGATGCGACTTCTTTAGGAGTAGCACGACAAGCTATGTTAAGAGAGGAAGCAGATAATCAACATTATGTAGAACCAAATTTATGGACAGGAATTGGACTGGCAAGGTCTGGATGTGGAGCAGCTATTGTTGGAGACCCACACCAAGTTTTGGCAAAAATTAATAGATATATAGATATGGGAATAAGATCATTTATATTTTCAGGATATCCACACCTTCAAGAGTGTGAATTGTTTGCAAAATATGTTTTGCCAAATATTAAAACAGTGTCTCTTCCTGAAGTTTTTGGAAGACGTCCCAAAAAAACACCTAACAGTCCATTAGGCAGCGGAGTTAGAAAATAAGATATGCTAGACTTTATAATTGTTCTGTTTTATTTTTTCATAATTATGGCAGTAGCTCTTCGTGGAAAAATCAAAGCAGACAGCTCAGCGGAAGAATATTTTTTAAGCTCTAGAAACCTTCCATGGTATTCAGTTGCTCTCTCGACTATTGCAACAAATATTCAAGGATATCAATTTCTTGGTATGATGGGTTCTGCATATTTATTTGGACTAGCTCAAGCTAATCTTGAAATTAATGCAGTACAAGGAATATTAATTGGAGCATTCGTTTTTGTTCCTCTTTTTTTGCGTGAAAAAATAATGACAATTACTCAGTTTATTGCTCAAAAGCTTGGACAGAGAATAGCGTTATTTTATTCAATAGCTAATATAGCATTGTTCGCAACAGTTACAATTGGGGCAGCTCTTTTTTGGGGAGCATATGCTGCAGAACTTGTTTTTGGAGAACAATTATCAGTGTTGCATTCAAATAGAATAGTTAGAATAGCAATCTTAATTTTAATACTAGGAGTATTTTCGGCCATATATACTTATTTAGGTGGTTTAAGTGCTGTTGTTAAAACAGATATTATACAATTTAGTGTGTTAATTATTGGTGGAATTGTGGTTTGTTTTACAGCAGTAAATCAATTAGGGGGATGGGAACAACTTTATATAAAAACACCAGAGAGAATGCATCTACATTTACCCTCAGATCATCCAACTTTGCCATGGACTCATTTATTTGGATTATTCTTACTTAATATAAACTATTGGTGTGCGAATCAAACAGTGATGCAAAGAGCATTAGCAGCAAAAAGTGTTGCACACGCTCAAGCAGGTTTATTGGCTGGTGGTTTAATAAAATATTTGATGGCTATACTTATTATTATACCTGGAATAGCACTTTATGGTATCTTAGGTGATAGTCTAGGCGAACCAGACATGGCATTTCCATACATTGTAAACACCTACCTTCCAGTAGGAATAAAAGGCATTATACTTTGTGGATTATTCGCCTCTCTTATGAGTACTGTTGATTCAACTTTTAATTCACTTGCTACATTATGGTCAACAGATATTTATTCAAAATACATAAATAAAAAGGCGAGCGACAAAGAAAAAATAAAAGCTGGACAAAAAGCTATTTTATTTAGTTTAGGAACAGCACTGTTAATGGGAATGGTTTTATTATACTTAAAATTTGATAATCCTAATTCAGCATTTACACATACCCTAAATAATCTTAGGTATTATATAAACTGTGGATTAGTAGTGCTAATTTGTAGTGCAGTTATTTTAATAAAGCCAAGACAAGAAATTGTTCTATTTGCTTTTATTGCAACACTTCCTGTAAATATCTCACTTCAGATTTTTTTACCAGAAATGAATTATTTTGTGAGAGCTTTTTGGGTTATCCTAACAGGCTTATCATTGACAACCATAGCTAGCAGGGGACAATTTAATTCCTTATTATCATTATTTAGACCAGCAAATAATTTGACAAAAAATTTTGGCTGGGCATTAGCCATTAGCCTCATATTACTGCATGTAATTTTCCATTAAAAGCTTTCACTTTAACTGGGATATGTAAAAGAAATATTTTTTTCTACAGTTTCAGATAATGTATGATGGACTGGACAATTATTAGCAGCTCTCTCTAAAATAGTTTTAGTTTTTTGATCATATTCTCTTGGAAAAGTTAAATCAATATCAATCTTGGAAATTCTTCTAGGATTTGTTCCCATTGTTTTTTTTACAACTGCAGTTGTCCCTTTGATATCAATATTATCTTTTTCAACAGCAATAGCCATAATAGTCAGTATACAGCTTGCCAAAGCAGTACATACCATATCTGTAGGAGAGAAGGTCTCTCCAAGCCCATGATTATCTTTAGGAGCATCTGTACTTATTTCAGATCCAGAGTCAATGTGAATTGCTGTTGTTCTTAAGTCTCCTTTGTATTTAATTTCAAATGTGTTCATAATATGACTTTTATTGATTTCTCTTTCCCTCTTTTTTGATACTTTTTTTAGCTATCTCTATATGAGCTATATGATGTTTAGTGTGCCATGCATACATTCCAACATGTTCATGAAGGATAATATTTTTATCTCTAGAAGAATGATAATAAGTTTTTTTAAAGTCTTCCTCTGATAAAGTTTTAAGTAGTGAAACCCATTTCGCATGTATCCCATCAATAACATTTAAACTATCATTAATATCCAGAACATTTGATTCTGGAGTAGTTAAAAATTCACTTACCTCATACATTTTAACACTTGGATTATCTTCAAGAAGAGTATGCTTTGTTCTTATAAATGCATAAGTGTGAGTATCGCAGTAGTGATGAATGATTTGGGCAATGTTCATTCCTCCATCCCTGTAGGTCTTTTTTAAATCTGTTTTGTCAAGTCCTTTTACAGCGTCATTTAGCTTTTGAGAAAATGACTCAAGTGTTTTAATATCATCAACAGTTCTTGAAAAATTAAATTCAAGAATTGCTTTATATTTTCCAATAGGAAATTTTAGTTTTTCAATGTTTTCTTCCATAATAATTTTTTAGTTAAGATTTGAGTAATCATTAATCAGTTTTTCAACTATTTCTTTTGACTCGTCCCTATACTTTATTTCAAAAATTTTTGGTGAATCAACCCATTTTGAAATATGATCAATATTTTTCAAGGAGAACCTGTCAATTACCGTCACACCCTCTTTTTTTAATGCTGCTGCATTAAATTGCTGTTCTATTTGAGCCTCAACTGGTACAACTAACATTGGTTTTCCTAGAAAAATTGCTTCAGATGTCGTTGCAAAACCTCCAGCACAAACAATTCCATAACAAGAGGCAAATTTTTTTAAAAATAATTCTTCGGATAATGGCTCCAAATTAACTTTTGAAATAATCTCTTTTGATTTTACATCAGCTGAAAAAATTGTCCATTTTTTATTTTGTGGAATTTGCTTTATTACTTCAATTAAATTTGAAGGAGAGTAGGTGGGTAAATAAATAATAATTTCATCACTACTTGAAATGTCTAGGCTTCTCACTTTGTCTCTAATTATCGGAAAAAAAATTCTATTTGAATATTTTTTATAGTGATATCCATAACCAAGATTTGAAGGAATAATATATTTAATTGCATGCAAAACTATTCTAGAATAATTATTCGGCTTTGGTATATTATTTAGCCCCATTGAATATTGATTAGTAAGCTCAAAACATTTAATATTTTTAAATTTAGCTGACCAAGCTGAAACAGGTTCAAAATCATTTATAATTAAGTCATATTTATTTATAGGGCAAGAAATAATTTCTTTAATGAACCTAAAATAGTTATTTAAAAAAATTGTTTTTAACCAATTGACTGCACCTGTATCGGTGTAGAAAAATGTAAGTCCATGATAATGACATATGGGCTTTTCTTCCAATAAAAAATCATTTTTTGGACCACTTGTAATAACATCTATGTCTGCAATTTCTTTTAATCTGGGAATTATACTTTGAGCTCTAGCAAGATGTCCATTCCCTGTAGTTTGAATTGCATAAAGAATTTTCATTTATCCTGTAAAATTTTAAACTCGGCTTCAAGATCTTTGTAGAGTTCCTTCTTGGTCATTTCAATTCTTAAATCATCACCTTTATATTCCTGTTCAGTCCTTTTATGCATATAAATTGACCATTTATTGTCTACGTATTCTAAAGAAGAAAGACTCTCAAGCCAATCTCCAGAATTCATGTAAATTATTTTATCCCCTTTGATGTCAAATGATTCAATCTTTGGAGTGTGTATATGCCCACAAACTACATATTTATACCCATTCTTTTGAGCAATTTCAGCTGCTTTTCTCTCAAAATTTGCAAAATATTGAACTGCAGTTTTGACATTTGCTTTTATTGCTTTTGAAAAGTTTAATCTTTTTCGAAAAAGAGGTCTCATGATTTTTTTATTAATCCAGCTATTAAAAACTATCATATGGTCATATAAAAAGCTTGCAAGTTTAGTTACCCAGGCAGTCTGTATGGAAAAATCAAAAACATCTCCATGGAATACCCAAACTTTACCCTCAGCAGTGTCTAGAACAATTTGATTAACAATTTTAAAGTTTTGAATTCTAAAGTTTAAAAACTTTCTCATTAATTCATCATGATTTCCAGTAACATAATATATTTCTTTACCCTGAGAAATTAAGTCTAGAAAATACTTTATCACTTTCATGTGAGATGAAGGCCAAAAGCGTTTATTAAAAAGCATTATATCAACAAAGTCACCATTGATTACAATTTTATCTGCATCAATTGAATTAAGATAAGCTAACACTTCGTCTGCTTCAGACGCATATGTTCCAAGATGTAAATCAGAGATAACTAAAATGTCTAAATTCCGCTTCACCAGTTTGCAAATTTAATGAAAGATAATTACTAAAATTTACTAAAGCTTTTTAAGGTACTCTCTAAAAGTAGTTCCATAAACATTTTTAAAATTCTCTTCAAATTCTTTTTTAGAGTTGAAACCACAAAGTTCCCAAATTTTGTTTACAGCAGAAGAGTCCTTAGAAGACAAAGACTCAGCCAGAGTAACGGCATATTTGACTCTGGAACGATTAATTTTTTGATTAACTTTTTCGATAACTGGTTTATTAGTCATCTAAATGTAATCAAAAAATTGATATTCACAAATATTACATGAAAGCCTGAAGCTTCATAGCTAATCCTTGATCACCTTTAATTTTGAGTTTTCCACTCATTACAGCCATCATAGGATTTACTTTACCATTTTTAAGATCTTCCATTAATGATCCTGCCATAGTAATTGTGCAATCAGCTTCCATATCTTCTAATAAAATTTTATTTTCTGAACCTGTACCATCAATGCAAATTGAGTTTCCATCGATTTCAAATTTAATAGTTCCACCTATAGGAGCAGCATTTTTGGCCTTTTCTTGAAAGTTTGAAAGTATATTTTCTTTATCCATAATTTTTTCGTTAACCCTGTAAAGGTAATAATAAAATAATTTTATTTAGATTAGCATTTATTATAAAAAGATATGAGCTACAAAGTTAAAAAAGCAGCAGTTCTTGGATCAGGAGTAATGGGTTCTGGGATAGCATGTCATCTAGCTAATGTTGGTATAGATGTATTAATGTTAGATATACAACCGAATGATAAATCAATAAAAAATAAAAATTTTATTGCTGACGAATCATTAAAGAATGCTATAAAATCCAGACCAAACCCATTATACAAAAAAACATATGCTGATAGAATCACAACAGGAAATTTTGATGATGACTTTGATAAGATTAAGGATGCGGACTGGATAATTGAAGTTATTGTTGAAAATCTTAAAATTAAAAAAACGGTTTTTGAAAAAGTTGAAAAATATAAATCTGATCATGCTTTTGTCACTTCTAACACCTCAAGTATCCCAATTTCACTCTTATGTGAAGGAAGGACAGATGATTTTAAATCTAAATTTTGTGGAACACACTTTTTTAACCCCCCAAGATATTTAAGACTCTTTGAGGTAATTCCTCATACTGACTCCGATCCATCTCTAATAACATTTTTGATGGAATTTGGTGATGTTATTCTGGGAAAACAAACAGTCCTATGTAAAGATACTCCAGGATTCATAGGTAATAGAATTGGTGTAATGTGTGGAATTAAATCCTCTCAATTAACTGATAAGTATAAATTCAAAATTGAGGAAGTAGATTTAATGACTGGAAGTGTTATTGGTTTTCCAAATTCAGGAACATTTAGGTTACAAGATCTTGTTGGACTGGACACCAGTAATAATGTAACAAACTTCTTAGTGAACAATGTTACGAAAGATTCCTTTTACAGTAAACTTAAAGATGAGCCAGAAAATAAATCATTTAATTTTTTAATTGAAAATAAATTTTTTGGAAATAAATCTGGAAAAGGATACTATGAGAAAACAAAGGAAAAAGATGAAAACGGTAGATCCGTTATAAATGCTCTTGATCTAGAATCAAATACGTATAGAAAGTCAATTAAACCCAATATTCCTGAAATCAAAGAGGCAAAATCAATAGAGCTTTTCGATAGAAGGCTTAAATATTTAGTTGATGGAGATTCAAATGTAAATAAGTTTTACAGGGAGTATTTTTCTTGCTTGCTTTCATATTCAGCTATGAGTATTCCAGAAATCGCAGATGACTTCTATCAAATTGATGATGCAATTAGAACAGGTTACGCTTGGAGTTATGGTCCATTTGAGATATGGGATAATCTTGGAATTAAAGAAGCAGTTGAAATGATAAAAAGTTGTGGTGAAGAGGTTCCAAGCTGGATAACTGAAATGATTGAATCTGGAGCAAAATCATTTTATGTCTTTGAAGAGGGAAAAAAGAAATTTTATGATATAAATTCAAAAAAATATATTAATGTTCCTAGTTCTGAAAACCATTATATTTTAGATGCTTTTAGAGAAAATAAACAAATTCTCAAAAACCCTGAGTGTACTGTTCATGATATTGGAGATGGAGTTATGTGTATTGAGTTTCAGACTAAAGGTAATTCAATTGGAGAAGGGATTGCAAGAGGAATAAATGAAGCAATTGATATTGCTGAAAGAGATGGATGGAATGGAATTGTTATTGGAAATAATGATAAGCAGTTCTCTGTTGGTGCTAACCTTATGAATATGGGAATGATGGCAATGCAGAAGAACTTTGATGAAATAGAAAAGTTCTTAGTTGGATTTCAACAAATATTAATGAGAATGAGAACTTGTAATGTACCAGTAGTTTCTGCAACTCATGGATTTGTGATGGGAGGGGGACTTGAGGTATCAATTCACTGTGATGCTGGGATCCATGCATCTGAATCATATATTGGTTTAGTAGAAGCAGGTGTTGGTTTAATTCCTGGAGGTGGAGGTACTAAAGAAATGGCAATGAGAGCTTCTGATTCATTTAATTCGGGTGATGTAAAAATGCCTTCATTAATTGACCATTTTAAATCTATTGCAATGGGATCTGTCTCAACTTCAGCATATGAGGCATTTGATCTTCATTATCTTCTTCCAGAAAGAGATTTTGTTTGTATGAATAGAATGAGGAATATTAGTATGGCAAAGGAAAAAGCTCTAAGTCTCAAGAAAGGATATATCCCTCCTTCTTCAAGGCAGGATATTGAGGTTTTAGGAAGGGCTGGACTATCAACATTATACTCTGCAATTAATGAGTTTAGATTAGGAAACTATATGTCAGACTATGACGTAGAGGTATCTAGAAAAATTGCGTATGTTATGTGTGGAGGTGATTTAACCTACTCTCAGAATGTTAGTGAGGAATACCTACTTGACCTTGAAAGAGAAAACTTCATGAGTTTGCTTGGAAACCAAAAAACATTAGATAGAATTCAGCATATGCTGATGACAAAAAAACCTTTAAGAAATTAATTATGGAAGCATATATAGTAGCTGGATATAGATCAGCAGTTGGAAAAGCAAAAAAAGGCGGCTTTAAAAATTATAGAACCGATGATTTAGCAGTAGATGTTATTAAACATCTTGCTTCGCAAGTTCCAGAACTTGATACAACTAAAGTTGATGATGTAATTGTAGGTTGTGCCAACCCTGAAGGCGAGCAAGGTCTCCAAGTTGCAAGATTGATTTCTGCAAGAGCTCTTGGAAAAGAAGTCCCTGGAGTAACCATTAACAGATATTGTGCTTCTGGTTTAGAAGCAATTTCTATGGCTGTAAGTAAAATTAGAGCAGGTTTTGGAGACATTTTTATAGCAGGAGGTATTGAGAGTATGAGTTTAATACCTATGACAGGGTATAAATTAGCACCAAGTTATAATGCAAATCTTGAAAACATGAATTATCATATTGGTATGGGACATACTGCTGAAGCAGTTGCTGAAAAGTATAAAATAACTAGAGAAGCTTCTGACAAATTTTCATGTGAGTCACACACTAAAGCTGCTAATGCAATTGATAATGGATATTTTAAAGATGAAATTGTCCCTGTGACTGTAGAAGAAGTATTTGTTAAAGATGGTAAGAGGGTTTCCAAATCACATACAGTTGATATGGATGAAGGTGTTAGAAGGGAGACAACAATTGAGGCATTGTCAAAACTTAGGCCTGCATTTAAGTTAGGTGGAATAGTTACTGCTGGTAGTTCATCACAAATGTCTGATGGTGCTGCTTTTGTACTTGTTATGTCCGAAGAAATGGTAAAGCAACTAGGTGTTGAACCAATTGCTAGAATGGTAACTTGTACATCTGGTGGAGTGGATCCCTTATATATGGGTATAGGTCCAGTTGAGGCTATTCCAAAAGCCTTAAAGCAAGCTGGGTTAAAGCTTTCTGATATTGAACAAACTGAGCTAAATGAAGCCTTTGCTGTTCAAGCACTTGCTGTTATTCAAGAAAGTGGCCTTGATCCTGAAACAGTCAATGTTAATGGTGGTGCAATTGCTCTTGGCCATCCTTTAGGTTGTACTGGGGCTAAACTTTCGATTCAGCTATTAAATGAAATGAAAAGGAGAAATCAAAAGTATGGAATGGTAACTGCTTGTGTTGGAGGTGGTCAAGGAATAGCAGGTATCTATGAGAGACTTTAGATCTTTTTCACTACATAAGTTACAATTCCCCAGACTATAAATTCATTTTCTTCAGTAACCTTAATGGGGTCATATCTTTTATTTTCAGGAATTAGATAGATGTGATCTTTTTCAATCTTTACTCTTTTTACAGTAAATTCTCCATTCAAATAACATACTGCAATTTTATTATTTTTTAATTCTTCACTTCGGTCTATTACTAAAATATCCCCATCATCCAGACCTGCATCTTTCATTGACTCTCCTGAAACCTTCGCATAAAATGTTGCCTCTTTATTTTTAACTACAACTTTTTCAAGACTAATTCTTGATTCTTCAAAGTCACCTGCTGGTGAAGGGAATCCAGCAGATATTCCTTCTTCAATAAATAAATTGTTTAAGGAACTATTTTTATTTGGTTTGAATATTTTGATATTATTTTTCATAATCTAACTAACAATTAATACCTCATCAATTTCAGTTGTGTAATTCCTTGAAAGTTTTTGTCTTTTCATTTTCCATATTCTTTTTTGATCCTGGCTTGCTAGTCTTACTTTATAGAGCCCATATTTATTATCAATGCTATCAATACTATTCATTAGTTTTTTTTGTTTTTCAAGGTCTTTATCAAACATACTGAATTGGTGACTAGACTGAGGAGACAAACCCATCAATATTACTCCAGCTTTCTTGTAAAGTTTATTCTTAGAATAAATTTTCCTTAAAAGACTTACAGCAAACTTACTTATTTCAATACTTGAGTTTGTCGAAAAAGGAAGTGATCCTGTTAAACTGAAATGGTATCTTTTGCCGTCTTGTTTAAAAGGATTACTACGAATAAAAACACAAATCATATTACACTCGCTATTTTGTCTTCTAAGTTTTTTAGATGCTACTACAGAGAATGTGGTAATTCTCTCAATCAAATCACTCAATGAAGAAATTTCAGATTCAAAGCTTCTAGTTGTAGCAATAGACTTTTTATCCACTTTCCCTTCCTCTATGTCCAATGTAGGAATTCCCTCAAGTTCTTTCTTGAGTTTAAGACCTATAATACTCATATTCTTTTTAACCCATTTATCAGGAAGATTTATAAAATCCATTCCAGTTTTGACATTAATTTTTGACAACTTTTTTTCATTTTGAAGACCAATACCCCATATGTCTCCTGTAGAAATATTATTTAAAGCTTCTAATCTTTTTTTGGCACTACTGATTGAATAAAATCCATTTGTTTTATGAGAGTTTTTTTTAGCAATTCTATTAGCAACTTTTGCTAGTGATTTGGTTGAAGCTAAGCCTATTGAAACAGGTATACCTGTCCACTTAAGCACAGTCTTTATTATCTCTTTACATTTTTTGTTAGCTTCATCTTCTGAGAATCCGCTAAACTTTATAAATGCCTCATCAATACTATAAATCTCTACTTCTGGTACGTGTCTAGCTATAATAGACATTACTCTATTACTCATATCTCCATACAATGTAAAATTGGAAGAAAAAATTTGGACATTATTTTTTTGAAAAATTTCTTTGTATTTAAATGCTGGAGCTCCCATGGGAATTCCAAGTGATTTGGCCTCGTTACTTCTAGCTATAACACAGCCATCATTATTTGATAAAATCACAAGTGGTTTGCCAATCAAATGAGGTTGGAAGACTCTTTCACAAGAAGCGTAAAAATTATTACAATCGATTAGGGCAAACATGATACAAAAATCTAAAAATTATTGAGAAACATAAAAAACAAGTTGTAATTTTATTAACTATATAACATTGAATGGATAAATTCTCATTTCTTAATTCAGCACATACAAGTTTTTTTGCAGAAATGTATGACCAATACTTGGAGTCTCCAGACACTTTAGAGCCAAGTTGGAAAGCTTTTTTTCAGGGTTTTGATTTTGGATTGGAAAGTGCAAACATCACTGTTGAAGGACAAAAATTTGAGGTTCCAGAAAATATAAGTAAAGAGTTTAAAGTTGTTAATCTGATTGATGCTTACAGACAAAGGGGGCATCTTTTTACAATAACTAACCCTGTTAGACAGAGAAGAAAGTATTCTCCAACACTTGATATTGAAAATTTTGGATTAACACAAAAAGACCTTGATCTGGTTTTTAGTGCTG
>CACORF010000013.1 GCA_902629505.1 uncultured Bacteroidota bacterium
ATATGAACCTTTAAGCCGTTCAGTATTTTACAAAAAAATGAATAAAAATAAATAAATATGAAAGTAGCTGTTGTTGGAGTAACAGGTGTTGTTGGAACCGTTATGCTCAACCTATTAGATAAAAGAAAATTTCCAATTACTCAAATAATTCCTGTTGCTTCAGAAAAATCTGTCGGTAATAAGATTGAATTTAAGGGTAATGAGTATGATATAGTCTCTCTAAATAATGCACTAATTATGAAACCTGATATTGCACTTTTTTCAGCTGGAGGTTCAACTTCAAAGGAATGGGCACCTAAATTTGCAGATGTAGGGACCCGAGTAGTTGATAATTCTTCTGCTTGGAGAATGGACTCAACAAAAAAGCTAATAGTTAGTGAGGTGAATTCAGAGACTTTAACAAACGATGATTATATAATTGCTAATCCAAATTGCTCTACTATGCAGATGCTTGTCGTATTAGCTCCTCTTCACAAAAAGTTCAAGATTAAGCGTCTTGTAATTTCTACATATCAATCTGTATCTGGAACTGGTAAAAATGCAATAGATCAGTTGTATAATGAAAGAAACGGATCTAATTCTGAAAAAGTTTATCCATATTCTATAGATCAAAATCTACTGCCACACTGCGATGTATTTGAGGAAGGTGGTTACACTAAGGAAGAAAACAAACTAATAAATGAAACAAGAAAAATATTAAATGATAATAGTATTCAAATCACATCTACTGCAGTTAGGGTGCCAATAGAGATTTGTCATGGTGAGTCTGTTAACATTGAATTTGAAGATGAATTTAATCTTGAAGAAATTTTTAGCATTTTAAAAAGTTCTCCTGGATTAATAGTTGAAGATGAGCCAGGAAAAAACTTATACCCAATGCCTATTAACGCGGCAAATAAGGATGAGGTTTTTGTAGGGAGAATTAGAAGAGACTTTAGTATAAATAGTGGGCTAAACCTATGGATTATTGCTGACAATCTAAGAAAAGGTGCTGCTACGAATACTATTCAAATAGCTGAAAAATTAATTGAGATGGGCATAGTAAAATCCTAGACTTGAGCTGATTCAATAAATCTTATTGTATAATTTCCTGATATAAAGTCGGGATGCTCCATCATTTTTTTATGAAAGGGGATGGTAGTTTTAACTCCTTCAATAACAAATTCATCTAAAGCCCTTTTCATTTTATTAATAGCTTCTTCTCTTGTTTGAGCAGTAGTGATAAGTTTTGCAATCATTGAATCATAATGTGGAGGTATAACATAGCCACTATATACATGGGTGTCAATTCTTACTCCATGTCCACCAGGAAAATGTAGATTAAGAATCTTTCCTGGGTTAGGCATGAAATCATTTTCAGAATCTTCTGCATTAATTCTACATTCTATTGAACATAATTTTGGAAAATAATTCTTACCCTTTATTGGCTCACCAGCTGCTACTTTTATTTGTTCTCTTATTAAGTCATAATCTATTACTTGTTCGGTAATTGGATGTTCTACTTGAATTCTAGTATTCATCTCCATAAAATAAAAATTCTTATGCTTATCAACAAGAAACTCAACAGTTCCAGCTCCTTCATATTTTATATATTCAGCTGCTTTTACAGCTGCTTCACCCATAGCTTTTCTTAAAGGCTTAGTCATAAAAGGTGAAGGAGTCTCTTCAATTAATTTTTGATGACGTCTTTGAATAGAACAGTCTCTTTCTGATAGATGACAAGCTTTGCCCTTGGAGTCAGCTATAATCTGAATTTCAATATGTCGTGGGTCTTCTATAAATTTTTCTAAATACATGTCATCATTATCAAAAGCTGATTTAGACTCTTGTCTCGCGACTTCCCATGCTTTCATCAAATCATTTGGATCATTGGCCATTCTCATACCTTTACCTCCTCCTCCGGCAGTTGCTTTTAACATGACAGGATAGCCTATCTCGAGTGCAATATTTTGAGCATCTTCCAAAGTTGGAACAAGACCATCAGAACCTGGAATAACAGGTACCCCAGCTTTTTGCATTGTTTTTTTGGCTGTTGACTTATCTCCCATTGCTTCAATCATTGAAGGTGAAGCTCCAATAAATTTTATATTATGTTCCTCACATATTTTTGAAAAATTACTATTCTCAGATAAAAAACCATAGCCAGGATGAATTGCATCAGCATTTGTTATCTCTGCAGCTGCAATTATATTTGCAGGTTTTAAATATGATTCATTACTAGCAGCAGGTCCAATACAAACTGCCTCATCAGCAAACCTAACATGTAAGCTTTCTTCATCAGCTTTAGAATAAACAGCTACAGTTTTAATGCCCATTTCTTTGCATGTCCTAATCACACGCATAGCTATTTCTCCTCTATTAGCAATTAATATTTTTTTAAACATTTATTATGATGGATCGATGAGAAATAGAGGCTGATCAAACTCAACAGGGCTTTGATCATCTACAAGAATTTTTACAATTTTTCCAGACACCTCAGATTCTATCTCGTTAAACAATTTCATTGCTTCAATAACACAAAGCACGTCACCCTCTCCTACATTTTGTCCAACCTCTACAAATGAAGGTTTGTCTGGTGATGGCTTTCTATAGAAAGTTCCAATTATAGGAGACTTAACTATTACATGATTTGAGTCCTCAGTTTTGGGGATCTCAGTATCTGAGATCTTTTCTCTAACAACTTCTTGACTTTCTGTAATCACAGCCTGAGTTGGAATATTTATTTTATTAGGTAATTCTTCGACAACTATTTGTTGGGGAGAATTTTTCTTTGTCTTAATTGTAATTTTAAAATCCTCTCTCTCAATTTTCACCTCTTCAACACCAGATTTTGAAACAAATTTTATTAAGTTTTGTATTTCTTTGATATCCATGATTTCAATTTTAATTATATGCCCATGTTAAATATGCCGCACCCCAGGTTAGACCTGCTCCAAAAGCAGCAAGAATAATCTTATCACCTTTTTTAAACTTGTCTTCATAGTCATGCATCAGGAGTGGTATTGTTGCTGCTGTTGTATTCCCATATTCTTCTATGTTCATCAATACTTTATTTTTATCTAAATTAATCTTTTCTGCGGTAGCATCAATAATTCTTTTATTAGCTTGATGAGGTAATAGAAATTTTATATCATTAGGATCAAGTTTATTTCTTATTATAATTTGCTCTGTTGCATTAGCCATCTCTGAGACAGCAGATTTAAAAACAGTCTTGCCATCCTGTGTAATGTAATGCCATTTTTTTTCAAAGGTTTCTTTTGAAGTTGGGTATAATGAGCCTCCTGCTTTAATTTTTAACCAGTCTGCACCGACTCCATCTGATCTCAAAAATTCGTCTTCCCAACCAAAGTCATTTTCACTTGGTTCAATCAAAACTGCACCAGCTCCATCTCCAAATAAGATACTTGTTGATCTATCTGTATAATCAACTATTGAGGACATCATATCTGCTCCTATTAAAAGAACCTTTTTATGTCTACCAGACTCAATATAACTTGTAGCTGTAGACATTCCAAAAAGAAATCCAGAACATGCAGCATTTATATCAAATGCATATGCATTTGTTGCTTTTATTTGGGATGCAACTGTCGGGGCTGTAGATGCTCCGTGGAAATCTGGAGTTATTGTAGACACAATTACCAAGTCAATACTATTTGGGTCTAAATTTTTTTTCTTTATGAGATCATTAGCTGCATTTACAGCCAAGTATGAGGTGGCTTTCCCTTTTTCTTTTAGTATTCTTCTTTTTTTAATTCCAGTTCTTGCAGTTATCCACTCATCATTGGTATCAACCATTTTCTCTAAATCTTTATTGGAAATAAAGTCTTCTGGAACATAACCACCAATTGCAGTAATAGCGGCTTTTATTTTTTTTGTTTTGTTAGATATCATACTAACATCAATTATGCCATTAGACAATTAAATTGATAGTTTAAGATACTAGTTTTTTATGATTCTAGAGAATCAACTAACACTTTTCCTCTATAATAAAGCTTTCCCTCATGCCAATGAGCTCTGTGGTATAGGTGTGACTCACCTGTAGCTTTACATATTGAAATTTGCTGTTTCTCAGCTTTAATATGAGTTCTACGTTTATCTCTTCTTGTTTTAGATATTTTACGTTTTGGATGTGCCATTTATAATAAATCTTTTAATTTGTCCCACCTAGGGTCAGTTTTTTCTTTAAAATTCTTTTTAGGTTTAAGTGCTTCTAACTTTTCAACTATTTCTGATTTTAATGAACCGTTTTCTATTCCTGGATGAACCTTTTTTTGAGGAACTGCTAAAATTATACTTTCGTAAATCAAATGAGAAACGTCAATGCTATGTGAACCCGCTGGCATGAATATAACTTTATCATCTGTTGAGATTATATCATCTTTAAACTTAACAACTACTGCATGTTCAGTCTCCAAGTCAAGATTAAAACTTTCCATAGAAACATCACATTGAACCTCAATTTCACCATTAAATGAAAACTTAAGATTTAAAAGTGTAGATTGTTTCTCTAGCTCAAGCTTAGCAAAAAGTTTAGCATCAAGAAAATCATAATAGTCAAAATTTTTAAAGAACTTATTTCCTAGTTCATAGTTAAAAAGATGAATCCCTTCTTTCAAACCTGAAAACTTTATCAAATATGGCGAAAGCGATTTCATCACTTAACTATTGAGCGGCAAATTTATAAAAATTTATCTATTTAATGTCAATCTAATTTATTTCTTAATTCAAACACTTCAAGACCTAAATCAATTGCTTTTGTAAAAGAGGTATAATCTGCTACTCCTTTGCCTGCAATGTCAAAGCCTGTACCATGGTCTGGGGATGTTCTGATTATGGGAAGACCAGCACTATAGTTCACCCCTTCGCCAAAAGATATAGTTTTAAAAGGAATTAAACCTTGATCGTGATATGCAGCTACAATAGCATCATAATTTGTATAATTATTATTACAAAAAAAAGTATCAGCTGAGAATGGACCTGAAATAATATTTTCCTTTTTATTAATCTGATTAATAGCTGGGGTTAATAATTTTTCATCTTCAATTCCAATTACACCACTATCTCCTACATGAGGATTAATTGATAAAATTGCAATCTTTGGGTTGCTTATTCCAAAATCTTTATTTAGTGCTTTATGTAATAGTTTTAATTTTTCCATTGTTTTTTTAACTGTGATATTCTTAACAACGTCTTGTAATGCAATATGCTCCGTAAGCAATCCAACTTTAAGTTTCTTTGAGACCATTAACATCATTGGTTCTAAATCAAAATAGTAACTTAAAAAATCTGTATGACCTTTAAATTTATATGAGTCAGAGTATGATAAACTTTTATTAATTGGTGAAGTAATTAATACATCAATTTTTTTGTTATTAGCGTCATTTACAGCTTCTTTAAAAGAAATTATTGCATTTTGAGAAACTTTTTTATCTACTGCTCCAAATTTATAATGAGGGTCTGTAAAAACCTCTTTTATGTTTATTGTATCATTAGAAATCTCATTAAAACTTTTTATTTTTTTTAATGGGCGAGTGGAGATTTTTAAAGCTTTTTTCTGATTTACTATTAATTCATAGGAAGCATAAATTATGTAATTACAATTATCATTGGTAGGCCTCTCAGATAAAGCTTTAAGCATAACTTCAATTCCAATACCATTAGGATCTCCTATAGAAATTCCAACATTAATTTTTTTTGATTTTACCACTAGTTAATTTAATTACTAATTTTACTGTGCAAAAATAAAGATAATAATGTTCACTGGGATTATAGAATGTTTAGCAACAGTTAAAAAAATTGAAAAAGAAAGGGGTAATCTAAATATATCTTTAGAGTCATCTATAACCAAGGAATTAAAAATTGACCAGAGTCTTTGTCATAATGGAGTATGTTTAACTGTAGTTGGTGTTGAGGATGATATCTATACAGTAACAGTTATTGAAGAAAGCTTAAATAGAAGCAATCTTGGCAAAATAATTCCTGGTGATATTATTAATATTGAAAGGTCAATGTCAGTGAATTCAAGATTTGATGGGCATATTGTTCAAGGCCATGTTGATGAAGTTGCAATATGTTCTGAAGTCCAAGAGACTAATGGTAGTTGGAAATACGTTTTTAAACATAATAAGAAAAATATCACAGTAGAGAAAGGGTCAATAACTATTAACGGTGTAAGCCTAACAGTTGTTGATTCATCATCTGATTCTTTCTCTGTCGCAATTATTCCTTACACCTATGAAAACACAAATTTTAAAACCATTAAACCTGGGAGTTTTGTTAATCTAGAATTTGACGTATTGGGTAAGTATATTGCAAAAATGATTGCTAAAAAAGACTAAAAAATGAGTAGAATTCCACAAGTAAATTTGAACGATTATTTATCAGGGGATGCTAGCAGCAAAGAAAAATTTATTAAAGACCTTGGAAAAGGTTTTAGTGAAATTGGATTTGTAGCAGTTAAGGGTCACTTACTTAATGATGAAATAAAAGACTCTTTATACAAAGAGGTTAAACAATTTTTCAATCTTCCAGATAATATTAAATCTAAATATATTATCAAAGGTCTTGCAAGTCAAAGAGGTTTTACACCATTTGGTAAAGAACACGCAAAAGGAAAAAATGTAGGAGATTTAAAGGAGTTTTGGCATTTTGGGCAGTATGTTAAAAATGAACCTGAACTTGAGAATAAATATCCTGAAAATATTATTGTAGAAGAACTTAAGGATTTTAATAAGATTGGTCAAAAAACCTATGAGCTACTTGAGGATACCGGAAGACATATTTTAAGAGCAATAGCCTGTTATTTGAACTTAGAAGAAACATATTTTGATAAGCACATTTTTAATGGCAATTCGATTCTTAGAGCAATTCATTATCCCCCTATTACTGAAGAGCCTAAAAAAGCAGAAAGGGCAGCTGCTCATGGTGATATTAATTTGATTACACTACTAATGGGTGCCCAAGGTAGAGGTCTGCAAGTTTTAAATAATAAAGGGGAATGGGTTGACGCAATTGCTGAAGATGATGAAATAATTGTCAATATTGGTGATATGCTGTCTAGACATACAAATAATAAACTTAAATCTACAATCCATAGAGTTGTAAATCCTCCAAAGACTCTTTGGAATAGCTCTAGATATTCCATCCCTTTTTTCCTTCATCCTAGGCTTGAAATGCCACTAAACTGTCTTGATTCATGTGTTGATGAAAATAATCCAAAAGGATTTGAGGATATAACAGCAGGAGACTTTCTCTATCAGAGATTAGTTGATCTGGGGTTAGTTAAAGACTAATCTATCAGGTTTTTATAAAGAGTTTTTGATATTCTTGATAAAAAAGGAATAGCTGTATCACGATACTCATATATGTTATCATTAATTATTTCGTTTTTATTGGTATAAATAGTTGCGGTAAGGAAAAACTCAACATCTTCTTTATAATTTTTAATATATGCACTGTCGGTAGATGTTCCATATGCCTGTCCAATCTTATTGTATACCCTAATATCAGTACTTTTCAAAATTGTATCCATTCCATGAATAAAAAACTTATTATATGAGTTAAAGAATCTATCATCTGAAATATATTTATTACCAAGATCCTCATAGGTAAATCTACTCATCCAATATCTTAAGAAATCATAGTCTTCTACATTTAAATTAAATTTTGAGAGAGTAATCTCGGGATAAATTAAATTCTTCATAATGTTATGCATGTCTGTCAATGATGACCTGTTCTTTAATGAAAAGTCCATGGATTCATTTATTATTTTTCCATTAACTAAACTTCTTTCACCTTTTTTTAAATTTGAAATATTACTTCCAGCTATAACATTCCTTTTGTTTTCTTTAGATGATATTACGTCATTATCAAGAGTGGTAATTATCCATGATGAATCAACAAAGGGGTCAGGGTTAAACTTGTGATTTAAATAAGTGTTTTTATATCCTGCATTAATCATCGATGAGTTAAAATAATTATAACCTAGAAAATCAATTAAAACATTAGAGGCTGAGTTATCACTAACTAGAAAGACATCTGCTATTAAATTCTGAAAAGATGAAATAGAATCCTTTATAATAATTTCTTTTTTATTATTAATTAAAGAAAGTTTGAGTTTAGATTTAAGAGAAATATTGGACCCTTCAGCCCTTAACTCATTAATTTTAGATAGAGTCATAATTGCTATAGGAAGCTTTATTGTACTCGCTGGATAAAAATATTTCTCATCATTTAATTGGAACTGAAAATCTTTAAATTCAGTTTGATCAAGATTGTTTTTTGAAACTTCTGTGTAAAGAATTTGTATTTCATAGTTGTCCTTGTCTCTAATAATCTTTCTTACAAACTCGTCTTCTTTAATTGCTGATTTAATAGGGTCAGAACTAAAATAACAGCCATGTAAAACAAATAGAGATATAAATAATAAAAAAATATTTCTCATATTATCAAAAATAAAAAAACCCCTACTATGAGGGGTTTTTTAAAAGTTATTTTTTGGATTTATTGTCGATTTCTTCTAAACTGATTCCAGCTTATTAATTTGCCTTCGCTAATTTGGTACCATTCTATTACGTTAGATTCTTCTGTCCAAAATTCTGCAAGGACCCACTCTCCTGTTTCATTTGCTCTATTGGCCTCAGTTGGTGTAACTTTAACTGAAAATGCGTAAGAATCCCATCCCCAGTTTTCATTATTATCAACTGATTGCTGATACTCAGCTTCTATAAGTGAGATTAGATCCTCCGGTCCTTGTCCAACATCGCCACTTGCAAAAATTAATCTAACATCTTCTGCAACAAGAGATCGAATAGCATCATAATCTCTTTCCAACCATGCTTTATCAATTTGTTTAAAAATTTCAACAGTTTCATCTGAACCTATCATAACCTTTTGGCCGTCAAAGATATATCCACTTGAGTCTTGTTGAACAGCTACATTATCTGAACATGAGATACATAGAGCAGAAAAAATAATAATTAATATCTTTTTCATAATTTTTTTCATTTGTTAGTTAGATGCTGGAGTATATACACCATCCACAATATGCCCAACATGAACATAAATTTGATCTGTGTGAGAACCTTTTACCATGCTCCAAAACTTTTGTCTTGCTTCTGGGTTGCTATCAGGAGTGTTTTCTAGCGCATCAGCAAAGACAGTCATGCTTGGATATGCGCTATATAGCTGAATATCTTTTCCACTGCCATAAAGGTGCCATGTATAGCCGCCTGCCATCATGTGGCCACTCTCTACCAAAGGTATTGTCTGCCATTCATTGTAAGCATCTCCAGCCACTTGCCAATTTCCATCAAGCGAATACTCTCCCATAACCATTATCCAATTAGAATTCCAATTGTGACCTTCTCCAACTTTGTGGTTTCTTGCCCAATTAACTGCTCTCATTTCGTCAGTATGACCATTTCTAAAAGAAACATATTTTTGAGCTAAAGCACCCATTTTTTGTCTTTCTTCCTCTGTTGATGTCTCCCATTTTTCTCTAAAGTGTACCCATTCATCATCAGTAACTGCATCAGATGCAGAGGCATAATTATCTTGAATAATTATACTAGCACCAGAGCCATAATAATGTCTATATACCCACTGACCCTGAAGTTTTCTTTTGTCTCCAAGTTGAATGTCTGACATTTGTTTATGTAAATCTAAAAACTCACCTATTTGCTGAACAGGGATATCATAGTATGTAAAATTAATTACAGAGTCTTCAGAATTGTCTTGAGCCGAAATAGTAAATGTTACTAACATGGCTAATAATAATCTAAAAAGTTTCATGTCTAGTTTTTTTTAATTTATAATGTTTGAAAAACTAAGATATAAAAAAACCTCTCAAATTAGGGGTTTAATGTAATTAGAAAAATTAATTATTCACTAGGTCTTACTGACACAGCCCTCTAAAGTGCAACACTATTTATTTGTTTAGGTTAAAATAATTTTGATTTTGAATTTACTAAATTTAAATAAAAAAACAACTTGCCAACATGAGAAGAAGAACTTTACTTAAATCACTTGCAACTGCATCCCTAGGAGCACCATTACTTAGCTCTTCGAAATTTAATGCTAATAAAAAATTAACACTTAAAAATATTAAACATAATCCTGTTGGTGTATCTACATACTCTTTCTGGCAGTTTAATGGGCGTGAGACCCCCATAGAATATTGTATTGATAAAGCCTCTGAGTTTGGATTCGACGGAATAGAACTACTACTTATTCAAATGGAATCCGAAGAAAATAGTTATTTACAAAAACTTAAAAAAAGAGCATTTGACTCAGGACTTGATATTATGGGACTCTCAACCCATCAAAGTTTTGTTAGTCCAGACCCATCAAAAAGAAAAGAAAATATTGAATTAACAAAGCATCAGATAGAGATAGCTTATTCTCTTGGAATTCCCACAATTAGAATTAATACTGGTAGGTGGGGGACAACAAAACCTGTTGGAAATAAATCAGAATTTGATGTTTTAATGGATAATAAAGGAGTAGAGTCAGTTATTAAGGGATATACAGAAGAAGAAGGATTTAAATGGGTTATCGATTCTATCGAAAAATGTATTCCAACAGCAGAAAAATGTGGTGTGGTTCTTGGTCTCGAGAACCATTGGGGCTTAGGTCTAACATCTAAAGGAGTTATGAAGATTGTAAATGCTATAAACTCTCCTTGGTTAAGTGTTACACTAGACACGGGTAATTTCTTTGAAAATAGAGAAAAGCAGCTAGCTGAGTTAGCTCCACATACATGCTTGATTCAGGCAAAAACATACTTTGGGGGGGCAAAATGGCCAGCATTTAATCAAATTAATATTGATTATAAGGCTATAGGCGAGTTAATGAGAAAAAATAATTATAGAGGATATATATCGCTTGAGTTTGAAGGAAATGAGGATGCAAATATTGCTGTACCAAAAAGTCTTGAATTATTGAGAAACTCATTCTATTATAATCTTAGTTAAATAGTTTTTATACATTTGAAAAAACCACTTTAATATGGAAGAAAATCCAATCCCAATTTATGTTATTGAATTTATGACTGACGAATGGAAAACTTGGACTCTTTTTTCATTAATATTTATTTCTGTTCCTCTAATTGTTGCTCGATTTTTAAATAGAAAACAGAAGATACAGGTTACATATCTTATTGGGGTCATAATGATTCTTGATTTTATCACTGAAAATGGTGGATATATTATGAGTGGTACATGGGATGTTCAATATAATTTACCTATTCAATTGTGTGGAATATCCTCCCTTATATGTTGTGTGCTTCCGTTTGTGAAGAAAAAAGACAAACTCTTTCAATTTGTTTATTATACTGGTGTTATCGGTGGTATAATGGCAATTTTAACACCGCAGATGAACTATTTTGATGGATCTTTAAGGTACTATTTAAACTATTATGTTTCTCATAGTTTAATTATAGTTCTACCAATTTTTATGTTCCTACATTTAGACCTCAAACTTCCAAGGTTTTCTTGGTTTAAGATTTGGATTCACCTTAATATATTAATGGCAATCATAATGCCAATTAATTTTTTGTTGGACTCCAATTATATGTATGTTAATGCCGCCCCAGAGGTAAGCAACCCTCTTGTAATTGGAGAGTGGCCATACTATCTACTTATATGGGAGCCCCTTGTAATGATTATTGCATATTTAATTTATGCTATAAGTAGAAGAAAAATAATACTTTGAATATTTTAAAAATATTAGTTCTTCTGGTATTTATTTCATTTGATAAACCAAGTGAAGATTGCTCAAACATTTACCTAATTAGACATGCTGAGAAAGTAAGAGTTGATAAATCAAATCGTGATCCGGATCTTAATAATAGAGGTTTATCAAGAGCTGAAAATTGGAAAAATTATTTTATTGGTAAAGACATTTCTAGAATATACTCTACGAATTACAAAAGAACAATAAAAACAGCCACTCCTCTTGCAGAAAATAATAATTTGGAAGTAATTATATACTCTTCCGAGGATATTGTATATGAAGCTTTTTTAAAATCAAGTATTGGAGAAAATACACTTGTTGTTGGCCATAGTAATACAATTCCGAATTTTGTAAATAATCTTATTGGTGAAAATTATTATGATCAAATTGATGACTTGAATAACTCTAATCTTTATATTGTTTCTCTATGTAATAACAGTTTAACTCACAAATTAATAACTGTAGATTAGATGGAATCGCCTATTAAAGTATTTAGTAATTGGGTTTTAAGTGGAAAGGATGAAGGTATGGAGATAAACCACTCTAAATCTGTTGAAAACATGATTGAATATTCAACTAAAGGAATTGATAAATATAGTTTTATAGATGCTGGTTGTGGAAATGGTTGGGTAATTCGAAAAGTTTCTGGTGATCCAAAGTGTAGCAGTGCAACGGGTGTTGATGGATCCATACACATGATTGAAAAGGCAAAAAAATTAGATAGTAAAAATGAATACTTCTGCTCTGACCTGTTAAATTGGAGGCCTAAAGAAAAGGTGGATATTGTTCATTCAATGGAAGTATTCTATTATTTTAAAAAACCTGAAATTCTCATAAAACATATTTATGATAATTGGTTAAATAACGAGGGACGTTTAATTATGGGTATTGACCATTATACAGAAAATAAGCCCTCCCATAGTTGGAAGGAAGAGACTTCAATAAGTGTTATGCAATTATTCTCTAAAAATACATGGCTAAACTTTTACAAGTCAGCAGGTTTTAATAATATAGAATATTGGTATTACGGGAATAAAGGTGATTGGAATGGGACACTAATTATGACTGGAGTCAAGTAAACCCTCAACTTGACGAGAAAAAATACTTATCTGTTTATCTAACTCCTCACTTAGTTTTTTGTCAATAATTCCATCTGTATCAGAGAAGTTTTCATTAAATTTTGGAAGTGCGAAATGCGGAATTTCCTGATGACTTTGCCTAGAAAATCGAGACAAGGCTGCTTGTAAAACAGTTTTACCAGCATTTTGTCCATCACTAGTTGATAATAATATTAAAGGCTTGTTACTCCAAACTGTTTTTTCAATAACAGAAATCCAGTCGTAAATGTTTTTAAATGCCGAAGTATAAGAACCATTGTGCTCAGCTAGTGAAATTATAATTCCTATACTTTCATTAACCAATTTTTTAAATTTATATGCTTTATCTGGTATCCCTATCTCTTGTTCTCTATCTTCACTATAAATAGGCATTTCAAATTCATTTAAGTCAATAAGAATAGCCTCCTTGGGAGCCATTCTATTGGCAACATAAGAGGCTAGTTTTTTATTCTTTGATTTTCTAGAGGAGGAAGCTCCAAATGCAAGTAACTTATTCATTATTTACTGCTGTGAGAACCATCACAAAATCCCTCAGGGTCTTGTGTGTTTCCACATCCACATCTTGGTCTATTAGGGTTCATATTATGAAGTTTTTAAATTAATTTCTAGTTCAATGTCATCGTAAATAAGTTTATCACCAAGATTTTCAAAAAAAGTTCCTGATCTGAATTTCACATTGTACTTAGATCTATCAAAAACAAGGTTAGCAGTCCATCCATTCTCAGTATTTGACATTTCAAATGTTACAGGATGAGATATATCTTTAATAGTTAGAGAAGCATTAACCATCCATTTTCCATCTGATATTAACTCAGAGCTTGAAATATCGAGTTGAGCTGAGGGGAAGGATTCAACTGAAAAAAAATCATCTGATCTTAAATGACCCTCTAATCTTTCTTTACTTCCACCTGTTAAATCTTGAACATTGATGGTTGTCATATCAACAAAAAACTCTCCCTTAGAAATTAAACCATTAGAAACTTCAAATTGTCCAGATGTAAAGTTGATAGTTCCATAGTGAGAACTTGTTGAGACTTCTCTACCTGTCCAAACAAGGCTACTTGCTTCTTGATTAATATTATAAATTGCGTCAGAAGCATTAATTGTAACATTATTAGTCTCATTTGGTTTGTTTGAATTCATATTACAAGAAACCAGTGAAACAAACATTAATAAAGTGATTATTTTTTTCATGTCTAAAATTTTCGTAAAACTAGAAAAATCAATTATCCAGAATTCTATTTCATCAATTTTTAATTATTCTTTAACATCTTAAGAGATAATGTAAAGTAAACTATACATTTAGAATGTAAAGTAAGCTTTACAAAATTAATTTTTACTGAATAATGTAAAGTTTATTTTACATAAATTTTACTATATTTGTAAAGCTAACTTTACATATGCTTATAAATCGCGTTAGAGACTATAGAAAAGGGGCAGGTCTAACCCAAGAGGATTTGGCAGTACTTACAGGCGTAAGTAGACAAACTATAATATCCGTTGAGAAAAATAAATTTGTGCCTGGTCTGGACATAGCTATAAAAATTTCAGATGCTCTAAAAACCCCTATTAATAAACTTTTTTATTTTGTTTAAATGGAAAAAATTGATGCTGTAATAACATGGGTAGATGGGGCAGATCCTAATTATCAATCAAAACTTGAGAAAAATCTCAAAAATAACAAAGCCCAAAAAAGACAATATCTTCAAGCAAATGAAATTGAATTCTGTGTAGCGTCTATTATTAGATTCGCCCCATTTATAAGAAAAATATTTATTGTTACTGATAAACAAAAGCCAAGCTTAAGCAACATCAGACATCTGTTACCTTTAAATAAGATTGAAGTTGTTGATCATGAAGAAATTTTTCGCGATAATGAAGAGTATTTACCAACATTTAACATTAGAGCAATTGACGCCCTACTCTTCAAAATCAAAAATCTCTCAGAAAGGTTCATATATTTTAATGATGACATGTTTCTTATAAAAGAGACATTTGAAAAAGATTGGTTTGTAAATAATAAAGCTGTTTTAACAGGAAAATGGGCTAAATCATACAATAAACAGGTAATTAAAACTATATCACATAAAGTAAAAAACTTCTTAAGAATTAGGCCAAGCTTCAATGCTGCTCAATCAAAAGCAGCAAACATTGCGGGATTTCATGAAAAATATTTTAAATCATATCATTGTGGAAGACCACAGATAAAATCAGTTATTAAAGATTTTTATGATAAGAACCCTGAAAGACTTACAAACCAAATAAGACATAAATTTAGAGATGGCAGACAGTATATGCCCTACAGTCTTTGTTGGCATTTACTAATTAAAAAGAATCTCTATGTAGAGTCTTCCTCAAATAGACTCATAGAAATAACAAAATCCAGAAACTTTTCGGAAAAAAAACTAGAGAATTTGCTGACTAATCTTGATTCAAAAGCTGAGGTTAAGTTTCTAAACATACAAGACCTAAATTTAGCCTCGAAAGAAACACAGAAAGTTTTTCAAAACTGGTTTATAAAAAAGTTGAGCAGCTAAACTAAATAGATTTTATAACTTCAATTACTCGATCTATCTCATTTTTTGTGTTGTAAAGTGAAATTCCAAGCCTTGTTACACCCCCTCTACTTTCTAGACCTAATTGCTGGATTGCCTTGAGTGCGTAAAAATGTCCATCCCAAGCACAAATATTTTGTGTAGCTAAACTAGCACAAACATCTTGAGGAGTATGTTCTGAATGAACAAATGATACTGTGGGAGTTCTTTCTCTTGAAGAAAAATCAGGACCTATAACAGTTGTTTTATCAAAATCTTCTAGTGACTCATAGAGATATTTTGCTAGTTTAAATTCATGATCACTTATTTGTAAATATGCACTCTCCAATTTTTCTCTGTATGTGCTTCCTTGACCTAGAGATGAAATAAAATCAATAGCTGCTGAAACCCCAGAGCATGACGCATGGTTCAACGTCCCTGTTTCAATTATATATGGCGCTTCCTGCTCTTGAACAACTAATCTATCTGGATCCAGGTTGTTTAAAACACCTGGCTTCGAATAAAGAAAACTTATATGTGGTCCATAAAACTTATAAGCTGAACATAACATAAAATCACAATTTAACTCTTTGACATCAATTGAAAAATGAGGTGCGTAATGAACAGCATCTAGCAAGAAAAGACATTTTTTGTCTTTTAAATATTCTTTAACCATTTTGAAATTATTAAGTGTACCTAATGCATTGGAAGACATTCCCATGCAGACCATTACTGTTTTATCACTTATCTTGCTTTTAAAATCTGTATAATCAAGAGTTCCATTCTGCATTAAATTAACTTCAATAATCTTTACACCCACTTCTTTCAAAATCATCCATGGCCCTCTATTTGCCTCATGATCAAGCTCAGTTACAATAACCTCGTCACCTTCATTAAATTTTCTCGATAAAGCCCTTGCTAAACTGTAGTTTAATGTTGTCATGTTTTGACCAATTGAAATAGAGTTTGGTGTTTCTGCCCCAAGCAGGACAGAAACTTTAAATCGGAGGTCATCCATAACTAAATCTGTCTCTTTACTAGTTATAAACTCTCCATGAGTATTTGCATTTGATCTAAGATAGTATTGAGAAATTGCCTCAATTACTTGAATAGGGACCTGAGTTCCTCCAGGACCGTCTAGAAATATAATTTGCTGATCAGAGCTATTTACTCTGTTCAACGAAGGAAAGTGTTCTCTAATTTTTTCTGAAAAACGTTCCATTAAATCTAATCTGAAATTTTCCAAAAAGCAATTCCACCTGCTTGTTTTCCAACCTCAGCAGAATCAACTAGCTCTAGTTTTTCAAGACTAATCACGTCAACTTTACCTGCTTCACCTCCAACACCTTCAACAGAAACAAAGGCATATTTATTATCTGGCGAAATTACCACTCCATGCGGAATATTTGTTGATGTTTTTATCTTAGAAATTTGCTTGCCCTTATCTAACGACCAAATAGAAACTGCCCCTTCATTTTTCAAAGTAGTTATGATATGTTTTCCGTCAGGAGATGCTGCTATATTGTAAGGGCCCTCTCCTGTCTCAATTGTTTGCTTAACTTTCCATTCTTCGACATCAACGATAAAGATTTTATTTGAACCATTACCAGCTATGTATAACTCTTTTCCTGAAGGAGAGGGAGTTACCCATGTTGGTTTGTTTTTTGAGTGATGCATCGCATTTCTATGATGTTTGTTACTATCAAGGCTCAAAATACGCTTAACGCTCAAATCAATTGCGTCTATTTCAAATAGTTCTCCTGACATCATAGCAACAGAATAGTGAAGATTTCCATCCGGAGACATTCGAGATCCATGAGGCATAATACCTGTTTTAATTTTTGTTATCTCCACCATGTACTCTGGATCAACAACAGATACTGTACTTGTTTTCATTAGACCATGTAAATTAAAATTAACTACGTAAAGAAGTCCTGTTGTTTTTGATATTTGCATGGTAGCAGGAAAAAGACCTAACTCAACCTTTGATAATGGTTCATTGTTTTCAGTAGAGTATTTAACAACTGATCCATTCGGACTTCCATGTGCAAGTGTCAAATACCAGTATTTACCATTAGGGTCAATTGTTATTCCATGTGGTCCTTCATTTTCTGTAGGCATTACTCCAACTGAGAGTCTGTCTGTTTCTGTGATATCTTTTCCATCAAATTTTAATACTGAAACTTGGTCATCAGACTCAGCTGCAACATAGACGTAATAGTCTTGTGAAAGAACTGTATTAAAAATTAAAAGGAATAGGATTAAATTTAGTCTCTTCATAACTTAATCAATTAGTCTTGGCCTGTTCAGATATTCATTAATTCTAGAATTATCTGGTTTTGTTGGTAACACTTTTGAAGACCCAATTCCTCCATTATGATCTGAATAAAAAACATGACCCTTGTAAAGTTGAGCACCCCAAGTCATTGCAGCATTAGGAATAAATCCATTTGGATTCGCAGTGTTAATGTGACCGATTTCACGTCCCTGCCTAAAGAGGTCTCCCATAAGCTCTCCACTAATATCAACTATCCTAACACCACCTGTATACATTGCAACATATAGTACATCATCCTCAATCCAGTAGTTATGAGACCCATGTCCAGGAAGTTCATATCGTGCTACTTCAACTGGATTATTTATATCGGTAAAATCAACAAAGTGAAGGAAACCTGCAGTCTCATTAGTAGTGTATACATCTATTCCTTGAGGAAAAATTTCATCACCCAGTATAGTATAAAACTTATCAGTTGATTTACTCTTAAAGGGGAATGTTGCGTGATGAGCTCCTGATTCATAGCTATAATTTGCCATTGCAACAGGGTTTGAAGGTGATCCGCCAGCAACACCATTTCCTACATCAATCATGTAAACACCATGTTTCCAGTTTGAAGAATAGGCAATCCCGTCCTCTATCCACACATCATGAATCGCTTGTCCTTTTTCACCTATCTCAAACATACCAACTTCATAAGGATTTGTAGGATCCTCGATATTTATAACATAAAACCTTTCTCCATTGCTAAGAGCATAAACATGGTCCTCGTAAATAAATAAATTATGAACACCTCCCGTTAGATTTGTTGTATACTCTGACAGAGTTTTAACATCATAAGGATTTGTTGTATCTAGAATTACTATTCCGTTTCTCCTACTTGACGCACCCTCTCTGCTTAGAATAGAAATTTTACCGTCAGCTGAAACCTTCACATCATTAACAGTTCTTGCGTCTACTTGAACGCTATCAATTTTTTTCAAATTTCCTGGGTCTGTAACGTCCCAAAAATAAGTAGTTCCATCTGCACCCCAAGTTCCAGATACTGCATAATCGTTTCCATCCTGTCCCTCAAACACCCAGAAATCTGAAGTGTGCTTATCTTGCACTGTGCCCGTTCCAACAGTAATAACCTCTCTTTGAACACCTCTATCGTAAACAACTAGTGGCTTTGAAATTGACTTTTCTCCTGCTGTTGCGGTAATTAAATACTTCCCTGCTGTTTCAGCCACAAATCTTCCATCATCTTTTATTAAACCTGCAGCAGTTGAACTCTTATCAAAAGACTCTCCTGAGAAAGAATAACTAAGAGGAGCATCAGAAACCACCTTTCCTTTATTATCATATGCAGTTGTGGAAAACTTAACTACATCTCCTGTTCTAGCCACATCAAGGCTAGCATTAATTGATAGTTTAGAAATTGGTGTTTCTTTAATTTTAAAGCTTAAAGAAGTAGATACTCCATCAAGCTGAATTTTTAGTTTAGCATTCCCTGGCTTAACAGCTTTTACATTATTAAAGTTGTCTATTTCAACTAAATCATTTTCTGAGCTTATTTGAATGTCTGCATCAAACCTTGTAAAACCATATGCATCAACTACCTTATACTGAAGAGGCACGTATGTTCCAGTGTAAACTGTTTCTCTGCTTAGGTTAACTTCTAATTCTTTAGGCTTAGCGTAATTAACTGTCACATCAAAATCTCTACTTAATCTACCTTCAGAAAGTCCAATACAAAGAGCAATGACTTTATGTTGTCCTGGAATTTCTCCTTTAATTGTTCCTCTCCTTCTATTAATACTAATTCCATCGTCCCAATTTAATGCCCCATTTTTATTGTAATAAATTATGTTAGGACACTCTACCTTATTTCCGTTCTTATCTAAAATATTTGTAATGGGCTCAAAAATCTCACCAACTTCAATTGATAGGTTATCAAGGTTTGATTCCACCGTAAATTCTTGTGAGTTCAAATAAATTGAAGAAAACAAAAGTAAGCTTAGTACAAATTTAAATGTGTGTTTTTTCATAGTTAATTTTTTAAGTCGTTAAATATAAAAATTATAGTTTAAAAAAAGCCCATAATTTCTTATGGGCCTTTTATTTAGTGTAATTCAATTTTTAAAACTTAAACTCTATTAGTTCCAAAACCATCCAGCCATGTAGTGTTCTAGAAGCTACACCATATTTTCCCATCATCTCATCAACAAAGCTTGTCTCCTCATCTTGTCCAGAATTTTCCATATTAACTTCGAAAATATTGTGAGTTACAGGTTTATATGCATTGTCTGATCTATCAGTTATTTTATTGAATTCCCAATACATTTTATTTCCACGGTGTAAATTTTGAAAATACTCTGTTTCGAACCTTTCATAGTCCTCATTTAATTGTTCCATTCCAATGTAAACAGCATTAATTCCTTGGGTTGGTTGTAGATTGTCATCTGCAAAAGCTGCTACATTTGATATATTATATGTAACTAGTCTCTCCTTATACTTGTTGTCTAAGGTTTCCTTTACATATTTTCTAATTAAGGATCTTTTTGACTTTCCCCTATGAGCCTTCTCAACATATTCTACCCACCACTCAGATGGTTTAGATAATGTTGACTTCATTTGCTCTTCACTACTAAATTGGTTGTAAAGCAAATAGTCTGCCCATGGGTTATTATCATTACTGTCAGGGTTAACTTTCCAAAAAGACCAACCTGCAAGATGTCCATCTGCAATTAGTTTTTCATTAACCACGCTCCAGAATTTTTCAAACTCTTCGTACTCTGAGTTCATGCCATCCGTAATTGTAACCTCTTGAATCTGAGCAAAAAAGTTTTGCGCAAACAATTGTGAGGTAGAA
>CACORF010000014.1 GCA_902629505.1 uncultured Bacteroidota bacterium
ATATATGGCTAGATGGTTATACTCCTACTGCAAATATGAGAAGTAAAACTAAAATAGTTAGTGATTTTAGCGGAAAAGTCGAGGACTGCCCAGAGTGGAGTTTTGATGGATCCTCTACTTTACAAGCAGAAGGTAATTCTTCTGATTGTATATTAAAACCTGTTTCTATATATCCTGACCCGACAAGGGAAAGTGGTTATTTAGTAATGACAGAAGTACTTAACCCTGATGGAACACCTCATGCTTCGAATTCAAGATCAACAATTGATGATGACGATAACGATTTTTGGTTCGGGTTTGAACAAGAGTACTTTATAATGGATACAGAGACACAGCTTCCACTTGGATTCCCAATGGGAGGTTACCCAGGTCCACAGGGTATGTATTATTGTTCTGTTGGAGGAAAAAATACACACGGTAGAGAATTAGTAGAAATACATTCTGACTTATGCCTTGAAGCTGGTTTAAATTTTGAGGGTATAAACCAAGAAGTTGCATCAGGTCAGTGGGAATTTCAAATTTTTGCAAAAGGAGCAAAAACAGCTGGAGATCAAATCTGGGTTGCAAGGTATCTTCTTGACAGATTAACCGAAGATTATGGCTATTACATTGAATATCATCCTAAACCAATTAAAGGTGATTGGAATGGCTCTGGGATGCATGCTAATTTTTCAAATACTACACTAAGAACATGCGGAGATAAGAAGACTTATGAAAAAATTTGTGAAGCATTTAGACCTGTAACTAAAGAACACATTGAAGTATATGGTGAGTTTAATGATGAAAGGCTTACAGGTCTTCATGAGACTCAATCAATTCACGAATTTAGCTATGGAATTTCTGATAGAGGAGCTTCAATTAGAATTCCTATTGGAACAGTTGAGAGTGGATGGAAAGGATGGCTAGAGGATAGAAGACCTGCATCAAATGCTGATCCATATAAAGTAGCTGCTAGAATTGTAAAAACAGTTAAGGCAGTTAAGTAAAGTCTAAATTAATAGAGGGATTATAAATATTAGATATAATACTAATAACATAATCCCTTTTTTTCTTGTCAAAATATTTTTCTTACCTAAATAAGCAAGTGGTAAAATTATTATTGAGAATAAAATTACCCAAAGCATATCGCTATTAATTACACTCTTCTCTATATTATTTATTGGTATGATAGTAGATGTAATCCCAATTACTACAAGCAGGTTAAATATATTTGATCCTATTAGATTACCAATTGATAGATCATTTTGTTTTTTTAAAGATGCAACAATTGAAGCAGCTAATTCAGGAACACTAGTGCCAATAGCTACCATTGTTATACTAATAATTCTCTCTGAAATTTCAAGCTTATTAGCTACAGATACTGATGACTTTATAAGAGTCTCAGAACCAAGCCATAATAATGATCCACTAAAAATTATATATAAAATTGACTTAAAGATTGATATATCATTTTTGTCTAAATCCTCTGAAAATTCATTACTACTTTTTTGGAAAAAAAATAGATATATTAAAATTAATATTATAGATATTACCATAACTAAACCCTCAATTCTAGAAATTTGATTTCCTGTGTAAATAAAATAATAAAATAAGCCAGTAGAAATTATTAACAAAGGAAAGTCTGTATTATAGAATCTTTGTTTTAATGATATTGGATAGATAATAGTAATTGTACCTAATACTAGACCAATATTTGCAATATTAGAACCTAAGACATTACCTATCGCAAAATTTGGTAGACCATCGAGAGTTGCATTTAGACTAACAATTAATTCTGGAGCAGATGTTGCAAATGAGACAATTGTCATACCGATAATGATCTTTGGAATAGATAATTTTAAAGAAATATCAACTGATGACTTAGTCAATAAATCGCCCCCTTTTGAGAGTAGTACAACACCAAATAAAATTCCTATAAAATCCAATCAAATAAATTTGAGGGCAATGGAGGACTCAAACCCCCATCTGAAGAGCCGTAATCTTCTGTTCTATTCAGTTGAACTAATTGCCCGAGTTAGTGCAAAAATATATATATAATTTATAATTTTGATATTAATGAATATATTTCTGATTTGTTTTATTAATGGACTTTATAAAGAATATAAATGGTTGTATAAGGAGTATAATAAAAGCTGGAATAACCCCATAAAATATTCAGAGCTTACACCAAAGGAACTCAAATTTATAACTAATAAATATGAATCTGAATTACACCAAAATAAGACTAAGAAATTAAAGTTTAAGAAAGTTAAAAAAATACAGAATTTATTGGACAGCAGATTAAAAAAATATCAATCAAATACTTACAACGAATTTAATAGGTATGGTAATTTGAGTGAGTTCAGGTTTTATCAATTTGTTGTTGCTTATAAAAAAGGGTTGGAAAATTATTATAAAGAAATTATTGTCAGTTAATTTTCGTAAATTGTAAATAAAAATCATGGATTGCAACTGTACTCAATGTAACTGTAATAAATCATGTGAATGCAACTGCTGTGATTGCTAAATAACTGATTTTCAATTCATTACTAAAAGTTATTAACAATTTCCGTTTTATATTTGTTTTTTCTATTTAGATTAATACATTTATAAAAGATAAGCGGAAATTGTGGAAAAATCCGCCATAATATTCAAAGTGAAAACAGAGATATAGCTTATTTAACTTTAAACATACAAAACCAGTAAGATTAACTGTAATTTGGAAACCCAATAGTGTTTAAAGATAAAAAGATCAAGTGGAAGTGCAGAAAGAATCAATCAGCACATCGAAGCGTAAGCAGAGATATAACTTGTGAAATTTTAAGTGTTGATCAGAAAGATTATCTAGGACTTAAAGCAATTTAAGAATCACTTAAAGAGAATTAGAAAGCCCGGTTCATTCGTGAGTCGGGCTTTCGAATTTTAAATACCTTACTAAAAAAAAATGAAAAAAATATTTTATATAATATCATTATCCATAGTGAGCATTGGCTGTTCTTATACAGGAAATGATACAATAATTAATGGCACAGAGCTTAATATAGTTTTATTAGAGGTTCCATCAGAACCAGATACCATTTCTGAAGATATGCGATATGCTAATTTTGAACTGGAGGTTCCAGAAATTACAGAGGAAATATATGATAATGCATCAATAAATGCATATATTAAGAGAACATATGAGGATGACACGCCAGAAAGATGGAGTCAACTTCCGCAAGTATTTCTAAATTCTAATTCCAGTACATCAGCATATCTAAGTTTCGGTGAAGGTTTTATTAGAATCTCTTTTCAATCTGAAGAATCAGTCGAAGAACTCTATGATCTGTTTGCAGGAAGGACTTTAAAGCTTGTTATAGTTAATTGATATTGTGAATCTCTGCATATGTTTTATATGGAGGGATAACTGGAGAAATAATTTCAAAAAATTTACACTTATTTGAAATTAATAATTCTACATCTTTTTCATTATCAATTATTATAAAGTCTCCTTCATTTATTTCTTTATTATCAATTTTTAAGTTTCCTGATATTAGGAATAAAGAATGGTATGAATCTTTCTCAATTTTATGTATATATCTTTTATCAGTAATATTATATTGAAATATTTGAATACCGTAAGATTCTAGGCCAATTTGGTTTTCTTTATTTGAGATTATCTTGACTTCTACTCCATTAGTCTTTTCCTTAGTAAAAAACTCAGATTTAAAGTCGCTATAACTGGGATCTACATAAAGTGATTCAATAATGTTTGGATCAAACCAAATTTGAAAAATTTCAGAGCCTTCTTTTAATTTCTCTGAGTGTGAAATACCTTTACCAGCTTTTATAACTTGCACATCACCTTTTTTTAATGAAATCCATTTATCAAGAAGCGTGTCATAATGCTCAATTTCACCTTTTAAGACAAAGCTACATATCTCAAAGCCTCTATGAGGATGAAGACCAATAACACTATCTTCAATTGGAGCCCATGCATGAGCCCAATAGAATAGATTTGAATAGGGCTTTAACTTTCCTCCGTCTTGAGGAAAACCAATAGGTTTTTTTTCAAGGATTTCTCCATTATTAAAATTCCCATTTGCTTGAGTATCCTTTTTAAATATATTTATTGACATCTATAAATTTTTATAATTATTCTTTTTTTACTGGAAAATTAACTGCTTGACTTTCCCAATAAATTACTTTTTCTCCATCAATATGAAATTTTATATACCTTTTTGTAGTTTTTATTCTATGTTGGGTCTGACCTTCATTTGCTATTAGATTGTAAACAGAGTCACTTGTAGAAACTGTAGAAATCTGAGGAGAAAAAAAATTAAGTGTTTCCCTAAAAACTCCAAAATCATAATAATACTCATCATATTCTTTTCCTTCAATTAAACTTGTTGGTGTTCCAAATCTTTCGAGAACAAGATCTTTAGAGTTTAACATTGACATTGCATCATTATGATTATAGAGGATATTTGAACATGAAAAAATAAAAGTTAATAAGAATATGTATTTAATAAATCTCATAATTAAATTTAACTGATATTATTTAAGACTTTCAGAAACTCTTCGTTGACTCTAAAGTAATATCCATTTTCTTCATGAACACTGTCATCAGGAATTCCATTAATTGTATGATATTCTCTAATATGTGAAACAAAAGACTCTAGATCGGGAATATCATAGTCTTTCCCATATATGTCTTGAATTTTAACCATAAAAAGTTGGAGATGCAGCTGCAGACTCAGATGCCTGAGTAAGCCTCATTAATTTTAAACCATACATTATGAGATCATAGTTTGAACTATCAAGATCAATTTTATTAATCTCAATTGTCTCCTTTCCAAAATTTTTCTTGGAATAATTTATTTTAAAAATTGGTTTTGGTCCTAATTCATTAAATGTATATTCTCTTTCCACTCTCCACATCCCCCCCTTATTAACTTGGCTTAAAGAATATATTTTCTTAGAACTATAAATATTTACCTGATAACCCGTAGGAATCGAATAAGTAATTGAACCAATTGTTTGCCCACCTTGAAATATATCTAAAGTAGATTTCCAAAAACTTTTCTTTTTTAACTCATAAGTCTTTCCATTAAAAAAGAAGCTAATTTCAGAAGAATACCATTTTGGTCTTTTAGCTCTAATTATAACTTCATTATTCTCTAAAATTTGCCAGTCTTTTAGATTTTTTTCAATGTTTACTTTTATCATCAGTTAATTTTTCAAATTAACAAAAATTTAGTGATCATCTTTGATTTTTATATAACTAGATGCTTTTTGTTTAAATCTATTAAATCTTGGGATAGAAACATTCTGTACATATGGATTGTAAGGATTTTTCTTCTCATAGTCTTGATGATATTCCTCTGCATAATAAAAATTATCAATTTTTTTTACCTCTGTTATGATTTCTTTACCAAATATTGAGCTAGTCGAAAGGAAACTTATATAATTATTAATCTTATTTTTTTCATCTTGATTATTATAAAAAGCAATTGATCGATACTGAGTACCGTAATCAGGTCCTTGTCTATTGGGAGTTGTAGGGTTATGTGAGTCAAAGAAAACTTTTAAAAGAGTATCGAAAGAAACTTTATTGCTATCATATATAATTTCAATAGCCTCCGCATGGCCAGTTTTACCAGACATAACTTGATAATAGTTAGGATTAATAGTAGTTCCACCTGCATATCCAGAGTAAACTTCTTCTACACCATCCAGACTCTCATATATAGTTTCAACACACCAGAAACAACCGGATGCAAAGTATGCTTTGCTCATATTTTCAAACTTTTGATTATCTACAGAATAAACTGGATTAATATTATCAACTGGTTTAGAAGCACTGATATCACATGATAAACAAAATACTGATAGAGTTAAAAGAAGTTTTTTCATGAAAGTTATTTTAGCAAATATAAGCTTAAGCAAATTGTTAGGTTAATCAGGAAAGTTAATATTAATTTAAAAATTTACTTATTTTATCAATGTCTTCTTTAAATGTTAGGTCAGGGACATGCTCGCATAAAGGAAAAACAATCATTGATTTTTCATTATCGTCTATCATATTTTGTAAAGCAGATGCAATCTCTTTTTCTCCTCTTTTTTGACTGATTGGACAGTCTTTTAGATATTCATAAATCATTTCTCCCTTAAAGGAAAATATATTCATGCTAACAAATTTCTTGGAATAGCTTTTTATAATTTCCATATCTGGTTTCTCAATGATACTCTCTAAAAATTTTCCTTTAATTTTAAGAATAGAGAATGATGCTAGTCTTTTCTCAGAAAATTTCAGACAATCAAAATTATATGCAATCATTGAGTTATAATTATCCTCCTCCAATAATAGTTTAATTGCGTGTGAAGAATATAAATTATCAGAGTTACATACTATAAATCTTTTATCCATCAGTTCCTTGTACTGATTCATTAGTTGATAAATAGCATCAGCTGTTCCCATTGGTTTTAATTTTCCATAAAAGTCTTGAAAACCAAACTTTATTTGAATTGATAATTTAATCTCTAGTTTTTTTAGATATTTCTGGAATTCATATGAATTATCAGATAAAATAATGTAGAAGTTCTTTACACCTGCGCTTATACAATTCTTAATTATGTAGAAAATAATTGGCTCATTTCCTTCACCTGCTTGAATAAAACCTTTTACTCTAACATTAGACTGATTGACTAAATTTTGAGATATTTCTTTTGGCACTGATGAGTCCTTCATCCTTGATGAAACACCTGCAGCCATTATAATCATAGGAATTTTATTCATAATAAATAGTTGGACCTCTACCTTTTCTAGCAATAAATGCATCTTTAACTCCCATACTTTTTAGTTCAGATACTATTTTATTTGATGTATTTGAGTTCGTTGAAAGAGAAACTATTGAACCTCCTCCTCCAGATCCAACAATTTTAGAACCAACTGCTCCATTTTTAAAAGATACATCAATCATTTTGTCTATTTCAGGTGTTGTAATTTTCAAATCTTCCTTAAGATAATTATGGTGAGAATTCATTAACTCCGAAATCTTATTAATGTTAAGATTAGAATTTAGAAATTCCTTTTTTGCATCCATTGTAATTTTATAATTTCCAACTGCAGCTTTGAAATAAGGTTTTAAATAATCTTCTAGAAAGTCCAAATGTGAAAAAATATTGATGTTTTCTTCATTGTATAAATTGAAGTCAGTCACTCTATCTTTAACAGTGTCAATTGACTTTAGAGCATTCTCTTTTAATTTCCTTAATAAACCTTGAGTATCTTTTGGTTTGTTTGAAACTCCAATTATCATATCACATAGATTATGGTCGAAAGATTCTATCTTATTTGATATAGTATCTAAGAAAATTGTTTTACCACTAGCAATTGTGTATTGATCCATTTTACCACCTGAACCATTCATTTCTAGAACCTCAATTTCATATGACAAATCTGCAAGAATTTTAGGAGATATATTTTTATCTGAAAATGTAGATAAAAGGAAGTTTACCCATGCTACAATTAAAGCAGATGAACTTGATAGACCTGAATTTATTGGTATTTCACTTTTTATTTCTATGTCATAACCTTCATTAGGAATACAATCATATTTTTTTAAAACTCTTAGGGCTATTCTCAAAAAATCCTTTTTATCAGAGCTAATATTTTGATTAAGACCAATGCTGTCATGTATATCTAGATCTTTTTTGAAGATTTTAAACTCTTCAGTATTGTTTTTTATTGCTTTGATAGTTATTTCTTTATCTATTGTGGTAGCAATTATAGGAAGTCCAAGGTAATCCTGATGATCTCCAAATAGACAGACTCTTCCAGGTGCCTTTGAGATTATTTTATTATACATTAAGGAATTATATCAAAAGTGTTAGTATTCACCCAATTTCCTCTTGTAAAATCTGGGAAATCCTGTGGTTGACCATCATTATTAACAGAGTTAGAAGTTAATTCTATCAATGAACTCCACGCACATCCCTCATAAACATTCTGATCAAGAGGTTCACCTTTCCTCAAACATTCAATTATTCTATATACCATCATTCCATCCATTCCTCCATGACCCGAGTCTTGAGTAATTTTATGAAGCCTTTTATACATTGGATGATCATATTTTTCATAAAGAGCATCAATACCTTCACCAATAATCCATTCTTCTGCATCTTTAGTATATCCTTCAAATCCATTATCAAAAGCAGCTCTAGTTGGACCTCCAGCTAAAATTCCTTTTGTTCCCTGAATTAAGTTTAATCTAGTGTAAGGTCTTGGACTAGTCTCATCCCATTGAACCATGATCGTTCTTCCTAAGTAAGTTTTGATAACAGTTGTATTGATATCACCATTTTGATAGTTTAATTTATTCCATTTATGATTTTCTTTAAAGTTTTCTCTTGCAAATTTTTCTCTACCTAAAGCTGGAGATGAGAATGATATTAATGTTTTAAAAGTATCTTCAGTTCTAAGGAGATTCATATACTGTGAAACGGGACCTAAACCATGGGTTGGATATAGATTTCCTTTTTTCTTTTCATATTGTAATGTTCTCCAAGAACCTGTTCCAATTTCTTCCTCGTACATTTGCCATCTTAAGTCATGTATATATGCTGCTTCTCCATGGTATAATTCACCTAATAATCCTTTTCTACATAAATTTAAAAACATCAACTCTTCCCTACCATAATTAACATTCTCCATCATCATACAATGTTTTTGAAATTTTTCAGATGTATTTACAATCTCCCAAAGTTCTTTAATCGTGTTAGCCAATGGGACCTCAACAAATGCATGCTTATTATTCTTCATAGTCTCAATAGCCATTATTCCATGTGTATTCCAATCAGTCGATATTACTACTATATCTGCATCAGTTTCTTTTAACATTAATCTCCATTTATCTTTATTACCATAGTAAGTTTTAGGATTAGCATGGGACTTCGATGTTTTTAGATTATCAATTATAGATAGACTCTTAGATATATTAGTTTCATGAAGATCACTTATTGCTACTATTTGAGTATTTGGAAAGGAACCAAATCTCTTAATATGTCCTTGCCCTCTGTAGCCAACACCAATTAAGGCTATTTTAATTTTATCAAGTTTTGGTGCTGCAAAGTCTCCCATATATTTTTGATCGGGAGATCTTAGTTTATTGGAGAACAAATTTGAAGAAGATGCAAATGCTGCTGAAAGTGATGTTGTTTTAATAAATTTCCTTCTATCAAAGTTTTTCATAGATGATAATTTGACTATTAATTTACATGATTTTTTTATCTTTAGATGAATAAATTGTGTGTATATAAATTATGATACCTGATAATAAGCATAAAGAGATTCCTGGAAATCCATCAACAGCCAAAAGTAGTATACAAAAGTTAAGAAGTTCTGCGACTAGTGATACTTTGAAAGTTTTAACGATTGATCAGTGGAACTTTTGGATAGAGAATGGTTATGTAGTTATTAAGAACGCCGTTTCAAGGGAACAAGCAATGAAAACTGCAGAATTTATTTGGGAATTTGATGATAAAGATCCTAATGACCCTTCAACATGGTACACTGAAGCTAGAGCTGAAATGGAAATGAAGGAATTAGCTGGAACTGGAATGGTTGAGGTATATAATAATCAATTTTTATGGGATAATAGACAAACTAAGAGAGTTTACGACTCTTTTGTAGATATATGGGGAACAGAAAAGCTTTGGACCACAATTGATAGAGCAAATTTAAATTTTCCTATTAGGCCTGGTTTTGAGTACAAGGGTTTTATTCACTGGGACTATGATCCTGATACAAAACCTCAAAATGTTCAAGGAGTTTTAGCTTTAGCTGATCAGACTGACCAGGAAATGGGTGGCTTTCAATGCATACCTTGGCTCTATAAAAATTATGATACCTGGAAATTATCTCAGCCTGAGGGAAGAAATAAGTTCCAACCTGATATTTCTGGTCTAGAAGATAAAATAGTTAAGGTTTCACTAGAGGCAGGAGATCTTCTAATTTTTAACAGTACTCTACCACATGGAATTAGACCCAATAATTCAAAAGATAAAGTAAGAATTGCTCAATATATATCAATGATGCCAGCACAGGAAGATGATATTGATTTAGTAAATTGGAGAATTAATTCTTGGAAAAACAGAATAGCTCCTGAAGGCTATGCTTTTCCAGGAGATCCAAGAAATTGGGAACAAGAAAAGTACCAGACAGCCAATCTTTCAAAACTTGGTGAAAAAATATTAGGTCTAGAAAAGTGGTAGACTCAATCGATAATTAATAATGAATTTACATTTAGAAGGAAAGAAAGTCTTCATATCAGGTTCTACAAAAGGAATTGGTTTTGAAACAGCAAGACTATTCCTAGAAGAGGGCGCCAAAGTAATAATAAATGGAAGGACCAAAAAAAGTGTTGAAACTGCATTAAATTCCCTTAATAGTGATAATGTATCCGGATTAGTTGCAGACTTTATAGATCACTCTGAAGTTAAAAATTTAATTGACCAAATACCAAATGATATTGATATACTAGTAAATAATGTTGGTATTTTTAGAGGTAAAGAATTCAAAGATGAAACTGTTGAAGATTGGAATGATCATTTCCAAGTAAATCTAATGAGTGGTGTTCAACTGTCAAAACATTTTTTACCAGAAATGATTAAAAGAGATTGGGGCAGAATAATTTTTATTTCTTCAGAATGCGCTACTCTTGTTCCAAGTGATCTTCTAAGCTATAGTGTTTCTAAAGCATCAATTAATGTTTTTTCAAGTGGTCTAGCTAAACTTACAAAAGGAACTAATGTTACAGTAAATACAATTGTTCCAGGTTCAACTCTATCTGAGGGTTCAAAAAAATTCCTTGAAGAGACAGCATTAAGAGAGAATAAAACAAAAGATGAAGTTGAAGAAAATTTTTTTAATGATGTAAGAGATTCCTCTTTAATTTCAAGATTTCTAACTGTTGCAGAAGTCGCTAATACAATTTTGTACTATTCAAGTCCTCTAGCATCTGGAACAAATGGTGCATCTATTAGAGTAGACGGAGGTAGTATGGGATCTATTTTATAAAAAACCCACTTAAAAAGTGGGTTTTTATTTGGTTTAATATTGATCTTTATTGCATCTCAGCATCCCATTGATGAATTCTAAAAATTTTACCATCTCTAATAAATATTCTATCAATAAGCCTAACATTTTCTTGAGTTCCATCCTTTAAAAATCGATTTTCTGAAAAAGCAACTGTTACACGTGAATAATCAGATCCTTCAGTTTTTAATGGTACGGAATTCCATACTGTTCTTGTGATAGAGTCATAAGGTGAGTGAAGCTGATTAACCACATCATGAACAGCATCTCGACTTAGCACCAACATTTCTCCACCTTGAGAGGGCCAATACCTTACAGTATCATTCATCATCTCATACATTAAATCTGTATTTTTTTCAGCATAAGCCAATACAAGGTCAACAGCTAATTGACTGTCTTCATCAGAACCTAAAATGTATTTATCCCCGTCGCTATTGGCTACACCAGCTGATTTCTCTACAACTGTTGGTTCACAACCAATGAATAATATTACAGTGAATAATAATATATATTTTTTCATAATTATAATTTTACAGTTAAATTACTCTGAGCCAGCAGCTTCTGCTGCATTAGCTTCAGCCCAAATATCTTTTCCATCAACATGGATATTGTGAAAGACGATCTTGCCATCTTCACCCCATCCCCAATTTAAATGAATAAATTGTGAGACTTCGTTTCCAGTAAACCTTCCAGTAGCAGACCAAGTGCCCCAATAATGAGTCCATGTACCAAAATCCTCATAATAATTTGTATGAAGTCCACCCCATCCAGCTTCATCTCCAGGTAATGACATTTTTATATTATCAAATAAAGCATGGTGCTCTGCATCTGTTGCAAAGAATGATTCAGCGTTAACCTCAAACCCAGGAATTGAGTTATTACCAACAAGATCCATTGAGACTATTGACTGATCATAATCAGCATCATATGAATCTGTTCCGTATGACAGATAATTTCTCAGCATTTTTTCAATTGCCATTGTTTTGTCATCATCAGATTTAACTACTGCTATTGAATCAGTAGGCTGTTGACATGCAACAAATAAAATCGTTGCAAATAATAAAATAAATTTTTTCATGTTTTAAATTTTTAATTGATTTACAGCTGAATATAAAAAAACCTCTTCATTTTTCAATGAAAAGGTTTATTTATTTAGGAAATTTAGATTATTCCTGATCAGGTGCAACAGCCATAACTAGACCAGTTGCATCTCCAAAATCACCTCCATTAATAATCTTACCATCTTCATTAAATGTCATATAGTGATACCAAAGTCCTCTAAAGCTTTTACCAGAAGCAGTATTAGTTCCTGACCAATAGCCATACATTCTCACGCTTCCATTAGGCTCTCCAGTATCAGGATCAGCACCTGGTAGATAGTTTTGCGCTTCCCAAGCGATATCTTCCATAGCATCTTGCCATCCTTTTAAATAGTTAAGAGTTTCCTCTCTATTCATTATTGGACCACCATAGAATGCACTTTGATACTCTACTTCATCAGCAAAGAAATCTGATATAGCATCAAAATCTTCAGTTACAAATACTTCAAACCACTCTTTTGCAATTTCAAGATTTTTTTCATATTCAGGATTTTGGACATTAGAACAAGATATAAATAGACCTAATGTTAGTAATAATAGTATTTTTTTCATGATTAATTTATTATTGATTTGTATAAAACTATGAATTTTTAATTAATGAAAATGAAATAATTAATATTTTATGGATTTAATCTATTGTGATCTTGGGCCCATCTTTTAACTTTTTGAACCAAACCAGGCGAAGCACCCGATAACTTGGCTGCTCTTCTAATACTCTCTCCTCTCCTTAAATGCCTTAGAATATTTATATTTTTGGGTTTTTCAAAAAACTCTTCAATGGATTCAAGCTGTCTACCACCAACACCTTTATATCTTCCTAGTTCCTTAGCTTGTTGAATTCCATATCTATGGGATTCTTTACGATTTTTATATTCCATGTTAGCCAATGATCTGAATATATTTAAGAATAAAATTGTATCCTGTTTTACTCTTCCATATTCATCCATAGTCTCGAGTCTCTCTATCTGTGATACAAGGCAAACATTATTATTTATCAGAAAATCAATTGTATTTAAAACATTAATTTGATTTCGTCCCAACATAGAAAT
>CACORF010000015.1 GCA_902629505.1 uncultured Bacteroidota bacterium
TTATCAATATCTTTTCTTGAAATAACATTTACTTTGACGTTCCAAGCTTTATATAGTTCAATTAAACTATTAAAATTTTTAAGCTGATCTCTAGATAACTTTGAAAAATATTTATCGAGGTCAATCAAGATAATAAATCTTTAATTCTACTAATTGCTTCTTTTATTTGTTCTCTTGATGCAGAATATGAAATCCTTATGCATTGTGGATATCCAAAAGCATCTCCAGGGACAGTGGCAACATGAGCTTTTTCGAGTATTAACATTGATAAATCATTTGCATTATTTATTAATTGGCCCTGAAATGTCTTACCAAATAGTTCTGAAACCTCTGGAAAAATATAAAAAGCACCTGATGGTGGTTGGTCAACTTTAAAACCGTTAATTTGATTTACAAGATCTATTATCAAATCACGTCTTATTTTAAATTCATCAACCATATATTTTATTCTTTCAGGGGACTCTTCTAAAGCAGTAATTGCTGCTCTCTGTGCAATACAATTTGCACCACTAGTTATTTGACCTTGCATTTTATTACATGCTTTGGCTAAAATTTTAGGAGCTCCAAGGTAACCGATTCTCCAGCCTGTCATTGCAAATGCTTTTGATATACCATTTACTGTGACTGTTCTTTCATACATCCCTGGCAAAGATGCAAAACTTACACTTTCAACTCCATAATTTATATGCTCATAAATTTCATCTGAAACAACTATTACTTTTGGATATTTCATGAGTACTTTGGAAAACTCAAGATATTCTTCTTTTGTAAAAACTGATCCACTTGGGTTGTTAGGTGAGTTTAACATAACCATTTTTGTTTTATCTGTAATTGCAGATTCAAGCTGTTTGGCAGTTACTTTATAATTTGAGTTCACATCGGGGTTTACAAAAACAGGAATTCCGTCAGCAAGAGAAACCATTGCACTGTAACTTACCCAATATGGTGTTGGTATTACAACCTCATCACCCTTATTTATAAGTGACATACAAACATTAGCAATAGATTGTTTTGCTCCTGTAGAAACTACAATTTGATCTGTATTATAATCTAAATTATTATCTCTTTTAAACTTTTTACATATTGCTTTTTTGAGATCTAAGAATCCATCAACTGGAGAATATTTATGATAGTTTTCATTAATAGCATTTACAGCTGCATCTTTGATATAATCTGGAATATTAAAATCTGGTTCTCCAGCACTCAGAGTAATAACATCAATACCTTGATTTTTTAAATCATGAGCTTTAGCAGTCATTGCTACTGTTTGAGAGATTGGTAAAGAATTAATTTTATCTGATAACATTTTTTTGGTATTATTTATTTAATATTTTTTTTTGGTTATTAATTGATTCTTGATGAATTGCTTTGAAAATTCTTAAAATAAACTCTTCACTTAAACCATGGTCTTCGCCATCAAGAATCATCTTCCCTAATATTTCATTCCATCTTTTGTTCTGAAGAATTGCTACATTATTTTCTGATTTAAGTTTTCCAATTCCTTTGGCAACTTCCATTCTCTTTCCGAGAGTTGTCAATAAATTTTGATCAGCTGCATCAATTTGTGATCTAAGATTATTGAGTTTATTTTGATATTCCTCTCCTTGAGAAGTTTTATCTCTTATCTTGAGGTCTTTCATTATTTCAATTAATCTATCTGGAGTAACTTGTTGAGCTGCATCACTCCAAGCATTATCAGGATCCCAGTGAGATTCAATCATTAGTCCGTCATAGTTCAAGTCAAGCGAAGTTTGACTCAAGTCAAAAATTAAATCTCTTCTTCCAGCTATGTGAGAAGGGTCACATATTAAAGGGATATCTGGAAAATTATTCTGAAATTCAACGGCAATCTGCCACTCTGGGTTATTTCTATATTTTGATTTATCGTAAGATGAAAAACCTCTATGGATTACTCCAATATTTTTTATATCAGCAGAATGAATTCTCTCTACACCTCCCATCCATAGAGATAAATCTGGGTTTACAGGGTTTTTAATTAAAACTATTTTATCAGTCCCCTTAAGTGCATCTGCAATTTCCTGAACTATAAACGGACTGACTGTTGATCGGGCACCTATCCATAAAATATCTACATTATGTTCTAAAGCAAGATCAACATGAACAGAGTTAGCAACTTCAGTGGCAATCATAAGCCCAGTTTCCTCCTTAACTCTCTGCAACCACTTCAACCCAATAGCTCCTACCCCTTCAAACATTCCTGGTCTAGTCCTCGGCTTCCATATTCCAGCTCTATATGCGGTTACATCACTTCCTTTTAATTGATTAGCAATTTTTAGAACTTGTTCCTCAGTCTCCGCACTACATGGACCAGCTATAACTAGTGGATGATCAAGATTCATTTGATTTAACCAGTTTCTATATTCTTTTTTGTTTTCCATAATTATTTAATTTATTCCTTTTAATATTTCCTTAATTCCATTTATTTTCCTCATCTCATTATTAAGTTTTTCCTGATCGCTCATCTCAATTAATTTTTTAAAATTATTAATATTTGAGATGTATTCATCAAGAGATTCTATAATATTTTTTTTATTCTCAACAAAGATCGAAGACCACATTTCAGGTGAGCTTTTAGCTAATCTTACTGTCGACTCAAATCCACTACCAGCCATATTATAAATTGCTTGTTCATCGTCTTCTTTATCCATTACTGTTTTACCTAACATAAAAGATGAAATATGGGATAAATGTGATACGTATGCTATATGTCTATCATGTTCTTTTGAATCCATTGTTTTAATAATCATACCTATTGATTCAATGATTTTTTTTGCATTTAACAATAAATTCCTATCTGTTTTATCTGTATCACACAGAATCATAACTTTATTATTAAATAAGTCCTTTGTAGCTGAACCAGGTCCTGAAAACTCTGTTCCAGCAATTGGATGGGCTGCAAGGTAATTCTTTCTTTTTTTATGATTCTCAACTGAATTACATATTTGGAATTTTGTTGAACCAAGGTCAATTATAAGAGTTCTGTCTGAGATTTTGTCTAAGTAATTTTGAAGTTGATTCTTAATAGATTCAACAGGGATAGCAAGAAATACATAGTCTAATTCATATAATAAATCTTCATCATATTTTTCATCAATAATTTTATTTTTAATCGAGAAACTAATTGAGTCGTAATCAATATCATATCCATATATCGTAAGATTATCAAATAAATCTTTAAGTTTTAGTGCTATCGAACCTCCTATTAATCCTAAACCAACTATACCAACTTTCATAATTTTTGATCTTTATATTCTCCAAGTATTTTAAACTCCTGAGCCATGAGCTCAATAATCTTAATTGCTTTTTGATAATTTTTAATTGAATCAAAAGTAACATCAACAAAGAACGAGTACTTACCAGGTGTTTTTATTACAGGTAGAGATTGAATTTTTGTAAGGTTTAAGTTACAGTCACTCATCATATTCAATATAGATGCTAGACTTCCTCTTTTGTGATCAAGTATAAATTTAAGAGCAGCTTTATTGAAGTTTAACATGTTTTGTTTATTCTTTTCAACTATTACAAATCTTGTAATATTATTTTTAATTGTTTGTATTGAGGAATTTAAAATCTCTAAACCATATATTTCTGCAGCTTCTTTACTAGCTATTGCCCCTACTCGATTAGTTTTATTTTCACTGATTTTTTTTGCAAATAAAGCTGTATCCTCACTTTCAATTAGCTTTATCTGAGGATATTTAGAAAAAAAATTTGCACACTGAAGTAATGCCATTGGATGAGAATGTACTTCCTCTATATCTTCAATACCTTGACCAGGAAGGCACATTAAATTATGATCAATACTAAGACTGTATTCTCCGGTGATTGATAAATTATATTCATCTATTAGAGCATAATTTGGAAGTATTGATCCGGCAATAGAGTTTTCAATAGCCATAACGCCATATTCAGAATCCTTATCAATAATTGACTTTACAAGCCTATCAAAAGTTGAACATTCATTTAGTTCGAATGAACCAAAATAGTTAGCAGCCACCAGATGGTGAAATGATCCTTTAATTCCTTGAATTGACACTTTCATACAAAAAAAAAGTCCTGATTTGACAGGACTAAAATATTTTAATTTTTAATTATATAGTTATCCTGCCCTCTGGTTTAAGAAGTAGAAATAAAAGTTATAATAAAAATTAAAATTGTTCATAACAGTTAACAAAAGTATAATAGGTATCAATAAAAACAAACTTTTTAGCCTATTTTTTTATTAATGAACCATTGAGATAAATTGAATGCTCAATTAAAGTTGACTTCTCAAGGTTCTTTGAGACTGAACAATATTTATCAAAACTTAACGCTGCAGCGCGAATAATTTTATCACTCGGTATATTACCCTCAACATATAATTTGACATGAATTCTTTTCCACGGTTTCCCGGGTGTAGACTCTCTTTCTCCCTCAACCTCCATTTTATATGAATCTGGGTCAAGCTTTTGTTTTTCTAGTATTGATATAACATCAATACTACTACAACCAGCCACTCCCATTAATAAAAGCTCCATAGGACTAGCACCTTTAACATTATAATCTGGAGAATATTTGCGATCAAGTAAAACCTTATGTCCATTTTCATTTGAGAGCTCAAACAAGTACTTATTATTAATTCTATCTAAATAAATTGCCATTATATTAAAATTTTAGTAAAGATATCTGAAATTTGTTTTGTTTCAATTAAAAATGCATCATGACCATGAATTGACTCTATGATATGATTTTTAATTTTGACTTTTTGTTTTTTAAGCCTTAAAGTAGTCATTCTATCTTCATCAGGTAAGAAAAAAATATCTGAGTCAACTGAAATTATATGAATCTCTGATTTTGACTGCATAATTTTTGACTCTAGGCTTGAATTATCTCTTGTTATATCAGCAGATCTTAAAAGCTTATTTAAAAATTTATAAGAGTTAAGGCTAAACCTTTGATTAAGTTTTATTCCATGGTGATTAAGCCATGATTCAACATTATACATTCCTTTTTCAATATTCTTTGATCTTGAGAATCTTTGATTAAGAGACTCAGGTGTTCTATAGAATGTCATTGCATGAATTCTAGCATCTCCAAGAGGATCCTTTGAATTCTCTAGAATTCTATCTTGCAGGAAAGTATTAGCTATTAACCAATCATTTGCTTTCCAATCTGAGGCTATAGGAATAATCTTGTCTGCAATATCATTTTTTATTGCAGCCATCTCCCATGTTAAACATCCGCCAATTGATCCGCCAATTACAGCATGTAATTTTAAAATTTTTAATTTATCTAAAACCTTAATAAAAATATGTGCTATATCTCCTAAGTCTAATTCAACATCGAAATCAAAGTTTTCTTCGTTAAACCCATTGCCTGGAATATTAATACAAAGTACAGTGAATTTATTCAGATCAATTGCCTTATTTATACCAATAATCTCACTCCACCATCCATCCTTTCCAGAAACTGAAGAATTTCCAGTTAATGCATGATTAATAAGAATAATTGGTGCAGTTCCAAATGTCTTTCCAAAAAACTGATAACTTAATCGAAAATTTTGAAATTTTTTCCCAGATGAAGCTTCAAAGTTTTCAATTACTATTTTTTTTAAATCATCTTTCAACTTTTACAAAGATTTTATCGCATTTTTCAAGTCCTCAATTAAGTCAGCTGGATCTTCCAGGCCAATACTTAATCGAACCAAATCAGACGTAACACCTGTTGACTTTTGTTGTTCTTCATTTAATTGTTGGTGAGTGGTGCTTGAAGGGTGTATAATTAAAGATTTAGAATCTCCAAAATTGGCTAAAAGCGAAAATATTTTAGTACTATCAGTTAATTTTTTTGCCGAATCAAAACCCCCTTTTAAACCAAATGTTACAATACCACTTTGACCATTTTTTAAATATTTTTGTGATAAGTCATAATATTTAGAGGACTTTAGACCTGGATAATTAACCCATGCAACTTGATCTTGTTTCTCTAACCATTCTGCTACCTTTAATGCATTTTCAGAATGTTTTTTTATTCTAACAGATAAGGTTTCTAGTCCTTGAATTGTTTGAAAACAATTAAAAGGACTTGGAGCACTTCCAAGATCTCTTAAGCCTTCAATCCTAACTTTGGCAATAAAGGCAGCTGGACCTAGTACATCATGATAAACTAAGCCATGATATCCTGGTGATGGTTCTGTAAATTCATCAAATAATCCACTGCTCCAATCAAAATTACCTGCATCAATTATTGCCCCACCAATTGAGGTTCCATTACCTGTAATATATTTAGTTGTTGAATGAATAACAATATCAGCACCATAATTTATCGGTTTTAACAAATATGGAGTAGCTACCGTATTATCCACAATTAGTGGGAGCTTTGCTTTTTTTGCAATTTTTGAAATTGCTTCTATATCAAGAACATCCAACTTTGGATTTCCCATGCTTTCAATATAAATAGCTCTAGTATCTTTATTAATCGCTTTGGAGAAATTATCAACTTCATTTGGATCAACAAAAGTTGTTGTGATTCCGTACCTAGGTAGTGTTACATTTAATAAATTATATGTCCCACCATAAAGACTATTTGAAGAAACAATATGATCCCCAGTCTTTAAAAGTGTCAATAATGTTGTTGCTAAAGCTGCAGAACCAGATGAAGTAGCAACTGCAGCTATCCCACCCTCTAGAGATGCTAACCTTTGTTCAAGTACATCTGCTGTAGGATTATTAAGTCTTGTGTAAATATACCCAGGTTCAGCAAGTGAAAATAATTTTGCTGCATGGTCAGTGTCATCAAATACATATGATGTTGTCTGATATATTGGAACTGCTCTAGTTCCCTCAGTTTTTGTTGTGTTATGCCCAGCATGTAATGCCAGGGTTTGATCATTTTGACTCATAATTTAAGTGTTTTAATTAATAGATTTACATACTCTAATTTTTCCCAAGGGAAAAGCTCAACCTCAATTTTCTTAACTCCCGAGTATTTAGAGTTAAATGTCTTGGTTTTTTTTTCAGATTTTCTACCCATATGACCATATGATGCAGTTTCAAGATAAATAGGATCTCTAAGTTTGAATCTTGATTCTATAGAATGAGGTTTTAAATCAAAAATTTCATTCACAATTTCCGATAGTTCAGAATCTGAAATTTTTATTTTAGATTTGCCGCAAGTATCTACATTTAGTGATACGGGTTCAGCAACACCAATAGCATAGCTAAGTTGGATTGATATTTCATCGGACACACCGGCCTTGACTAAATTTTTTGAAATATGTCTAGCTGCATAGGCTGCACTTCTGTCAACTTTACTTGGATCTTTTCCACTAAAAGCACCTCCTCCATGAGCTCCTCTTCCTCCATATGTATCAATTATAGTTTTTCTACCAGTTAGGCCGGTATCACCATGTGGTCCACCAATGACAAATTTACCTGTTGGATTAACATGGAATTTAATATTATTATTAAATAATTTTTGAATTTTAGGGTCATAAGTGTCTTTTACAATTGGTATAAGAATTTCAACTATGTCCTTTCTTATTTTACGTAACATTTTCTCATCGTCACTGTCGAATTCATCATGTTGAGTTGAAACAACAATTGTATCTATCCTTAACGGAACATCATTTTTGTCATACTCAATAGTTACCTGAGATTTTGAATCTGGTCTTAAATACGGGATTTCTTTAGATCTTCTTAGTTTTGACAGCTCCAGTAAAAGTCTATTTGCAATGTCCAAAGTCAGAGGAATTGAATTTTCAGTTTCATTACATGCATAACCAAACATTATTCCTTGATCACCAGCTCCTTGTTCTTCTTTTACGTTTCTATCTATTCCTCTTAAAATATCCTCTGATTGTTCATGAATTAATGACATAACTGCACATGATTCTCCAGAAAACTTATACCGATCATTGTTGTATCCGATATCTTTTATGATGTCTCTTGCAATCTCTTGAACATCTATATAAGTATTACTTGACACTTCTCCGGAGAGTATAACTTGGCCAGTAGTTACTAGTGTTTCACACGCAACTTTACTATTAGGATCGAAAGCTAAGAAGCTATCAAGAATTCCATCACTTATTTGATCAGAAACTTTATCTGGATGTCCTTCACTTACAGATTCAGACGTAAACAAATACGACATATAATTAATTTGTGAAAAAGAAAGTGAGTGATTGCTTGTAAAAGAATTACTGCTTTAGCAATTTTTTTAAGAGGTTGCAATCAGTCAAATCCTTCCTCTGTTTGACGCAAATTTAAATAAAAAAATTTTATTTCAAATTATTCTGCTTTTTTCTTTAAAAAAAACCTGTTATTTTGGCTATAAATATGAGAATAGCTATAGCAGGAAATATTGGTGCTGGTAAAACAAGTCTAACAAAGCAACTTTCAAAAAGTTTAAAATACAAAGCTTACTATGAAGATGTTATCGCTAATCCATATTTAGATGACTTTTATAATCACATGGAGAGGTGGTCATTTAATCTTCAAATTTATTTCTTAAATAGCAGATTTAAACAATTGGTTTCTATTGACAATTCAAAAGAAAATGTCATTCAAGACAGAACTATCTATGAAGATGCCTTTATATTTGCACCCAATCTAAATTCAATGGGCCTGATGCCTCAAAGGGATTATGAAAATTACTTGTCCCTGTTTGATACAATGCTAAATTTAGTTAAACCACCAGACTTACTGGTATACCTTCAAAGTAGCATTCCAAACCTTGTAAATAAAATTCATAAAAGAGGTAGAGACTATGAAAAAACGATTAGTATTGAATATCTAAGTAGATTAAATGAGAGATATGAAGCTTGGATTACTAATTATGACAGTGGTAAACTTTTAAAAATTAATGTTGATGATCTAGATTTTGTTGAAAACAAATCAGATTATGAAACAATCCTAGAATTAATTAAAAAGGAACTTTAACAATATCTTTCTGCATATTTTTGCTTTCCATTTTTAGCATTGTATTATATTTGAAAAAAATTTAAAAAATGGACTACATAAATCTTATCCCCTTAGCTGGTATAATTGCTTTAATATTTGTTTTTATTAAAAATTCGTCAGTTTCTAAGAAAGAAGTTGGAAATGCAAAAATGGCCAAGATTGCTAAGAATATTGCTGATGGTGCGATGGCATTTTTAAAGGCTGAATATAAAATCTTATCAATTTTTGTTATAATTACGGCTGTATTACTCGCATTTAAAGGAATTAATGAAGGAAGCAGCTGGTTGGTTGCAGTATCTTTTGTCGTTGGAGCACTATGTTCAGGTCTTGCAGGTTTTATTGGAATGCAAGTTGCCACAAAGGCTAATGTAAGGACTACCAATGCTGCTCAGGATTCTCTTGGAAAAGCACTTGAAATTGCATTTTCTGGTGGTTCTGTTATGGGAATGGGCGTAGTCGGTTTAGGTGTATTAGGAGTCGGTTCATTATTTATTATCTACAGACCAATGTTTACAGACATAAATACTGTAATACAGGTTTTATCTGGATTCTCGCTTGGTGCATCATCTATTGCATTGTTTGCTAGAGTTGGAGGTGGTATATATACCAAAGCTGCAGATGTTGGTGCTGACTTAGTTGGAAAAGTTGAAGCTGGAATCCCAGAAGATCACCCATTGAATCCTGCAACAATTGCCGATAATGTTGGAGATAATGTTGGAGATGTTGCTGGAATGGGAGCAGATTTATTTGAGTCTTTTGTTGGATCAATTATTGGTGCAATGGTATTAGGGGCTGCTTTTGTTGGTCTAAGTGAATTTTCTGGAATTGAAATTAATGCTGTGTTACTCCCATTATTTATAGCTGCATCTGGAATTATAATGTCTATAATAGGAACTTTCTTTGTTAAAGTTAAAGAAGGTGGTGATCCTCACAAAGCCTTAAATTTAGGTGAGTTTATATCAGCTGGATTAATGATTGCTGTAACTTGGTTTCTAATCCAATATTTACTACCAGAATCTTGGGTTTTTAATGGAACTGAATACACTTCAGTTGGAGTTTTTGTCGCTACAATTAGTGGTTTAATTGCAGGTCTTTTAGTTGGTAAAGTAACAGAGTATTATACTGCAACTGGAAAGAAACCAGTTCTATCAATTGTTGAACAATCAGAAACTGGTCCAGCAACTACAATTATAAGCGGTCTTGGTGTAGGGATGATTTCCACTGCTCTTCCTATAATCTTTATCTGTGCTGCAATATTAGCTTCTTATGAATTTGCAGGCCTTTATGGTATAGCGATTGCTGCTGTAGGTATGCTTGCTAATACTGGTATTCAATTAGCGGTAGATGCTTATGGACCTATTTCTGATAATGCAGGAGGTATCGCAGAGATGGCAGAATTAGATCCTAAAGTTAGAGAAAGAACAGATAAGCTTGATGCAGTTGGAAATACAACTGCTGCAATTGGAAAAGGCTTTGCAATTGCATCTGCTGCTCTAACAGCTTTAGCTTTATTTGCAGCATACATGCAAACTGCTCAAATTACTGCGATTGATATTTCAAAACCTGTTGTTATGGCTGGACTTTTACTAGGTGCAATGTTGCCATTTGTTTTTTCTGCTCTTTCAATGAAGGCAGTTGGTAAAGCAGCAATGAGTATGATAGAAGAAGTAAGAAGACAATTCAAAGATCTACCAAAATTGAAAGCAGCTCTTGAGGTAATGAGAAAGTATGACTCAGATCTTTCTAAGGCATCAAAAGAAGATTTAAAAATCTTTAATGATGCTGATGGGGTTGCAGAATATAGCAAATGTGTTGAAATTTCTACTCAAGCTGCATTAAGAGAGATGGTTCTTCCGGGTTTGATGGCTATATCAGTTCCAGTTATAATTGGATTTGCTGGTGGTGCAGAAATGCTTGGTGGTCTTTTAGCTGGAGTTACATCGTGTGGTGTTTTAATGGCAATTTTTCAATCAAATGCCGGTGGTGCATGGGATAATGCAAAAAAGATGATTGAAGAAGATGGAAGAAAAGGTTCTGAAGCTCATAAAGCTGCAGTTGTTGGTGATACCGTGGGTGATCCTTTCAAAGACACATCAGGACCATCATTAAATATTCTTTTAAAATTAATTGCTGTTGTTGCTCTTGTTATAGCACCACTTCTAGTTGGTTAAATATAAAGAACTTTTTTGACTGCCTTAATTACTTCCTCACTATTGGGAAGCCACTCTTCTAATAACACTGGAGAGTATGGAGTAGGAGTATCTGCATTATTTACTTTTTCAACAGGTGCATCTAGAAAATCGAAAATTTCATTTTGAACCTTGTGTGATATGTCTGTTGAAATATTTCCAAAAGGCCATGCTTCTTCAAGAATTACAAGTCTATTGGTTTTCTTAACTGACTCTAAAACTGTGTCATAATCAATTGGTCTGAGTGTTCTTAGATCAATGATTTCACATTCAATTCCTTCTTTTTCAAGTACGTCAGCAGCCTTATATGCTTCTTTTATTATTTTTCCAAATGATACTAAAGTAACATCTTTACCTTTTCTTTTAATATCAGCTACACCTATTGGAAGTGTGTATTCCCCTTCAGGAATTTCTCCTTTATCACCATACATTTGCTCTGATTCCATGAAAATTACTGGATCATCGTCTCTAATTGCAGATTTTAATAGACCTTTTGCATCGTAAGGATTAGAAGGTACAATTACTTTTAAACCAGGACAGTTAGCAAACCAGCTTTCAAAAGCTTGAGAATGAGTTGCACCAAGTTGACCAGCAGATGCAGTTGGACCTCTAAATACTATTGGACATGGAAATTGACCTCCAGACATCTGTCTGATCTTTGCAGCATTATTAATTATCTGATCAATCCCAACTAAAGAAAAGTTAAAAGTCATAAATTCGATAATAGGTCTTGCCCCAACCATAGTAGAACCAACACCAACTCCTGAAAACCCAGCTTCAGATATTGGTGTATCTATTACTCTTAATTCACCAAATTCATCAAGCATTCCCTTAGATGCTTTGTAAGCACCATTGTATTCAGCTACTTCCTCTCCCATCAAGAAGATACTTTCATCTCTTCTCATTTCTTCCGACATAGCCTCACATATTGCTTCTCTAAACTGAACTGTTTTCATATAGAATAATTTTATGCGAATTTAATGATAAAAAAAATATTTCTCATAGTGCTCTGATG
>CACORF010000016.1 GCA_902629505.1 uncultured Bacteroidota bacterium
AGGACTCAATGAATGCCATTCTTCAAATTACTGCTGGAGCCGGCGGTACAGAGTCATGTGATTGGGCTGAAATGCTTTTAAGAATGTATTTAATGTGGGGAGAAAAAAATAATTTTAAGATTAAGGAGTTAAATAATCAATCAGGAGATGTTGCCGGTATTAAAACAGCTACCATTCAAATTGATGGTGATTTTGCATTTGGATGGCTCAAAGGAGAAAATGGTGTGCATCGTCTGGTTAGAATTTCTCCTTTCGATAGTAATGCTAAACGACATACATCTTTTGCATCTGTTTATGTTTATCCTCTAGTTGATGATACAATTGAAATAAATATTGCTCCATCAGACCTTGAATGGGAAACTATGAGGTCAGGTGGTGCTGGAGGACAAAGCGTGAATAAATTAGAAACAGCAGTAAGACTTAAACATAAACCAACTGGAATTACTGTAGAAAATTCTGAAACCAGATCTCAGCTTGATAATAAAGAAAAAGCTTTGATGTTATTGAAATCTCAGCTTTATGAGATTGAAATCCAAAAAAATAATGAAGAAAAAAAGAAAATTGAGGATTCCAAAAAGAAAATTGAATGGGGATCTCAAATAAGAAATTATGTTCTTCATCCATATAAAATTGTTAAAGATGTCAGGACAGGTTTTGAATCTGGAAATACTGAAAATATTTTAAATGGAGATATTAATGAATTACTCAAGTCTTTTTTATTAAAACGTTAATTAATTGTAAATTCAATAGGTTTGTTAAAATATTAGAGTATTTTCGCTAAAATTATTAAAAACATTATATGAGTACAGGATTAGTAAAATTCTTCAATGAGACCAAAGGTTATGGTTTTATTAAAGAAGATGATTCGGATACAGAACATTTCGTTCATGTTTCAGGTCTTATTGACAGGATTACAGAGGGAGATAAAGTAGAATTTGAATTAAAAGAAGGTAATAAAGGTTTAAATGCAATTAATGTAAAAGTTATTACTTAATTCCCCCTATTACAATACAAAAAAGCCCTCAAAGGGCTTTTTTTTTGCTTAAAACTTTATTTATTAGACTTAGAATGGAATATCATCATCCTTGTTTGAAGGTTCGCTAAAGTCACTTAATTTATTATCAGGATTAAGTTTAGATTGAAACTCATAAGGAGAATCAAATCCACCTAAATCTTCAAACTTTGCAAGATTAGCTATAAACTTGAGCTTTATAGAATCTAAAGCACCATTTCTATGCTTAGCTACAATAAATTCACCCTGTCCCTCAGAAGGGGTTTTCATTTCATCATCCCACTCATTAATTCCATAATATTCAGGTCTATATAGAAAAGAAACAATATCTGCATCTTGCTCAATAGCACCAGATTCTCTAAGATCTGACAGAATTGGTCTTTTGGTACCTCCTCTTGTCTCTACTGCCCTAGAAAGTTGAGATAAAGCAATTACAGGAATATCAAGCTCTTTAGCTAGTGCTTTAAGGTTTCTAGAAATTGTTGAAATTTCTTGTTCTCTATTTCCAGCTTTGTTAGATGAGCCTATATTCATCAATTGTAGATAATCTATAATTATCAGTTTTATACCATGGGAGGAAGCTAGCCTTCTTGCTTTTGCTCTTAATTCAAAAATTGTTAATGATGGACTATCATCAATGTACAACGGAGCTGATTCAAGATCCGAAACTTTAATATTTAGTTGTTGCCATTCATGTTCTGCTAATTTCCCTGTTCTAAGTTTATCAGAAACAAGTCCAGTCTCAGATGATATTAATCTTGTTATTAATTGAACTGATGACATTTCAAGTGAGAAAAATGCAACAGGTATATTTTGTTTAACAGAAATATTTCTAGCCATTGAAAGTGCTAGGGCAGTTTTACCCATTCCTGGTCTTGCAGCAACAATCACTAAATCACTCGGTTGCCATCCTGAAGTAAGTTTATCAAGTTTATCAAAGCCTGTGGAAATTCCACTTAAGGCTCCCTCTCTTTTTTCGATCTCTTCAATTCTTTTCTTAGCTTTAAGAACAAGTGTTTGAGCTGTTTCACTTGTTCCTCTTAAATTCCCTTGAGCTACATCATATAATTTTGATTCTGCTTCATCTAGTAAATCCATAACATCTGATGTTTCGTCATAGGATTTTTGAATAATTTCATTTGAGATAGTAATTAATTTTCTCTGAATATATTTTTGAAGTATAATCCTTGAGTGAAACTCTATATGTGCAGATGATGACACTTTCTGTGAAAGGTTTATCAAATAAAAATCTCCACCTACAGCTTCAAAATTTTTATTTTTCTTTAAGTCAGCAGAAACAGTTAATAAATCGATCGGCTCAGATTCTCTAAATAATCTTTCAATAGATTCATATATAAGTTGATGAGATTTCTTGTAAAAAACCTCAGGAGATAAAATCTCAATTATTTCGTTAACTCCTTTTTCATCAATAAGCATTGCCCCAATAACAGCTTCTTCCAGATCAATTGCTTGAGGGGGGATCTTTCCGTCAGAAAGATTTACAATTGAGGAATTATCGTTTTCATATATTTTAAGGGGGTTGATATTCTCCATACAGTAAATGTATGGAAAATGAGATTCTAAAATTCACAATTTTTGAATGAAATCAAAAAATTTTTAAACAAGAAGATTGTTGATAAGTAGTAAAAAATGTTAATACCAAGATTAACCTCGAAAATTTCCAATTTTAGTGAACTTTTTTCTACGAGTATTGATCATTTTATTTTTTGATAAAGACTTAATTTTTTGGTGAAAATGTAAAATATTTTCTTTTACAGATTCAAAAGTTTCAATTGGATTATAATGGGCTCCACCAAGTGGTTCTTTAATAATTTTATCAATGAGCTTATTTTTAAGCATATCATCAGCAGTCAATTTTAGTGCTTCTGCAGCCTCTTCTTTATGTTCCCAACTTCTCCACAATATAGAAGAGCACGATTCAGGAGAAATTACAGAGTACCAAGTATTTTCAAGCATTAGAATCTTATCTCCAACTCCAATACCTAGTGCTCCACCAGATGCACCTTCACCAATAATTATAGAAATTATGGGAACTTTAACATTCATCATTTCATAAATATTTCTGGCTATGGCCTCACCCTGCCCTCTTTCTTCAGCATCTTGACCTGGATAAGCCCCAGGAGTATCTATTAAAGTAACTATTGGAATATTAAATTTTTCAGCTTGTCTCATTAACCTAAGTGCTTTTCTGTACCCCTCAGGTTTGGCCATACCAAAATTTCTAAATTGTCTAGTTTTTGTATTGTAACCTTTTTGAGTTCCAACAAACATGAATGATTGATTATCTATTTTACCAAGACCTCCAATCATAGCCTTGTCGTCACTTACATTTCTATCACCGTGCATTTCTAAGAATGAATCACCACAAATATATTTTATGTAGTCTAAAGTATAAGGTCTATTTGGATGCCTTGAAAGTTGAACTCTTTGCCATGCAGATAAATTTCCATAAATATCTTTTTTTGTTTCAACTAACTTTTTTTGAAGAAGATTATAAGTTTTGGTGATGTCAACATCAGATTCATTCTCAATTGACTTACACTTATCTATTTGATCTAAAATTTCTTTTATTGGAACTTCAAATTCTAAAAACTCCATACTTAAAATTTATGTAAATATAGTTTAATTATTATTCTATCTAATAGCCTTTTTTAATAGAAAAATTGCAATCATGAAAAAAATTAAAAGAATTCCCCATGAAGCAATTGCAGGAGAAAAATTTGATTTGATTACCAAAACACTAAAAATTTTATCTAAAAAAATAAATAAAAAACCAAGAGATACACCAATAGCTAAATTACTTCCAGTTCCACCTCTTCTTTTAAATGAAGATACTGACAATCCTATAAGAGTTAGTATAAAACATGAAAGTGGTATTGTATACCTTTTATGTCGAACTAATAAATGAGAATTTATTAAAGGTGAACCAGCTCTTTTTTCATATTTGATAAGTCTATTTAGCTCAAAAAAATTAAGTGTCTCCGCAACATAATTTAAGGGAGCAAGATCATCAATATTAAAATCCAAGATGGTGTCCTTCCTTGTCACTCTTTCAATAAACTCTTTTTCATCAATAATTTCTCTTTTTACATAGTTTGTAAGTCTAAGAATAGAATCATCCCACCTAATAGTTGTGGCAGAAATTTTATGCTTTAATACATTTCCATCAAAGTTCTCTAACGTAAAATTTAAAGCTCTTTTTCTTGAAGGGTCATAACTACTGGCGTATATATATTCATTTTCGTTAATTTGTTTGAAAAGCCTTGATGTATTTCTCTTATTCTCTGATTTAACAAATTCTGAAATAAATTCATTAAAGTTTTGATTAGACTTCGGTACAATAAACATACCCGAGAAAAGTGCTAATACTACTATAAGTGTCGCTGAAATAAAATAAGGTCTAGCAAATCTTCTAAAAGAAAGGCCAGAAGAAAGAATTGCTGTTATTTCACTATTGTTGGCAAGTCTAGAAGTAAAAAATATGACTGCAAGAAAGAGAAAGACAGGATAAAGTTGGCTACCAAAATACCAAACAAAGTCTGTATAATATCCTAAAATTAAATTTGCTGGCACTTCATTCTCTCTAAATTTATCAATTTTTTCGGCAAAATCTACCATAATTCCAATTGGGATAAATAGGCCAAACATTACAAAAAAAGTACTGAGATATTTTTTGATTATATACTTATCTATAATCTTCATCAATCCAAAAATAATAAAGTAATTAACATCATTAATAGATTGTTAATTATTTATATATAATTTATAATAAAAAGAATTTTGATCCTGGCACTTTAATTATACATTTACAAACAAAAAATGAGCAGGGACCTAGATAATTTGGTAATACAAACCAGAAGGGATATTTTAAGAATGGTCCATGCTGTAAATTCTGGACATCCAGGGGGCTCTCTTGGATGTGTTGAGTTTTTTGTAGTGCTTTATAATCAAATAATGGAACATGATCATAATAATATTTCTAAAGACATGTTTATATTATCAAATGGACATATTTCACCCGTTTACTATAGTACTTTAGCAAGAGCTGGATATTTTGAAATAAAAGAGCTTAGCACTTTTAGAAAAATTAACTCAAGACTCCAAGGTCATCCTACAAATCATGATGACTTACCTGGAGTTAATATCTCATCTGGTTCACTTGGTCAAGGTCTATCTGTTGGAATTGGAGTAGCTCTTTCAAAAAAATTAAATAATGATAATTCAATAGTTTATGTTTTAACTGGAGATGGAGAACTTCAAGAAGGACAAAACTGGGAAGCTTTCATGTATGCATCTGCAAATAATGTAGATAATATAATTGTTACAGTTGATTATAATGGTCAGCAAATTGATGGATCAACAGAAGATGTATTAGATATTGGCAACCTAAAATTAAAACTTGAATCTTTCAATTGGAAAGTTCTTGAGATTGAAAATGGAAACTCATTAAATGATGTTTATAATACCTTGATCGAGGCAAAAAAGAATAGTATGAAAGGAAAGCCAGTTGTAATACTTATGAAGACAATCATGGGAAATGGAGTTGATTTTATGATGTACAGTCACAAATGGCATGGTATAGCTCCAAACGATGAACAACTAGAAGAAGCATTAAATCAAAATCCTGAAACTTTGGGAGATTATTAATATGAAAAAATTTATCAATCAGGGTAATAAGGATACAAGATCTGGTTTCGGTGAAGGTTTAACAGAACTGGGAAGAAATAATACTGAAGTTGTAGCATTATGTGCTGATTTAACAGGCTCTCTGAAAATGAATTCTTTTGCTGAGGAAAATCCTGATAGATTTTTTCAAGTAGGTATAGCTGAGGCTAATATGATGGGGATAGCTGCAGGATTAGCTACTGGAGGTAAAATTCCTTTTACTGGCACTTTTGCAAATTTTTCAACTGGTAGGGTATATGATCAAATTAGACAATCTATTGCATATTCTAATAAAAATGTCAAAATATGTGCTTCTCATGCTGGAATAACATTAGGAGAAGATGGTGCAACTCATCAAATTCTTGAAGATATAGGACTAATGAAAATGTTACCAGGTATGACAGTAATTAATACTTGTGATTTTAACCAAACCAAATCCGCTACACTTGAAATTTGTAATTTTGAAGGTCCAGTTTACTTAAGATTTGGTAGACCAAAAGTTGCAAATTTTACAAATGCACTAGATAAGTTTCAAATTGGAAAAGGTTTATTATTAAATAAGGGAAATGATGTAACCATAGTTGCAACCGGTCATCTAGTTTGGGAAGCAATTCAAGCAGCAGATAAATTAAATGAAGATGGTATAAGTGCTGAAATTATTAATATACATACAATTAAACCACTTGATGAAGATATAATCTTGAACTCTGTAAACAAGACAGGCTGTTTAGTATCTGCAGAAGAGCATAATATCTTTGGAGGATTAGGTGAAAGTGTTGCTAGACTTCTAACATCTAAGGCTCCTTATCCGCAAGAATTTGTTGGAACTAATGATACATTTGGAGAGTCTGGAACTCCAACTGAGCTTATGAATAAATATGGGCTTAATATGGATTCTATATATGATGCTGTACACAATGTATTAAAAAGGAAAATTAAATGAGAACATTTATTTTATTTTTTTTACTAACAGCAAACATTCTAGTTGCTCAAGGAAACCTTGGTGTAAACTTTGGTTTAAATGATGATAATTTTGGCTCTATTGAGAATATTAAAACTAAAGTTGATGATTATAGTCTTGATTTAAAAAATTCAACTGGTTTTCAACTTGGTCTTTTTACCGAAATAGATTTAATTACTTTTTACATTAGACCTGAGATTAATTTAATTTTTTCTAAGTCAAAAAACGGTACTGCTTTCACTAATATAGACGATAGTACTTCAATCTTAAATGAGTCAATTAATATAGCTGAACACACATATAAATCCACAGATATTCAAGTCCCAATTATTTTTGGATATAAAGTCTTAGGTCCAATTAGCCTATTTGCTGGACCTACTTTTAAATATAATCTCTCAAATTCAAGTAATTTTGATCTAGAAGAAATAAAAGACAAATATAATTTAAGCATACTACTTGGAACTAGAGTTAAAATAAGATCTTTTAGTGTTGGATTGAGGTTCGAGAGGGGCCTTAATAATAATGAATTACTTATTATTAATGCGAATGGTATTGACCTTGATAATGCTAACATTGACACGACTACCAATAAACTATCATTAAACCTATCTTACGATATACCTTATGATCTTTTTAAAAAGAAAGATTAATTATTAGCATCTAAATAATCTGGGATTCCATCATTATTGGAATCATCAATGACATTGTCATTATTTTTATCAATTTCATTTACAGTTAAAATACCATCACCGTCATCATCAACATCATACATATTCCATAAGTTATCGCCATCAGTATCATCTCTAAATGGTTTTCCATCACCGTCTATATCCTCAAGTATTGAAAGTATACCATCATTGTCGTGATCTGTGGGTGTATGAGTCATTAATTTGACTGAAAAAATTAAAGGAGAATATTCAGGAATTCCAGAGGATGTATTTTCAAAGTAAGCAAGTCCAGAAGGCATAAGAAAGATGCCTACCCCAAAGGAATCGTAGGATATTGTACCATTTGAATTTTCGGTAAACTTTCCTGTTCTTAATTCTGATACACCTTCTCTAAATCCTTCTAGGGAATTAGCAAGGTCTAACCAAACTGGAAACTTTCTATTATCAAAAACAAATCCATCAGTTAGAAGACCATCATATGCTATATAAACAGAATCAGCAACGGTTGGTTTATCTTTAAGTCCTTCTCTAGCTATTATGTAATATAGATTATGACTGACATTGTTTCCATTCGAATCAGGAACATCAACTGTTTTAATACTAGCTAATTCAAATAGTGACTTATTAGATGAGTTTGAATCAGTCAGAGGTTTTATTTTAACATTAATATTAGATTGATCATTAAATTCTTCATAGTTAAAAGTATGTGTTTTCATATAGTCCTCAAGTAATTGATGGTCATCATTTACTTGTTCACTATATTCTCTAATGACATACTCAGCTTCTTCATCATCTTTATCACATTGTGTAAATATCAAAAATAAAGGAATAAGAAAAAGTAGTTTTTTCTTCATAATTTAGTGCGAAGATACAACATTAGTTTATTTATATAAAAGTGTATTTAACATGAAAAAAGACAATTCTCAAAATATTATTTTAGATTATAAAGATGTGGAAAACAAAATTAAGAGAATTAGTCTTGAAATAATTGAAGACAATATTGAACAAAAAAAATTGATTTTTTTTGGGGTATCTGAAAATGGAAAAATTATAGCAAAAAAGATTATTGATTCAATAAATGCACATTCAAAAATTGATTCACAACTAATTGGAGTTCAAATTGATAAAAGTTCTAATAACAATTTGAAGTTTGATAAGGATTTTGAAGTAATTAATAAATCTTTAATTATAGTGAGCGATGTATCTCAATCAGCTAGGACTCTTCAAATTATTATTAGCAGTTTAATGCTCCAAAATCCTCATAAGATCAAGACTGCTGTTATGGTCAACAGAGATCATTCCTTATTCCCAGTTAAAATTAATTTTTCAGGACTAAACCTTTCTACATCAGTTAATGAACATGTTGATGTGAAAGTTAACAAAGATGAAAAATTTACAGTATATCTAAATTAACTCAACAATTAACTTAATTATATCTTTTGTTTCTATATCATTGGTTATAATTTTTACATCTGACTTCTCATAATAGAAGCTTCTTTCAAATAAATGCTTTGTTATAAAATCTCTTAGATCATCCTCATCTTTTAAATGTGATATAAGTGGTCGTTTACTAACTGATTTATTTAACCTTTTAACCAATGTATTGATGTCTGCTTTCAGATATATCGACAATGAATTAGGAGAATTTTGGATTATACTTAGATTGTTTTCAAAACAAGGGGTTCCTCCTCCAGTAGAAATTATTTTTTTCCCGTTTGTAGATGATAGATAATCAAGGTATTTATTCTCAATTTTTCTAAAATAAACTTCATTTTCTTGATTAAATATTTCGGAAATTTTTTTCCCTTCTTTAATCTCTATGTAATTATCTAAATCATAAAACTCATAATTAATTTTTTTTGATAAGGATTTACCGATTACAGTCTTACCCGCTCCCATGTAACCTATTAAAAAAATTGTATTAATAGTTTTGTTCATATTAACAAATTTATAATAAAAAACATCATTGAATAATCAATATTTCAATGTATATTTGACATCTTTTTTAGACCTGGTAGCTCAGTTGGTAGAGCATCTCCCTTTTAAGGAGAGGGTCCTGGGTTCGAGACCCAGCCAGGTCACTACCCTATTTTTTATTGCCTACGTGGTGAAATTGGTATACACGCTACCTTGAGGGGGTAGTGAGCTTAAGCTCGTGCTGGTTCGAGTCCAGTCGTAGGCACAATTATTTTCTCTTGAAAATATTTTTAATTCTAGAGAAGATTCCTCC
>CACORF010000017.1 GCA_902629505.1 uncultured Bacteroidota bacterium
TCTTTCCTCTATTTTATATTGTACTATAGAGTCTGTTTTTAACTTAGCTCTTACTAAATCCATCATTGGTTGATTCTCTTTGAAGAATTGAGGTCTGTAGACAGAGAACTTACCTTCAAAACATTGTTGATCAAAATCAATTGCACGTATTTTGTAAATAACTTGATCAAAATCGTGAATGGGAATAACTACATAGTTATATGACCTCATATCACCAAGAAGTCTAATCATACATCTCTCGTTAAATTTTACATATTCTTTTGCAATTTGTGACTTTTGAATCTCTGTACATTTTGGTAGATACTCATTAATAAAAATATCACCAGGTATTCCAGCTATATGTTCCTCAATTAAGGATGAATTGTTTACTAAAAAATTTAGGTTTCTTGGAGATAACATATGCTCAAACTCAATACCGTATACTCTTGATGCATCAGTTTTCTTTACATAGAAATAAGTAAAATTGTCATTTACTATATTTCTAATCTTTACTCGAAATGGCTTAGAGTTCCCAAAAGTACAATAATCAACAGAGTCAATATTAAGGTATGGAATTGAGGATGAGTTACCATCAGAATGTAGGTAGGTATATATTATTTTGAGGTTATTATCAATTTCTTGTCTTTCAGTTTCATTAAAAATTAATCTTACCCAAAGAGTGTCTTTATTATTTTTATCGAAAAGATTTATTGAGTCAGAGTATCTGAGAAGATCATCATAAGAAATAACATTATCCATCCACCTATCATGAGTTTTTAAAAAATCTTTAAGTTTTTTTGAAATAGGATAGAAAGGCTTTTTCTTTGAAATTAATTTTTTTTCAATACTCATTTGTTAAATATACAACAATGCACAATATGTCGGGATGACAGGATTTGAACCTGCGACCCCACGCACCCCATGCGTGTGCGCTACCGAACTGCGCCACATCCCGATTAGATTTAAATTATTCTTTTTATTAAAAAAACAGACTATAATTAAATAAAGTCTGTTTTTAAATTTTAATAAATAGTAATATTAGTTTTGACTTTCTGCATAAATAGCAGCTTCTTCAAATATAGCTGCTGGGTCTACATAACATGTTGTGCTGACTATTTTCTCTTCTTCCCATACCCATCTGCAGTGACATGGATAATTATACTCTTTACCTGTAATAATTGAAGTAGCTGACCAATTAAAGTCATGGTATGTTTGAATAGATCCATCAGTAAAGAATCCAGTATATACTTTTCTGTCATTATGTTTGATATCTTTAAAAATCAGCGAATGAGAATTGTATCCATCAATAATTCCGTCAACATCAAATTCTAAATTATTAAAATAATGTTTTCCATCAGGTGAAAAGTATTCTCTAGCAATATCAAAATTTCCTGCTAAATATGAATCTGCAAGTCTAACAACAATTTCAGATTTAGAATCATCTTCATTTATAAACCCGGTAATATTTTGATTTTGAGTTAGATCACATGAAACATAAGTGATAATTGTAAGTAGTAGTAAAAGTTTTTTCATTTTATTCAGTATTAGTTTTATGTTAAATATAAAGTTAATAAAATGAAAATAAAGTCGGGGTGGCAGGATTCGAACCTGCGACCTCCGCGTCCCAAACGCGGCGCGATAACCGGGCTACGCTACACCCCGAAAAATGAAATGCAAATATAAGCTTAATTAGATTCTTGCCAAATTATTCCAATATAAACACTTAAACTGAAACAGGTGACATTATTTTGATGTCATTGTACTTTATTTGTCCTCTGATTACAGAGGATATGTTGGACATTAGTGCATTTATTACAGGAAGTTTTAATTGGCTTTTTGAATAAATCATGCTAACCTCCCTGGCAGGTGCAGGATCTTGAAAAGGGATAATATTTTCAATATTTTTATTGGATAAGTTATTCGAGTGTAGATAAGGAATAATTGTCATCCAAGGCCCACTGTTTGATAAATTAATCAATGTTTCGAAGCTTCCACTTTTTAGTTCATATTGTTTATTTAGATCTTCTAATGTGCAGATATTTAGAACTTGATTTCTAAAACAATGTCCATCTTTAAGAATTAATAAATCACCATTAGACAAGTCATCTACTTCTAAATACTTATTTCCTGACAAGTGATGGTGTTTGGGTACATAGGCTACAAACGGCTCGTAATATAAAGGCCTTTCTAATATATTATCATTGTTTAAGGGAGTAGCAGCAATAGCACAATCTATTGAATTGTCCTCAATCTTCTTAATAATGGTCTCAGTATTTAATTCCTCAATCTTAAGATCTACGTTTTTATGTTTTTTTGTGAAAATGTTTAAAAACAGAGGAAGTAATGTTGATGAAACAGTAGGGATAATTCCAACTTTTAAAGTTCCTCCAATGATACCTTTTTCCTCTGAAATTACATCGTTCATTCTAGTCGATTCTTGAATGATTTTTCTTGCCTGATTTAACACTTTTTCACCTACTTCTGTAACCTGAAGTGGTTTAGTAGATCTGTTAAAAATGGTAATACCAAGCTCCTCTTCTAGTTTTTGAACTTGCATGCTTAAAGTAGGTTGAGTAACGAAGCATTTTTCGGAAGCGGTAGTAAAATTACCATGTTCAGCAACTGCCAATGTGTACTTAAGTTGAGTTATTGTCATTATAAGTTTAATTTATATTTTTTCAAAACTAAATAAAATTTTATTATTTAAAATTAAAGAAATGTTAAATACTATTATAACATATGTTTTTATATTTGGTCTTTAATAAAATGTTTTGAAAAAAAATATTTTTGGCCAGTCTATTTTTCTTAAAAGACTTATCATTGGATTTATAGGCCTTATTACTCACAGAACATTTAGAAATAAGAGATTTGTAATCAGAGGTTCGAAAAACCTAATTAATCTCCCTGAAACTAATGTCCTTTTTGTCAGTAATCATCAAACATATTTTTATGATGTTATAGCTATGCTGCATGTCTTAAATTCATCCGTTAAAGGACGAATTGACTCAGTAAAAAGACCAAAATATCTTATAAATCCTAAAATAAACCTTTATTACATAGCATCTTTAGAGACAATGAAAAAGTCCTTAATTACTAAATTATTAACATATGCAGGGGCTGTTTTAGTTCAAAGAAGCTGGAGGGATTCTGGTGAGTCTGTATCAAGAGATATTAGATTAGAAGATCCTGATAAAATAAAACTTGCTTTAAAAGATGGTTGGGTGATAACCTTTCCAAGGGGTACAACAGATAATTCAAAACCAATAAGAAAGGGAACTGCCCATATAATAAAGACCAATAACCCTTTAATAGTTCCTATTCATTTAAAAGGTTTTAAGGCCGTATTTCAAAGAAATGGGTTGAGAGTCATTAACAGAAAAAAAGATTTTTCTCTTGAAATAATGAAGCCTTTAAGAATAGATATGACTAAAAAATCAATTGAGGAAATTACAGCAGAGTTAGAAAAAATAATTAATTAGAAGTTAAATCTTAATTTTCAGGTATATTAATTTCCATACAACCAATTCTCATTCCAGATGCACCAGAAGGCTGAGAAACATAATCATCCTGACCATTATGAATAATTACAGCTTGACCTAAGAGGTCATTCTCCTCTCCACACCCTAAGCACCATAAATCAGTAGAAAAGTCAACCATTCCATGACCAATACTATCAATTTCAAAATTACCAACAGCGCCAAGATGAAATCCAGTTGGGTCTCCCCATTTAGAATGTTTGGTGTTAGTAGGATTCCAATGCCCTCCAGTACTTAATCCATCATTTGATGAACAATCACCGACTTCATGTATATGAATAGCCTTAAATCCTGGCTCTAAGCCATAAACATGAGCTTCTAAGTGGACTGAATCTTTTTTTTGTGTAAAAGATATCGTCCCAGAAATTGGTGAGTTATTTAATGGTTTAATTGTATTTTTTATTGAGATTAAACCTTCTTTTTGATTACATCCAAAAGTTGTTATTAGAAGGAAAATTATAATTAATTTTGATATTGAATTTTTCATTACGACAAATTTAAAATATTATATGTATAAAAGAAATTTTTTTAAAATATATGTCCTTCTATGGTTTATAACAGGTTGTAAGATTCCATATAAAACATATGATTTTGAAAAAGCTCCTGAAATACAAAAGCCAGATTATAGTAAAAAAGAAAGCTGGGCAGTTATCCCAGGAAAAGTTCCAAATTTAATTTCTGACTTCTACGATAAAGAGAACGAGATGAAAGATGCAGATGTTTTCTTTATATATCCTACTTTGATTGATGGAAAAGATTTGAAGGCTTGGAACTCAGATATATGGGATCGACATATTAGAAATGATGTTTTAAATAGACCAGTTAAGTATCAAGCATCTGCTTGGATTGAATCTGGAAACTTGTATGTACCATTTTATCGACAAGCACACCTGAGAGTTTTTAACAAAAAATTTGAAGCTGATGGAAAAAAGGCCTTAGATCTAGCATATAACGATCTAAGAGATGCATTCATTTATTTTATTGAGAATTACAATAATGGCAGACCATTTATTATTGCCTCACATAGTCAAGGCACATTGCATGCAAAAAGACTTATATCTGAGTTTATTGATGGAAAAAAATTGCAAAAAAAGTTAATTGCTGCATATCTAGTTGGATGGAAAGTAGATCCAGATGAGTTTGATTATTTAAAGCCAATGATTTCGCCTGATGAAATTGGAGGTTTTGTAGCTTGGAATACATATAAGATTAATAAATACCCAAGAAAAAATACCTACGAAGAATACTTCAGAGGGGGTGTAACATCAAATCCTATAACTTGGGATAAATCAACTCAGACTGACAAAAGTTTACATAAAGGACTACTCTTCAGAAACTTGAAAATTTTTCCAAAAAGTTTAAATATCAAGCTAATTGATGGCATGATTTGGTCTACAGTTCCGAACCTGCCTGGTAAGCTTTTTTTTAGTACAATTAAGGATTATCATTTTGCAGATATTAATTTATTTTGGGTGGATATTCAGCAAAATGCTAAATTAAGAGTTGAAGAATGGTTCAAAAAAAACAAATAATTTCTTATTTTTTATTAAATTCACAAAACAAAAAAAAAACTATGGCCTCATCAAATAAATCTAGACGAAAATTTTTAAAAAATTCAGCATTAGCTTCATCACTTTTTATTGTTCCAAGACATGTACTTGGTGGAACTGGTTATACTGCACCTAGCGATAAGCTTAATTTAGCTGGAATTGGTCTTCACGGAAAAGGGAACTCAGACATACTCCATGCAAGTGTTGGAGGAAGAGAAAATGTTGTTGCTCTTTGTGATGTTCACCAAAATGCTTATGGAGCTCAAATCGCTGCTGAAAAATTTCCAAAAGCAAAATTCTATACTGATTACAGGGAAATGTTAGAAAATGAAAATTTAGATGGAGTAACAATTTCAACTCCTGATCATACCCATGCGAATATTTCAAAAGCTGCTATGGAAAAAGGAATTCATGTTTATGTCCAAAAACCTTTAACACATAATGTGAAAGAAGCTAGAATGTTGAGTGAATTAGCAAAGAAAAAAAAGATTGTTACTCAAATGGGAAATCAGGGTGCATCAAACCCAGAGCAAAAAATGATCCAGAAATGGATAAAGGATGGAAGAATTGGAAAAGTGAGTACAGTTTACACATGGACTAATAGACCAGTTTGGGCACAAGGCTCACCTATGCCAGCTCCTGATCCAACTCAAAAACCAGATGGAATGGATTGGGATTTATGGATCGGTCCTGCAAAAAATAATGGATATACTCCTGGCTTACACGCCTTTAGTTGGAGAGGTTATTGGGATTATGGAACAGGTTCATTAGGTGATATGGGATGTCATATTATGGATGTTCCTGTAAAGGCACTAGGGATGTTTGAGCCCTATAGTATTGAGGCAAGTGTCCCAAGAGTACCTTATGTTGGTGACTATACACCTGCTCCTATATATGATGACTCATGTCCTCCCAGCTCATATGTGACCTATAAGTTTAGACCATCTAAACTTAATGACTCACCAGTTAAATTGGTATGGATGGATGGTGGACTTAGACCTTCACACCCAGATATAATAACTGATAAAGATGATATAGGAGAAAATGGAGTTTTAATGTTTGGTGAGAATGGTTTAATTTGGTGTGACAACTATGGTATCAATGCTAGACTTTATATAAAGGGACAAAAAGGAGCTGTTGAAATAGGAAAAGTATCCGAAATTAATGCAGTTGAATTTGGACATCAGAGATTTTGGGTTGATGCTATTAGAGAAGGATATGGAGGTGAAAAGTATAACAATCTAACTTCAAACTTTGATTTTGCTGGACCACTTTCAGAAATAGTTCTTTTAGGTAATGCTGCTATAAGAAGTAGTCTTTTAAAAAGATCATCTAGAAGCAATGTCTTTATAGGGAAAAAACAGCTATTATATGATAGTAAAAATATGGTTATTACAAACCTTGATAAGGCTAATCAATTTTTAACAAGAGACTACAGATCAGGCTGGGAAATTTAAAGATCTATATTTATTGAAATGATGACCCTTCTATTCTTCTTTCTCTCACTAAGAGGAATATTAGGATAGCTTGGATTGTCTTCACCAAAAGCTCTTGCATTTAATCTTGAATCTTGAATGCCATTTTCAATTAATGTATTTTTAATTGAATTAGATCTTTTTTGTGAGAGCTGTAAATTGTAACCAGACTCACCTTCAGAAGATGCATGTCCATCCAAATTAACTTCTATATAGTCATATTGATTTAATATTTTACTAAGATTAAAAATATTGGATTTTTGAATTTGATTTAATTCATAGCTATCAAAATCAAAGAAAAATTCTGAATAATCATTAAGAAAATCAGATAAAGAATCCGGAAGTTTAGGACAGCCTCCAAGTTCTTTATCGCCAGCCTCATTTGGACAATTGTCATTAATATTAGGGACACCATCATTATCAATGTCAGGTAATTTACATCCTCCGTTTGATTCAGGTCCTGCAACATTCGGACAATTATCAAGGTTGTCATTCAAACCGTCACCATCTGAATCAGGACAAGGCTCTCCATTTTTTCCAGCATTATTTGGACATGGATCAGTCAAATCTGAAAAACCGTCACCATCTGAATCAGGACAACCTTCCATTGAATTCAAACCAGGCCTATTTGGACATTGATCAATCAAATCTGAGATACCATCGCCATCTGAATCAGGGCATCCACCTAATTCTGACAGACCTGGAAGATCTGGACATTGATCTTTTTTATCAGGAACGCCATCTCCATCTGAATCACCTTTGCCAAAATTAAATTTTATTCCAACTACATGTTGTAGGTTACTGTATGCATTTTTTTCATCTAATGCCTTGTAACTTATTCCTGTACTTAGTGCTATATTTTTTGAAATTTGAAAATCAATTCCAGCTCCAAATGTTGGTCCGTAAGAGGTATTCTTTGATGCAAAACTAATATCACTCTCTCCAAAATTAGACAAACCGTATCCTGCATATAAATAAGGATTTGTATCCACACCCAAAAACTTTGATTCACCAGGGATGTTATATTTGATAATCCCATCTAAAGAATAGTAATATAAATTTTCATTTGAAAGGTTTACATCATTTTCTGAGTAATTAATACCTACTGAAAAGTTATTAAAAATATATCTTGATAGACTCAGTGTAGGAAGCCTGTAACTTGTTTGGTCTGATTCCTCTGTATTAACAGAGTTAATTCCAAATTCTAATAACCATGGATTTTCTTCATTTTGACTGTAAACTGAGCCTGAAAAACATATTAATAATAGTAGAGAAATTGCATGGTTTTTCATGTTAGTATTAAAATATGAAAAAATTTTGTTAATACATAAGATTGAATTATAATTATGAAAATTTAAAACATGAGTAAAAGAGTCAGAGTTCTAGTAATTGGATGTGGAAATATGGGAGCATCTCATGCTACAGCATATCATAATCACAAAGGATTTGAAATATGTGGATTAGTTTCAAGAGGAAATAGCAAAGACATTCTAAATACCTCTTTAAAAAGTAATTATAATACTTTTTCAGATTATAAGTTGGCCATATTAAAGACTAAGCCAGATGCAGTTTGTATTTCAACATACCCTGATACTCATGAGGAAATATCTTTACATGCACTTGAAAATGGCTGCCATATTTTTTTAGAGAAACCTATTGCTTCTGATTTGATTGGTTCTAGAAAGATTATAAATAAAGCTGAAGAAGTAAACAAAAAGTTAGTTGTAGGATACATACTAAGACATCATCCAATATGGAAAGAGTTTATAAATGAGTCTAAGAAATTAGGAAAGCCTGTTGCTATGAGAATGAATCTTAATCAACAGAGCTCAGGAGAAACTTGGGATGTACACAAAAATCTTCTTGCATCTTTAAGCCCCATTGTTGACTGTGGTGTGCATTATTTGGATGTTATGTGTCAAATTACTCAATCAAAACCAGTTAGTGTATCTGCTATAGGTGTTAGGCTTTCAGATGAGATTCCCAATGATAATTATAATTATGGCCAACTTCAGATAAAGTTTGAAGATGGTTCGGTAGGATGGTATGAAGCTGGATGGGGACCAATGATAAGTGAAACAGCTTTTTTTGTTAAAGATGTTATAGGTCCAAAAGGTTCTGTATCTATTGTTTCAAACGATGATACTTTTGACACTGATTCCGATAACATAGAAAATCATACGAAAAATAATTGTCTTAAAATACACAGCTCAAAATTAGATTCTGATCATAATTTTATATCACCTAACCAAAAGATTGTCTATGATGAGGATCCGTCACACCAAGATTTGTGTGACTATGAGCAAGAATATTTCTTCAAATCTATTACTGAAGATATTGATCTGAAGTCTCATATGGAAGATGCGTTTAAAAGTTTACAAATTGCATTGGCCTGTGATGAAGCTGTTAAAAGAGGTAAAACAGTATTTTTAGATTAAAAGAATCTCTCTTTAATTTCAACAACAATAACTATAGCAAAAATT
>CACORF010000018.1 GCA_902629505.1 uncultured Bacteroidota bacterium
TTACATTTCTAACTCAGATAAACATGCTTTAATTATACATTCAGATGGTGCAGGAACTAAGTCGTCTTTGGCATATGTATACTGGAAAGAGACATCTGATATATCGGTATGGAAAGGTATTGCTCAAGACTCAATTGTTATGAATTTAGATGATGTTGCTTGTGTAGGAGCTATTGATAACATTGTGCTTTCATCAACAATTGGAAGAAATAAAAATAAAATTCCAGGTGAGGTTATTTCCAAAATTATTTCTGGAACTAATGAGATTCTATCCTTTTACAGAAGTCATGGTATAAATATTTTTAGTGGAGGAGGAGAAACAGCAGATGTTGGAGATCTTGTAAGGACAATTATTGTTGACTCTTGTTTAACTGTTAGAATAAAAAAAGATGATATAATTGATAATTCAAAAATTAAAGTAGGAGATGTTATTATAGGTCTATCTTCTTCAGGAAATTCCTTATACGATATAGACTATAACTCAGGAATCGGAAGTAATGGCCTTACATCAGCTAGGCATGATGTTTTATCTGATTATATTAAAACTCTCTATCCTGAATCATATGATCATGAAATACCAGATAACTTAGCTTATTGTGGATCAAAAAAATTAACCGATAAAATTGAAAATTATGATATTGGTAAAATGCTTTTATCTCCAACTAGATCCTACGCTCCACTTTTAAAAAAAATCTTTGATAAAGTTGGAAGAGATAAGATTAGTGGTATAATTCACTGTACAGGAGGTGGTCAGACAAAAATTCTTCATTTTATTGATGATCTTCATATTATGAAAAATAATTTATTTGAAACCCCTCCGGTATTTAAGCTTATTATGAATGAGTCCAATACAGATCCAAAAGAGATGTACAAAGTTTTTAATATGGGTCATAGGATGGAAATATATACACAACCAAATTATGCCTCAGATATAATTGAAATATCAAAGTCTGTTGGAATTGATGCAAAGATTATAGGTGAAGTAGTGAAATCAGATAAAAAGAAGTTATCTATTCAATCAGAATTAGGTAATTTTGAGTATTAAGAATATACAATGCTTTTAGAGAAAATAGATATCGTTGAAAAAAGATATGATGAAATATATCAAATGATTGGTAATCCAGAGATTATCGCTGATCAAAAAAAATATATTGAGTTAAATAAAGAACTTAAGGAACTAGGTAAATTGGTTGATAAAGGTAGGCTTTATAAAGATGCAATTGATCAGAAAAAAGAGGCAGAAGAATATCTTAGTTCCTCTAATGACAAAGATATGATTGACATGGCAAAGGAGCAGCTTGAAATTTCAAAGGAATCAATTAATAAACTTGAAGATGAAATTAAGATTATGCTCATACCTAAAGATCCTGACGATTCTAAAAATGTTGTTGTTGAAATAAGAGCAGGAACGGGTGGTGATGAAGCTAGTATTTTTGCAGGTGACTTATACAGGATGTATTCAAAATTTGCTCAAGATCAAAAATGGAAAATTAGTGTTGTTGATACGAGCGAAGGAACAGCAGGAGGTTTTAAGGAGGTTATTTTTGAAATCGCTGGAGAAGATGTCTATGGTGTTTTAAAATATGAATCTGGAGTACATAGGGTTCAAAGAGTTCCTCAAACAGAGACTCAAGGAAGAGTTCATACCTCAGCTGCAACGGTTATGGTTCTTCCGGAAGCTGAAGAATTTGATGTAGAGATAAATATGAGCGAAGTTAGAGTTGATTATTTTTGTTCATCAGGTCCAGGAGGTCAATCTGTTAATACAACTTATTCAGCTGTAAGATTAACTCATGAGCCAACAGGTGTAGTAGCCCAATGTCAAGATCAAAAATCTCAACATAAGAATAAAGAAAAAGCGATGAAAGTTCTTAGATCTAGACTATATGAGATAGAATTAAATAAAAGAATGGAATCTGACTCTCAAAAAAGAAATGAACTTGTTAAATCAGGTGACCGATCAGCTAAAATTAGAACATATAATTATCCTCAGGGGAGAGTTACTGATCATAGAATAGGGCTAACACTCTATGATCTTCCAAAAATTTTAGATGGAGATGTTTCAAAATTAATTGATGAAATACAACTCTTTATAAATACTGAAAGATTAAAAGAAGCAGGAGAAGTATAATGTTAAAAAATAAAATTCAGAGTCAAATAATTAAAAAAAAGTCTTTTCTATGTGTAGGCCTAGATGTAGATATTAATAAAATACCGAAATCATTGCTTAACAATGATGATCCAATTTTTGAATTTACAAAACAGATTATAGATTCAACAAATGAATATGCTATTGCATATAAACCTAACATTGCTTTTTTTGAAGCTCATGGAGTTAAAGGATATAAATCTCTTGAAAAAGTTTCTAGATATTTAAAGAATAGTTTTCCTGAAATTTTAACAATTGCAGATGCAAAAAGAGGAGATATTGGGAATACATCAAAAATGTATGCAAATGCTTTTTTAAAGGATTTAGATTTTGACTCTATAACTGTTTCACCTTATATGGGCTCTGACTCAGTTGAACCTTTTTTGTCATTTGAAGATAAGTATGTGTTTTTATTAGCTTTAACGTCAAATAAAGGCTCTGAGGACTTTCAAGAGTTGATGATGGAAAATTCTAGTAAATTATTCGAGACAGTAATTAGAACTTCAAGAAAATGGAAAAATAGTGATAAAATAATGTATGTTGTAGGTGCAAAAAATACAGAAGAAATTGGTAAGATTAGAACTATTGTTCCAAATTCATATCTACTTGTCCCTGGAATTGGTGCTCAAGGTGGAAATCTTGGAGAAATTTGCAAATATGGGTTAGATAAAGATTTGAAATTAATCGTAAATTCATCTAGATCAATAATTTATGCTTCTAATAATTCAGACTTTGCACAAATGGCTCAAAACGAGGCAAAAAAAATTCAAAAGGAGATGGAAGAACATTTAAAAAATATTTAATGATTCATTATACAAAATTCTTATCAAAAAATAAAAATGCAGAATGGATAACATTTGTTCATGGAGCAGGTGGAAGTTCAACAATTTGGTACAAGCAGATAAAATATTTTTCAAAAAAATACAATCTTTTGTTACTGGATTTAAGAGGTCATGGAAAATCCAAGTCAATTTCAATTAATCCATTCAAAAAAAAATACACTTTTAATTCAATTACTAATGATATTCTTGACGTAATTAATGCAGAAAAAATTGAAAAAACTCATTTTGTAGGAATCTCGTTAGGTACAATCTTAATTAGAAACTTTGCTGAAAAATACCCAGAAAGAGTAAAGACTTTAACTATGGGAGGTGCAATAATGAAGCTGAACCTTAGATCTAAGATATTGATGTTTCTTGGAAATTCAACTAAGTCAGTACTACCATATATGTGGATTTACAGGTTACTTGCATTTATAATTATGCCAAATAAAAACCATAAAGAATCTAGATCTTTATTTGTAAATGAAGCAAAAAAATTATATCAAAAAGAATTTAAGAAGTGGTTTCAGCTTACTACTGAATTAGTACCACTACTTAAATTTTTTAGACAAATCGAAATTAAAATTCCAACTTTCTACATTATGGGTGATCAAGATTACATGTTTTTACCCTCCGTAAAAAATCTAGTTAAGGTCCATAGAAAATCAGAGTTATTTATAATCCAAAATTGTGGACATGTAGTAAATGTTGATAAGCCTGATATTTTTAACAAGAGAATGTTAGACTTTTTAAATAGATCAATTTAGTCTTTCGGTTTACTACTTGATTTCAAATATTTTTTTTCATCACCTGGTTGATATATTTCATATTTTAAATCATTCTTACTTTTTCTAACCATTTCCTTCACATCTTCCAATAAAAGTTTAGAGTCAAATACAACTCCATCTTTTATGGTAAATTTTACTCCTCCAACTCTAACTGCTTCATTTTTTTCATTAAGTTTTATTGCTCCAGTACCATATAAAACCTTCAGATTTTCAAGTGGGTTCTCTTCAACGATTAATAGATCAGCTTTTTTACCGATTTCAATGGATCCAATTTGATCATCCATACCTAATGCTTCAGCTCCATTGAGAGTTGCAGCCATAATAACCTCGATAGGATTGAACCCAGCTTCTCTAAGTAACTCAAGTTCTCTTATGTATGCAAAACCATATAATTGAAAAATAAATCCAGAGTCTGATCCTGTAGTTACTCTACCACCTCTATTTTTATATTCATTTACAAAAGTCATCCATAAATTATAGTTTTTCTTCCACGCTACTTCTTGTTCAGTTCCCCAAAAATGCCAATATGATCCATGAGAAATCCTGCTAGGTTGATAAAATTCCCACAAACTAGGAAGAGTGAACTCTTCATGCCATTCTGCTCTTCTCGCTCTTTGTAAATCTCTACTTGCTTCATATATATTAAAAGTTGGGTCCAATGTGAAGTCAAGTTCTATTAGTTCATTCATTACACTATTCCAATGATTTGAAAATGGTTCTGCTGACTGTTCCCACAATTTACCTGCTTCTTCAAATCTATGCTGTTCATTAGAATAATTATAATAAGATGGATAGTTTTGAACAGTTTTATCATCAAAAAGTGCTTCAGGTAAACCATACCAATGTTCCATAGATGTCAAACCAGCTCTTGCAGAATTTAAAACATTCCATCTTACAACATATAGTTGAGCATGATGCATTGCAGATCCAAGTCCTAATTTGTTGTTTTCTTCCAATGCTGCCTTCATTATATTTGGTTCAGCACCGAAAAACTTTATTCCGTCAGCTCCTTTTTTAGCATTATACCTTACCCACTCTCTCGCAATTTCAGGAGTGCTTATTTCTTTATCATATCCAGATCCAAAACTAGAATAGATAATCAATCTAGGTGCAATTATCTCATTGTTATTACTTTTATTTTTTAAATCCAAGCTAAAATCAATACCTCGTCCACCAGGTTCTCTTACTGTTGTTACACCATGACCCAACCATAATTTAAAAACATAATCAGGATCAGCCCCCTGAGATTCACCACCAATGTGTCCATGCATATCTATAAAACCTGGAAGGACATACATTCCTTCTGCATCAATTTCCCTTCCGTCTTTAATTAATTTTGGTCTTCTATTTTCAATAATATCAACACCAGGATATCCAACATTTCTAATTGACTTAATAATATTTTCTTCAATCACAATATCAACTGGTCCTAATGGAGGACTTCCATTTCCATTTATAAGTGTTGCTCCTCTAATTATAAGTTGATCAAAAGGACCATCAGAAAATTTTTTTTCTTGAGCATTATTGTGATTTAAGAATAATAAGCAAATTAATAAAGTGATAATTTTTTTCATTTTAATTTAGAATTTTGTTTATCAATGTAAAACCAGCATAGGCTAAAACTATACAAAAAAATACACTGATTAAAATATATAAAATTGAATTAAGTATATCATTAGACCTAAGTAAATTTAGGTTTTCAAGAGAAAATGCTGAGAAAGTAGTAAGCCCTCCACAAATACCAACTATTAAAAAGTAATAATAATCTGACTTTAACATGTTATTACTTATTAGATACCCTATTATTAGACCAATAAAAAAACTTCCAATCATGTTAACAGTTAATGTTGAATATGGAAAAGATCCATTAGGAATAAGTTTATTAAACAGAAATCTTAATGCAGATCCTAATCCACCTCCAATAAAAACCAACAGTAATTCTCTCATTATCTAAATAGATTACTATAGGCAGCAATGATTGATATAAAAACAATAAATATTATCAGGATCACATACGAATTCTTATAATATACTTTATTTATATTGGAATCTTTGATATATGAATAGCCTATAATTATTGAAAATAGAATTACGAATATTATAGCAAAAATAAGCTGTCCTTTAGTAAACATTAACTAATTTTGTTAAACTTTTCTAATGTAAATTTAATAATTATGATAACTAATGCCATTGATGCTGTTAAGGAATTTAACAAAGCCTTTAATATAGAATATTCTGAAGAACAGAAAGCTGATCTAGATGATTCAATTATTGAACTGAGATATAGACTTATGCAAGAAGAAAATAATGAATATTTGGAGGCAGCTAAGCGAAAAGACTTGGTTGAAATAGCAGATGCTCTTGGGGATAAATTATATATTCTATGTGGCACAATTTTAGCTCATGGTCTTCAACATAAAATTGTTGAGGTATTTGATGAAATTCAGAAAAGCAACATGAGTAAGCTTAGTGTTGATGGGACACCTGTTATCAGAGAAGATGGAAAAATTTTAAAAGGTCCTAATTATTTTAAACCTAATATTAAAGATATATTAGATAGCTAGACTAGTCTTCTACCTTATACCTCCAACCGTGTGGGTCTTTAGCTAAGTTTTGTTGAATATTGACAATAGTTTCTTTGATCTTATCTGCATAACTATCTACTACATCCTCAAGTACAAATTTATATTCTTTATATCCAAATGATGAAATTTTAGCAATGACTGCAGCAGTTCCACAGCCAAATATTTCTTTTAGGTTGCCTTCTTGATATTCTTTAATTAGCTCTGTTACAGTTATATCTCTCTCTTCAACACTAATACCCAAGTCCTTAGCAACTTCAATCACTGTCTTTCTTGAGACACCATCCAATATGGTATCACTAGTTAGTGGAGTAACAATCTTATCTCTAATTCTAAATGCAATACTCATCGTACCTACTTCTTCAATTTTTTGATGGTCAGCTGCATCTGTCCATACGACTTGATCAAATCCTTTAGCCATAGCTAAGGATGTAGGGTAAAATGCTGCTCCATAGTTTCCTGCGGCTTTAGCATATCCAGCACCACCAGGTGCAGCTCTACTATACTTATCCTCAATGTAAACACTTAATGATTTAGAATAATATGCAGCACCAGGGGAGCAAATTATTAGAAATTTATAATTGAGTGATGGGCTAGCAGCTAGCATCTCGGATGAAGAAAAAACGAAAGGTCTAATGTAAAGTGATGAACCTTGCTCATTAGATACCCAATTTTTTTCAATCTTCATTATATTGTTTAACCCATCAAAAAAATATTTTTTTGGTAGTACCGGAATATTCATTCTAATACATGATTTCTCTAGCCTGTTATAGTTTTCCTCCGGTCTAAAAAGCCAAAGTTGATTAGCTTTATCTTTATATCCTTTCATACCCTCAAAAATTGCTTGTCCATAATGAAAAACATGAGTTGATGGGTCGAGAATTAGAGATTCATATGGTTTTATTATTGGAGACTCCCATTGACCATTTTTAAAATTACACTCAAACATGTGGTCAGTAAAAATTTCTCCAAATTTGATAGAATTGAAGTCAACATCATTTATTTTTGTGCTATTAGATCTTTTGATTTCCATATAATGCGAAAGATAAATAAAAAAATAATATGAAGCTACTAATAACAGGAGGTTCAGGAACTTTAGGTCAAAATATAACTCAACTTGCCATATCTAAAAACTACCAGGTAAATATTCTAACAAGAAATAAAAACCTTTCCTCTAATAAAAATGGTATAAAATATTATTACTGGGATCCAAGTCAAAAGATAATTGATCATAATTGCTTTAATGGTGTTGATTCAGTAATTAATCTATCAGGTTACAATGTTTTTTGTTATTGGACAAATAAAAACAAATCGAAAATTTTAGAAAGCAGAATAGAATCCACCTCATTTATATTAAGTCAAATAAAAAAAAGAAATGTTAAAATTAAGTCTTTTGTTAGTGCTTCAGGAATTGCAGCTTACAGGGACTCCCTATCAGTTGTTTCAACTGAAGACCATGGAGTTGATATACCAAGTTCATTTATTAATCAAGTTGTAATCAAATGGGAATCAATAGTTAGAGATTATGAAGAAATACTTCCAGA
>CACORF010000019.1 GCA_902629505.1 uncultured Bacteroidota bacterium
ACTCTGAATAATAATTTAAAAGACTTCTAAATTTTTTATCAAATTTCTTTAATTCATTTTTCTCACCGAGAGCTTTAATAGTTTGACCTCTCTGGACTAGTTTAATCTTTGGAAAACTGGATTTTAAAGAGTTTAGGTTATCTCTAGAAAAAAAATACTGTGGATCAACATCTGTTAACTCAAATTGAAGGTCACTCAATAGATTATATTTAAAAATTTGTTATAGTAGATTATTTGATTCAAATTTACATAAATTTTGTAAAGTTTATCAATAAAATGGCTATCATAACATTAACTACTGATTATGGAAACAAAGACTATTCAGTAAGTTCTTTAAAAGCAAAATTAATTAGCAACATAGATAACATTACAATAGTTGATATTAGCCATGATATAAGCCCATTTAATCTTGCTGAGGCTGGGTATGTTCTTGAAGGGGCATTTAGAGATTTTCCAAAAGGAACTATCCATATTTTAAGTGTTGATTCAGAGCTTACTCCAGAAAATAAACATATTGCCATAATGTATGAGGGAAGTTTTTTTATTGGAGCAGATAATGGTGTGTTTTCTTTAATTTTTAGAGATAAAAGACCTGATCAAATTGTAGAGATTAACTTACACAGTAATTATAATAATGATATCTCTGCTGATGAATTATTTGTTAAAGTTGCATCTCATATAAATAGGTCAGGTCCATTAAATGTCGTTGGAACTGAAATTAATACAATTAAAGAAATAACAAATTTAAGACCTGTCATAAATAAGGAGATGAATCAAATATTAGGAAGTGTTATTTACATTGATAATTATGGAAATGTAGTAACAAATATTACAGAAAAATTATTTAAAGAAGTATCAAAAACAAGAGACTTTACTATTAATGCAAGAAATGTCAAATTTTCGAAGATTCATAAAAATTACTCAGATGCTATAGACTTTAATATTGAAAAAAAAGATAGGGAGGAAGATGGTAAGAATATTGCCTTATTTAATAATCTTGGCTATCTACAGCTAAGTATATATAGGAGTAACCCTCAAACTGTTGGAAGTGCTAGTACTCTTTTTGGATTAAACTATAGAGATGCAGTAAGTGTACATTTTTAGTGTTTGTATTTAGTAGATAACTTTTGTTATTAATAGTAAGAAAAATAATTTCAATTAGATATATTTGAAAAAAAACATATGAAATTTATTGTTTCATCATCAAGTTTATATAAGGAACTTCAAATTTTAGGTGGAGTTATAAACTCATCAAATACCATCCCAATTCTTGATAACTTTTTATTTGAAATTGACAAAAACATTCTCACTATAAGCTCATCTGATCTAGAGTCTACAATGACAAGCAAAATTGAGATTGAATCAAACTCGAATGACAAAATAGCTGTTTCCGCTAAGCTATTAACTGATATTCTTAAGACCTTTTCTGAACAACCCCTAACATTCATAAAGACAGAGAATAATACAATAGAAATTAGTGCAAGTAATGGAAAATATTCTCTTGCATATCTTGATGGAAATGAATTTCCAAAACAAGTTGAGATACTTGATGCTCATGAAACTGTATTAAATAGCGCTTATTTAGGTAATGCCATAAATTCAACAATTTTTGCTTCGGGTACAGATGATTTAAGGCCAGTTATGAGTGGAGTTTTTTTTCAGTTTAACAGTGATTCTCTCAAGTTTGTGGCAACAGATGCACATAAGTTAGTTAAGTTTGAAACTACGGAATATACAGCAAATAATGTATCTGAATTTATTATGCCTAAGAAACCTCTTCAAATTTTAAAAGGTATTCTTCAGACTGAAGACTCAGACCTAACTATTCAACACAATGATTCAAATGCCAAATTTACTTTTGGAAAATCATCAATTACATGTAGATTAATTGATGGAAAATTTCCAAACTATGAAGCTGTTATCCCAAAAGAAAATCCTAACGTATTAACAATTGATAGGCAACTTTTTTTAAATTCTGCTAGGAGAGTCAGTATATTTTCAAACAAAACAACTAATCAAATCAAACTCAAGATTGCAGGTTCTTTATTAAATATAAGCGCAGAGGACTTTGATTTTAGCAATAAAGCTGATGAAAATTTAGAGTGCCAATATTCAGGTGATGATATACAAATTGGGTTCAATTCTAAATTTTTAATTGAAATGCTTAATAATTTAGACTCAGAAATGATAACCCTGTCAATGTCTCACCCAAATAGAGCAGGAATAATAAGACCAGTTAGTGATAATGATAATATTAAAGAGTTCATTACAATGTTGGTAATGCCAGTAATGTTAAATGATTAATTTACCTCTTCTCCAACACCTTTTGAAGCAATTTTATAAACTCCCTTCTCCAATTTTTCCCTTATGGATGCAAAAGCGTCTAGTGTCTCATTGATATCATCCTCATTATGTGATGAAGTCGGGATTAATCTTAAAAGAATTAACCCCTTAGGAATTACAGGATAAACAACAATCGAACAAAATATTTGATAATTTTCTCTTAAGTCTCTAACTAATGCCATAGCTTCAGGAACACTTCCCTCTAAATAGACAGGAGTTACACAACTTTGTGTAGAACCAATATCAAATCCTCTCTGCTTTAATCCAGTTTGAAGCATATTTACATTTTGCCATAACCTATCTTTCAATTCAGGTTTTGTTTTAAGTAATTCTAGGCGTTTTAAGGCACCTATTACTAACTGAATTTGAAGAGATTTTGCAAACATTTGTGATCGCATATTATATCTAAGAAAACCTATTATTTCTTTATCTCCAGAGATAAATGCACCTGTAGAGGCCATAGATTTAGCAAAAGTAGCAAAATAAACATCTATTTGATCTTGAACACCTTGCTCTTCACCTGTTCCTGCACCTGTTTTACCAAGAGTTCCAAAACCATGAGCATCATCAACAAGTAGTCTAAACTTAAATTTATTTTTTAATTGGACAATTTCCTTAAGTTTACCTTGCTCTCCTCTCATACCAAAAACACCCTCAGAAATAACTAGTATTCCTCCTCCTGTTTGCTCTGCCATTTTAGTTGCTCTTTCAAGATTTTTCTCAAGACTTTTCATGTCATTATGTTGATATGTAAACCTTTTTCCTAAATGAAGTCTTACTCCATCAACGATACAGGCATGAGCATCAATATCATAAACAATAATATCATTTTTAGATACTAGAGAATCAATGGTTGAAAGTATTCCTTGATAACCAAAATTAAGAAGATAAGCCGATTCCTTGGAAGTAAATTTTGCAAGTTCAGATTCTAATTTTTCATGGAATTGAGTATGACCTGACATCAGTCTTGCTCCCATAGGATATGCACTTCCATAATCTTTTGCAGCATCAGCATCTACTTTTCTTACTTCTGGATGATTAGCCAAACCTAAGTAATCATTTACACTCCAGGTAATAACTTCTTTATTGTTAAACTTCATTCGATTTGATATTGGTCCCGTTAACTTTGGAAAAGCAAAATAACCCTCAGCTATTGAAGCCCATTTTCCAAGTGGACCTTTATTTTTATAAATTTTATCAAATAAATCTTGCATAATTTTAAATATAATTAATTGTATTTTTTTTTGGTTGATAGAAACTACTATCATAAAATCCTTGATTATTCATCCACTCATCTGAATATATTTTAGAAAGGTATCTTGATCCGTGATCGGGAAAGACTACGACTACACAACTATCTTGATTAAATTCTTTTTCATCATTAAGTATATTTACTGCTTGAAATGCAGCTCCTGACGTATATCCAACAAAAAGACCTTCTTTTAGAGTAATTTCTCTTGACATATGAGCACTATCTGAATCTGTTACTTTAACAAACTTATCAATAATTTTGAAATCAGTAGCCGAAGGTACTATGTTTTTACCAAGACCTTCAATCCTATATGAATAAATCTCATTTTTGTCAATTTCACCAGTTTCATGATATTTTTTTAATATTGAGCCATAAGCATCAACCCCTATAATTTTTATGTTTTCATTTTGTTCTTTAAGGTATTTACCAATTCCAGAAATTGTGCCTCCTGTACCACTACAAGCAATTAAGTGAGTTATTTCTCCATCTGTTTGATTCCATATTTCAGGACCTGTAGTTTCATAATGAGCTTCAACATTTAATTCATTAAAGTATTGGTTAATATATACTGAATCCTCTATTTCATCATTTAATCTTTTAGCAACCTCATAATAAGATCTAGGATCATCTGCTGGAACATTTGAAGGGCAAACATAAATATCAGCACCAAGACATTTCATCATATTAATTTTATCCTTTGAGGCTTTAGAACTTACAGCTAATATACATTTATAACCTTTTAAAAGAGAAACCATGGCTAGACTAAACCCAGTATTACCAGATGTAGTTTCAATAATAGTACTACCTTTTCTTAATATCTTTTTTTTCTCTGCTTGATTTAAAATGTGTAAAGCAATACGATCTTTATTAGAATGACCAGGATTGTATCCTTCATATTTTGTATAATATTTGCCAGGCAAACCATTACAAATTTTATTTAGTTTAATAAGAGGTGTATTACCAATAAGCTCTAAAATATTACTGTAAGTTTTGTTATAACGTGACATTAGATCAAAAGGATAAGGTGCAAATTTAAAGAAAAAAACTAGTAATCACATGAAAAATCTCCAATGGGAGAACCGTCAGGAATCTTTGTTTTACTAACAGGTATATATTTGTCAGGATTAACAATAAATTCTTCTATTTTATTTGCTAAAAAATCATTGTAAACATTTGGATTGGACTTTAGCATACTTAATAAATACTTAATATTTGATAAAATAATTGGCTTAGATAAATTATCAGTATTACTGTTATTAAATGCCATAAATAAATGATCTAAAAATAAAGATGATGTATTATTATTTAATGAAGCTTCATATGCATTCATTTTTTTATTTTTAAAAATAGAGTTACTAATTGTCTTCAAGTAATCATCTAAAGTAAGTATAGTCTTTCCAAACATATTTTGTTGGTTTAATCTATTTAATCTTTCTGAGTTTAAAAGAAAGTTCATAGCATGATTAATTATAGAGCTTGATGCATTTATATAATCAAAAGTGACTCCTGTCTTGGAGACAAAGTTTTCTCTAGTCCTTGGATTTCTAAATGATCTGGGGGTTAATAAGTTTATTAAGTTTTCAGGTAACACTAAATTTTCTGGTGATAAAACTTTAAGCAGTGAATTTAAAGATTTTATTTGGAGATCCTTATCTACTGGTTTCACTTTATAATTGTTATTATTCTTTACATAATACAGGTAATTTAGACCACCTATTGCTTTAGCTGTTGCTTCAATTTGATACCTGTGTAACATGTAAATTGGTACTAGAATGTCTTCAATCCTGTCGTATGCTTCTCCAAATTCTAGGTTTTCTATATCTAAATTTTTTAAAGCGATTTTTCTTATCTCTAGTAATTTTTCAAGTTCTTGGAATGGTAAAGAACCATTGTCCCATAGATGAGAATATGGGCTTGCACTTCCTACAGGCCTAGAATCAGTGTCACTTAAAAAATATAAATCTTCTTTTTCTGCATCCTCAATTATTTTGTTTAATTCTATGTTTTCATCTTGATTTTTTGAAAAATCTGAATAAGCATATTTTACACTTACTATATCCCATGGTCCAATATCTTTTGAATAAGCATTGTCAATATTGATTGACCCATTTATTAAATCAATTTTTGGATGAGGATAGTCCATTACAGAAGCTCTATTATTTGCACTAGAAAAAAAGTTATGAGCAAATCCTAGAGTATGTCCAATTTCATGAGCAGAAAGTTGTCTAATCCTATCTAATGCTTTTTCTTTAATTAAATTTTTATTCTCTTTACTTAGAGGATTATCAATTAGCCCACTTAAAATCATATAGTCTTGCCTGACTCTAAGACTTCCTAAACTTACCTGACCTTTTATTATTTCTCCAGTTCTGGGATCAATAACACTCGCTCCATAGCTCCATCCTCTTGTTGACCTATGAATCCATTGAATTAAATTGTATCTAACATCCATAGGATCAGCATTTTCAGGGAGAACTTCAATTCTAAATGCATCTTTGTACCCAGCTTTTTCAAAAGCTTGATTCCACCAATTTCCTCCTTCAATAAGAGCACTCTTAACAGGCTCTGGTGTTCCATTATCAATGTAGTATATGATTGGCTCAACTGGTTCACTTAGTTCTTTGTCTGGAAATTTTTTATTAAGCCTATGCCTAACTATAAATCTTTGCTCGATTTTTTCATCTATGGGAGTTGAATAGTCATAAACAATAAATGGGTTAATCCCACTTCTGGGATCAAATTTTCTCATTTTGTAATTGTCATCTGGAAGTTCTACAAATGAATGATGTTGATTAACAGTCAAATTTGAGGGAGTTGGAGTAACACTTCTTATTAGATTGCCAGATGGGTTACCTGTAAATGTAAGTAATACGTCAAACTCAATATTTTTAGAAAAAGCTTTTGTTCTATCTAAATCAATTGCAGACATAGATTTATTTAGAGAGTAAGAGCCAGTGTTAGTAGATCTAAGTCTTTCTGCAACACCATGAACATCATTTATCAGAAAGGGTGTTAGATCAACTTGAAAAGATTTTTTTGATTGTTTAATTATATCAAATCCAAATAAAACAGATCTAGCAAAAGCTTCATCTACTGCTTTATTTTCAAGTTGGTTTTGTGAGTTCGAAATGTATTTAAGGTTTGGTTGAATCAATAAAATTTTATTACCCCTTTTAGTAAAGTAAACAATTCTGGAGTTTCCAAGTTGGCCTCTATCAAGACCTAAGTCATTATTTCCAACCCCCCTGCTTAGAGAATTTATATATAGAAATTCTTTATCTAAATCTTCTATTTTAAGAATAATTTTACCTGAATCATCATCATAAGAAAAATTCATAAATCCTTGAAAATCAATTATTTGACCAAATGAAAGAATAGGTGTAAAAATTAAAAAAAGAAGAATTTTTTTCATAATCAATATTTTTAGAAATATAATTTTTTTTTTTGAATTCATATAATTAATTTGAGGTATGTTTTCAAAAGAAAATATCAAAGTCATTAAAAAACGTATTGATACGTTAAGGGGGTATCTTTGACATTGAATCAAAAGAAAAAAAACTTCAAAGTCTAGAAGAAAAAGCCTCAAAACCTAATTTTTGGACAGATCCTAAGATAGCCGA
>CACORF010000020.1 GCA_902629505.1 uncultured Bacteroidota bacterium
GGATTGGATTTCAAAGATAGAGTTGAGCAGTCAGGATTTAAAGTTCAAATGATTAACTATTCAAAAAAAATTTCAAAAGATTTAATTATAAAATATGGTTTAATGAAAGATGATTTAATACCAATTGCAAAAAAGTTACCTAGTAATTAAATCCCAGCCATCAGATTTGACGGGTATAATCTGATCATTCATTGCAGTCAATATTAGAACTTCTGTATCTGCAATATTATTTATTAATTCTATGGCTTTTGTTGTGTCCATTAACATTAAACTGGTTGCCCATGCGTCAGCTTCAATACAAGATCTGGTGATTACTGATGCACTTAAAATATTATTTGACATTGACTCACCATTAATTGGGTTAACAATGTGAGCATATCTAAGACCAGTTTCTGAATCAACCCTAAATTTCCTATAGTTGCCAGAAGTTGCTAATGACATTTCATCAAGTGTTATTTCTGAATAAAAACTACTCAAATCAATAGGATTTTGGATTGCAACTTTCCATTTTTTGTTTTTTTCATTTAAACCCATAGTTGTTAATTCTCCCCCAACCTCAATTAGAAAATTCTCTGATTTTATACTCAATAATAATTCTTTAATTAAATCTACAGAATAACCTTTAGCAATTGCATTAAAATCAATATAAACGTCTCTTTTAGCTTTGACTATATTATTTTTTTGGTTTAGGTATACTTTATCTAAACCTACATATTGCATAACACTGTCAATTTTATATTTATTAATTGTCTGTATATTACTATCTGGGCCCATTCCATATAAATTGACAATAGAACCAGCTGTAGGATCAAAATATCCACTTGAGAGTTTCCATATCTCTTTTGATTTATTAAAAACTTCAATAAAATGGCTGTCAACTTTAACTGGATTTTGAGATTGATTAACTTTAGATATTATTGAATTAGATCTATATGTTGACATTGAGTTATTTACAACCTCAAAAATCGAATCAATACTTTGTTTAATCTGATTGGAATTAGACTTAGATTGAACTATTACATTATAAGTAGTTCCAAGTGCATCACCTTGAATCCTTATGTAATTTGATGATTCAATATTACAACTAACAAGTAATAATGATAGAATAGAAATTATTTTAAATAAAATATTCATCAACCACCAAAGTCATCAAACCTGACATTCTCAGGTGGGACACCAAAATCTTCAGCCATTTTTTCAACAGCTTGATTCATTAAAGGAGGCCCACAGAAATAAACCTCTATATCCTCAGGTGAATCATGTTTAGACAGATAGTTATCGATTACTACTTGATGTATAAATCCGACAAAACCATCACCATCTCCTTCGAGTGAATCTTTAACTTTCCAATTATCCTCCTCTAGAGGTTCTGATAAAGCGATATAGAATTTAAAATTTGGATAATCTTTTTCTAAAGCCCTAAAATGATCGACGTAGAAAAGTTCTCTTTTAGATCTACCACCATACCAGAAAGTAACTTTTCTACCTGTCTTGATAGTTCTAAATAGTTCATATAGATGAGATCTCATTGGAGCCATTCCGGCGCCTCCACCAACATAAAGCATTTCAGCATCTGAGTCATTAATAAAGAATTCTCCATATGGTCCAGAAATTGTAACTGTATCTCCAGGTTTTTTTGAAAAAATATAAGAAGAAGCAATACCAGGATTTACAGACATCCAATCATTTTTTTTACCATCCCATGGTGGTGTTGCAATTCTAACGTTTAACATTATTTCCCTTCCCTCAGCTGGATAAGATGCCATTGAATAAGCTCGTTCAACAGTTTCATTATTTTTCATATTCAAAGGCCATAGGTTAAAATTATCCCATTCAAGTTTGAATTTTTGAGGATCATCCGGATGTTCTTTTGGATGAGATGTTATATCTATATCCTCATAATTAATATCACACTCTGGGATTTCTATTTGAATATACCCCCCAGCTTTATAATCCATTTCCTCAGGAATTTCTATAACAAACTCTTTAATAAACGAGGCAACATTATAATTACTTTTAACCTTAGCTTGCCATTTTTTTATACCAAAGACTTCTTCAGGAACTTCTATTTTCATATCCTGTTTTACTTTTACTTGACATCCGAGTCTCCAGCCTTCAGATATTTCTTTTCTAGTGAAATGAGGTTCTTCGGTTGGTAATATTTCACCACCACCTTCTAATACTTGGCATCTACATTGAACACATGTTCCACCACCACCACATGCAGATGGAAGAAATATTTTATTATTCCCAAGAGTAGTTAATAATGTGTCACCAGAGCTAACTTCAACATCTTTTTCACCATTTATTACGAGTTTTACAGGACCAGATGGTAACAGTTTCTCTTTTGCAACTAGAAGCATGGTAACTAAAAGAAGAGTTATTACAAAAAGACCAACTGTACTTGCAATTATTACATTTATATCCATTATTTTAAATTTTAATACCCATAAAACTCATAAAACCAAGAGCCATTAGACCAGTAATTATAAAAGTTATTCCAAGACCTCTTAATGGATCTGGAATATTAGAATACGTAATTTTTTCCCTAATTGCAGCTATTGCAACTATTGCCAAATACCAGCCAATTCCAGAACCAAAACCATAAACAGCAGACTCAAAAGTATTTACAAAGTCTTTTTGTTGCATGAAGAGTGAGCCACCAAGTATTGCACAATTAACAGCGATAAGTGGTAGAAATATTCCTAAACTTCCATAAAGAGTAGGAGATACTTTTTCGACAATCATCTCAACTAATTGGACCATTGATGCAATAACGGCTATAAACATTATAAATGTTAAAAAGGATAAATTTACATCTTGAAATTGAGGTCCTATCCATGTAAGGGCTCCTGGAGCTAACAAATATTGATCAATTAAATAATTAATTGGGACAGAGATTGTCAAAACAAATATTACAGCTTTACCCAATCCATCAGCTGTTTTAACTGTTTTTGAAACTGCTAGATATGAACACATACCAAGGAAATATGCGAATACCATATTCTCAATGAATATGCTCTTTACAAATAAATTAACAAGATCTTCCATTTAATCGTTCTCTATTAGTTTTCTGTTATAATATCTCTGAATCCATATATATATACCAACAACAATTAATGCCATAGGAGAAAGAAGCATAAGCCCATTATCTTCATAACCTAGTTCATATACAAACTGTGGTATAACAGGAACTCCCCATAACTCCCCTGAACCAAATAGTTCTCTTACAAAAGCAACTACAATTAAAATCCATCCATATCCAGCAGCATTTCCAACTCCATCTAGAAAAGATTTCCAAACTCCGTTACCAAGTGCAAAAGCCTCAAATCTCCCCATAATTATACAGTTAGTGATTATTAGACCAATAAAAATTGCTAACTGTTTACTAACATCATAAGCATATGCTTTTAAAAATTGATCAACAAGTGCAACTAATGTTGCTACAACTAGAAGCTGCACAATAATTCTAATTCTTGTTGGTATAACATTTCTTAAAATAGAGACAATTACATTTCCTGCTGCCATAACAAAAATTACTGAAAGTGTCATAACAACAGCAGGTTCAAGCTTAACAGTAATTGCTAGTGCTGAGCATATACCAAGAACCTGAACTGTAATAGGGTTATCATCGTCAAGAGGATCAGTAAGTAGTGCTCTATTCTTTTTTGAAAATAAAGGTTCTTTTTCTTTACTCATTATTTAAACTGTTAAAATATGGTAAGTAATTTTCTATTCTTTCGATAATCATGTCAGATACACCATCACCAGTAATTGTTGCTCCTGATATTGCATCAATTTCATTATCCATTTTGTCTGAGTTGCCAGGGTCATTATTTGTTTTCGTAAGATATACTCCAACAAAATTTCCTTCTGAATCTTTAATTTTTTCATCATTAAAACTGTCGATAAACCAATCCTCAGTTATTTCTGCCCCAAGTCCAGCAGTTTCTGACTTATGATCAAAGGAGACTCCTTTTATTGTATTAATATCGTCCTTAAGAGCAATGTAACCCCATATTTCAGCCCATAGACCTGCTCCTCTTAATGGTATTACATAAAATTTTTGGTTTTCTACATTAGCTATGTACAAGGGAAATCTTTGAATATCTTTATCTTTTTTTACTTCAAGTGCAAGATTAATATTAAACGCATTTACTTGATCATCAACTGATCCATCAGACTTTAATGAAAGCTCTTCTTTTACATAATCACCATATAGTGATTCTGATTCATCTCTACTAACATTAATTCCAACAGAAGAGAGAATATTTTGCATCTTCTCTTTTTTTATATTTGAATTCTGAAGATCTTTTAATGACTCAGATGTAAACGACAATACTGAAGCTACAGAAACAACCATAATAGCAGCAAAAATATATGTATGTTTATTTGACTCTCTATTCATTACGTTGTTTCTAATTTAACACCTTGCCATCTTTTTCTTCTCATGCTTACATTGGATTCTATTACGTAGTGATCTATCAATGGTGCAAAAACATTCATTAATAGGATTGCTAGCATTACTCCTTCTGGATAGGCAGGATTGAATACCCTAATAAGTATACAGAATACCCCAACTAGAAATCCATATATCCATTTTCCTTTTGTTGTTTGAGCTGCGGAAACGGGATCGGTAGCCATAAAAACAATACCAAAAGCAAAACCTCCTACTAAAAGGTGATTATACCACTCAAAACTCATGAGGGAATTTGCCCCCCAAAGATTAAATAAAATTCCAACTACAGAAGCTCCAATTACTCCACTTAACATAATTCTCCAACTACCAACTCCAGTAATGATTAAAAGCAAAGCTCCAATCAAAACAAAGAAAACAGAGGTCTCTGCAATAGATCCCGGAATTGAACCCATAAACATACTAGCGGATGAATATGCAACTTCTCCATTAGCAGCTAATGTTCCTAAGATAGTTTCACCAGAAATCCCATCTACATTAGTTGCCTCAGAAACCCAAACTTTGTCACCTGACATGAATGTGGGATAGGCAAAAAATGCAAAAGCTCTTGCAGTCAGAGCAGGATTTAAAATATTCATTCCTGTTCCACCAAATGCTTCTTTGGCAATTAATACTGCAAAAATAACCGATATTGCAAGCATCCAAAGAGGCATGTCAATCGGCATTATCATCGGTATAAGAAGTCCTGTAACTAAATACCCTTCATTAACCGGATGGTTTCTGTAAACTGCAAATGCAAATTCAATTGCTAAACCAACAGCATAGGAAACAGCGATCATTGGGAAAATTTTGTAGGCACCGTGAAGAACAGCATCAAAAAAAGTAAATTCAAAATTAGTTTGAATATAATACTGGTATCCTGTATTATACATACCATAAAAAAGTGCAGGAACAAGAGCTATTATTACTGTTATCATTGTTCTTTTTAAATCAACACCATCACGAATATGAGAACCTTTTGAGGTAATGTGATCAGGAACAAAGAGCATAGTCTCAAATGCATTAAATGCAGGATACAATTTCTCTAATTTACCTCCCTTTGTGAAAGGTTTTTTAAGTACATCAACTTGTTTTCTTATAAAATCCATTAGCCTACTTCTTTTAACATTACTTCAATTCCGCTTTTAACTATTTCTTGAGCTTCAATTTTTGAAGTACAAGAAAAATCAACTAAACCAAAATCTTCTGGGATAACTTCATAGATGCCCAAGGATTCCATTTTTTCAATATCTCCTCTCATACATGCTTTAATTAATTGCATGGGAAATATATCCATCGGAAAATATTTTTCCATTTCTCCAGTTACAACTATTGCTCTTTCCTCTCCATTAAGATTTGTATTGACTTTTTTTTCACCCCCTAGCAACCATGATAATGAAGTTTTTGAGAAACTAGGAATTGAATTATACATAAAAGGAAGCCATCCTAACATTCTGAACTGATTGCCTTCCTTGATGACACTTAAAGTGTTATTGTAAAATCCTAAAAAATCTGAATATTCAACTTTAGATCCAGAGAGAGGGTCCCCATTTATAAATCTATAATCTTCTACACTAGATAGTTCTTTTGAATCAATTAAAGAAGAAATAGATGACCCTATAATAGTATCGTAATACTTTGGTGATTTTAAAGAGTCTCCAGACACAGCTACAGTTCTTTTAGGATTAAAAATTCCTGTCATAAAAAAAGATCCAATATTTGCAAGATCCTCTGGTTTAATTACCCAGATTATTTCGCCAGAGTTTAATGGATCAATTCGATTAATCTGAAAGCTTTCATTTCCAGAAGGATGAGCTCCTTTAATTTTAAATATATCTACATTATTTAAAATGGAAAAATCACTATCACAATTATGTGAAATTGAAAGATTAATTGGTTTACCAATCAGTTTACTCATGACATTAACACCATTTTGAAATTCATCCATTCTTTTTTTCAAAATAAAATCATAATCAGCAGCATATGGTGCAGTAGAGTGAATCGAAACAAAAATAGATTTTGGAGGTCTATTTGGTCTAGCAATTATGTTGTATGGTCTCTGTCTTATAAAGGCAAGAGATCCTGAATCAACAAGAAGTTGCAGAATCTTATCCTTACTAATACTTGAAAGGTTTGGTATTTTAAAATTGACAATGCTATCACCTTCTCTGTTAATTATAATATTTAAGATTTTTCTTTTAGCACCTCTCACTATCTCAAGAATTTTTCCACTAACCGGTGAAACTATTTTTATAGATTCATCATTTTTATCGTGAAAAATTGGTTGACCGAGAGAAACTTTATCTCCCTCTTTAACAAGCATACGTGGAATTAAACCGAAGAAGTCATCAGGATTAAGAGCATAATTTAAGCTCTTTTTAGCGACTTCAAGTTCCGTTGAAGCAAGTCCT
>CACORF010000021.1 GCA_902629505.1 uncultured Bacteroidota bacterium
AAGGTCTATTTTTATTATTAGCATACTGGCATTCAAAAAATATTTAATTTTAAGTATGAATAATTTCTTCAAGTGGCATGATAAGATGATATGGAAAATTTCTAAAGAATTTAACCTTAGTAAATATCAGGTCCTTATTCTTACTTGGCTAGAAGGAATTCTAATTGGAGTTGTTCTTTGTAAGTTTATACTTTAACTTCAGTAGTTCCTTTAAAGACAAGCTTAGCAGGTCCAGTTATGCTAATTTTATTATAGCCTTTTTCAGATGAATTAAACTGCACATTTAGATCACCACCTTTACATTTCATTGTAATATTGCTACTATTTGTTCTACCTAAGAAATTCATACATATTGCAGATGCAGTTGAACCAGTTCCACATGCAAGTGTCTCATTTTCTACTCCTCTTTCATATGTTCTAATTTTAAACTGATCATCAGAAATCTTTTCAATAAAGTTTACGTTTACGCCTTCTTCTTTATAAAAATCATTATATCTAACCAACCTTCCTTCATAATTCACATCTAATTTATCAGTATCGTTTTTTTCAATTACAAGATGAGGAGATCCCGTATCTAGCCATGTTCCATATGAATTACTTACTATAGCTGAGTTTACTTTCATTTCCATTTTAATAAGTCCGTTTTCTAATATTTCGGCTTTATGAATACCATCATAAGCATGAAATATTGTATTTCTATTAATAATATTTTTATGATAAGCAAATAATACAGCACATCTAGAACCATTCCCACATAGTGAACCTAGATTTCCATTAGAAGAATAATTAAGAATTTCAAAATCAGAATTTTTAGACTCTTTAAGAATAATTATACCATCAGCTCCAATTCCAAAATGTCTATTGCATAGGTCTCTTATTAATGACTTATTATCATTAATTTGATTTTTTCTATCATCAATTAAGATAAAATCATTTCCTGCACCATTGTATTTACTGAAGTTAATTTTCATTAAGGCATAAATCTAAATAAACTTATATTCAAATATTCAAAAGATATTATTTTACGTTTCCAAAAAGTTCTTTAATAATTGATCAGAATTTTGTCTTTTAATCATAAATAATATCTCTTATTTCACCCCAGGTAACAAGTTTTATATCATTATCCTTTAATACTTTTTTTATTCCATCTGAATTAAAAACATCAAAGTCTAATTGCCTCCATAGAGAACCGTATTCTGGATGATCAACAGTCACTGCCCTAAGCTCTTCATTATCATACCCCAGGTGAAGTAAAAAAACATTTAGACCCGGGACTAAAGATTTAATTTTTGAAGAATATAAATTAAACCAATCTTCATACTTATAAATATCATTTACTATTAAAGTGTTAGCAACATCTTCACCCGCTGCATTTTCTATAGATGTTCTGTCAGCTTCAGGATAGAGCATATATATATCATTTACAGGTACAATGTAGTCAGGAACAGGGAAGTTCTCATCAAACAAGTTAAAGACCCTAGATTTTGTAGCCATTGATACTAATTTATTTTTGTGACCAACTTCTATGTAAACTCTCCATAAATCTTTATTTACTGCTAATGCTCCCATATGGGAATCAATATGTGATGGATTTATTCCTAGAGACCTTGCGTAATCAATTTGAGCTTGCAGTTCTTTTCTTACTTCTTCAGGATTGGCATTGAGATTGACATCACTGGTGTTATCATAAAACTCATTGTATTCATTTAACAAAGAAGGAATTTCATTAGATGATGAAACACCCCTCCACTTATAATTTTTCCATTCTGCAGTTAAAGTTAAATGTAATCCAAGATCATATTCTGGGTTTTTTTTGTGAAATTCTGCTACCTCTTTTATCCATGGAGATGGAATCATTGCAGCCCCAGAGTTAATGTCATTGTTTTTATAGGCATCAAATGATGCAATATTAATTGAATGTGCAATACCAATATCATCAGCATGAATAATAAGCAATTTTGCATCTTTGTCATAACCAAGTCTTTCAGCTATATTATTAATTTGAGAATTGATAGAAATTGTATAAAAAATCGATAAATAAAGAATTAAATATTTCATTAGTGACTAGTTTTAATATAATATAAGTATATTTTAAATAAATTCATTAAGATGAAAAAATTTATAATTTCATTTATACTACTGTTGATCTGTTCTTGTCAATCAATTGAATCAGAAAATAATATTGCTATTGTTATCCATGGTGGAGCAGGAACTATACTTAAGGAAAATATGACACCTGAACTAGAGGCTGCCTATTTAGGTAAATTAGAGGAGGCAGTTATGACTGGATATGATATATTAAAATCTGGAGGATCAAGCCAATCAGCTGTTAAAGAAACAATAAAAATAATGGAGGATTCTCCATTATTCAACGCAGGAATAGGAGCTGCTTTAACTAATGAAGAAACAGCTAGTTTAGATGCTTCTTTTATGGAGGGAGAAAATCTTAATGCTGGAGCAATAGCTGGTTCAAAATATATCAAAAATCCAATCATTGCTGCAATATCTGTAATGGAAGATTCACCACATGTTCTTCTTTCTTCTGATGGAGCGGATGAATTTGCAATCAAAATGGGATTGGATACTGTACCTAACTCATACTTTATAACTGAAAGACGCTTAAAATCAGTTAGAAAAGCAAAAAAAGATGAGATTATTTCATTTGAAGATAGTCTTATGAATGATTCAAAATATGGAACGGTTGGTTGTGTTGCAATTGATAAAATGGGAAATATAGCATCTGGCACTTCAACTGGTGGAACAACAAACAAAAAATGGGGAAGGATAGGGGATGTCCCAATAATAGGTGCAGGAACATATGCCAATAATGATTGTTGTGGTATCTCTACTACAGGATGGGGTGAGCATTTTATAAGAAATGTTGTGGCATACGATATAGCCGCACAGATTATTTATGATAATAAAAGTATTGAGGAAGCATCAATTAAATCATTAGATAAAGTTATGGAAACAGGTGGTGATGGAGGTGTAATAGGTCTTGATAATCAAGGTAACATATCGATGAAGTTTAATACTGCAGGAATGTATAGAGCATCTGTAGATATAAATGGAAAAGTAACAATTAAAATTTACTCTGATTGATCTGAGGGTCTGTAGACTTTTCTATCACTAAGATTCATCAATATTTTATTTTTTGAATAAAGGAGAGGGAAAAACTTATCATTAGCCCAATCTTCATAAAGATTCTTATAAAATTCACTTTTAGGATTCCCTGATTGTCCAGGTGAGTTAGTTGCGTAACTATTATCCCAGTCTTTTGTGTCAATAACTACTCTAAAACTCCCACCTGATCTTTGATTTAATTCACTAGATGTAGACCCAGGTGTAAATCCATCTCCACCTCTAGGGTAAGTTTCTAATGCAATTATATCCTTAATAGAGTCATTAACAATTTTTTCGAGAGGGTGATATATCTTTACATGTTTATACTTGCTCTGTCCATAAACCCAACCACTTGAGTCCTCACCATATTTTTCTTTTAAAATATTAATAGCAAGATCAAAAGTTTTATCAAGAAATATGCTCCTTTGCTCATCACTCATCTTAGATATACCCTCAATAACCCTGAAAATTTGAATATTTAGATATTTTTGTACCTGCTCAGGAACAAATTCTTTAATAAATTCAAAATAAATCTGAGTTTGCCATTCAATATATATTCCTGCTTCAACAGATTTTTTATCTAAAAAATTATTCCATTTTGAAAGTTTTTCAAAATGTTCAATATTATTTTTTATATGTCCTTTTGAAAGCTCAATAATTTGCTTTGATGGAATAGAAAAGTAGTCTACTTGAAGATTAATCATATCTTCCATATCAAGCTTATCCTTACCTTCTAGAACACTATTAACCCTGTCACCTCTGTATGGGTCCGCCCAGTCATATCCAATCGCATCCCATCTTTCATAATCCTTAGGTGTTACATTTTGATTAGCAGTCGCTATATATCCTTTTTCAGGATTAAAAAGATTAGGTTTTTGAATAATTTCTAGGTAATCCTCCCATTCAAAATTTCCATCTCCTTTAACAGGTACAAGGCCACTATGAGTTTTTCTGATAGGAGCAATTCCTACTGCTTGCCAACCTATATCTCCATATTTGTCAGCCCAAACCATATTTTCACCAGGAATATTAAAATAATTACAAGCTTCTCTGTATTCTTCCCAATTTTTAGCTTGGTCCATCCTTAGTGATGCTAAATATGGTGATCCTCCAATCTCTGACCAGCCATTCTTAACTGCATAAGCTTTTTTTCTTTTTTCATCAATGAATGTCACAGGTCCATGAACTGAATAGAATAATTCGACATTAACATCATCTTTATCTTTTACGGCAATTGACTCATTAACTATTTCAAAGTTTTTCCATTCACCATTATGCATGTACTGTGTATAGTTGTTAGGATTTAAATCATAAACATATAAATCTTCAGCATCTGTCCTAAAAACAGTCAATCCCCATGCACCGACCCCATTATGACCAATTGATATCCCTGGAATTTCAGGTTCTCCTCCTCCAATTACATTCCATCCAGGTGCAACTAAATGAGCCATATATCTTAAAGATGGATTAGAAAGTGACCTATGAGGGTCATTTGCTAGTAGAGGGTATCCATTAAAAGATTTATCGCCTGAAATAACCCAATTATTACTTCCAATTGAATACCTATCATTTATATATTCTGATATATCTGCAGAAGCAACATCATCACCAGATTGATAGTTCTCCAATACATAATGCTTTTTAAATTCAATTGGTTCTCTGTAAGCATTATATAACCTCAATATGTCTTGTTTCAAGTCTTCATATGTTAGGCTTTCATCTAAACTTATATCAGGATCTTTAGGGTGAAACCATAAAAGCTCTTTTGTTTTATCTTCCCCTATAAGTGACACAGCCCTACCTATATTTAATTCTTCTTCAATATTTCCTAAAAGTCCTTGATGACGAGAAATAACATCTTCATTTGTCCATTTTTCTGGTTTAATACCTAATATTTTAAACTCAATTGGTAGTTGGTTCGGTTCGTTATTTATTTCCTCTATATATTTATTAATGCCCGAAACAAATGATGAAACAATCTCAAAACCATCCTCATGATAGTGATTTAATTCATCTGTCATGTTACCTCTAAATTTAAACAGTCTAGTTCCTATATCTCTTTCTAATTCATCATCACCAAAAATTTCTGCAACTGTACCTGTAGCTTGTCTTCTCCATATTTCAAATTGAAAAAGTCTATCTTTTGCTGCTAGATAGCCTTGCATAAAAAATAAGTCATTTTGATTATTTGCATAGATGTGATTTATGCCATAATTATCTCTAAGAACTTCAACCTCATCTAATAAACCATCAATTTGAGATATATTAGTACATGAGTATGTTAAAATTGAAATGATTATTAATACATGCTTTTTCATAGAAGTAGAGTTATTCTAATTTATCAAAAAAATATCTCTTGTGCTAATCTAAATGTGTTTGAATGAGCCTCAATTATATTCTTTAGAACAATTGAATATCCACCTCCCATTGAAACTTGAACTGGTATTGAATTATTCTTACAAATCTCTAGAATAAACCTATCTCTTTCTTTACACCCATTTATAGTCAAAGAGAGTCTTCCTAGCTTATCATTATCAAGAACATCAACACCTGAGAGATAAAATATAAATTCGGGTTCAAATTGATCAATAACTTTAGGTATTGTCTCTTTTAATACTTTAAGATATTCATCGTCATTCGTGTTATCTTCAAATTCAATATCAAGATCACTCTTCTCTTTTCTGAAAGGGTAATTTTTTTTCCCATGAAATGATAATGTATAAACGTTCGGATTTGAATTAAATAG
>CACORF010000022.1 GCA_902629505.1 uncultured Bacteroidota bacterium
CTGGACCTGGTTATGTAATTCGCAGAATACTTAGAAGAGCAATAAGATATGGCTATACAAATCTTGGAATACAAAATCCATTCATTTATAAACTAGTTGATAATATTGAAGATCAGTACTCTATTTTATATCCTAATATCGTTAATCAAAAAGATTTCATTAAATCGATTATAAAAGATGAGGAAAAAGGCTTTTTGAAAACATTAAACCAAGGTTTAAGTTTAATAAACGATCTAATAGAGTCTAATCAGAACGATCAACTTATAAATGGTGATGATGCTTTTAAATTATATGATACTTTTGGATTTCCAATTGATTTAACATCTCTTATTGCAAGTGAAAAATCTTTCAAAGTTGATATTGATGGATTTGATAAAAACATGGAAATTCAAAAAAATAGATCAAAGTCTAAAAAGAATGATGATTTATCTGAATGGATTATTATTAACGATAATATTTCTAGTAGTGTTTTTAAAGGTTATGATCTTGGCGAAGTAGATGGAAAAATTTGTAAATACAGAGAAGTTAAATCTGAGGATGGAAATGTAAATTATCATATTGTAACAGATGTGACAACATTCTACCCTGAGGGTGGAGGTCAAATAGGAGATACTGGTAAAATTGTTTCTTCATCTGAAGAAATTCATGTTATTGATACATTTAAAGATAGTGCTGATATTATACATTTAACTAAAAATTTACCCTCCAATTTAGAATCTCAAGTAAAGCTTAAAATTTCTAAAGATAGGAGATCCTTAATTGAAGCAAATCATACTAGTACTCATTTATTACATCAAGCACTTAGACTAATACTTGGAGAACATGTTGAGCAAAGAGGCTCAATGATATCAGAGGAGATGTTTAGATTTGACTTCTCACATCCATCAAAACTTTCTAATTCAGATTTAGACTCAATTAACAGCTTTGTAAATAGTAAAATAAAGGAATCAATTCCACTTGTTGAAAATAGAGATGAAGATTATAATACTGCAATAAAAAATGGTGCAATTGGTTTATTTACAGAAAAATACGAAGATAAAGTCAGAACTGTAAAATTTAATGAATCTTATGAGTTATGTGGAGGGACCCATGTTAAGAATACAAGCAAATTAAAAACATTTAGTATAATCTCAGAAGGTTCTCAGGCTTTTGGAATAAGAAGAATTACAGCAACATGTAATCAAGATATTATTCTAAAGGATATTGAAAAGAAGAAAGCTTCTCTTGAAAAATTAGAAAATGAAAAGGCAAATAAAAAATTAAAAAAAGAAATTGAGCTCAAAAATAAAATTAAGGTTCAAGAAAGTAAAAAAGATATACTAGAGAAAATTAATAATCTTGGTGAGGTAAACTTTTTTGCAGATGAAGTTGATCTAGATCCAAGATCAATAAAAGAGTTATGTTTTTCGCTATCAGATCAAATAGACAATCTTTTCTTAGTTCTATTATCAGTTGATAAAAGAAAGGTTTTTATCTCTTGCTTTATCTCTAAAAAGTTAGTAGAAAATAAGGGAATTAGTGCATCTGATATTATAAAAGAATTATCACCCTTAATTAATGGAAGTGGAGGCGGACAAACTTTTTATGCAACTGGAGGAGGAAGTAACTTAAAAGGTATAAGCTCAGTGATATCAAAAATCTCAGAGATAGTTAATCAGATATAGGTGGATACTTTTCAAGTATTTTTACTACAAAATCATTAATCATTTTGTCCCTGTTATTTGAATACTCATTCAAAACACCAACACCTTTCCCTTGCCATACAAGTTGTTGATTCTTACTGTCAATTAAGCTAACATAAAGTGTGCCTTGAATCCTAGAGTAACCAGAAGAATAAGGATAATTATAATATGCAAAAGGATACCATCCATATGGAAGATAATTATTTACATATATTCTTTCTTTTGATTTAGTTTCAAATGTTACTAGTAAATCAGGAGAGTTGGATCTTTCAAGACCTTTGGATTTTAGTCCAATATCTAAAGATTTTAATATTCTTTTTTTGTCAAGATCAGAAATTTCAACTTCATCTATATCTGGTTGATAGAAAGAATAGGTACTGTAATTGTCAAAATTTACATCAGAATCATAATCATATTGAACATATATTCCACAGGACTGAATTAGAAATATAAATGTGAATAATATTATTTTAAAGGAGATGTTTTTTTTCATAATTTTCATCATATTAAAGTTATGAAAAAATTCTTTTTCTTAATCATTTTAATTTGTTTTTCATCTTGTTCTGCTCTAAAGACATCAACAGTTACAAACAATTCTGTTGAAAATAAAATAAATCTTTATATAAAAAAATTTGCTCCAGCTGCAGTCAAGAATATGAGATTTTATAGAATCCCAGCAAGTATAACTTTAGCACAAGGAGTTCTTGAATCAGGATATGGGGAAGGGACCTTAGCAAAAAAAGCAAATAATCATTTTGGAATTAAATGTCATAAAGGTTGGAAAGGTAAGTCTATTAGACATGATGATGATGCAAAAGACGAATGTTTCAGATCTTATAAGAATCCACTCAGATCTTATCGTGATCATTCTTTGTTTTTAGTTGATAGAGACAGATACAGCGACTTATTTAAATTAAAAAGGAAAGATTATAAAGGATGGGCAAGAGGTTTAAAAGCAGCAGGTTACGCAACTGATCCTAAATATGCAGAGAAACTGATAAGTTTAATTGAAAGATTTAATCTAACTAGGTTTGATGAATAAATTTTCATCACTTTTATAAATTATAATCAAATCTTTCACTCTTAATTCCTTAGTTATTTTATCCCACTTTTTATTAGAAAAATCAAACTCATTTTTAAAAAGATTTAGGTCACATTCACCTTTTTTTCTGAGACTATCAAGTATGACTTTAGCCTCATCAGAAATTACAGGTTCATCTTTTAAAGGTTTCATTTGAGGAAAAAACAGAACCTCTTGTATTGAAGTTTGGTTTGTCATCAACATTACTAATCTATCTAATCCAACCCCAATTCCAGATGTTGGAGGCATTCCATATTCCAATGATTTTATAAAGTCCATATCAATAAACATTGCTTCATCGTCACCTTTTTTACTTAATTCAAGTTGATCCTCAAATCTTTTTAGCTGATCTATTGGATCATTTAGCTCAGAATATGCATTGGCAATTTCCATTCCATTAACGATAAGTTCAAACCTCTCTGTTAGATTTGGGTCTGATCTGTGCTCCTTTGTCAAAGGACTCATTGACTTTGGGTAATCAGTAATAAATGTTGGATCTATAAAGTTTTTTTCACACTTATTTCCAAAGATTGCATCAATCAATTTTCCTTCACCCATACTTTCATCGACTTCAATTGACATCTCATTACATATTGATCTTAAATCATTTTCATCCATTCCAGAAATATCATATCCAGTAAATTTCTTAATTGCATCAAGCATTGATATTCTCTCGTATGGAGCTTTAAAATCAATTAATTTTGAATCATACTCAATTTTAGTTTTACCATTTACCTCAATACATATTTTCTCAATTAACGACTCAGTTAACTCCATCATCCAAAAGTAGTCCTTGTAAGCAACATAAAGTTCGAGAATAGTAAATTCTGGGTTATGATTTTTGTCCATTCCCTCATTTCTAAAATCTCTTGAAAATTCATAAACAGCTTCAAACCCACCAACAATTAATTTTTTTAAAAATAACTCATCTGAGATTCTTAAGTATAAAGGAATATCTAAAGCATTGTGATGTGTTATAAAAGGTCTTGCAGTTGCACCTCCAGGAATAGGCTGTAAAATTGGAGTCTCAACTTCAAGATATGATTTATCATTTAAAAAATTTCTTATTGTATTTATAATCTTTGTTCTTTTTACAAAAGTATCTTTAACTTGAGAGTTTACAATCAAGTCAACATATCTCTGTCTATACCTCTGCTCTAAATCAGTAAAGCTATCGTATTCTTTACCATCTGAATCTATTTTAGGAAGTGGGAGAGGCCTCAATGACTTATTGAGTATAGTAAAGTCATTTACTAATACAGTAACTTCACCAACTTTTGTTTTAAACATCGTCCCAATAATACCTATTATATCTCCAATATCTAACAGCTTTTTATAAACTGTATTATACTTAGTTTTATCATCTCCACCGCAAATCTCATCTCGATTAAAATAAACTTGTATTCTTCCTTTACTGTCTTGAATCTCAGCAAAAGAAGCATTTCCTTGAATTCTCCTAGACATAATTCTTCCGGCAATAATTACCTTACTATTCTCTTTAAAATTTCTCAATAAGTCAACCGAGAAGCTGTCAACTGGAAATAATTTTGCAGGGTAGGGATTAATTCCAAGTCTTTTTAACTCTTCAAGTTTTTCTCTACGAATTTTTTCTTGTTCTGTCATTGGAATTATTTAAACAAAGATAAGTTTTCTAAAGCAATCATTGAACTACAAATTTCTATATTTGAATGATAATGAAAAATAAAAAAATTTTAGTTAGAGATATTGGAAAACAATCTTTTTCAGAAGCTTGGGAATATCAAGAAAAAATTTTTAAGGAAATTATTAATCAAAAGGTTCAAAATAGATCAAAAAATAAAAAAATTGAAACAAAAAACTTTCTCATTTTAACTGAACACAATCATGTATATACTATTGGTAAGAGTGGAGATGTGAATAACTTATTAATTGATAAAGATGAGTTAATCAAAAGAGAAATAGAATATTTTAAAATAAATAGGGGTGGAGATATTACATATCATGGACCAGGACAAATAATGGTTTATCCAATTTTTGATTTAGATAATTTCTTTACTGATATAAACCTTTATTTAAGGAAACTTGAGGAAGTAATAATTGACACTCTTCAATCATATGGTTTAAAGGGATTTACTATACAGGGTGAAACGGGCGTATGGGTCAGAGATGAAAATGGGTTATCAAAAAAAATATGTGCATTTGGTATAAGAGCAAGTAGATGGGTCACAATGCATGGGCTTTGTTTAAATGTCAATCCTGACTTAAGTTATTTTGATTTTATCATACCATGTGGAATAAAAGATAAAGGTGTTACATCTTTATCACTAATAAAAAAAGAAGTTGTTGAAATTAATCAGGTTAAATTAAGATTAGTAGAAAACTTTAAGTCAGTTTTTAAGGCAGATATTAATTTTGAGACAAATTAATTTCATAAGATACAACAGAAAAGTCGTCAAGTGCAGATATTATCTCTGTTTTACCATCATTATCAGAATCTCTTATATCAATTACTGAGCTACCCTTAATTGGAAATCCCTCAATAAGCTCACCATTATCTCTGTATAAATAGATTTCATTATTTGTCAA
>CACORF010000023.1 GCA_902629505.1 uncultured Bacteroidota bacterium
AGTGAACTAGTCAATCTTGAGTCTAAATATCCTGAATTTTATGATGAAAATTCTCCATCAAACAGAGTTGGTGGAGGGTTATCAGATAAGTTCAACTCAGAATCTCATGTTTTTCAAATGTATTCATTAGATAATACCTATTCTAGTGAGGAATTAGAGTCTTGGTATGCCAGAATTGTTAAGATACTTAATACTGAAAATTTTCAATTTTGTTGTGAATTAAAATATGATGGTGCCTCTGTTAATTTATTATATGAAGATGGTAAGCTCCTCAGGGCTCTTACAAGAGGTGATGGAGTACAAGGAGATAACATTACTAATAATATAAAGACTATTAGGTCTGTGCCAATAAAGCTTAATAAACCAGCTTTAAATAAGTTTGAAATTAGAGGTGAAATAATAATACGAAATGACTCTTTCGATCAACTAAACAGAAAGAGAGAGAAGCTAGGAGAACCATTATTTAAAAATCCTAGGAATACAGCCTCTGGAAGTATAAAACTCCTTGACTCAAATGAAGTAGCAAGAAGACCTTTGCAATGTTTTCTCTATTCAATAGTATCAGATGAAATTAAAATGAATAATCACTCTGAGCTATTAAATACTGCGAGAGAAATGGGATTTGATGTCCCCAAATATGAAAAAGTTGTAGATGGATTAAATGGTGTTAAGGACTACGTCAATTTTTGGGACAAAAACAGATTAAGCTTACCATTTGAAATTGATGGAATTGTAATTAAAGTCAATAATATAAATTACCAAAAAAAACTAGGTTTTACATCCAAGTTTCCTAGGTGGGCTATTGCTTATAAATACAAAGCTGAAAATTTGGCAACGAGATTAAATTCAATTTCTTTTAACGTTGGAAGAACTGGTGCAATAACTCCAGTTGCAAATTTAGAACCAGTTTTAATTTCTGGATCAACTATAAAAAGAGCTTCATTACATAGTTTTGATCAAATGATGAAGTTAAAGCTTAGGGTTAATGATCATGTATATGTAGAAAAAGGAGGTGAAATTATTCCTAAAATTACTGGAATAGATTTAGAAAATAGAGGGTCAGAAAATGATGAAATTAACTTCCCCGCAAATTGCCCAGAGTGTGATTCTAAATTGGTAAAACTCGAATCTGAGGCTAACTTTTTCTGTCCAAACACTAAAGACTGTAAACCACAAGCAATCGGAAGGATCCAACATTTTGTTTCTAGGAAAGCCATGAATATTGATGGTTTAGGTGACGAAACCATTAAGCTTTTTTACGAAAAAGGGTATATAAAAGATATATCAGATATTTTTAATCTTGATTATAATTCAATTTCCTTAATTGAAGGCCATGCTGATAAATCTGTTGAAAATTTAAAAATGGGTATTGAAAACTCTAAATCAAAACCATTTCAGAAGGTTTTATATGGTCTTGGAATTAGATATGTTGGTGAATCTGCCTCAAAAAAAATATTAAAAAAAATTAAATCAATCGATGAGTTAATGTTAATGAACCTTGAGTCATTATCCGAAATTGATGAAATTGGAGAAAAGACTGCTACTAGTATAACTGAGTTTTTTAAAGATGAAAAAAATAGGGACTTGATAAGCAAACTAAAATCAATAGGTCTTACATTAACCGACAATAGTCAAGATAATAAAAGCTCTTCCTTGTCAAATTTAACTTTTGTAATATCTGGAGTTTTTAAAATGCATAGTAGAGATGAAATAAAAAACCTTATAGAGAACAATGGTGGAAATATAACTTCATCTGTAAGTTCAAAAACAAATTATTTAGTAGCAGGAGACAATATAGGTCCATCAAAATATGCTAAGGCAAATGATCTTGGTGTTACTATAATTAATGAAGCGTCATTAATTGATCTAATTTCATAAACTTATATTAAATTTGCCAAAATATTTAACTTCAAATGTCTAGACTATTTCTTTTGATACTTCTTTCTTTTTTGATGATCTCTTGTAATGATTATCAAAAACTATTAAATAGTCCGGAAAATGAAGTGGATAAGTATAATGCAGCTGAGGAATACTATGAAAATGGAGAATTTAGGAGAGCTAATGCTCTAATTGAGCAAATTATCCCAAGTTACAGAGGTAAACCTCAAGGGGAAAGATTAGTTTTTTTCTTTGCTAACTCATACTTTGAAACAAGGTCGTATTATTCAGCTGCAATTCAATTTGAAAACTTTATAAAATCATATCCTAACAGTCAAAGAATTCAAGAAGCCTATTTTATGGAGGCAAAATCATATTTTATGCTTTCTCCATTGTATACTCTAGATCAAGATGATACATTTACTGGAATTGATAAGCTTCAAGTTTTTATAAACAGATTCCCAAATAGTGAATATGTTGTCGAGGCTTTAGAGTTAATGGAACAACTGCAAAATAAAATTGAAAAAAAAGAGTTTGAAGTATCAAAGCAGTATTATACCATAAGAGATTACAGTTCTGCTATAAAGTCTCTGGATAATTTTATAGCAGATAATCCAGGGACTATTTTCAGAGAGGAAGCCCTATATTACAGGTGGTTATCACAGTACGAAATAGCTGTTAATTCTATTGAATCTAGAATAAATGAGAGAGTTACAGAGTTAGAAAGATCACTTGAAAACTTTTTAAGATACTATCCAGACACTATCTTTATTGATGATCTATCTGAAAAAATTAATAATGCAAAACAACTTTTATAAATAAAACTATGAATAAATACAGAAACACTAACGCTGCAAATACAACTAAGACATATAACAAGCATGAAATTGAGGATCCTACTAGTAATATTTATGAGGCTATCTCAATAATTGCAAAAAGATCAAGCCAAATTAATTCTGAGATAAAGAAAGAGTTGCATGATAAACTTGATGAGTTTGCAACACATAACGATAGTCTTGAAGAAATATTTGAAAATAAAGAGCAGATAGAAGTTTCTAGATTCTACGAGAAACTTCCTAAACCATATGCAATTGCTATTCAGGAGTGGTTAGATAATAAAATTTACTTCAGAGACCCAGAATCTGAAAGTGAGCAATAAACAATCAAATTATGAGTGTTTTAGCTCAGAAAAATATTCTAATAGGAGTCTCAGGTGGAATTGCTGCTTATAAAATTCCTTTATTGATTAGACAACTAGTAAAGCTTAATTCAAATGTAAAGGTAGTTATGACTCCTTCATCAAAAGAGTTTGTGACCCCCCTTACTTTGTCAACAGTTTCAAAAAATGAGGTTTTTTCTGAATTTACAACCGAAAAAAACAGTAATCCAACATGGAATAACCATGTTGAGTTGGCAGAGTGGGCTGATATTTTTATTATTGCTCCAGCTACATCTAATACAATTTCTTCAATGTCAAGTGCACGTTGTGATAACTTGCTTCTAGCTTGCTATTTGTCCTCTACTTGTCCAGTTTTTGTGGCTCCAGCTATGGACTTAGAAATGTATAAAAACACTCTAAATCAAAAAAATATAAAAAAATTAATATCAAATAAGACTGATGTTTTACCAGTAGGTACCGGATCACTAGCAAGCGGGCTAGAAGGAGAAGGAAGGATGTTAGAGCCTGATGAAATAATCGATTATGTTGAAAATAAATTTAAAGAGTTACTTCCTTTAAATTCTTTAAATTTTTTAATAACAGCTGGGCCTACTCATGAAAAAATTGACCCGGTCAGGTATATAGGTAATAGTTCTTCAGGAAAGATGGGATATTCGCTAGCTAAAGTTGCAAGTGAGCAGGGTGCCAATGTAAAACTCCTACTAGGCCCAACCAACCTTCCAATGGATTTATCTAACATCGATTGTATTAGGGTTCAAGATTCAGATGAAATGTTTACCCAAACAAAAAACTACTTTAAGGAATCTGATATTGTGATATTTTCTGCTGCTATTTCAGATTTCAAACCTAAAAAAATTAATAATAGTAAAATAAAAAAAGAGTCTGGATTAGACTCTATAGAGCTTGAACCAACACTTGATATTCTAAATGAACTAGGAAAGATTAAAACATCTCAATTTCTAGTAGGTTTTGCTTTAGAGACGGATAATGCAATTGAAAATGCAAAAAGTAAATTAAGATCTAAGAACTTAGATGCAATAGTAGTTAATAAAATTGGAGATTTTAACCCAATTTCAAGTGATTACAACCAAATTGATTTTATAAATTCGAATTTAGAAATAACATCATTTGAAAAAAAATTAAAGAAAGACGTATCAAGTGATATTATTAATCAAATTATAAAGAATGTTAATAAAGCTAAAAATTAATAATTATGCATTAATTGATTCATTAGAAATTTCTTTTAATAATGGAATGACGTCAATTACGGGAGAGACAGGCGCTGGTAAATCTATTATTTTAGGTGGATTGTCAATGGTCCTAGGTTCCAGAGTAGATAATTCAAAAATAATAAACAAAGAAGAAAAATGCTTTGTTGAGGCTTCATTTGATTTAAAGAGGCTACATATTAGTGATTTTTTTACAAAAAATGATTTGGACTATGATCAAATAACCATAATTAGAAGAGAGGTTAATCAAAGTGGAAAATCTAGAGCTTT
>CACORF010000024.1 GCA_902629505.1 uncultured Bacteroidota bacterium
AATACCATTTATTAGTATTTTGTCCTCTACCTCCGTATTGATATTTAGCTACAATAATATCTCCACTTTCTATTTTTTTTGATTTAATTAACATCTTCACTTTGTCATTTGTTGACTTAGTGGCATTAACTTTGATTATCTTTGATAAGGACATGTTGTTAAAAGTAATAAATTTGAAAAAAGAAAATATTCATGGTTAGATCCAAATCAGGAGATAAACCTCTGATTGATGAAATTATATATGGTATTGAGGAGGTAAAAGGTGTAGAAGTAAATATTATGGATCTAAGTAAAATTTCAAATACTGTATGTAAGTTTTTCATTTTATGTACAGGCACATCTAACACACACGTTGCAGCAATAGCAAACTCTGTTAGAAAAAACGTAAGTAAAAAATTAAAAGAAAAACCTTATAGTATGGAAGGAGTTGAAAATCAAGAATGGGTTTTAATAGATTATGTTGATGTAGTTGTTCATATTTTTCAAAGTGAAATTAGAGAATTTTATGATATTGAAAATTTATGGGGTGATGCTAAAATTATAAATGTTGAATTAAAAGCTTAATTAATGGCCAATAAGAAAAAGAATAATAAATCAAAAATTAATATATACTGGTTCTATGCCTCAATAGTCTTTTTTATTCTGAGTATTGGGCTTCTAGGAGGTGATAGTGGTATTCAAAATACACAACAGACTGATATTTCTTCATTTGAAAGTTATCTAAGAAATGGAGATATTGAGAAAGTAGCAATTATTAATCAGAGATATGCAAGGATTACACTTAATGAAAATGCACTTGAGAAGGACATCCATCGTGGTGTTAAGTCTAAGAATTTTTTAGGTCAAGAAAATATTGCAGGACCTCATTACCAATTTGAAATTGGGACACCTGAACTTTTTGAAAGAAAATTACAGGAAATTAGAGAAACAGAAGATCTTAATTTTTCTACTGAATTCATAACTATGGAGAATAGATGGTTAGACGTTCTATTAGGGTTTCTTCCTATAATTATTATAATTGGTATTTGGATATTTTTAATGAGAAGAATGTCTGGTGGAGCTGGTGGAGCAGGAGGTCAAATTTTTAATATTGGAAAGTCAAAAGCAAAATTATTTGATCAAAATACAGAAGTAAAAGTAACTTTCAAAGATGTTGCTGGATTAGAAGGCGCAAAAGAAGAAGTTCAGGAGATCGTTGACTTTTTAAAAAATCCAAAAAAATATACTGTTTTAGGTGGGAAAATCCCAAAAGGGGCACTATTAGTAGGTGCTCCAGGTACAGGTAAAACACTTTTAGCAAAAGCAGTTGCTGGGGAGGCTAAAGTTCCTTTCTTCTCGTTATCTGGATCTGATTTTGTTGAAATGTTTGTTGGAGTTGGTGCATCAAGAGTTAGAGATCTTTTTAAACAAGCTAAGGATAAATCACCTTCCATAATATTTATTGATGAGATTGATGCTATTGGAAGAGCTAGAGGTAGAAGTAATATTACAGGATCAAATGATGAGAGAGAAAACACTTTAAATCAGTTACTTACTGAAATGGATGGATTTGGAACTGATACCAACGTGATTGTTGTTGCAGCAACAAATAGAGCAGATGTTCTTGACAAGGCACTTATGAGGGCAGGAAGATTTGACAGACAAATTTTTGTTGATCTACCTGATCTTAATGAAAGAAGAGAAATCTTCAAAGTGCATCTAAAACCCCTTAAAAAGAGTAGGACTCTTGATGTAGAATTCTTAGCTAAACAAACTCCAGGTTTCTCTGGTGCTGACATAGCAAATGTTTGTAACGAAGCTGCATTAATTGCAGCTAGGAATAATAAAAAGTCTGTTGGTAAGCAGGACTTTCTAGATGCAGTAGATAGAATTGTTGGTGGACTTGAAAAGAAAAATAAAATTATAACTAAAGAAGAAAAAAATACAATTGCATTTCATGAAGCTGGACATGCCATAGTAAGTTGGCTACTTGAACATGCTGCACCTCTAGTTAAAGTTACTATTGTGCCAAGAGGTCAGTCACTTGGAGCTGCCTGGTATCTCCCAGAGGAAAGACTAATTGTAAGAACAGAACAAATGTTAGACGAGATGTGTGCTACTTTGGGAGGAAGAGCTGCCGAAAAGATTATGTTTAATAAAATATCAACTGGAGCTTTAAGTGATCTTGAGAAAGTTACCAAACAAGCAAGAGCAATTGTATCTGTTTATGGACTTAATGATAAGATTGGTAATATTACATACTATGACTCAAGTGGTCAAACTGATTATAATTTTACAAAACCTTACTCAGAAGAGACTGCTAAAAAAATTGATGAGGAAATATCATTAATAATTGAGAAACAGTATAAAAGAGCTTGTGATATACTTAAAAAAAATAAATCAAAATTGTCTGCTCTAGCCTCAAGGCTCTTAGAGAAAGAGGTTATTTTTAAAGAAGATTTAGTAAAAATTCTTGGAGAAAGACCATACTCTAAAGTAGAAGTAAAAGAAAAAATTAAAAATTAGATATTTTGGGATTTTGGGACTTTTTTAAAAGTAAAAAAAAAGATGAATCAAAAAATGATGAATCGTCCTTACCCAATTTCGGATCAAATGATATAATCTTTGCTAAAAACTTTACTAATTCTGGTGGTAGATTCATATTTATAGATGAAATAAACTCAACAAAAGAGGTTTTTGAAAAAATTTTTGAGGAGAATCAATGGGATCCTGAAAATGTTTGTTCTCTTAATCCAAATGTTGCTAAAAATCTTGAAGTAAGGTCAATCAGAAAAATTGACAATGAAAATATTAAGGCGCTCGTAACAGAATGTGAATTCTTAATATCTAACACTGGTCGCATACTAATCTGTAACAAGCAAATAAAGAGTAATAAAATTGAAGACTTACCATCGGTGTTAATTGTTTTGGCAAAATCAAATCAATTTGTATCTGATGTGAGTGAAGGAATGACTATGCTTAAAAATAAATACAAGGGTAATTTCCCTACCAACATAACAACATTAAATGTTAAGAATAAACTTAATGAAGATAATTTTTTAACCTATGGTAATAGTGCCAAAGATATATATCTAATATTAAGTGATGATTAATTTTTTTCCTAGATTAATCACAGGCATAGTATATATTTCTTTGGTCACTGGATCGATATTGTATAGCAGCAAAAGTTTTGCTTTAATCTTCAGCTTACTAATGTTTATTGCTTTATATGAGTCCAATGTGTTATGGAAAAAGATTAGATTAAAAATTCCAGAAAATAATTCTCCAATACCTCAAGCTTATGTAGTATTATCAATGACTACATTAATTTTAATTCCATTTTACTTTAGTGATTCTTACAATCCATATCCAATATTATTAATATTTATTTTGATTTGGATAAGTGATACGATGTCATATTTTTTTGGATCTTACTTTGGAAATACTAAAATGAGAATTAAAGTGTCGCCAAATAAGACATGGGAGGGATTTATTGGTGGTTTTTTAAGCTGTTTAATATTTAGCATTTTTTCATTTTCATATATTCAAGAAATATATCCATTTTGGAAAACAATCTCACTTGGTATTTTTATTCCGGTTTTTGGACTAATTGGAGACATATATCAGTCAAAATTAAAAAGAATGGCAGGTGTTAAAGATAGCGGAAGTATATTACCTGGTCACGGAGGAGTATTTGATAGACTTGATAGTGCAATGGGTGTTTCGTATATTTCTTTTTTAATCACTATAATATAATGTTTCATAAAGAAGGATTTAATCTTATAATATTGTTTTTTATACTGGTAGCAACTGATGTTGTAATGCTTGAGGTTTTATTTGATGAGTCATCTTCCTTAAAATCAATTTTACAGATTTTTTCACTTATAATTTTTGTATTTATCCTATGGTTTTTTAGAAATCCTAAAAGAAATATTATAAAAAATCCTGAATTGATATTAAGTCCTGCAGATGGAAAAGTTATATCAATAAAAGAGGTTGATGAATTAGAGTTTTTTAAAGACAAAAAACTACAGATATCTATTTTTTTATCTCCATTAGACATACATGTTAATAGATATCCAGTTTCTGGTGAAGTATTATATAGTAAATACCATAAAGGAAATTATCTTGTAGCTTGGCATCCAAAATCTTCTGAAAAGAATGAAAGAACTACTATCGTTATTAAAAATAAAAAATTTGGAGAAGTAATGTATAGACAAATTGCTGGTGCAGTAGCAAGACGGATTGTAAACTATGCAAAAGTTAATTCTAATGTAGAACAAGGAGATGATTCTGGATTTATTAAGTTTGGTTCAAGAGTTGATCTTTTTTTATCCAAAGATTCCAACTTAAAAATTAAGGTCGGAGATAAAGTTAAAGGTGGACTAACTATTATTGCCTAATTAAGTAAGTTCTTCAATTGACTTAATTATAGAATCAATCTTTTGTTT
>CACORF010000025.1 GCA_902629505.1 uncultured Bacteroidota bacterium
TGAAGCTCGAGACGGTATTAAACGTGGTGTCGATGCATTGGCTAATGCAGTCAAAGTTACACTTGGTCCAAAGGGTAGAAATGTGATTATTGGTAAATCATTTGGTGCACCTCAAGTTACAAAGGATGGTGTGACTGTTGCAAAAGAAATAGAATTAAATGATAATCTTGAAAATATGGGAGCTCAAATGGTGAAAGAAGTTGCATCTAAAACTAATGATTTAGCTGGTGATGGAACAACCACAGCTACTATACTTGCTCAATCAATTGTTACTGAGGGGCTGAAAAATGTTGCTGCTGGTGCCAATCCTATGGACTTAAAAAGAGGTATTGATAAGGCGGTTACATCTGTAGTTCAAGGCCTAGCAAAACAATCAGTTGAGATAGGAAGTGCTTCTGAAAAAATACTTCAAGTTGCTAGCATTTCTGCTAACAATGATGATAATATTGGAAAGCTTATTACAGAAGCTTTTGAAAAGGTTGGAAAAGAAGGTGTAATCACTGTTGAAGAAGCTAAAGGTACAGAAACGTATGTTGATGTAGTTGAAGGTATGCAATTTGATAGAGGATATATATCCCCCTATTTTGTTACTGATTCTGAAAAGATGGAAGCTGATCTTGATACTCCTCAGATTTTGATAACTGATAAGAAAATATCTGTTATGAAGGATTTACTTCCGATATTAGAACCAGTTGCACAATCTGGTAAACCTCTTTTGATTATTGCTGAAGATATTGATGGTGAGGCTTTAGCCACACTAGTTGTAAATAAATTAAGAGGTTCATTAAAGATTGCAGCTGTTAAAGCTCCAGGATTTGGAGACAGAAGAAAAGCTATGCTAGAAGATATAGCAATTTTAACTGGTGGTACAGTGATTTCTGAAGAAAGAGGCTTTACATTAGAAAATACTACTATTGATATGCTTGGTACTGCTGAAAAAGTGACAATTGATAAAGATAATACCACAATAGTAAATGGATCTGGGAACAAGAGTGATATTAAATCTAGAGTTAATCAGATTAAAGCTCAAATTGAAACTACTTCTTCAGATTACGATAAAGAGAAGCTTCAAGAAAGATTAGCTAAACTTGCCGGTGGTGTCGCTGTGCTTTATGTTGGTGCTCCATCAGAGGTTGAAATGAAAGAAAAGAAAGATAGAGTTGATGACGCACTTCACGCGACAAGAGCAGCAATCGAAGAAGGGATTGTTGCAGGTGGAGGTGTTGCATTGCTTAGCACTAAAAGTGATTTAGAAAAAGTAAAAGCGAGCAACTCTGATGAAAGTACAGGAATTCAAATTGTAAATAAAGCAATTGAAACTCCTCTTAGAACAATTGTAGAGAATTCTGGAGGAGAAGGTTCAGTTGTAGTCTCAAAGGTTTTGGAAGGCAATAAAAACTTTGGATATAATGCAAAAGAAGGAAAATATGTTGATATGCTTAAAGAGGGTATAATTGATCCGAAAAAGGTAACTAGAGTTGCCCTTGAAAATGCAGCGTCTGTTGCAGGAATGATTCTAACAACAGAATGTGCATTAGTTGATATTAAAGAAGATAATCCAGCACCTATGCCTCCTATGGGAGGTGGAGGAGGTATGCCTGGTATGATGTAACAATCTAAACTGTCAAAAAAGCCTGCCTCTGAGCAGGTTTTTTTGTAAATTAGATTTACTTCTATGAAAAAAATAAAGTCTGCTCTAATTTCAGTTTACAATAAAGATAAAATTGAAAATATTTGCACATTACTAACTGCAAATAATATAAAAATCTATTCAACTGGTGGGACCTATGATTTTATTTCAAAACTAGGGGTTAAACTAGAGAAAGTAGAGGACCTAACTTCTTATCCTTCCATTCTCAATGGGCGAGTAAAGACTCTTCATCCAAAAGTTTTTGGAGGTATACTAAAAACAAATTCTATTGAAGATACTGAGGATTCAAAAAAGTATGATATACCAGATATCGATCTTGTTGTTGTAGACCTATATCCATTTGAAGAAACAGTAAAAAGCTCAAATGACCATAACAAAATAATTGAGAAGATTGACATTGGTGGGATATCCTTAATAAGAGCTGCTGCTAAAAATTATCAAAATACAGTATGTATATGTTCTTCATCTCAGTATAATGAATTAACTGAGATATTAAGCAATAATTGTTCAACCGATATTTCAATTAGAAAGAGACTTGCAGTTGAAGCATTTAAAAAAAGTTCTGATTATGACTCTAAAATTTTCTCATATTTGAATGAAAGAGATAATATTACAGAATTAAGGTATGGTGAAAACCCTCATCAAAAAGGTAGATATTTTGGTAATTTTGATGATTGTTTCAAACAGATAAATGGTAAAGAAATTTCATATAATAATTTACTCGATATAGATTCTTCGATTAATTTATTAAGAGATATAGTTTCTGAAAAAGCCATTTTTCTAATACACAAACATAATAACCCATGTGGAGTTGCAATAAGAGATACTCTATTTGAAGCTTACAATGACTCTTTAGCTTGTGACAACATATCAGCTTTTGGTGGAATTCTCACTACAAATAAAATTATTGACGAAAATACTGCCAACAAAATCAATGAATTATTCTTTGAGATATTAATTGCACCAGATTTTGAAGATGGAGCATTGGAAGTATTAAAATCAAAAAAAAATAGAATTATACTTAAACTAAATAAAATTCCAGAAGGAAGTATTCAGAGACGTACATGCCTTAATGGTGAACTCGAACAAGATTTTGATGCCAAAACTGAAACTTTCAATGACTTTAGAGTTGTAACAAATATTTCACCGGACATAAATAAAGCTAATGATTTAGTTCTTGCATCAACTATTGCTAAGCATACTAAATCAAATTGTATTATCATAACAAAAAATCAACAATTAATTGGAACAGGTATGGGGCAGGTTTCTAGAATTGATGCATTAAATCAGGCAATACATAAATCAAAGAAATTTGGATTTAATCTAGATGGATCTAGTTTAGCTAGTGATGCATTTTTTCCATTTTCTGATTGTGTCGAGATTTCATTTAAAAATGGTATTAAATCAATTGTCCAACCAGGAGGTTCTGTTAGAGATAAAGATTCAATTGATTTTTGCAATAAAAATAAAATGTCAATGTTGTTTACAGGAATAAGACATTTTAGACATTAGATTTCCATTATTTAACTACCTTTGCTGATTATTATGGGTTTTTTCACAGAAGAAATAGCGATTGACTTAGGTACTGCTAATACACTTATTATTCACAATGATAAGGTTGTAATTAATAGTCCTTCCATAGTCGCAATGGACAGATCATCAAAAAAAATTATTGCAATTGGTGAGGAAGCAAAGTTTATGCAAGGGAAAACTCATGAAAATATAAAAACAATTAGACCTCTTAAAGATGGTGTGATAGCTGATTTTGAAGCTTCAGAAAAAATGATTAGTGAGTTAATTAAGAGTATTCCTACTTTGAAGAAAAGATGGTTTTCTCCCTCATTAACTATGGTAATTTGTATTCCATCAGGTATAACTGAAGTTGAGATGAGAGCAGTGAAAGAATCTGCTGAAAGAGTTAATGGTAAGGAGGTATACTTAATACACGAACCAATGGCTGCTGCTATTGGAATTGGAATTGACATAGTAAAACCTAAAGGTAATATGGTTGTTGATATTGGTGGAGGGACAACTGAGATTGCTGTAATTGCATTATCTGGGATTGTATGTGAGAAATCTTTAAAAGTTGCTGGTGATGTTCTTACCAATGATATTGTATATTATATGAGAACTAAGCATAATTTATATGTAGGAGATAGGACTGCTGAAAAGATTAAGATTGAGGTTGGTTCAGTCACTGAAAGTTTAGATGAACCGCCTGAGGATATGCATGTTCAAGGTAGAGATCTACTTACTGGTAAACCAAAAGAAAAAGTAATATCTCATATAGAGGTAGCAAAAGCGATTGACAAGTCAGTAATCAGAATAGAGGACTCAATTATGGAGACTTTATCTCAGACCCCTCCCGAGCTTGCTGCAGATATTTATAATACAGGAATCTATTTAGCTGGTGGTGGTGCTCTGCTCAGAGGACTTGATGAAAGATTATCCAAAAAAACTGATCTTCCA
>CACORF010000026.1 GCA_902629505.1 uncultured Bacteroidota bacterium
TCAAAAATTAAAATATGTTTTCACCAGAATTTTTTATTAAAGCAGGTCAATTATTATTATCGTTATCAATATTGATTGCACTGCATGAACTTGGTCACTTTATTCCTGCAAGAATATTTGGATGTAGAGTTGAAAAATTCTATCTATTCTTCGATGTGAAATATTCTCTATTTAAAAAGAAAATTGGTGAAACAGTATACGGGATTGGTTGGTTACCTCTTGGAGGTTATGTTAAGATTTCTGGTATGATTGATGAGAGCTTTGATAAAGAACAAATGCAAAAACCTCCACAACCATGGGAATTTCGATCAAAACCTGCTTGGCAAAGATTAATAATTATGCTTGGTGGAGTGACGGTTAATTTACTTCTTGGGTTTCTTATTTATATGATGGTGCTATTTGTCTGGGGAAAAGAAACACTTCCACAAGAAAACATACCACTTGGTCTAGAACCATCAGCCTTCATTCAAGATATTGGTTTTGAAAAAGGTGACAAAATAATTGATGTTGATGGCAAAGAATTAGATTTCGTTTTGGATATAAATAGAATGTTACTACTAAGACCTATAGATAAAGTAAAAGTTGAAAAGGTTGATGGATCTATATCTGAGATTAATATTCCAGATAATATTGGTAATGAAATATTCCAAAGTGGACAAATAAATAGCTTTATCCCAATATTTAGTGCTACTATAGATTCGGTTTTTAATGACTCTCCTGCATTGTATGCTGGTATGCAATCTGGAGATGTTATTGTATCTGTAAATGGACAGAGTATATATGATTGGGGAGATTTCTCAAAATGGATAGATAACAACACTGATGATCTAATAAATGTTGAAGTTGAAAGAGGAAACTCAATTTATAAATTAAATATTGATAGAAATGATGATGGAACAATTGGAGTTTTGAGAAGAAATGAAATTAGAACCATGAATAAAAAACTTGGTCTATCTGAAAGTATTATTCAAGGATTTAATTACGGTTATTGGACATTATACGAATACGTTGCTGGATTTTCATTTGTTTTCACCAAAAAAGGAGCATCCCAACTAGGTGGATTTGGTACTATTGGTAATATATTCCCTGCAAAATGGGACTGGAAAGGCTTCTGGCTATCAACTGCTCTTATTTCAATTATCTTAGCTTTTATGAATGTGTTACCTATCCCTGCGTTGGATGGTGGGCATGTAATGTTTCTAATGTACGAAATGATTTCAGGTAGAAAACCAAGCGATAGATTTATGGAGGTATCTACTATGATAGGATTCTTTCTTTTAATTGCAATTGTATTATATGCAAATGGGAATGATATAGTCAGGGCATTTGCAAACTAAAAAAGGCTAGATTAAAAAAACCTAGCCTCTTTAAATCAAATTGATTTATGATATTTTAGAAGTTATATTTTAATCCAATTGAAATATTCCTTCCCATTTCATGAATTCCAGCTGTCTTTAATCTTGATAAGTGATCAAAGTATTCTTTGTCAAATACATTATCTACAGACCAGAAAATATTTAAATCATTATCTAAGAAAGATGTCATCCAATTCCCGGAAAGATTTAAAAGTGAATATCCATCTGTTTCTTCTTCAAACTGAGAGATCCTATTTTGACTTGCCTTAGCTATAAAGTCAATCTCAAAAGAGTAATTCTCCGCAATGTCTAAATTAAAAACTTGCTTAAATGTTAATGGAGCTATGAAAGGTAAAGGATTACCATCAGCAGATTTTCCGTTAATATATTCAAGAGAGGTGTTAGAAGATAGCCACTCAATACCAGTTTGTTTAGAGTAGATTATTTCTGTACCCCATAAAGTCGCATTCTGCTGTAAATAATTATATACCTTATATCCGTCTTTAGTCTCATTTGAAGGAGCAACATAAATGTAATTAGATACATCATTATAGAACAAATCGAAAGCCAAAGATGAATCTTCATTCAATAGATCTAAAGATATTTCACTCTGAAAACTTGTCTCAGCCTCTAGATTTTGATTACCTTTTTCATATCTAAAAGTTCCGTGATGAATTCCATCAGCGAACAATTCAATAAGATTTGGAGCTCTATATCCAGAGCCAAGATTTAGTCTTAATGATGCATTTCGTATATCTCTCTTCAACCCAATTGAACCATTAAAATTTGAAAAATCGGCAGAACCCATTTCGGATGAAATAGATCTTGAATCATACCTAACACCAATTAAAGCTGAGCCATTTTCCATTGTAATTTGTCCTAAACCATATACTCCAAAGTCATTCATGTCTGCATCAGGAATTAATTCCTCATGACCAAAGTTTTTATTCTCCTGTGAGAGTATATTTGAACCTAATATCATGTTGAAATTATCGGACTGTGGCATAGTTAAACCAACATCAATTGTATTTGTTGTTAATTCCATATCAAGTTCTGCACCACTTCCACCGTGACCATGATCATCGTGATCATCATGGTCATCATGATCGTCATGATCATCGTGTCCTTCTTCTTCACCATGACCGCCGAACTCTCTTCTCTCATTGAATTGCCTTCCAAGAGTTATTTCAAGATCGTGATTATTACCAAGGTCAAAGTTATTTTTCCAAGTCAGCATTGTATGTGATAATTCCTGATAATGGTCTTCATGACCCTCATGGTCATCATGATCATCATGGCCCTCATGGTCATCGTGATCATCATGGTCATCATGGCCCTCCTCCATATGAGGAATCCCAAGTTCTGAAATATTCATAGATAGCCTAAGATCTGATGAAAATTTCTCGGACTGATACTTTAAACCTCCTTGAAAATCATATTCCTGAAACCAAGTATTATCAACTTCACCATCAGGTGATGAAAAATTTTGATTGTCAGTCATATTACCTCTTAAAACATAAGAAAAGTCTCCTGAACTTCCCTTTATCCCCAAGTTATTTGTAATACCGCTGTAGTTAGAGTTATAGATTCCCATGTAGTCAACTGAAAAATCATTTGAGTACCTTTCTGGCTCTATATATAATACTCCACCCATGGCATCACTTCCATAAAGTACATAAGCTGGACCCTTAATTAACTCAACAGAGCTTATCCCAGAGGACGACACACCAACTCCATGCTCATCACCCCACTGATGATTCTCTAATCTTACACCCTGATTGTAGATTATTACTCTGCTAGCACTAAGTCCTCTTATTGATGGTTTAGCGATTCCAGGTCCTGTTGTTATTAAACTAATTCCTGGAAGTTTAGATATAGATTTACTTATGTACGATTTAAGAATTGGATTAATATCGTTTAGATTAATTTTATTTACTTTAATCACAGACTTTCCTCGATCTTGATTAAATGGGAGAGACAGAATAATTTCATCTAACTCTACTGTATCAGGCATAGGTACTCCCTGGGAAAAAGATGCCTGTGAGATTAAGAGCATTGAAGCTAATAAACTGTATATATATTTTTTATTCATTTTTTGTTTTTTAGTTTTTTTATTGCAATCTTTTGCTTTACATAAAGCTAAATTACCTCCTCACTATTGTAAGGAGGTAATATTTATTAATATTATGACTTAGCTACATAAGCAATGTGATCGTGATCATCATGATCACCATGGTCATGGTCGTGATCATCTTTTTCACATGAAACTACCGCTAGTGTAACAAAAGTAAACATCAATAGATATAAATATTTTTTCATAATTATTTAAAATTTTTAATATGTTAATATGAGTTATTAGATTAAAATGAAATCTAATAGTAAATTAAATAGATATTAAGCCAGATTAGGTGGCCCTCTATTAGGTAGAATACTATAATCAGTATTTAGTAATAATTCCTTATACTGCTTAAAAGTACTTTTGAAGAAGTGAGAAATAAATGATTCA
>CACORF010000027.1 GCA_902629505.1 uncultured Bacteroidota bacterium
GAATCTAAAAACTCATTTATTCTTTTTTGAGAAGCCTCTGCTTGTTTAAGTATCGATGTTACCCAACCTACAAGTGTTACTGGCCAAGTTAACATATTTACATAAATAATGAATTCAGCAATTACTCCAATCTCAATATTACCATCAATGAATTCTTTACCACCTATGTAAATAACAATTAGATTACTTAACCCAATTAAGAAAAGGATTATTGGAAAAAACCAAGCTTGAATTTTTGCAAGACTTAAGTTGTTTTTGAAACTATACAAAGCATATTTGTCAAACCTATTAAAAATAATATGTTGAATGTTAAATGACTTTAATACAGATATTCCACTAAAACTTTCTTGAGAATACGTTGATAGATCAGAAAGACTTTCTTGAACTAGAGTACTTTTTTTATTGATAAGATTACTAATCCTGTAGATAAAAATTGATAAAATAGGTAATGGAATTAAACTATAAATTGTGAGCTTAGGAGCAACACTATACATATAAAATATTATAATTATAAATAGTACTATTGCATTGGTTCCATACATTATCACTGGTCCATAGTACATTCTAACTTTACTTACATCTTCACTAATTCTATTCATCAAATCTCCTGTCCTATTCTTTTTGTAAAATATTTGATCAAGGGATTGATAATGAGAGAAAATCTCATTCTTAACATCAAACTCAATATATCTTGATACATTAATTATCGTTTGTCTCATTAAAAATGTAAAGAAACCTGAAATAAGAGATGCTCCTATGATTAAAACTATATTAAAAAAAAGAACATCTTTAAGTTCATCTGGAGAAATATTATTTAAACTGAGATAATTTTCAATTGAAGTCATTGAGTCTCCAACAAGTCTGGGAGTAACTATAGAAAAAACTCTTGATATTATAGTTATTAGCAGGCCTAGTAGAAGTCTACCTTTATACTTTAGAAGAAATTTATTTAATCTCTTTAATTCTTTCATGCTCGAAGACAAATATAAACTTTATTAATTCTACTAAATTTTAATTATTTCTCAATAATTGACTAATTTTGTTTTAGTTCTTTAAAGATGTTAAACAGAAGACACATTCGTACTCTAGTCATTCAATCTGTCTACTCAAATTCAATAGAGTTGATAGATAGTAAATCTTTAAAAACATATATAAGTCATAGTTCTTCAATCTCATTAGACCTCCTGTATTGTATGATTGATCTAATCAAGGAGATCAATATTTACTTTAATAATCTAGAGTCTAAAAAGTTTAGTTGTCCATTCATATCCAAGAACCCATATTTTTTCTTTTTTAATAAATTAAGTCCAAAGAATTTTAAAAGAAACAATGTAATTAATTGGGATTTAAACTTAAACTACATAATAGAGCTTCAAGACGATTTAATTGAATTGAATAAAAAATACATTGACTCTAGCAGTAATGATAATCTTGGCTTCTTTATTGACTCTTACTCAAATTTGATTGCTCAGTCAAATCTTCTCCATGATTTTTTTGAGGATCAAAATATAAATTGGGTTAATGATCTTCCATATGTAAATTCATTTATTGTAAATAATATTGAAAAGGTTGATATTCAAAATTCAGACTCATTTGGCCTACCAAATTTACATGACTATCAAGATGAAATTGAATTTGGTCAAGAACTTCTTAGCAAAGTTGTCAAAGAGTATGATAATTTGAAAGAACATCTTGTTGGGAGAACACCTAATTGGGAGTCAGACAGAATAGCAAAAATTGATTATATAATACTAATTACTTCACTTGCGGAACTTTTATATTTCCCATCGATACCAACTAAAGTATCCTTAAATGAGTATATAGAAATTGCTAAAGAGTTTTCGTCACCAAGCTCTGGAAAGTTTGTCAATGGTGTTATTGATAATATTGTGAAAGATTTAACTAATAAAGGTCTAATCGTAAAAAAAGGACGAGGTCTTATGTCGTAAATTTTACTAATTTTGACAAAAATATTCAATGATGTTTTTAAGAAATTTTTTAGCCTTAATAACTCTATCCTTTTTCATTTCAGCTTGTAATGAAAGTGCGTCAAGTAAAATAAATTTTGATAATAAATCAATTATTGAAAAAGAATCTAATTATGCTGAGATAACTTTTGATAAAGTTTTTCACGACTTTGGTTTGGTTAACGAAGGAGAAATAGTAAAGACAATTTTTAAATTCACAAATACAAGTGAAAATGATTTATATATCGTAGATGCTATTGGAAGTTGTGGTTGCACTGTGCCTAAATATCCAAAAAATGTTCCAATTAAACCTGGGGAAACAGGGGAGATTGAGGTAAATTTTGATACAAATGGTAGACCTGACCTACAGCAAAAAATGGTTAAAGTTTCAGCTAATACACCAAATGGGGGACAACTTCTCAGAATTCAAGCATTTGTTGAACCAAAAACAAACTAATTATGGAATCTCAATTCCCTTACTTACTTCTTGCAGCTTTAGTTTTCTTATTTTTTATAATAATTCCCTCTTTTAGAAGAAGCAGTAAAGAAAAGAAGTTTCTTAAAAATCTAAAAAAAGGTGATAGAATTGTCACAACTTCAGGAGTTCATGCACGAATTAATGAATTTGATGAAAAAAGTACTACCTGTATAATAGAAACAATGGCTGGTAAGTTAAAAATTGAAAAATCGGCTATTTCAATTGAACTATCATCTAATTTAAAAACTTAATGTATAAAATATTAAGAAATTTTCTCTTTCTATTTGACGCAGAGTTGATCCATGAATTCTCAGTAAAGTTTATTAGAATATTTTCAAGTAACCCTATTTTTAAATTAATTATTAGAAAGATATTTGTAGTTAATCATGTTAGTCTTGAAAAAAAACTTTTTGGATTGACATTTAAAAACCCAGTTGGCCTTGCTGCAGGCTTTGATAAAAATGCTGAGTATTATAGAGATTTTTCAAATTTTGGTTTTGGTTTTATAGAAATAGGAACTGTTACTCCATTACCCCAACCTGGAAACCCAAAAAAAAGAATCTTCAGATTAGTTGAGGATAAATCTTTGATAAATAGACTTGGATTTAACAATAAAGGGGTAGAAGCTGTTGCTAATAATCTGAAAAAAAGAAGAGATATAATTATCGGAGCAAATATTGGAAAAAACTTTTTTACTGAAAATGTTGATGCTCATAATGATTATTTGATATGTTTAAAAGACCTACATGATTATATTGACTACTTCGCTGTTAATATCAGTTCCCCAAATACTAAAGGTCTTAGAGAATTTCATGATAGGGAACTACTTAAACCTCTTTTAGAAAAGTTAGTTAATCAAAATAACAATATGACAAGTCGTAAACCTTTGTTATTAAAAATATCTCCAGATATAAATGATCAGCAAATTGATGATATAGTTCAGTTAGTCCTTGAATTACAAATAGATGGTGTTATCGCCACCAATACTTCTATTCAAAGAGACGGACTTTTATCAAAATACAAAGAAGAAAAAGGAGGACTTAGCGGGATGAAATTAAAAGACAGAAGTAATTCCATTATTTCATTCTTAAGAAAAAAGCTTGGAAGAGATTTTCCAATAATTGGAGTTGGGGGTATAATGAGCGCAGAGGATGCACTAGAAAAAATTAAATGTGGGGCAGATTTGGTTCAACTTTACACAGGATTTATTTATGAAGGTCCATCATTAATAAAAAGAATAAATAAATTACTTTTAGATCAAGAATTAAATAAAAATAATGAAAAATAATCTCAT
>CACORF010000028.1 GCA_902629505.1 uncultured Bacteroidota bacterium
AGAGAATATGAATACACTCGTTGTTATTACAGCTGATCATGAAACTGGAGGCGCATCGATTATAAGTGGTAATCTTTCAAAATCTGAAGTAAAGGTTGATTATGTTTCAGAGGATCACTCAGCAACAATGGTACCAGTATTCAGCTTTGGGCCATATTCTAAAAACTTTAAGGGAGTATATGATAATACTGAAATTTTTGATAAATTAAAGGCAATCATTAGAAAATGAAAAAAATACTTTTAATTTTTGTAATTTTTGCTTTGGCATGTGAAAGTGAGCCTACAAACGTAGATATTTTAATTAGTGGTGGTGTTATTCACGATGGCACTGGAATGAAAGGATATATTGGTAATGTAGCAATAAACAACGATACAATTTTTTATGTAGGTAAAAAAGCTAATTTTAATGCTAAGCAAAAAATTGATGCTAAAGGAAAAATAGTTTCTCCGGGCTTTATAAACATGCTAAGTTGGGGATATAATTCTTTAATGCAAGATGGTAGATCACTTAGCGATTTAAAACAAGGAGTTACATTAGAAGTTTTTGGAGAAGGAACATCTCCTGGCCCACGAGGTTCTATAAATACCAATAATTATGTTTCTTTTGGTGAAGCAATGGAAAATTTAGAATCAAGTGGAGTATCAACTAATATTGCTTCTTATCTAGGTGCTGCAACTGTTAGAATTCAAGAAATCGGATATGCAAATAGAAAAGCTACGCCAAGTGAGATGGAATCAATGAGAAACATTGTTAAGCTTGCTATGATGCAAGGTGCAATTGGTATAGGATCTTCTTTAATATATGCTCCAGGCGACTATGCTGATACTGATGAGTTGGTTGAGTTGTCAAAGGTTGCTTCATCATATGGCGGGAGATATATTTCTCACATGAGAAACGAAGACTCGAATGTTCTTGCAGCGGTTGATGAGTTACTTGAAATAGCCGAGAGAGCCAACATACCCTCACAAATATATCATCTTAAAACTTCAAGAAAACCAAATTGGCATTTATTAGACACCGTCATTAATAAAGTCGAAAATGCAAGAGAAAATGGTTTAAAAATTACTGCTGATATGTATACTTATCCTGCTTCATCTACTGGTTTAACTGGTGTTATTCCTACTTGGGTTCAAGAAGGAGGGAGGCAGGCATGGATTAATCGTATGAAAAAACCTGACATAAGAGAAAGACTTTTTAAAGATATAAGAAAGGAACTATCTGAACAACCTCCTGAAGATATTTTAATGGTTGGTTTTAACAAACAATCTATGTCTAATAAATATAGAGGTATGACGATCGCTGAGGCAGCAAGCTTAAGAGGTGAATCCCCTGAGGAAGCAATAGTAAATTTAATTATTGAAGATGGAAGTAGAATTCAGTGCATATATTTTAGTATGTCCGAAGAAAATGTAAGAAAAAAAATTAAATTACCGTGGGTTGCATTTGACTCGGATGCTGGATCTTACTCAGATATTTCAAGAGATTTTATAACACATCCTAGAGCTTTTGGAAGTTTTGCAAGAGTTCTTGGTAAATATGTAAGGGATGAAAAATTAATATCAATGGAAGAAGCTATAAGAAGACTAACTGGCTTTCCCGCTGATAATCTTGGAATTAAAAATAGAGGATATTTAAAACCTGGCTTTTTTGCAGATGTAGTTGTTTTTGATCCAGAGCTTATTCAAGATAAAGCAACTTTTGAGGAACCACTTCAATTTGCAGTTGGTGTTGAAGATGTTTTTGTGAATGGGATTCAGGTTTTATCTGAGAGTAATCATACGGGTAAATATCCTGGAAGATTTGTTAAAGGAGCTGGTTATAGCCCCTCTGACTAAAATAGTGCGGGTGAAGGGACTCGAACCCCCATGCTGTTAGGCACTAGATCCTAAGTCTAGCGTGTCTACCAATTTCACCACACCCGCAAAAGGTGAACAAATATAAATAAGTTTTTAAAAAATATGTCAACTGTAAGTACATTATCTGAGGAGGAAAAAAATAAATACTTGAACGAACTATTTGAATTTTTGAAATTGCCTTCAGTAAGTGCAGATTCAAAGTTTTCAAAATATATGAATACAACTGCTAATTGGCTATCAGATGAACTTTCAAAGGCAGGTTGTGATTCAACAAAAGTATATGAAACAAATGGACACCCTATAGTTTATGGTGAAAAAATAATTAACCCATCATATCCAACAATTCTTGTTTATGGTCACTATGATGTTCAACCACCAGATCCATTAGAACTTTGGAATAGCCCTCCTTTTGAACCAATAATTAAAAAAACTGATATTCATCCTGATGGAGCAATTTTTGCAAGAGGTGCATGTGATGATAAAGGTCAAGTATTTATGCATGTAAAAGCATTTGAACAACTAATAAAGAAGGACAAACTTAATTGTAATGTAAAATTTATGATTGAGGGTGAAGAAGAAGTTGGTAGTGAAAATTTAGAGAAGTTTCTTATTGATAATAAGTCAAAACTTAGTGCAGATGTGATTCTTATATCAGATACCGGGCTAAGTAGTCTAGACAATCCAACATTTACAGTTGGACTAAGAGGATTATCATATATGGAAATTAAATTAACCGGTCCTAATAGAGATCTTCACTCTGGCACATATGGGGGTACACTTGCTAATCCAATTAATACCTTATCAGAGATTATAAGTTCACTAATAGATGAGAAAGGTAAAATCGTTATTCCAGGATTTTATGATGATGTTGTTGAAATTGAAAAATCTAAAAGAGATATTATTGAAGAAAAATCAAAATTTAATGTTCAAAAATTCAAGGATTCATTGGGTCTATCAGAAATAAAAGGTGAAGAAGGGTATTCTACATTAGAAAGAAAATCTATTCGCCCTACACTTGATGTTAATGGGATTTGGGGTGGATATATTGGTGAAGGATCTAAAACAGTTATACCAAGTGAAGCTAATGCTAAGATTTCAATGAGGTTAGTTCCAAATCAAAATTGGGAGAAAATAAGTGAGCTATTTAAAAATCATATTCAAAGTATAGCACCTGATACAGTTTCAGTTGAAGTTTCAACTCATCACGGTGGAAATCCATATGTAACTCCAGAAGACTTTAAGGGTTATGAAGCAGCAATAAATGCATACAAAGATAGTTTTGGAGTAGATCCAATTCCACAAAAAGATGGTGGTAGTATTCCTATAGTCCCAATGTTTGAAAGTATTTTAGGCATTAAGACTGTTCTGATGGGTTTTGGACTTGATAGTGATGCAATTCATTCTCCCAACGAAAATTTTGGTGTAAAGAACTTCTTTATCGGTATTGAAACAATTCAGAGTTTTTATAAGCACTTTGGTAATTAAGCTATTTTATTTGGGTTTTTATCAATAAAACTTGACCAATCTGAGTATTTTTTCTTCTGTTTTTCATTTTCAAAATTAAAAAAATGACATACAGCAGCAGCTAGGCCGTCAGTTGAGTCAAGATTTTTAGGAAGTTCTTTAATGTTTAACATACTTTGTAACATTTTAGCAACTTGCTCTTTACTTGAATTACC
>CACORF010000029.1 GCA_902629505.1 uncultured Bacteroidota bacterium
ATTTTCATCTCTGTATACTCCTTGCAGAAAGTATGAGCGTAGATTTGAACCAGATCGATCAATATAACCATCAGATTTAATTCTAGAAACTCTCCCAGATAACTCAAATTTATTAATAAAACCTGTTGAGAAACCCACCGAATTTTTTACTGTTCCAAAACTTCCTAATGTGTTGTTTATCTCAAAATAAGGGCTTTCTGATGCTGAATTTGTCTGGATGTTTATACTTCCACCGAATGCACCTGGTCCATTAGTTGAGGTACCTACCCCTCTTTGAATTTGAATATTTTCAATAGATGAAGCAAAGTCAGGTAAATCAACCCAATAAACTTGCATCGATTCTGAGTCGTTATATGGAATTCCATTGATAGTGACATTAACCCTAGTCTGGTCGGATCCTCTTATTCTAATAGATGAATAGCCTATCCCTGCACCAGCATCTGAGTGAGTTACTACTGAAGGAGTATTCTTGAGCAATATTGGAATATCTTGAGCTAAATTCGTTTTCTCAATATTCTCTTTTGATAAATTTACAAATGATACTGGAGTATCATTTTTTGCTTTTATTGCGCTTACAGTAACTTCTTCAAGGATTAAAATACTTGTTAGAGAGTCAAGGTTTTTTGAATTATTTACATCTTGAGCTAAGATGGGTGCACTAACAAGTAGTACAAATTGTAAGTATTTTTTCATAATAAATTCCTTTCACAGTATTACCTGTCTAAGTTCTATGGGTTTAATCTCAGCTTAGTATAAGCACCCCAATTCATTTCAAAATTAAAGATTTTTATTTATTAAATCAACAGCAGTATTAAATCTTTTGTTAAAGTTTTGGCCAGTAATTATATCAAACCTAACATTTAATGTATCAAGTTCTAATTTATGTGCTTTAAACATTTCTAATCTTTCATCTGGCCTATCTCGAAGGTCATCTTTTATCCAAGGCGTATCAATATTTAAAATTAAATAATAGTCATACTTTAATAATTTTGATTGTCTGACAAGCCATGGATCACAGAATCCATCATAATGAGTTTTTGACCAGGCAATAGTCGTTAAAATATTCGTATCACAAAATATTAATTTGTTAGAATTAAAAATATTCGCATTTTCACGTTTAACTTGCCCCCTTGCAATCTTTATTAGGTCATCTTTATTACACACTTCTTTTTTATTATCCCATTTACTTTGAAGATAGTCTCTCGCATATTCACTTACATAATTAGTCTTAAAATAAGAGGCAAGTTCTTTTGTCAATGTTGATTTGCCTGTTGATTCAGGGCCACAAATAACAACCTTCTTTATTGATGATTCGTTTTGAGTAATATCTTTTTCCATGAAATGTAGCCTAATATCGCTAAAACTGTAAAAATAATATACTGGAGTGAGGAAATAGTTAATCCTTTATAGAAATAAAGTGGAACTGTAATTAAATCTCCAATAATCCAAAATATCCAACTTTCAATTTTCCTTCTAGCCATTAACCACATTGCAACAAAAAAAATTGCAGTAGTTATATTATCAACATATGCTGTCCAACTGTTCCATTTATCATATTGTACATAGACAAAATAAATGAAGATGAGACTTCCTAGAGCTAAATAGATTAATTGTATATATTCTTTTTTTTCAAGTCTAGAAACATTATTTATAAATACTTCATCTTTTTTTCTTGACCAATAATACCACCCATAAATTGACATGAAAAAAAAGTATCCATTAATTATCATATCTCCTAAAAGAGAGAAATTAAAAAGTATATAGACGAATATTCCAGTTCCAATAAGCCCTGTTGGATATACTAAAATATTATTTTGTTTTGCATAAATAACACTAAGAATATTCATTCCAACTGCAAAACTTTCTAGAAAAATAAATGATTTAGAATATGATGAGTATTGAGAAAACAGAAAATCAATTATTTCATTCATGATTAATTATTAGATTGAGCATAACAAAGTATATATTCTTCGATTGAAAAAAACTTTAAATCGAATTTATATTTTTCTTTTCCTTTGATATAATATCCATGACCTTTATTTTTATTTATGTTTTTTATTATAATATTATCAGAGAAAGAAACACCTTTGACTCCAAGTGCTTTATAGATTGATTCTTTGGCTGTCCACATCATTGTTAAATAGTCAACATTGTATTGATATTCATTTTCCAGTTTTTCAGAATCGTTTAAAAACTTATTCTGAATACTAATTATTTTGTTTTGTTTATGTTCAATGTCAATTCCTGCTAAATTATGTTCTGAAAAAACTATTGCTGCCATACATTTTGAATGTGATATAGATATATTTAAATCTGAATTAATAAAGGGTTTTCCTGATTCATCATATCTAATTTTGTAACTAGGGTCCTCTAGTTGTAAGGTTTTTCTGACGGCTAAAAATTGTTGTCTAACTAGTTCATTTTTCTTTGCTATTATGAGATTACTATCATGCTCATCTAATTCAAAATAATCAAGCTCACCTAAATTAATCTTCCATAACTTAACTTTTGTGCTAGGATTTATTACGAATTCTTTAAGAAATGGCATTTGATTAAAATAATTAATAAGCTTACTTTTGCATCATAAATATACACATGAAAAACAAGACTGATAATAAATATACCGCTTATAAAGTTAAAGATATTTCACTTGCTGAATGGGGAAGAAAAGAGATCAAGCTTGCTGAAGCTGAAATGCCTGGTCTAATGGCTTTAAGAGAAAAATTCAAAAAAGATAAACCACTTAAAGATGCAAGAATCGCAGGCTGTCTTCACATGACAATCCAAACAGCTGTTCTAATTGAGACACTTGTTGACTTAGGGGCTGAGGTAACATGGAGTTCCTGTAATATTTTCTCTACTCAAGACCATGCTGCTGCTGCAATTGCAGCTAATGGAATTCCAGTGTATGCATGGAAAGGAATGAATGAAAAAGAGTTCAATTGGTGTATAGAGCAAACATTATTCTTTGGAGAAGAAAAAAAACCACTAAACATGATATTAGATGATGGTGGTGACTTAACAAATATGGTTTTAGATGATTATCCAGAGCTAGTTTCAGGCATAAAAGGACTTTCAGAAGAAACTACTACCGGTGTCCATAGATTATATGATAGGATGAAAAATGGTACACTTCCTATGCCTGCTATAAACGTAAATGATTCTGTAACAAAATCTAAATTTGATAACAAGTATGGATGTAAAGAAAGTGCTGTTGATGCTGTTAGAAGAGCAACTGATATTATGCTTGCAGGTAAAAGAGTTGTTGTTTGTGGATATGGAGATGTTGGTAAAGGTACAGCAGCATCTTTCAGGGGAGCTGGCTCAATAGTTACTGTAACTGAAATTGATCCGATTTGTGCACTTCAGGCATCAATGGATGGATTTGAGGTTAAAAAACTAGAAAATGTGGTTTCAAAAGCAGATATTGTTGTTACAGCTACTGGTAATAAGGATATTGTCAATCAAAGTTCATTTATGATGATGAAGGATAAAACTATAGTATGTAATATTGGGCATTTTGATAATGAAATA
>CACORF010000030.1 GCA_902629505.1 uncultured Bacteroidota bacterium
AAAATAGTTTGCAAAATGAAGATTATGAAATGGCAGCAAAACTAAGAGATGAACTTAATTCCAGAAAAAGTATAAAATGAAACAATACCTTGATTTACTTAAACATATAAAAAATAACGGAGTTGAAAAGAAAGATAGAACTGGAACAGGAACAATAAGTGTTTTCGGTCATCAAATGAGATTTAATCTTCAAGATGGCTTTCCACTGGTTACAACTAAGAAATTACATTTAAGATCAATTATACATGAGTTAATTTGGTTTATTAATGGTGATACAAACATTAAATATTTAAAAGATAATGGTGTTACTATTTGGGATGAATGGGCAGATAAAAACGGAGATCTTGGTCCTATTTATGGTTATCAGTGGAGAAACTGGAATAGCGATGGAGTTGATCAACTTAATGATGTTATTAAATCTTTAAAAACAAATTCTTCAAGCAGAAGAATGATTGTAACTGCATGGAATCCTAATATTATTCCTGATAGCTCAAAATCTTTTGAAGAGAATGTTAGAAATGGAAAAGCAGCTTTACCTCCTTGTCATGCTTTTTTTCAATTCTATGTTTCTGATAATAAACTTTCTTGTCAAATGTACCAAAGAAGTGCTGACGTTTTTTTAGGTGTTCCATTCAACATTGCATCATACTCTCTTTTAACTCATATGGTTGCTCAGGTATGTGATTTAGAAGTGGGTGATTTTATACATACATTTGGTGATACTCATATATATTTAAATCATATTGAACAAGTAGATCTTCAATTAACCCGTGAACCAATGCCCCTTCCTACATTAAAATTAAACAAAGAGGTTAACAATATAGAAGATTTTAAATTTGATGATATTGAGATACTAAATTATAATTCTCATCCCCCAATAAAAGGTAAAATTTCAGTTTAATTCATGACTAACGAACTTACAATTATTGCTGCGGCTTCTAATAATAATGTTATCGGAAATAATAACAAACTTATTTGGCATATACCCAAAGATTTGATTAGGTTTAAAGAACTTACTTTAAATCATGCTGTAATAATGGGAAGAAAAACCTTTGAATCTCTCCCAAACCCTTTACCAAACAGATTAAATATAGTTGTAACTAGGAATACTAATTATTATAATGAGGGAATAACAGTCTGTAAAAGTATTGAAGAAGCTCTCACACATTGTAAGAATGATTCACAACCATTTATTATTGGAGGAGGAGAAATTTATACTCAAACAATAGATATTGTAGATAAAATTGAATTAACTAGGGTATACAAAACTTATGATGGAGATGCATATTTTCCTGATATACCAGAAGAAAAATTTGAACTCGTTAATGAGGAAGCTAACGAATTAAATGGAGATGAAAAAATTAAGTACTCATTTCTAACTTACAAAAAAAAATGACATGAAAGCATTTGTATTCCCTGGACAAGGATCTCAAAAACCAGGAATGGGACAAACTTTATATAATGAGGTTTCAGAGTCTAGAGCTCTTTTTAAAAAAGCTAATAAAATTTTAAATTTTAATATTACAGAACTAATGTTTGAAGGAACAGATGAAGACTTACTTCAGACAAAGGTTACTCAGCCAGCTATTTTTATTCACTCAGCTATTTTAGCAAAAACTTCAAAATCTTTAAGTCCTGATGTATGTGCAGGTCATTCCTTAGGAGAGTTTTCAGCACTAGTTGCATCTAATTCAATAAGTTTTGAAGATGGACTTAAATTAGTTTCGATTAGAGCTAATGCGATGCAAAAAGCATGTCAAGATACAAATGGAACTATGGCTGCAATTCTAGGCTTATCAGATGAAATTATAGAATCATCATGTAATGAAATAGACGGAGTAGTTAAACCAGCAAATTATAATTGTCCTGGGCAGCTTGTGATTTCAGGTGAAATTGAATCAGTTGAGAAAGCCTGTGAAATACTCAAGGAAAAAGGTGCGAGAAGAGCATTAATTCTTCCTGTGAGTGGAGCATTCCACTCTGAGTTAATGAGTTCAGCAGTTGATGATCTAAAAAAAGGTATTGAAGAAACTGAATTTAGAAAACCTTCATGTCCAATATATCAGAATTTCACAGGATACCCTGAGTCGGAACCCGCGAAAATTAAAATAAATCTTTTAAGTCAGTTAACAGGTGCTGTTCTTTGGAATCAAAGTATTAATAAAATGATTGATGATGGGGTAAAAGAATTTTATGAAGTAGGACCTGGCAACACACTTCAAGGGTTAATTAGAAAAACAAATAGAGAAGTAATTGTAGACAGGATTTAGACTATTTCTTGTAAACTTTTCCATCTTTCATTACAAAAACAATATTCTTAAGTGTGGAAATATCTTTTGTTGGACTTTCATTAGTGGCTATTATATCAGCAAAAAAGCCTTTTTTGATTTGACCTAAGAAATTTTCCATATTTAAAAGCTTTGCATTTATTATGGTTGCTGCTTTTAAAGAATATTCTGCTGGGATTCCTATCTCTTCCCAATAAATAAATTCACCTGCATTATCGCCATGCGGAAAAACACCTGCATCAGTTCCAAAAGATATTGGAACACCCATTTCATATGCCCTTTTTGTAGAAGCTTTGTTCTGAACTCCAACCTCTAATGCTTTTGGAATAATAATCTCAGGATAATAACCTGGTATAGCAGCCATTTTTGCAACGTGTTCACCTGCACTTATAGTTGGAACCAAATAGGTATTTTTTTCTCTCATAAGTTTCATTGTTCTTAGCTGCATTATTGAACCATGCTCTATAGTTTTAACTCCAGCTTTTACTGCTCTAAACATGCCTTCATCACCGTGAGCATGGGCTGCAACATGCATCCCATAATCATTAGCTGTATTTACAATAGCTTTAATAACTTCTTCTGTAAATTGAGGGTTTTGTCCGTTTTTTGCCATACTCATGACCCCACCTGTTGCTGTAATTTTGATAAGATCTGCACCATTTTTATATCTATACCTCACAGCTTTTCTTGCATCACTGATTGAATTAACAACTCCGTCTTCAGGACCTGGATCTTCTACTAAATCTGCTCTGTATCCATTTGTAGGGTCACCGTGACCACCGGTTGTTGCAATAGTTTTTCCTGAAGTAAAAATTCGTGGTCCCTCTACAATACCCTTATTGATTGCATTACGAAGGGCTATATTAACTCCTGATCCTCCAACATCCCTTACAGTAGTAAAACCTGCTAATAGTGTTTTTTTTGCGACAACTGTAGATTTAAAAGCTACATCTGCTTTGCTATCTTGAAATCTGTTTATATATCTTTCCTTTCCACCTGATTCACTCTCCATGTGAACGTGGAAATCAATTAAGCCCGGAAGCAATACTTTAGTTTTTAAATCTATAAGCTCTATTTTGTCATTTTTTGGGTTAATAAATCCGTCTTCGATAGAACTTATAATATTTTCTGAAATTATAATAGTCTTATTTGAATGATATTTACCTGAATTAGAAT
>CACORF010000031.1 GCA_902629505.1 uncultured Bacteroidota bacterium
CTAGTTTTAATATTTGTTTTATCGACTTCTATTTGTTATTCTCAAAATGACTCATCAAATAGACAGATTCCTTCTGATACAAAGGTCATAACAAACCATTCAACTAATATTCTTGGAAAAAAAGTTAACTATGAAGCTCAAGTTGGTACGCAGCCTGTATGGAATTCCTCTGGTGATACAATCTATGCAACTCTTCATTACACTTTATATAAAAGAAAAGATATAGAAGATGACTCAAATAGGCCTCTAATTTTCTCATTTAACGGTGGTCCAGGAGCTGCATCAGTTTGGATGCACATGGGTTATACTGGTCCCTATAACTTAATAGTCGATAATGAAGGTTATCCAATTCAACCATATGGCTTTAAGACTAATCCATATTCAATCCTTGATGTTGCAGATATTGTCTTTGTAAATCCTGTAAATGTTGGTTATTCTAGAATCCTCGGAAAATTATGTGATGAAGATGATTGTGAAGACAAAAAGAGTGAAATGTTCTTTGGTGTTAATCAGGATATTAATTATTTAGCCGAATGGATAAGTACATTTGTTTCTAGGCAAAATAGATGGAGTTCCCCAAAATATTTAGTTGGAGAAAGTTATGGAGGTGTAAGAGTGATGGGCCTTGCTCATGAACTACAACAAAATCATTGGTTATACCTTAATGGTGTTGTTTTAGTCTCACCTGCTGATTATGAATATTTTTACTCAGATGGAGATGTAATCCAATTAGTTGGAGACTTTCCTTATCTAAGCGCAACTGCATGGTATCATAAGAAATTAAAATTGGAATATCAGTCAATGGACCTAGAAAAGCTGATAAAAATTTCTGAGGATTTTGCTTATAACAAATTGCTTCCAGCTATTGCAAAAGGAGGATACGTTGATTTAGAAACAAAAAAAGAAGTTGCAGAAAAAATTGAAGATTTGACTGGAATTAGTTATGAAGATATAATTGATAATAATCTAAGGATTTCACCATCCTTTTTTTGGAAAGATCTTTTAAGAGATGAAGGCTATACAATTGGTAGATTAGATTCAAGATATAAGGGCATTGACTCTAAAGATTCAGGTGACTCAATTGAGTATGCACCAGAACTTGCAGCATGGGACCATGCCTTTACTCCAGCGATAAATTCTTATATGAAGAATGTATTAAATTTTAATACAGACGTAAAGTATAACACTTGGGCTAGAGGAGAGCTATCAGTTCGTCCATGGGATAGAGAAAACATTAATATTAGGAGTAATTTCAGAGAAGCTTTAGCTGAGAATCCATTCTTGAATGTATTGATTCAATCTGGATACTTTGATGGAGCAACAACTTTTTCTGCTGCTAAGTATACAATGCAGCAAGTTGACCCTTCAGGTAAATTCAAAGATAGATTTACATTTAAAGGATATGAAAGTGGTCACATGATGTACTTAAGACGAGAAGATTTACAAAAATCAAATCAAGACCTTAGAGATTTTATTCTTAAAACTATAACTAATAATACCCCAGCAAAATATTAATATGAAACTCAACCTTAAAATTTGGAGACAACAGGATTCGGAGTCAAAAGGTGACTTTGAAAATTATGTTATTGATGATATCACTCCAGATATGTCTTTCTTGGAAATGATGGATGTACTTAATCAAAAATTAATTTATGAAAATATTGATCCAATTGCTTTTGATCATGACTGTAGAGAAGGAATATGTGGTAGTTGTTCGTTATTTATAAATGGAAGAGCACATGGTCCTGATAAGGGTATTACTACATGTCAGCTTCACATGAGAAAGTTTAAAGATGGTGACTCAATTGTAATTGAACCTTTTAGAGCAAGTTCTTTCCCAATAATTAAAGACCTTGTTGTCGATAGATCAGCTTTTGACAGGATCCAACATTCTGGTGGATATATTAGTATTAATACTTCTGGAAATACTCAAGATGCAAATACCACACCAATAAGAAAAGAAGATGCAGATAATGCTTTTGATGCTGCTACCTGTATTGGATGTGGCGCATGTGTTGCAACATGTAAAAATGCATCTGCAATGCTTTATGTTTCTGCTAAAGTTTCGCAATTTTCTTATCTACCACAAGGAAAAGTAGAGGCTAAAGAGAGAGTGTTGAACATGGTTAAACAAATGGATGATGAAGGTTTTGGAAACTGTACCAATACTGGTGCTTGTGAGGTAGAATGCCCAAAAGGGATTTCAATCAAAAATATAGCTAGGATGAATAGAGAGTTCTATAAAGCTAAAATCTAGATTATTTAGAATCTAAAATCATTTTTATAAAAGTACTTTCTGTATTTCTCCCAAACCATCTTCCAACAACCACCATATTTTCATCAGGAATTATAATTACTTTGTTTCCTCCAAAACCACTTCCATAAAAAATATTTGTCGGTACATTTTTCCAATCTGTAGTTTGGTAATCTTCGCCTTGATTTGAATTAATCCACCACATGTAACCATACTCTGGATTTGTTTCGGAAGATGTAATGGATTTTTTTATCCATTCCTCAGAAATAATCCTTTTACCATTCCACATCCCTTTATTTAAAAATAGGAGTCCAAACCTTGCATGATCCTCAGAGCTGATAAATATTCCCCCACCATTATGTCCTCCTCCAGATACAGATTGTGTTTTTACTCCATCAATGTTTACCCATGAATTTTCATATCCGAACCATCTCCATGTATCTGATGCATTAATTGGATCCATAATTGACTTTTTTAAAACCTTTGGTAAGGACTCTCTAAAAACTTGAAGAAGTGAATAAGCTAAAACATTTACTCTTACGTCATTATATTTATAGTGAGTTCCAGGTTGTCTTTGGGGTTCAGATCTCCATTCATCTATACTTTTACTAGTATCTGGCCTATCTTCCCAGTGGTTTATTCCAAACAAACTACCAAACCAATCTGAAGACTGATTTAATAGATGCTCCCATGTAATCATACTATTTTTCTCTCCATCAAATGTTTTATCCCAAACATAATTAGATACAAAATCTTTTTCTGATCTAATAAGGTTTTTGTCAACCGCGATTCCTGTTACAGCAGAGAGATAACTTTTTGTA
>CACORF010000032.1 GCA_902629505.1 uncultured Bacteroidota bacterium
GAGCTAGATAAGGCAGCTAAACTGAAGAAATAAGAGGCTGAGCTCCAATCAGATTCTACAAATTGTTCCGAAATAACTTTTTCTTTGAATGGTTCAATAAAAATTTCTCTCTCTTGAATTTTAACAATACCTCCTATTCTCTCAATTATTTTTTTTGTCATTAATAAATACGGTAAAGACGTAATATTTGAAGACAAGATAATCTTTAGGCCATTTTTAAGAGAAACTCCCAACATCATAAGAGAAGAGACATATTGTGAACTAACATTAGCCGGCAATGTGACAGAATTACTCAAGATATTTTTCCCTATGATTTTTAAAGGAGGAAATCCTTTTTTTTCTATATACTCAATATCACATCCCAAGTCTCTAAGGGCATCAACTAAAATTGAAATAGGTCTTTGCCTCATCCTTTCTGAGCCAGTTAAAACTTTTGATTTTTCTGAAATAGATGAAAAATATGAAGTCAAAAACCTCATCGCAGTTCCAGCGTGTCCAATATTAATCTCTTTTTTATCAGATTCAATAGCTGATATCATTAATTGAGTATCATCTGAATCTGATAAATTAGAAATTTTAAAGAAAGAAGTATAAGCTCTTAGTAATAATAGCCTATTTGATTCACTTTTTGAACCACTAATACAAACACTACCATCAATATCACGAAATTCTTTTGAAATCTTATACACTATTTTAATTTAGGATTAGACTTGTGTCTATTTTTATCTCTATTAGTTTTTTTATTTAAGTTTTCATGAAAAGATTTTTACAAATCAATTCCTGTCTGATTTGCCAAACAAATTAATACAAATAGGACATCTGATAACTCGTCAGCAAGTTTTTCTTCATTATCATTATCTTTTGAACTTTGTTCACCATATTTTCTAGCAATTATTTTTGCAACCTCTCCTACCTCCTCAGATAGAATAGCCATATTTGTTAACTCATTAAAGTATCTAACACCATGTTCATTTATCCATTGATCAACCTTTTTTTGTGCGTTTTTAATATTCATAACTATTTTTTTTGATTAAGTGTTTTCCAAATTATTTCTTTCAAGGAATTTATGCCGGAGGAACTTATAGATGAAAATATAGAAAATGGAATTGATTTAAATTCTTTTTTTAAGATATTTTCAAATTCTTCTAGTAGTTCTTCATCCATCAGGTCTGATTTACTGAAGGCAATAATATAGTCTTTATCTGCTAATTCAGGATTATATTTAATAAGCTCTTTTTTTAAAACTTCAAATTCTTGTTTTACATTCTTTGAATCTACTGGAATAATATAAAGCAAAATAGAATTTCTTTCAATATGTCTTAAAAAATAATGCCCAAGTCCTCTACCCTCGCTTGCCCCTTCAATTATTCCTGGTATATCTGCCATTACAAATGATCTATAGTCTGTCATTGAAACAATACCAAGGTTTGGTTTTAGAGTTGTAAATTCATAATTAGCAATTTTTGGTTTAGCATCAGATAAAACTGATAATAATGTTGATTTACCTACGTTTGGATATCCAACAAGTCCAACATCAGCAAGTATTTTTAGTTCGAGTGTTATCTGAAGTTCTTGACCTGCTAGACCAGATTGAGAGTATCTTGGGGTTTGATTTGTTGGAGATTTAAAATGAGCATTTCCTAAACCGCCTTTGCCTCCTTTCAATAGTACTACCTCTTCTTTATCTGAATTTATTTCTAATAAAGTTTTTTCAGTTATTGTTTCCTTGACTATAGTACCCAGGGGGACTTTAATAAAAATATTTTTACCTGTTAAGCCTGATTTTTTAGAACCACCTCCGTCACCACCGTTACCTGCCTTAAAATGTTTTTTAAATCTAAAGTTTTGAAGAGTCCATAGATTGGAATCACCTACTACTATTATGCTTCCACCATCGCCACCGTCACCTCCATCTGGACCTCCTTTGGGAACATATTTTTCTCTTCTCAAATGAGTAGATCCTTTACCCCCCTTACCTGATTTAACTGTAAGTTTTACGTAATCTACGAAGTTGTCAACTATCATAACATTAGATTAAACTATCAACTAGACTGAATAGTCTTAGAGTAATATCATTTACCGAGCCTTTCCCATCAACTGAATAGAATTTACCTTGTTTATTGTAAAAATTTATAAGTATTGAAGTCTTTGTATTGTACTCATTAAATCTATTTTTAATTTTTTCTATATCCTGATCATCAGATCTATTGGTTGTCTTTCCTCGATCTAACAGCCTTGTTATAAGTTCATTTTCACTAACATCTAGTGCAATTGTAGCGTTTATTTTTAAATTAATTGAACTTAAAAAAGAATCTAAAGATTCAGCTTGGTTTTGAGTTCTCGGGAACCCATCAAAGATATATCCATTAACTTTTTTGTTTGATAAAACTTCATTTTCCAACATCTTAATTGTAACAGAGTCAGGTACTAAATCACCTTTATCTAGATAAGATTTCGCCTCGATTCCCAGCTTAGTTTTGTTACTGATATTTTTTCTAAATAAATCTCCAGTTGATATATGATATAAACTATATTTTTCTTTTAGAAAGTTAGCTTGAGTTCCTTTACCAGATCCTGGTTTTCCAAAAATGACAATATTAAACATGGCTACAAAGATATTTAAAATGTTTCGTATTCTTTACCGTGTTTAAAGTTATGCTTATTTTTGCCAAATGTTTACTGAAAAAAAGACAATTGGGATTTTAGGTGGGGGTCAACTAGGTAAAATGGTACTGGACGTTTCCAACAGCTGGGGTTTGGATGTTTTTGTTCTAGATCCAAATAAAGATTGCCCATCAAGTAAGCTATGTAAAAAATTTTTTGAGGGCGATCTAATGGACTACGATATTGTTGTAGAATTCGGAAAACTTTGCGACATAATTAC
>CACORF010000033.1 GCA_902629505.1 uncultured Bacteroidota bacterium
ATGAGTTACTTTTAAAGTGATCCAAAATTTTCATTTCAATAATTTAGTGTAAATATACTAAGACATAATCGTCTTTTGATATAATGGCTTACATTTGAAAATATTATGAAAAATATTGCTGTAGTTTTTGGTGGTTTTTCCTCTGAGCATGAAGTTTCTGTAAAAAGTGGAAAATTTATATATGATAATCTTAAAGATAATCGAAGTCTTAATGTTTATCAGATATGCATTTCTAAAGAGTCAAATTATGTTATATACGATAATAATAAGTATGATTTAAATTACATGGATTTCTCATTTAGTATTAATGGAAAAATAATTAATCTTGATGGAATTTTTAATATTATTCATGGCGAACCTGGAGAAAATGGTGAATTAGCTGATATATTAGAAAAAAATAATATACCTCAAACAGGTTGCAATAGTTTTGTTTCAAATTTAACCTTTGACAAGAAAAGATACATAGATTTTGTAAATAAACTTGACATTCCTTCATCTAAACACATTTTATTAACGAATAAAAACCAACATAATCTAACAAAAATTATAAGCGATATTAATATTCCATGTATAGTAAAACCAAACAATGGTGGAAGTAGTATTGGAGTTTCAAAAGTTAACAATATTGATGATTTAGAGAATAAAATTAAAATTGCATTTAAAGAAAGTAATCAGGTTCTAATAGAGGATTTTCTTGTTGGACAAGAAGTTTCTGTTGGTGTTCTTCAAACAAATGGTGAAAGAATTATTCTTCCGGTGACTGAGATAATAAGTGAAAACGAACTTTTTGACTATGGTGCTAAATATTTAGGTCAATCCAAGGAGATAACACCTGGAAATATTTCTGATGAAGAAATAGATCTAATACATAACTACATCAATAAGATCTATGATAATATTGAATTGAAAGGATTTACAAGATCAGAATTTATAATCGTCGATGGCATCCCTCATATTCTAGAAACAAATACAATTCCTGGATTTACAAAACAGAGTATTATACCTCAACAAATAGAAGCGTTTGGATTATCTGTAAAGGAGGTAATAAATAATCAAATAGAATCAATTCTTTAAAATATTTTAAATTTAAGCTATGAAAAAAGCAGTCTTTCCTGGTTCATTTGATCCAATTACTAAAGGACATATTGACATTGTTGAGAGAGGTATGAAGATTTTTGATGAGATTATTATTGCAATTGGTGATAACACAGATAAAAAATACATGTTCTCAAAAGAAAAAAGAGTTGAGCTTGTTAAACAGACATTTAGTACTTATGACAATATCAATATTAAGTCATATGAAGGTCTAACAGTCGATTTTTGTAAAAAAAATAAAACTGAGTTTATAATAAGAGGTTTAAGAAATCCTGCAGATTTTGAATTTGAAAAAAGCATTGCGCTTACTAATAGGGAAATGACCGGTATTGAAACTGTATTTTTTCTGACTTCACCAGAGAACTCATTTATAAGCAGCAGCATTGTCCGTGACCTTATAAGAAATAATGGTGATTATAAATTATTTATTCCTAAGGGAATTACTCTTTAATACCTCGAGAACGATCATTCTAATATTCTCAAAAGCATCATTTAAGATATCTTGAATTTTGTCCTTTGGAACCCATTCTGTCCTTTCAATACCTTCCTCAACTTGAGGATTAGTTTTACCCATAAATGTTGTTGACATCTTGAACCAATATGTCTTCTTAAGTCTAAATCTTTTGCCCTTTTTAAATATGTGATATGTCTCAGATAATTGATTCTGAACTATTATGTCTGCAACTCCAGTTTCTTCTATCACTTCTCTCCTAGCAGCATCAATTATAAGTTCTTTTTTTTCAACCCCACCCTTTGGAAGATCCCACTTATTATTTCTGAAAATAAATAAAAATTTATTATCAGTTCGTTGAACTAGTCCACCAGCGGCCTCAACTATAGGAAATTTTTTTTTAAATGCTTTCCATAGTTTGTCCTTGTCTTTATGATATAAAAATACTTTACTATTTTTTGATGATTTTAACGCCTTGATGATTTGTGTTACACTTGTATATTTTATAAAAAGTAATGGTTCACTATCAGAGAAATCCTCAATTTTGTTTGTAAGAATTAAAGGCTTTTGGTTGAAAAAAACTTTATACATTTGTAATAATGGTATTAGACAAAAAAGTTGCAGAGCAAACAGTAAATTTTCTAACACAAATTAATGCAATTAAATTAAATACCAAAAATCCCTTCACATGGACAAGTGGTATAAAATCTCCAATTTATTGTGATAATAGATTGGTACTTTCATATCCAAAAATAAGAGAATTTATTGCTAATAGCATAAGCCAAATTATTAAGAATAATTATGGAAATGATATTTCAATTGCTGGTGTGGCAACTGGAGCAATCGCTATGGGGATAATGATAGCTGAAAGACTAAATCTTCCGTATGCATATGTAAGACCGGAGCCAAAAGGTCACGGGTTAAAAAATCAAATTGAGGGAAATATCAAAAAAAACTCAAGTGTTGTAGTCATAGAAGATTTAATTAGTACAGGAAAGAGTAGTCTTAATGCAATAAACGCACTTAAATCTGATGGTTATAATGTTATGGGTATGATATCAATTTTCTCTTATGACTTTGAATTTGCTTACAAAAAATTTAGTAGTGAAAATATTACCGTCAACTCTCTTGCAGATTATAACACTTTAGTTGAAATTATTCAATCTAAAGGAGATCTAAATGATGAAGAAATTTCTAGATTAAAAAAATGGAGAGAGGATCCTAAAACTTGGGGTTAATTATAAAGTATTTTTACTTTTCTAGGATCATATTTTTGAATTCCTTTTGAACCCAGATTTAATTTTACAATCCCATTACTTGAAATTTTGATTATT
>CACORF010000034.1 GCA_902629505.1 uncultured Bacteroidota bacterium
AATACTTTGTAAGCGAGATATCGGAAGAACTCAACTTTCCATTTTCAGATGCGGCGATAGTAGGCGATATAATCTATGTAGCGGGTCAAATAGGATCAAAACCTGGAACAAGAGAAGTAGTAGAGGGTGGAATTGGAGCAGAAACTACTCAGACATTAAATAATATAAAGATGATCTTAAATGATCTAGGATCAAATTCTGATAAAATATTTAAATGTCTGTGCATGCTTGAAGACATAAATGATTATAATGAGATGAATAATGCATATACAACTTTTTTTAACAGTAGAAATAATCTACCATCAAGAAGTACTTTTGCAGGTTCAGGACTTGCTCTTGGAGCTAAGATAGAAATTGAATGTTGGGCAACTAGGTAGAGATTAACGCCTTTGTTTTAATGTAGACTCAGAGATTAACTCTGCAAGCAATTCATCGGCTTTTTCATCAGCCTCGGATCTTTTATTTGAATCAAACTTTTTATAAACTGAAATAAAATGATTAGCTGTTTTTTTGCTAATTTTTTTTAGCAATTGAGCTTCATGAACTCTTCTTAAGAAAATACTCTTTGAATTAAGTTGCATTGGTTTATTGTTAGTAACTAAAATAAGAAAAATTCTTAATTATAAGACTATCTAATAAACAATTTAAGTTTATTATAAGTTAATTAACGGAGAATACTAACGGATTATTTAAATAAATATTGAAATTTCAGAAAAAGTTGAGTTTTGTTCACCCTATAATGAGGTGAGTTATAATCTGAAAATTGATCAATATAATTCTGATTACCTCCAAAATAAAATATAGTATCCGGATTTGGCCTCCATGAAATTAAAGGCTGAAAATAAAACTGTTTTGAAAAGTCATTATACTCGGATATTAATCTTAAGTCTAGCTCAGTATTAAATTGATATCTTAAGTCAAGTCTACCTATGTAACCTTTAAACAAAAATTCATCTGATTTGAGTTTCCTCATTTCAGAATAACTAATTGAGGGCCTTAGTCTAAAGTTTTTGTTAAATGAAATCTCAGAAGAGAGATTAACATTATTTGTCATTCCTAATTCTGGGACTGCTTGTCTGTATGCAATATCTTTCCCAAACTTGTAAAAAATTGAAAAGTTGAAGTAATTAACAGGCTGTGACTCAATTCTAATCCAATGATTAATAAAGTCTTTAAATTGGAATTCAAAATGAGATTTAACAAAATTATATTCATAATTCCATAATATATCTGTATTTAAGATTGTTAAAAGCTGAATGTAAGATTGAAAACTTGATCTTGAAATATCATTAAAAAAGCTATATTCAAAATCATGTCTTAAGCTAATCCTGTAACTTTTTAAATAATCTTTCTCTGGAAAATCATAATAACTATGCCATAATGTGTATTTTTTTAAATTATTAGTAGTAATAAATCCCAGATCAGACCTAAAACCATCGGACATTTCAGTATACTGAATAAAAGATCTCCAATTTCTAGTATCCCTTCTAACTGACGCAAATATTGCATTTCCATTAATCTTTTCACCATCTAATCTTATTGAATAATCACCAAACTTTTTTTCAGAATTTATCCAGTCTGCTATTGGTTCTTTATTTGAATTGACAAATATTTCAAACTGAAATTTCCAGTTATCTGAAAAATTAAATAGACCATCTAACCCAAATAAATTTCCATATGCTCCACCATCATAAAACCTGTTGGATGCTAATACTCCAATTTGAGATTTTGAACTAAAAAAGTTTTGATACCTTAAAACATTTCCAAAGCTCTTACCTCCTATTCCAGAATATGATTCAAACTGTGTTGGGACAAGATATGGGGTCTGCTCATCAAAAGCAGATAAAACATAGAGTCTTGATTTCCTACCTTGATTAAAAATCTTTGAAGCAAAAGTTGGATTATTTATTGACCTAGAATAAAATACTTCTAGAGAGTATGATAATGCATCAATACCTTTGTTGAAGAAAGGTCTTTTCTCCTGATAGTTAATTGCTGTTGGAGAATTAATATCAATTTTTGTTGCATCCGACTCTACCTGAGAAAAATCAGGATTAATAGTACCTTCAACCGAAAGATTTTTATTTAATTCTAAATCAAAGCCGATTCCATAATTCAATTCAGGTGTTTCATAATTAATCCTATCATAATATTTATTTCTTGTTCCTGAAATATTTGAACTGACATATGGTAAAAAATTGAGTTTTTTTTCAATTTTGATATCTTTTAAATTAATTACATGATCTAACAAACAAAGTTGACAACTTGCATTTAAATCCACTTTACTAGTTGCACTAACCTCTTCCTCATTATTAATATCTTTATAAACACTGAAAATTTTTATTTTCCAAGATTGGTCTTTTCCATTTGGAAAGGGTATTTCAGAAAAAGGTATAACAAATTCCAACTCATAACCGTCATCAGTAACTCTTCCTAATGATTCAAAATTATAATTGACATTTCTATTAACCTGTGGTTCGCCCCCAAAACCTATTCCAGGGGTCCTCACTGCATCCATTTTGCTTCCAGCAGAATTTGATACAATAATGATATGACTACGCGCATCACCATATGTATCAATGGCCAAGCCTGAAATATCTCCTGTCCAAACTGTCATATCATCCCTTGATGTAACAGGTGATACTACTTTAATCCTTTCAGCTTTTACACCAACATAAAGAAATGTTTCTGAATAAGTAAAATAACCAACTGTTTTTAAAGATGGGGTGGAATTATATCCAGGACGTTCCTCATATTGTAAGGATATTGGCTCTGCACCATATATCTCATTATCAGACACTACACCATCCATGAGAAATTCGGATTTGTCAATTTTATATAAATC
>CACORF010000035.1 GCA_902629505.1 uncultured Bacteroidota bacterium
TATTATTTTAATATTAATAAAATATTCTACAAATATATACGTTTAATTATGGAATTTCTTTTTTATGTTTGGTTCTTTATTCAGCTTTTGGCTTTAATTTTTAGTATTGTAGGAATGAGGTATTTCCTTAGGTCTTATTGGTATTTAAAAGCTTCAGATTGGCTAGGACCTATTGGATTAAATAGAAAAGGAACCATTTTGTGGATTTTATACTCAATCGTAATCTTAATTATGATATCTCGACTGGAGTGGTTTATTTTTGGGTTTTAGAGCTATGAAGGGAAAAGGATGTCTTAGATTTTTTTTGTACGCATTCCTGTTGGCATTTGCTAATGGTTTCATAGAAAATTTTCTGAACATTGACCTTAATGGAGTTACAAAAATTCTCTCAATAATAATTATTGCAGGTTCAATTGAGTTTATTATCGATCAGGTATTTAAATACTTTTCAAGAAATTCAGAATCTAACATGTTTGAAAATATAAAAAACATGGTATTACCTAGAAAAAAAGAACGAAAAAAAGGAGATCCTTTTTTATAGATTATTGTTTTTATTTGGAACTTCTCTGATAGGCGAAACCACCTTTTTGACCTTGAGACCAAGATGTAAATTTAACGGTGATATAGACATTATCTTCAACTAAGTACAATACTAAATCTGAACCTACAACAGCCTTTGGTTGTCCAACTCCAATCCTGAAGGGTCTAAATGTTAAATTATCAATATTGTCAACAGTTCCTTTAGCCCATAAAGTTCCTGCAGGACTATCTGCTTTGTCTGCTGAACTTTCTTTTGCTATGTTGAATATTTGTCCAGCATTTCCTCTAGTTATCCAAACATTAGGTGTTATTCTATCTTGATTGCTTTCAAGAGTAAAGTCTGCTCCGTCCGCTTTTGTAAATGATATCATAGGCCCATCCCATATGTTTGAAGAGGCTGTTTCACCCTGAATTTCATCTTTTTCTGAAGAACATGAGCTGACAATTAGAATTAATGAAGACAATAAAAGTATTAGAAGTTTTTTCATGAAAATTGATTTGGTTAAATTAATTATTTAAAATTATTTAAAATTTTTATTTTATTCAATAAATCAAATAATTATTAGAAAGATATTGTAAATAATTTTGTCTACATTGATTACATGCAAGTAATTCCAAAGAATACAATTAGCTTTTTGAAACAACTCAAGTTAAATAATAACAGAGACTGGTTCAACGAAAATAAAGAACAGTTTAAGTCCATTCAAACTGATATAAAGATTTTTGCACAAGAGGTGAATGATTCTCTTAATGTTTCAGATGATATTGAAAAATTGAAGATTTTCAGGATATACAGAGATTTAAGATTCTCAAAAGATAAGACTCCCTTCAAAAAAAATATTGGGATGGCTTTTCATAGAGCAAAACCTGAGCTTAGAGGTGGTTATTACCTAGAAATATCAGCAGATGAAAGCTTTATTGCAGTAGGATTTTGGAATCCAAATAAAGAAGACTTACTTAGAATTAGAAAAGAAATAGAAATAGATGGTCAAGAGTTCAAGAGCATTATAAATCAAAAGAAAATTAAAGACATATGGGGAGAAATTCAAGGAGAAGAAGTAAAGACATCACCTAAAGGTTTTGATAGAGATCATGAGCATATAGATATGATTAAAAAAAAGCAGTTCATATTTATTAAGAAGCTAAAAGAAAAGGATATTCTAGATGAAAACTTTCAGAGTGAGCTACTTAGTTGTTTTATTTCAATCAGACCCTTTTTTGATTATATGTCTGAAATTCTCACAACAAACCTAAACGGAGAGTCAATTATATAGTAAATGTCAGAGAAAATTAACATAGCAATAGTCCAGACAAGTATTAAGTGGGAAGATGCTCAAGGAAATTTAAGTAATTACGAAAAGATAATTGATTCAATGAATCCCGATGTAGATATCATTTTTTTTCCAGAGATGTTTAATACAGGCTTTAGTATGAATGTTAAAAAAATTGCTGAAACAATGGATGGAAAAACCGTTTCATGGCTTCAACAACATGCTTTAAGAAAGAATGTATCCATTACTGCGACTCTCGCAATAGAAGAAAATAAAAATTTTTATAACAGATTGGTGTGGGTTTTTCCTAATGGTAAAATTATTTTTTATGATAAAAGACACACATTTACCCTAGCTGGAGAGAGTAAATTCTACACTAAGGGGAAAGCAAGAAAAATAATAGTTTATAAAGGCTGGAAATTTCTTCCCCAAGTATGTTATGATTTAAGGTTTCCTGTTTGGTCCAGGAATGACTCTGACTACGATGCCCTTTTTTATCTTGCCAATTGGCCAACACCAAGAATCTCTCACTGGAAAAACCTTCTTGTTTCAAGAGCAATAGAAAACATGTCTTATTGTATTGGTGTAAATATTGTAGGATCTGACCCTGAGAACAAATATAATGGTTACTCATGTATAATTAATCCAAATGGTGAACACTGTATAGATATGACTGAAGATGAGACTGTAATTTATCATCAATTAAATAAATCAAAAATTAATGATAGTAGAAACTCTTTAAATTTTCTTAATGACAAAGATGATTTTACTCTAAAATTTTGATTTATTATTTAATTTAGATATATGAGAAAACTTATTTTGACTTTTTTAATTTTAATATTATCATGCTCAGATAATCCAATAATTGTAT
>CACORF010000036.1 GCA_902629505.1 uncultured Bacteroidota bacterium
ACTTGGAAGAATACTAAGTTTTTCTTCTTCTGACTTTGAGTCAACTAAAGTTGATAGGAGCCTGAAAATATTAACAAAGTTTAGACCATCTACGAACTGTCTATTATCAGTAAGTATGTTTTCAATTTTAGTAGACTTATCAGCCAAATAATCAAAACCTTTAAATTGTTCTTGCTTTAAATCTAGGAATTTATCCGTATCATCAGGAGTAATTACAACCTCATCTAATTCTCTAACTCTTTGATTTATTTGAATAATTATTCTTTTATTTTTTAATATTTCGGCATTTACTTTGACGGTTCTTATAATGTACTGAACTGATGAGAAGATTATTTCATCACCTTCTTTTGCAAAAATCTGAAATTCTCCCTGATCATTAGTAATAGTGGATGTTTGGGAAGTATTATTAATAACATTAGCAGCTGGAACATCAATATTTCTGTATATAACTTTGCCCTGAATTAGTTCTCTTTCTTGAGAAAAACTAAATTGTACTAGAGTTAGCAAAAAAAATATTTTTTTAAACATCAACTTTTGATTGATTTAAATTTACAAATAAATCAATGATAAGTTCAATATAGAACTAGATATAATTATCTAACAAAAACTGGTTCCAACGGATTAGTAGTTTCATTTTGACTAAACATATATCCAGAAGAATTGAAGCTTTCAATATCAGATAGACTTTTTATGTCATTGTCAATTAGGAATCGTGTCATTAATCCTCTTGCCTTCTTAGCATAAAATGATATAATCTTCAGTTTTCCATTTTTAAAGTCCTTGAAATGTGGAGTAACTATAGTATTTAAAATTAATGATTTATCAATTACTGAAAAGTATTCGTTACTAGCTAGGTTAACAATAATCTCGTTTGCATTTATTTCACCTATCAATGAGTTTGTAACACTCTCTTTCCAGAAATCATATAAGTTTTTTGAACCATTAATTGAAATTTTAGTTCCCATTTCAAGCCTATATGCTTTTATCTTGTCAAATGGTTTTAAAATTCCATAAAGACCAGACAAGATTCTTAATGAATTTTGAAGTTTTTCGTGATTTGATGTGTTTATACTACTTGCATCTATTCCATCATAAACATCACCGTTAAAGGCAAATATAGCTTCCTTTTCTTTTGAATCAATTTTTTGAAAGTCTTGATTTCGTGACCAATTAAGTTCACTTAATTTTGGTGAAATACTCATAAGACTTGATAGGTCAGGAGCAGATAGATTCTTTATTGTATTATTTATCTTAAATGCCTGATCAACAAATATAGGTTCAGAGCTAATACTTGCATCAACATTATTTTCAAAGTCTAGTGACTTTGCAGGAGAAATAAGAATTTTCATTTTTTTATTTCAAATTTATAAATTTTTATGTTTAGAATAAAGCCTCCACTTATTTATAACAGAATTCATGTCATTAGGAATTTCAGAATTAAATGAAATTTTTTCGTTTGATTTAGGATGAATAAATCCTAATGTTTTTGCGTGTAAAGCCTGCCTAGGTAATAATTTAAAACAATTATCTACAAATTGCTTATATTTTGTATAGACGGTTCCTTTTAAAATTTTATCCCCCCCATATCTGTCATCATTAAACAATGTATGCCCAATATGTTTCATATGAACTCTAATTTGATGAGTCCTCCCTGTTTCTAACTTACAACTTATTAAAGTAACATAACCAAACCTTTCAATAACTTTATAATTTGTTGTAGCCTCTTTACCTCCATCAATATTATCATAGACTATCATTTGAAGTCGATTTTTTGGATTTCTGCCAATAGGAAGATTAATTTGTCCTACATCATCTTTAACATCCCCCCAAACCAAAGCGTAATATTCTCTCTCCACAGTTTTTTTAAAAAATTGTTTGGCTAATAATGTCATCGATATTTCAGTCTTTGCAATAACAAGAAGGCCAGATGTGTCTTTGTCTATCCTATGAACTAATCCTGGTCTATTTGTAGAATTATTTGGAAGATTTTCAAAATGATATAATAATGCATTTATAAGTGTACCTGAATAATTACCATGACCCGGATGTACCACCATTCCACTTTCTTTATTAACTATGATTATGTAATCATCTTCATATACTATATCTAAATTAATTCTCTCAGGTGTAAGAAGGTTCTCATAAGGTGGATGAGTAAAAAGAATCTTTATTTCATCATTCTTTTTTACTTTATAACTAGATTTAACAATTTTATCATTAACCCTAATAGATCCATCTTTTGCAGCCTTTTGAATTTTATTTCTTGTCGCATTCTCGATTCTACTCATTAAAAACTTATCAATCCGAAGAGGTTCTTGCCCAGAATCAATTTTAAATGCAAAATGTTCATGTAGCTCTTGATCAAAGTCTTCTTCTTTTAGATTATCTTTCTCCATTACCAAGAATTAAATCTACTTCAGAATTCATAGGAATTTTTTGACCGGGTAATATTTTTTCTCCATCAAACAAAACGTCTAAAACCATGTCTTTTCCAATATTATTAACATAAGTATAATCTTTAACTTTGAATCCAAGTGCAATTAGAATTGATTCTGCATTTCTTTTTGTTATCTGAATTACATTTGGCAGTGAAACTTTTTGAAAATTTTTAGGATTTACATTTAAATAAATCTTTCTATTTTTTTTGACTAACTCTAAT
>CACORF010000037.1 GCA_902629505.1 uncultured Bacteroidota bacterium
TGTTGCTAAAGGCAACTAAATAAGCTTTCCAATTGGGGGGCTTTTTTTTTAGTCTTCAATCAAAGGCTTCTCAAGATTCTCGCTCTCAATACCAATGCCTGCTCTATCAGGATTTAACTTAGTTATGTCTTTGTCAATTTTTTTAAATTCATTATTACTTACATTGTAATGATTAACAACAGTACTTAGACTAATTCCTAATTTTTTATGATATGTATAGTAGGCATTTAAATGATTCTCCAATTTTTCAAGGTTAATCATGATCTCTTGAATAGACTCCTCAACCTTCATATTATTTAGTGCTTTACTGGTGACTTGAAGCATTGGGAATAAACTCATCGGAGAAACTATCATTACCTTTTTTTCATATGCGTATGAAACGAGGTCTCTTTGATTAATTTTTAATGATCCAACCTTGTTATTTAATAAGTCTTGATAGAGCCCATCAGCAGGAATAAACATATAAGCATAGTCAACAGTACCCTCATTTGGTCTTATATATTTTGATGTTTCGTCAATCCTATTTTTTATATCATTTTTAAATTTTTTCTCTAAATCATTCAACCTCTCAGTATCTGTCTCATCACTTTCTATCATTTTATTATAATTATCTAGTGAAAACTTAGCATCAATTGGTATAATAAATTCCCCAACTTTTATAATAGCATCAACAGCCTCATTATTACTAAAAGAGTACTCCATTTGAAATAGTTGAGGAGGTAAAACATTTGCTAGTAAGTTTTCTAATTGAATCTCACCCAAGATTCCTCTTTGCTTTTGATTTCCTAGAATTTTTTCAAGGGTTTTCATTTGATTAGCAAATGTTAACACCTGCTCATTAGTTCCTTTAATTTTTTCAAGTTCTTTAGTGACCTTTTCAAGAGTATCAGACATATTTTTCTGATCTTGCTTTGAATCTTTAATTTGATCTGCTAGATTTTTTGCAGATTCTAACTTAAACGCCTCTACCAAATTATCAAGCTTAGACTCAATCTCCTTGCTCCTTTCCTCAGAGTTAGACTCAATATGTTTTTTAATGAAAAAATAAAGCCCAAAGAGAGATCCAATTAGTACTATTAAAATGAGTAAATATTCCATAAATTAAATTTAATCAAATCATGTGTATATATTTAAATTATTCCATAAAAAAACCCTCAATATATGAGGGTTTTTTAATTATGTCAGTCATTCTTATTTTGGAGCAGACTCTGGTTGATAATCATAATAACCTGCCATAGGATACATTACATGTGCATAAATAGTACCTCCAAACATTACATAAGGCGCACCTGTTGTAAAGTCAGTAGTCATGCCATCTAATGTGGAAGGATCAGCAGGCATTCTCATTAAATGTGGTCCTGACTCAATCCATTGACCCTCAGCTGAATCTTCTTTCATCATTACCCCAGCCATAGTATTGTCTTCACCCATGTCTCCATGTAGCATCCAAGCATATCCGTCTTTATCCATTACTGGAGTTTCTCCAGCAAAATATGCACCAATCCATTTAAATACTTCTGAATCACCACATAAAGGCATAGCTTCATGTGCATCAACCCATCCATTTTCAGGGTCAGACTGTCCTCTTGGGTTAGCTGGTAGGCAAGTCCATCCATTTGAGCCTTCCCTTAAAAGATTACCCCCCATGTCTGGTGGACCGTCAAATACAGTTGCATCATTAGCTATATAATCTGGAGCAGCTGTTGAATAAGCCCAGATTTGCCACTCTGCAGATGTGTGAGGACCTTCAGGCTCTCCATTATTTGCTTGATTTTCAGCTGGCATATTACAGCTTGTAATTAAAGCCAGTGATAAAATTGTATATATATATTTCATGATAGATTAATTTATTATAAATCTAAAGAAAAAGCGCCAACATCCCAAAAAATAAAAAATGAACGATTAATATATTTGTAGATACTATAAATTCTTTATTAGTATTAGACTGATATATTAAATGGAAAAAAATTGAGAAAACAAACCACCATAAATAATTTGATAATGGGACAGGATGAATTGCAAACTCCCAATAATCAAGCTTAGGAGCACTAATCTCAATTAGGAGATCTAATAAAATCATTAGAATTGATCCGAATAGTACCTTCCTAATTTTTGAGTTTGGAAATAATCTATGAGCAAAGTTACCTGTTAAAATTATTAATAGGACCCAATTAAAACCTATTACCAGAGGTACTCCAAAAAATTTTATACCAAGATTATTTCCGTATTGATACTCACCAAAAAAAAACGAATAATTTACCCCAACAATTTCAACAATTAACCCAAACATGAAAATAAGAGACAACTTTACTAAATACTTTTTATCAGAGTTGTTATTTAGTATTAGTAATAAGAGTGTAAGGGTCAAAACATATGGAGAAGATGATAGAAAAAAATCTTTCTCATCGGATAAGATTCCAAAAAAACCACTGATATTTATAAGCCAAATAATAAAAATTGAAATATTTTTCAATTCGTTATTATCAATAAATTTTAACATATTAGTCTATTAGCTCTGAAACAATTTTTGCTGAGTTTAAGCAAAGCGGGATTCCTCCTCCAGGATGAACA
>CACORF010000038.1 GCA_902629505.1 uncultured Bacteroidota bacterium
AATTTCCTCTCTGAAAGCAATATCTTTTCCAAAAGAAAAACCAGAAATGACATCAACGAATTTAAATGGTTTAAGGTTTAAAGTAAACCTATGATTATCAAAATTTTTAAATTCTTTATCTAAATATGAATTTAAGAAATTATACTCATAATTGTAGAAAAGAGTTGAGTCCAGAACAGAGGCAATTGTAAAATATCCTTCAATTTTGCTATCAGTGTAATTATTGGAGTAATCATACTCAAGCTCATATCTTGAAGAAATTGAAAATCTTTTTATTAAGTCTTCATTCAAATAATTAGTATAACCTTGAAAAAAAGAAATTCTTTTTAAATTATTTTCAACTATAAAACCAAGGTCTGACCTAAATTCAGGGGAAATGTCATAATACCTGATCCTAGTCGACCAGTTTTCTGTATCTCTTCTTAGAGTTGAATATAAGGCTGAACCATTAAATGACTCACCATCTAGATTTACAGTGTAATTGAGAAATTTTTCATCTGTATCAATCCAATTAGCGACTGATTCTTTGTTTGAATTAAAGAATAATTCATACTCGAATTTCCAAAATTTAGAAAAAGTGAAAAGACCATCTGTACCAACAACATTATTAAAGCCACCTTCGTTAAATTTTTTATATAATGAGGTAAATCCAATTTCTGCATTTTGATTTATCACATTTTGATATCTAATTATATTGTTGAAACTTTTCGAACCAACACCTGAGAATGATTTATATTTAGTTGGAACAAGAATTGGAGTATCCTCATCTATAGCTGTTAAAATTAATATTCTTGATTTGCTTGGTTGAGCAATTACCTTAGAGGCAAAGACTGGATTATTTATTGATCTTGAATAAAATACATCGAGAGAAAAATCCAAGGATCTAATACCTCTATTAAAAAAAGGTCTTTGTTCAGGATAATTTAATGCAGTTGGAGAATTAACATCAATTTGAGTAACATCAGCCTCAACTTGAGAAAAATCTGGATTTAAAGTCGCTTCAAATGAAACATTTTTAGTTATATCAATGTTTAAACCTAAACCGTAATTTAATTCTGGATCTTTGTAATTAAGTTTTTCATAATAATTTTCTCTTGAGCCAGAGATGTTAGATGACAAATATGGAAGAAGATTAAATGATTTTTCAATTTCAATATCACTCATGATAATTTCATCGTCTAGTTGACATAATTTACAAGCATTGTCTCTATCAAGTCTGGATGTATTTGATTCAACAAAAACTCCTTGTCTATTTTTTTCAATATATCGAGTAGTAAGCCTAATTTTCCATTTTTGATTTTTTGAATTTGGAAAGGATATAGACGAAAAAGGAATTTTAAATTCAACTTCATATCCAAAATCAGTTAATCTTCCAGTTGTCTCATAATCATAATTAGATTCAGGCGACCAACCTTCAGCTCCAGGACTTTGTTGTACTCCTCTTGGTTCAATTCTTGATGCATCTAGTTGACTTCCGAGAGCGTTTGCAACAAGTCCTACCCAATTTCTTGCATCTCCATATGTATCAATTTGAATACTTACCATATCTTGACCTGATGAAAACATTTTGAAATCATCTCTTGGAAGTACAGAAGTTTTTACCTGATCTCTATATGCCCGATAACCAACATAAAGAAATTTGCTTGTATAAGAAATGTAACCTAGTGTTTTGTAATTAGAAGGTATATTATAGCCAGGTGAAATTTCATTATCAAGATTAAAAATTTTAGATGCTCCAATTTCTTCTTCTGTTATAACACCATCGATTTTAATTTTATCAGGACTAATTTTATTGAGAGTATGAGATCTAACTTGAGAGTGAGAATTAGAAAAGGTAGATAGCAAGAGGGTTAGAACAATAAATTCTCGTAATGATTTTCTATTCATTCAGGTTTTTTTTTAAACCTAGGAAACTTTTAATTTGATTAGATGATCTTAACCATATTGCGATCGCACACCAAATTGAACCCAAAGGTATCCACCAAAGTACTGCTAAAAGCGCGTAATACTCCTTTCTATTTGCCTTTTTAACTTTTTCTTTAAGTTTTGAATAACTCAGGTTTTTCATTGAAATCGAATAAAACTAATTAAAACTATACTTAATAGAAATAATATTTGCGGAGGAATTCGAACTATACTTCTCTACATACTTTTGATAAAGATAACGTAATGTTATACTCTGAGATTTGTTTGTATTAATTTTCTTACTAATGCCATATCTATATACCTTTTGATCGTTACCTTTTATTTCATCAAAATATTCAAAATAAATTTTTGGATTATTTTTCCATTCTATCATCTTTAATTCAATTAAAGGTCTAATACGAATCCTTTTCTTAAATCGATTCTCTCTATCCAATGAAAAACGATTTTGGTAGGCAACTCTTAGTTCAAAATTTAATTTATTTGAATTTATTTTTTTTTCAATTCCAAATCTATATCGCATCATGTTTTCAAAACCTTGAATTCCTCCATTATTATCG
>CACORF010000039.1 GCA_902629505.1 uncultured Bacteroidota bacterium
TTTACAAAAATTCTATAGATGATATTGTTGGATATATTCATTCATTTGATTTCCTAAAAAAGCCTAAAAATATTAATGAATCTATCCTACCTGTTGTATTTGTTCCAGAGCCTATGTTGGTTAATGATGTTTTAGAGAAATTAACTAGACAAAGAAAAAGCATTGCGGTTGTAATTGACGAATACGGAGGAACATCAGGAATAATAACAGTTGAAGATATAGTTGAGGAGCTATTTGGAGAAATTGAGGACGAACATGATAATTATGACCTCCATGAAAAAAAGATATCAGAAGGTGTCTATGAACTTTCTTCTCGACTTGAAATTGAATATCTTAATAAATCTTATGGTTTAGACCTACCAGAGTCAGAATCTTATGATACACTCGGAGGGTTAATAGTTTTTAATAAAGAAGAAATTCCCAAGGTTGGTGAAGAAATCATAATCGGAGGATATTCCATTCAAATTCTTCATGCCTCGTCATCAAAAATTGAAAAAGTGACTTTAAAAAAAATAGACCAAGAGTAGTTTAAATTAATACTAAGTTGTAATTTCGAAAATTATTTAAAATATGGCGGTATTAGGACAAATTAGAAAAAGATCAATATTCTTGATAATAGTTATCGGAATGGCATTATTTGCCTTTGTTATATCGGGTGTTTTTACATCAAATGGTGGATTTGGATCAAATAAACCTGTAGGAGAGATTAATGGAGAAGAAATAGACTATGAGACCTTTAACATGATGGTAGAACAAGCTCAGACTGCTTATGGTCTTAATACTCTAAGTGCTGTTAATCTAGCATGGGACCAGGGTATAAAGAACCAAGCACTTCTTCAAGAACTAGATAAGCTTGGAATAGATGCAGGAAAAGATCAGCTTGAACAGATAATTTCATCTGATCAATCTATAGTAATGAATCCTCTATTTCAAAACGAGATTGGTCTTTTTGATTTTAATAAATTCTCGAGCTATATTTCACAGTTAAAGTCATCTAATCCCAATATGTATGACCAATGGAGATTTCAGGAACTGAACATAATATCTCTAGCTAAACAAAAAATTTATTTTGATTTAATCAAATCAAGTGTTACTTACACTGATGTTGAGTCAAATATTCAATATCATCTAGAAAATGACAAAGTAAATATTGAATACTTAAGAATTCCTTATGATGAAATTCCTGACTCGATAATTCAAATTAAAGATTCAGAAATTTTTTCTCATCTAAAAAATAATAGAGATAATTACGAAAAGGGTGAATCAAGAGAAGTTGAATATGTATTTATTCCAGACGCAGCATCATCACTTGATGAGAATAACTTAAGAAGTGACCTAGAACAACTTAGAGATGGCTTTTCTCAATTAAATCAAGTATCAAATTCTATTGAATATATAACCGGGTTTAAAGATGTTAAAGATTATTCTGAATTTATAGAGATATATTCTGATGTAAGATGGGACTCAATTTATAGAACCAAACAAGAAATTTCAGGTGAATTTTCTGATATTTTATTTGGTTTAAACAAAGGTGAAGTATTTGGACCATACAAAGATCGTAATACATTCAAAATTTCAAGAATGATTGATAAGAAAAGAGATGGAAATCTAAATAAAGTTTTATTAGCTGATGTTGTAAAAGAGATTGTACCATCAAATGAGTCTTCAAACAATAACTATAGAAAAGCTTCTCAAGCAGAATTTGATGCAAATAGTGACTTACCCTTAAACAGTAGTGATGAGTTATTAATTATTGAGTCATTTGAGTCTTTTGAGGAATTTGACTCTGGTTTACCAGGAATTGAAAATTCAAGACAGGTAATTAAGTGGTTATATGAGGATCAAACTAGAGTTGGTAATGTTAAGAGATTTACATTGAATGATGGGTATCTTGTATCTAAGGTTGTAAGCTTTAATAAAAAGTCACTTCCAAATGTTGACGATGTTAGAGAAGAAGTTTCAAATATTCTTTTAAAAGATAAAAAGTTTGCATTCTTTGCTAAAAAATATGAGAGTTCAACTGATATTGAAATAATTTCACAAGATTATGAAATTGAATTAGAGAGAGCCTCTGCTGTAACTCAAAATGATCCTATTCTTGTTGGTGCCGGAAATGAACCATATATAATCGGTTCCTCATTCTCTTTAGATGTTAATGAAACTTCCAAAATTTTAAAAGGTAATAACGGCATATATATAATAAGACTTCTTTCTAAAGAGACTGCAGAAGATATAAGTATAGGTGCAGCAATGTCTAATTCTTTAAGTGATCGTGAAGTTGAAAGAATTTCAACATTGATCCCAGAAGTTCTTGAATCTAAAGCTGAAATAGTTGACAACAGAAGTCTATATTACTAGACTAATAATTCTTCAAATTTAAAAATAGTTGAGTAGCCTTTTTCAATAAAGTATTTACTTGGATCAATTTTGCTGGTTACCATAATCATATC
>CACORF010000040.1 GCA_902629505.1 uncultured Bacteroidota bacterium
AATGAGGATATCTTTATTATTGAATTTCAATCTGAAGACTAGGAGTTAATGGGAAAAATAATTTCAATAGCAAATCAAAAAGGGGGTGTTGGAAAAACAACAACTTCTGTTAACCTAGCAGCATCACTTGGAGTTTTAGAGAAAAAAGTATTACTTATAGATGCTGACCCTCAAGCAAATGCATCTTCTGGATTAGGTTTTGATCCAAATAATAAGGATCTGTCTCTTTATCACGTTTTATCAGGAACAAAAAAAATATCTGAAGTAATAAAAAAAAGTGAATCTCCTAATCTTGATCTAATTCAGTCAAGTATAGACCTTGTAGGTATTGAGATTGAACTTGTAGATGAAGAAGCAAGAGAATATAGATTAAGGGAAAAAATTAATGATATTAAAAACCTTTATGACTTTATATTAATTGATTGTGCTCCATCACTTGGCTTAATTACTCTCAATGCTTTAACTAGTTCAAATTCAGTTCTAATTCCAATACAATGTGAGTATTTTGCATTAGAAGGTCTTGGCAAATTGCTCAATACAATCAAAAGTGTTCAAAAAATTCACAATGAGGAGTTAGATATTGAGGGTATATTACTTACTATGTTTGATTCGAGATTAAGACTATCAAATCAAGTTGTTGAAGAAGTAAGAAAACACTTTGGAGATATTGTGTTTAATACCATTATTCAGAGAAATATTAAATTAGGGGAAGCTCCAGGTTTTGGAAAAGATATAATTACTTACGATGTATCATCAAAAGGAACAAAAAATTATCTTTCATTAGCAGATGAAATTGTAAAAAGAAATTAAATGTCTGAAAAAAAACAAAAAAAAGTATTAGGAAAAGGCCTTGATGCACTATTAGGTGACACTGATAATTTAGATTTATCCATTGAAAAAAAGAAAAAGACTAATAGCCTACAATTACCTTTAAATAAGATTCATGTAAATCCAAATCAACCAAGAACAAATTTTGATAGTAAAGAAATTGATAATCTTGTTGTATCAATCAAAGAGCTGGGTATTATTCAACCAATTACAGTAAGAAAAATTAATGAAGATAAGTACGAAATTATATCTGGTGAAAGAAGGTATCGTGCTTCCAAACTAGCTAATTTAGATTCAATGCCTTGCTACATAAAAGCTGTTGAAAATGATACTGACTTATTAAAATTGTCACTAGTTGAAAATGTTCAAAGAGTTGACCTTGACCCTATAGAAATTGCTCTTACATATGAAAGATTAATAAATGAGTATAATTTAGATATTGAATCAATCTCTAGACTCGTAGGTAAGGATAGATCAACTATTTCAAATTATGTTAGACTTTTAAAACTAGATCCAATTATACAATCAGGCATAAGGGACGGCTTCTTAAGTATGGGTCATGGAAGAGCACTGATAAACATTGACGATAAAAAAATTCAAATAGAGATTTACAAACAAATCATAACTTCAAAACTATCTGTAAGGCAAACTGAAAAAATTGTAAGAGGAAATAGGATTATAACTTCAAAAAACTCAAACTCAGATGTTTCAAAAATCTATTTAGACGCGACAAATAAATTTGAAAAGCTTTTTAATTCTAGAGTAACCCTAAAAGAAAATAATAAAGGTAAAGTCACTCTTTCGACTAGTTTTAAAAGTATAAATGAGCTTTACTCAATTCTAAAAAAAATATCAAATTGAGAAAAGTAATTTTGTTAATGATTCTTTGTTATTCAACAAACTTATGTAGTCAATCTACTTTAGACACAATTTATATTAGTCCAAAAAAATTAAAATTAATTAATGACCCTCTAACCCCATCTAAGGCAGCTTTTTACTCTTCTGTTATTCCTGGATTAGGTCAAATATACACTAGAAGATACTGGATGATTCCAATAATTTATGGAGGATTAGGTGCATCTGCATATTACTATAATTTCAATAATAAGGAGATGAAAAAATATCGAACAGCCTACAAGAGAAGGCTAGCTGGATATTTTGATGATGAGTATACTGAAATAATACCCGAAAATGAAAAATTACTTGAGGGAATGAAATTTCACAGAAGATATAAAGACTTTTCTTTCATGTTTCTAGTTGGAACCTACGTATTGAATATTATTGACGCAAATGTTGGCGCTCATTTACTTCAATTTAATGTTAGTGAAGACTTATCGTTTGAGCCATATGTAGATAATAACTATTTTGATTTTTCTCAAAGTGCTGGAATCAAACTAAAAATTAATTTAGACTAATATGAGCTTAATTGAATGGTTAATATTTTTTCTCTGTTATAACATAATAATATTTGGGGGGACGCAAAAACTTTTTACACTTGCAGGTATTTCATCCTGGAAATCCATTGTTCCTGTTTATAATATTATCAAGCTATTAGAGATAATAAATAGGCCGAAATGGTGGATAATTCTAGTGTTTATACC
>CACORF010000041.1 GCA_902629505.1 uncultured Bacteroidota bacterium
CAATTAAAGAACTCAATGAAAGCTTGAAACTTGAGAAGGAAAAATATGTTAGGTTATTTGCTGAATTTGAGAACTATAAGAGAAGAACTGCAAAGGAAAGGATTGAGCTATTTAAAACTGCGGGGAAAGATGTTCTATCTAGCTTAGTTCCTGTTATCGAAGATTTTAAAAGAGCAATTTCTCAAGAGGGCTCTGATTCTGATGATGAGGGAATTAATCTTATATACAATAAATTTAATGAAACATTAAAAAATCAAGGACTGATTGAGGTTGAGGTTAATGTTGGTGATATTTTTGATGCTGAAATCCATGAGGCTATTAGTCAAATTCCTGCACAGGAAGATAGTCAAAAAGGAAAAATTATAGATATAATACAAGGTGGCTATAAAATAGGGGATAACATAATTACGTATCCAAAAGTAGTTGTTGCTCAATAAATAAGAAATGAAAGAAGATTATTATGAAATTTTAGGAGTATCTAAATCAGCCTCTGCATCAGAAATAAAAAAAGCTTACAGAAAAAAAGCAATTCAATATCATCCTGATAAAAATCCCGGTGATAAAACTGCTGAAGCTAATTTCAAAAAGGCAGCAGAAGCATATGAGGTACTAAGTGATCCAAATAAAAAATCAAAATATGACCAATTTGGACATAGTGCATTTGACGGTGCTGGCGGCTTTGGAAGCGGTGGAATGAATATGGATGATATTTTTAGTCAATTTGGCGATATTTTTGGAAGTGCTTTCGGCTCATCTTTTGGAGGATTTGGAGGAGGTGGTCAGAGAGTTTCAAAAGGTTCTAATTTAAGAATTAGAGTAAAATTAAACTTAGATGAGATAATAAACGGGGTTGATAAAAAAATCAAAGTTAAACGAAAAGTATTATCTCCTGATTCAAAATTTTCAACATGTAATAATTGTAAAGGAACTGGACAAGTAACGAGAGTTACAAACACAATTCTCGGTAGGATGCAATCATCATCAATATGTCCATCTTGTGGAGGATCTGGTCAATCAATTATTTCTAGAGGCCCAGGAACAGATTCGAATGGTATGCTTAATTCTGAGGAAACAGTATCAATAAATATACCTGCAGGTGTTGAGGAAGGTATGCAGCTTAAAGTGTCTGGAAAAGGTAACGACTCCAATAATCCAAATGGAATCTCTGGAGATCTTTTAGTGCTTATAGAGGAAGCCACAGATAACAATTTTACAAGAGAAGGAAAGCATCTTCACTATGATCTATACATAAGTATATCTGAGGCTGCATTGGGAGTTTCAAAAGATATTCATCTTATTGACGGAAAAGTGAGGATTAAACTTGAGTCAGGTATACAATCAGGCAAAACTCTTAGACTCAGGAATAAAGGTATTCCAGATTTAAATGGGTATTCAAAGGGTGATTTACTTGTACACGTCAATATCTGGACACCAAAAACTTTAAATAAAAAACAAAAAGAGTTTTTTAAAGAAATGCTGGATGATGATAATTTTAGACCAAACCCTAACAAAACAGACAAGTCCTTTTTTGAAAAAGTACGAGACATGTTTGCTTAAATAATTTTATCTTAGAGACTCTAATTAACTTAAAATGAGTAAAATCCTGATAATTGAAGATGAAGAACCTATAAGAAGGGTACTGGTAAGAATATTATCTGATGAAGACTCTAGTTTTGAAATTCAAGAAGCTTCTGATGGTAAAAAAGGGATTGATTTAATTAAAAAAGAATCTTTTGACTTAGTTTTGTGTGATATAAAGATGCCAAAGATAGATGGGATAGAACTTCTTCAAAGGACGAGAAAGACCAATACCTCATTGCCTTTTATAATGCTTACTGGTCATGGGAATATTGATACAGCAGTTGAGTCAATGAAACTAGGAGCCTATGACTTCATCTCTAAACCACCTGATCTGAATAGACTCATTAATTCAGTTAGAAATGCACTTGAGAAAAAGGAGTTAGTAATTGAAAATAAATTACTTAGACAAAAAGTTGCAAAAAAGTATGAGATTATAGGTAAATCCAAACCTATAATGGAGATTCATTCCATGGTTGATAAAGTAGCTCAAACAGAAGCAAGAGTTTTAATTACTGGTGAAAGTGGAACAGGTAAAGAATTAGTTGCTCATAATATACATGAGAGAAGCGGTAGAAATAAATCTCCATTTATCGAAGTAAATTGCGCTGCAATACCATCAGAACTTATTGAGAGTGAGCTGTTTGGTCATTTAAAAGGATCATTTACTTCTGCCGT
>CACORF010000042.1 GCA_902629505.1 uncultured Bacteroidota bacterium
TTTATGGTCATCCATTAATTGAACAAATTAATAGTTTTAATTCTAATAATGAATTCCTCAAAAAAAATAATATCAATGAGGAAAAAGAGATAATTACTTTACTTCCAGGGAGCAGATCACAAGAGATTAATTCAATGTTGCCAATTTTTTTGACATTAAAAAAACATTTTTCAAATTATGAATTTATAGTAGCTGGTGTTAGTAATGTAAACCAAAGTGTATACCAACCTGCATTAAACAGAAATGTAAAAGTAGTTTATAATCAAACTTATGATTTACTGTCACGCTCAAAAATTGCAATTGTTACTAGTGGAACAGCATCTCTTGAGTGTGCACTTTTTAATGTTCCACAAATAGTGTGTTATAAGACTAGTAGTATTAGTTACTTTATTGGTAAATTATTTGTAAATATTAGTTTTATTTCACTTGTTAACATAATTCTAAAAAAAGGTGTTGTTAAAGAGCTTATTCAAAATGACTTAACAGAAAAAAAACTTGTAAAAGAGTTATCCAATCTACTTAGTGATGATGGAATTTCAAATATTCTTAATGAATATTCTAAAATATATACAATGTTATCTATTAAAGAAACTTCAAAAAAAATTGTATCATCTATTATTAGTTAATCCCATGCATCATTTTAACAATTTTATTGTTTGAAAAAATCATTAACAGACCTACAATAGTAGGTATAATTGTAAAAATTAAAAAGAATGCAGCCATACCATATTCTTGGACAACGGGATCAATGTAGCTCCCAGTTATTCCAGCAAAATAATTGGCAATTGCACTTGACAGGAGCCAAATAGCAAACATAAAACCAACAATTTTCTTTGGAGCTAATTTACTAACATATGATAAACCTACAGGTGAAACACACAACTCTCCAAGTGTATGAAATAAATAAGCCAAAATTAAGAATATCATACTTTGAGAAGCAGTGGAAGCTCCAAGAGGAATATCAATAGATCCATAAGATAAAATTGCAAACCCTGTTGCCATTAAAATTAAACCTATACCAAATTTAATTGGTCCAGTTGGATTATACTTTGATTGCCACACTTTAGAAAAAATTGGAGCAAAAACTATTATAAAGAAAGAATTTAATATTGCAAACCAAGAGGCAGGTACTTCTGTTGCATCCTCATTAAACTCTCTTTTTAACATCCAAATGACTATTCCCCAAATAATAACAAAACTTGATGCAAGAAAAATATTTGAAACTGCATACTTTTCAAAAGTATTTCTAAACAGAACATAAAGAATTATTGTTAGAATAATCATTGGGACAATAGTTAATAGTGTATTAACTATTTTAAATATTAAAGCTCCTGTCCCCTCTAAGTCTCTAGCTGTATAATCATTGGCAAAGATTGTCATACTTCCTCCTGCTTGTTCAAACCCCCACCAAAAAAATATAGTTACAAATGAAAAAATTACTATTACTAGAAGCCTATCGATAGTAACTTTTCTTGAAGTCTTAATGATATTTTCTTTTTCTTCAATTTTTTTAGATTTGGTTGGTTTCAAACCTACATCACCAAAAATATTTTGACCAAAGTGGAATTGGAGCATTCCAAATAACATGAAAATACCTGCTAATCCAAACCCATAATGCCAATTTACATTTTCACCTATGTATCCACATAGAAGAATTCCAAGAAAGGCCCCAGCATTAATTCCCATATAGAAAATTGTATATGCTCCGTCTTTTAGTTTACCTTCATCTTTATACATTTGACCGACAATTGAGCTAATATTTGGTTTAAAAAGTCCATTCCCTAGAATTAATAAAACCAATCCGACGTATAAATAAAAGTCATAGAAGACTTCAAGAGCCATAGCCGCATGTCCAAGAGTCATCAAAAATGCACCAGCCACAATAGCCTTTCTATATCCTATAAGATTATCTGCAATTAATCCACCAAAAATTGGGGTAACATATACTAGTCCAGTATATAATGCATATAATTCCAGAGCATCTGCCCTATCCCAACCCCAGCCTTCATTATCTATTGAAGAGATCAAAAATAATACTAAGATTGCTCTCATCCCATAATAAGAAAATCTTTCCCACATTTCAGTAAAGAAAAGAGTAAAAAGACCTGAAGGATGCCCTAAAATTGTACGTTGATTTATCTCGTCCCCATTAAAAATATTTAGTTTTTCCATAGATAGTGTTTGCTAGGATTAAATTGAGATTGATTTCACTTATATTTACATAAA
>CACORF010000043.1 GCA_902629505.1 uncultured Bacteroidota bacterium
CTATTAAAGATTACAAGCCAAATAGTCCTGAGAAAGATTCAGTTTTAGCAACATACAAAAATCTCAAGGATTCAACTACAGATGTTAAGATGTGGATTGGAGGGAAGTTTATTGAAAGTTCTAAGACATCTAACATGTCTCCTCCACATGATCATAAACATATACTTGGTAAATACCATTTGGCTGAGAAAAAACATGTTGAAATGGCCATAAAATCTGCTTTAGATGCAAAAGAAAAATGGGCTGAAATGAGATGGGAAGAAAGAGCAGCAATATTTCTTAAAGCTGCAGAACTTGTTGCGGGTCCATTTAGAGATAGAATTAACGCAGCAACCATGCTAGCTCAGTCAAAAACAATATTTCAAGCTGAGATTGATGCTGCATGTGAGTTAGTTGACTTTTTAAAATTTAATGTTTATAGCATGCAACACATATATAGTCAACAACCAAAATCTGACTCAGGTGTATGGAATAAATTAGGATACCGACCACTTGAAGGATTTGTTTATGCAGTTACTCCTTTTAATTTTACTGCTATATCAGGTAATCTTCCTGGCAGTGCTGCAATGATGGGAAATACAGTTGTTTGGAAACCAAGTGATCACCAAATATTTTCAGCTAAGATTGTTATAGACGTCTTTAGAGAAGCTGGACTTCCAGATGGAGTCATTAACGCTGTTTATGGTGATCCCGAAATGATAACTAACACCATTCTTGAATCAAAACATTTTGCAGGTATTCATTTTACAGGGTCTACATCAGTTTTTAAAGGTTTATGGAAAAAAATAGGCGGCAATATTGAAATTTATAATTCATATCCTAGAATTGTTGGTGAAACTGGAGGTAAAGATTTTATTATTGGTCATGAATCTGCAGATGTAGATGAATTTGTTACAGCAGTGATTAGAGGAGCTTTTGAATTTCAGGGCCAAAAGTGTTCAGCCGCATCAAGAGTATATGTACCCTCATCAATGTCAAAAAAATTTTTTAACAAATTAGAATCTGAAATTGCAAAAATTAAAATGGGTAGTCCTGAGGATTTTAAAAATTTTATGACTGCCGTAATCCATGAGGTATCTTTTGATAAACTTGTTAATGCAATTGAAAATGCAAAATCTGATAAGGATGCAGAGGTAATTATTGGTGGTGGTTATGATAAAACAAAAGGATATTTCATAGAACCTACAGTAATTAAAACATCAAATCCAAAATACTTTTCTATGGAGACAGAATTATTTGGACCAGTGGTTACAATCTATGAATATGATAATAATAAATGGGATGAAACATTAAAGATTGTTGACGAAACTTCTGAATATGCATTAACTGGTGCAGTGTTTTGTGAAGACCGATATATACTTAGTGATGCGGTGAAAAAATTAAAAAATTGTGCTGGTAATTTCTACATAAATGATAAATGTACTGGAGCAGTAGTTGGTCAACAACCATTTGGTGGAGCTAGAGGATCCGGAACAAATGACAAAGCAGGATCATATTTAAATCTATTAAGATGGGTTTCACCAAGATTAATTAAAGAAGTTTTTGTCCCACCAAAAGACTTCAAATATCCTTTTATGGGTTAATTGATTATTTCAATTTTGTTGATGTAAACATTATTTAATGGCCAGTCTCTTTCATCTGTTGGTAAATCAGCAATAATATCAACAATTTCCATTCCATTAATAACAGTACCAAAAATTGTATAGTTTCCATCTAAATGATGGGCTCCATCTTTTTTCTGAACTATAAAAAATTCATAGGGTGATGCCATTTTATAGGGGTTGTCAATTGAGCTACTTGGCATACTTACCATTCCCCTTTTATGAGTGTGTCCCTTGTTAAAATCGTTTGGCAAAAGATACTTTCCAATTCTTTGTCTTTTTAGGGAAATTTTTCTATTATCACTATTTCCAGCTTGAATGACAAAATCATTTACAACTCTATAAAATTGTGTCCCCTCAAAATAATTTTTTTTTGTCAGGTAAATAAAATTTGATCTGTGATAAGGTGTGTTTGAGAACAACAATATTTCAATGTTACCGAAGTTAGTATATATTCTTACTTTATTCTCTTTATTATTTTTTTCGTATTCAAAAAGAAAGTCTATTACATTTTCATCTGTTAACTTAAATTCTTCCTCAATTTTTTGTTTTGAAGGTATATTTTTATCTTTTAC
>CACORF010000044.1 GCA_902629505.1 uncultured Bacteroidota bacterium
AATGGAGATTCCATGGAATATTATTAAAAATGACATGGGTAAATCTCCAGAAAAAATTATTAATGTGACCTCTGTGGAAAAACAATGGATTGAGGATCAAATAAAAGAACTTCCGGAATTTGACACAATTGTAGGTATAGGAGGGGGAATGGCCATAGATGTAGCTAAATATATTTCATGGAAATTAAATAAAAACTTAGTGTCGATTCCAACAATTTTAAGTGTAGATGCTTTTACAACTCCAGCAGCTGGTGTGAGGATCAATCATGATGTAGAGTATCTTGGAATTGCTTCACCTAATCCTCTTATAATTGATTATGACCTATTGAGGTCTGCACCTAAAGAACTAAATATTGCTGGTGTCGGAGACCTATTTTCTATTCATACCGCATCCTATGATTGGCAATATGCAAATTCTAAAGGTAAGTCAGAGTATCCATATAGTCAGCAAGCTATTGATGATGGAAAAAAAATCCTTGATTTCATTTATGATAATATCGGGAATATAAAAGAAAACAATGATAATGGATTAAGGTCTATTGTGGAAGCATATATTTCTTTAAATACTATTTGTCTTCCAATTGATCATTTTAGAATTGAAGAGGGTTCAGAACATTATCTTTTTTATGAGCTAGAGGAAAGACTTAAGCGTCCATTTATTCATGGGAATATAATAGGTCTTGGTATATACTTATTAAGTAGACTTCAAAAAAATGATCCCTTGTTTATCACAGAGATGATGGATGAGTCAGGTCTCATATATCACCCAAACTCAATGGATATACAGAGAGAAGATTTGAGAGATTCTCTTCTTTCTCTTAAAAGCTATGTAAAATCTAAAGACAAACTTTGGTTTACAATTATTGATGACAGCTCTATCGATGAAGAATGGATTTATGAAAATTTTAGTGATTTAAAATTTAAATAATTTACCTAAAAAATTCCTGCATTTTCAAAACTGCTCTTCATTGCATTATAAGTTGCTTTAGCGGCATCTTCATTGTTCATCCTATTCAATTCTTTATTAAATGGTTCAGCACTAACAGTTCCTTCATAACCAATATTATTTAAAAAATTTAAAAATGGAGATGTATCAATCAACCCTGATTTACCTGGTAATTCTCTTTCAAGGTCTAATTGTTCATCTCTAGACCTTCCAAGAACAGCATCATTTAGTTGACACATAATTATGTCCTCTTTCTTTAAAAATTTTAAATCTTCAACTGAATGATTTGCACAATATAAATGAAAGGCATCAAGTTGGTAACCAACATTCTTCTCATCAATGGCAACAATCAACTCTCTAAGTTCATTAATTGTCCTAATAAATGAAAATTGATCTCTTGACATTAATGTCTTGGGTCCTACAAATTCTAATCCAAGTTTCATTCCATGATCTCCAATAATTTTTGCACACTCTTTAAGTCTTTCTTGATGTATTTTAAAGTTTTTTAAATAAGTTAATTCATTATTTGTTGGCATAATCCAAGTATTAAAACCCTTCACATTTAACTTATTTAAAACTTTACAATGATTATTTAAAGTAATCAAACCTTTATCAAATTGATTCTTGTTTGTTCTAAATTGAAGTGGTAATCCAGACACATCAAATGAAATTCTATTTTCTCTCATTTTCTCAATGTAATTATCAATTCCCTCTTGATCCATCTCTTGAAATTCACTTACAAAAGGGACAATGGAATCAAAATTATATTTTATAGCAAGTTCAAGAAGTTCTCTAGCTGAACAATTAATTCCAACAGCACCAGGATTTAAACTTATCCTGATCTTTCTGTTAGAATTACCTGGTAATGAATATAAATTTTGATTGAGTGAAATTAGACCTATTGATGCAATGCTTGACGACTTAATAAATGCTCTTCTACTCGACATATTTTTTTATTTATTAAGATAATGATTATTTAAATAGTTTCAATTTTATGATTAATTTAGAGACTTAAAATAGCTAAAGATTACTGATGGTCCTTGAAATGAAAATTCCTTCCCCTGGTGAGTCTATAACAGAAGTTGAAATATCTCAATGGCTTGTAAATGATGGAGATATAGTCACTAAGGATCAAACGATTGCAGAAATAGATTCAGATAAAGCTACACTAGATCTTCCAGCTGAA
>CACORF010000045.1 GCA_902629505.1 uncultured Bacteroidota bacterium
CTCTACAACTGAAAAAAGATATTTTTCATTTGCTGGCCAGGAAGAAATAGTCAATGCATCTGAGGTGTCTGCGTGAGGTATATTTTGATAAATTTCTTCAGTGAGAAAAGGCATGAATGGATGAAGAATCTTAAGATTTTTTTCAAATAACTGAATTAATTCACTCTTCGAATCTTTATCAATTTTTTCTCCATAATTAGGTTTTAATATTTCTAATAACCATGAACAAAAATCATCCCAAATTAGTTTATATGATGACATTAGTACATCAGATATTCTATAATTGTCAAAGTTTTTATTAATTAACTCTAGAGTGTTATGAAATTTATTGTTGTACCAATTAATTGCTAATTTATTTTCAACTGGCTGAGATTTTTTATCGTCTACTTCCCAACCATTAACAAGTTTTAAAGCATTCCATAATTTGTTTGTAAAATTCTTACCTTGTTGACATAAAGATTCATCAAATAATAAGTCATTTCCTGCTGCTGAGCTTAACATTAAACCAACTCTGACAGAATCTGCACCATATTCCTCAATAAGTTTTATTGCATCAGGAGAATTTCCAAGTTGCTTAGACATTTTTCTACGTAATTTATCCCTAACAATCCCTGTGAAATAAACGTTAGAAAATGGTTTTTCATCCCTAAACTCATATCCTGAAATTATCATTCTTGCTACCCAAAAAAATATAATATCTGGTCCTGTAACTAGATCTTGTGTTGGATAATAATATTTTATTTCATTATTATTTGGGTTTCTTATTCCGTCGAAAACTGAGATAGGCCAGAGCCAGGAAGAAAACCAAGTATCTAGGACATCATTGTCCTGAGTTAAATCATCTTCAATGTATTTATTGTCTGAATTATAATTTATTTTTTTTAGTGCCTCATCTTTATTAAGAGCAACTACATATTCATCATTTTTACCATAATAAAAGACAGGTATCTGATGCCCCCAAGATAATTGTCTTGATATATTCCAATCTTTTATATTCTCAAGCCAATGTTTATATGTAGATTTAAACTTACCAGGAAAAAACTTTATATTCTCTTTTTTTAATACATTTTCAATTGCAGGTTTTGTAATATCATCCATTTTTAAAAACCACTGTTTAGATAATCTTGGTTCAATAACTGCATTTGTTCTTTCAGATCTTCCCACGTTATGTGAATAATTCTCTTTTTTTATTAAAAGATTATTCTTTTTAAGCTCAGCTTCAATTTCTTTTCTAACTGTAAATCTATCTTTACCTTCATAGTGCATACCATTAGAGTTTAGTTCTGCATCCTCATTAAAAATGTCAATTGTATCCAAATTGTGCTTAATACCCAAGTTATAATCATTGATATCATGTGCAGGGGTTACTTTTAAGCATCCCGTTCCAAATTCAATATCTACATATGAATCGGAAATTATTGGTACTCTTCTATTACAAATTGGTACAATTGCGTTTTTGCCAATAATTTCTTTATACCTATCATCATTGGGATTAACACAAATAGCAGTATCACCAAATAATGTTTCTGGTCTTGTAGTGGCTATGTTTAAAACAATGTCTGAATCCTCAATTAGATATTTTATATAGTATAGACTTGAATCTTCTTCAACATAATTAACCTCTTCATCAGAGACAGTAGTTTTTGCATCAGGATCCCAATTAATCATTCTATGACCTCTATATATTAAACCTTTTTCGTGAAGAATTTCAAAAGCCATAATAACAGATTCATACATATCATCATCAAGAGTAAATTTAGTTCGATCCCAATCGCATGAACAGCCTAGCTTTTTTAATTGATCTAGAATTCCCCCACCATATTTATCAGTCCAGTCCCAAGCATATTTCAAAAATTCATCTCTAGAAATATCAGCTTTATTAATTCCCTTTTTTTTCAAATTCTCTACAACTTTAGCCTCAGTAGCAATAGATGCATGATCAGTTCCAGGGACCCAACATGCGTTTTTACCTAACATTCGTGCCCTTCTTACTAAAATATCTTGAAGAGTATTATTTAGCATATGCCCCATGTGAAGTAAACCTGTAACATTAGGAGGAGGAATTACAATTGTGAAAGGTT
>CACORF010000046.1 GCA_902629505.1 uncultured Bacteroidota bacterium
TATACTGAAAATAATGGGACATCATTTGAATCTATTTCTGATAATTGGCCAACTCAAAATATTGGTGAAATTGCAATGGATTGGGATAATGGTATATTATGGGTTGGAACAGGAGAAAATAATTCTTCAAGATCCTCATATTCTGGAATAGGAATTTTAAAAACAAATGCTGATGGTTCAGATTGGAAAAATGTTGGTTTAAATGATAGTCATCATATAGGAAAAATTATAATTAATCCAGAAAATTCCGACCATGTAGTAATTGGAGTAACAGGACATTTATACTCAAGCAATAATAACAGAGGTATATACGTTACTAAAGATGGTGGAGAAAGCTGGGATAGAACATTATATGTAGATGACGTTAGTGGAATAATTGATATGACTCATACACCGGGAGACTTTAATACAATGTATGCAGCATCATGGGAAAAAGATAGAAAAGCTTGGAACTTTGATGAGGATGGGCATAATTCAGGTATATATAAAAGTTATGATGGAGGAGAAAACTGGGATTTAATTTCTACAAGTGAATCTGGCTTTCCAAATGGAGCTGGTACTGGAAGAATTGGATTAGCAGTATTTGACAAAGAAATAGTCTACGCCGTAGTAGATAATCAAAACTTTAGAGAGTCTTCAGATAAAAAAGAAGATCAAGGTTTAAGTAAAGAAATTTTTGTTGGTATGACCACAGAAAATTTTAATAAAATAAGTGATGATGATCTGAAAGTTTTTTTAAGAAATAATAGATTTCCATCTAAGTATAAACTTGAAAACATCAAAAAGGATATTAATGATGGAAAGCTTCAGCCTGAAGACCTATATAAATATCTTGTAAATGCAAACTCTGAATTATTTGATACTCCAATAATTGGAGCAGAAGTTTATAAAAGTGAAAATGGTGGAAAAACATGGACTAAAACACATGACTCTTTTTTAGATGGAGTATACAATACTTATGGATATTATTTTGGTAAAATCCATGTCGACCCAAGTAATAGTGAAAAGATATATACTTATGGTGTTCCAATTTTGACATCTGATGATGGTGGAAAAACTTTTTACAGGATTGGGAAGGAGAATGTTCATGCTGATCATCATGACCTGTGGATAAATCCTGAAAGGCCAGGACACCTCATAAATGGAAATGATGGAGGAGTAAATATAACTTACGATGATGGGAAAAACTGGATAAAAAATAATTCAACTGAAGTTGGGCAGTTTTATGCTATTAATGTAGATAATCAAACACCATATAATGTTTATGGTGGACTTCAAGATAATGGAGTTTGGATGGGACCACATAATTCATTAGAGAATAAAAGATGGAATATGACAGGTCAATATCCATGGAAAGGAATTCTTGGTGGAGATGGAATGGAAGTTCAAATTGATAACAGAAACCCAAACATTGTCTTTACTGGATCTCAATTTGGTTTTTACGCTCGTTTAGATTTAGAAACTGGAAGAAGAAAATCAATTAAACCAATTCATGAGCTTGGCAGTTCTCCTTATAGATTTAATTGGCAAACCCCTATTCTTCTGTCACCTCACAATCAGGATGTTCTATACTTAGGATCAAACTTTTTGCATAAATCTTCTAACCAAGGAGATAATTGGCAGACTATTTCAGAAGATTTAACAAGTGGTGGTAAAAAGGGTAATGTCCCTTATGGAACAATTACAACAATTTCTGAATCACCGGTTAAAGAGGGAGTCCTATATACTGGAAGTGATGACGGTTTAGTATATGTGTCAAAAAATAGTGGAAAAACATGGAAGAATATCTCAGGAAATATTCCAAAGGAACTTTGGGTAAGTAACGTTTATGCATCTAATCATGATGAAAAAGTTGTTTATTTATCTCTTGATGGATATAGATGGGACAATTTTTCACCATATCTCTTCCAAAGTAAAAATTATGGTAAGACATGGGAATCTATAAGTTCTAATCTACCAGACTCACCAATTAATGTTATTATAGAAGATAATGTGAATGAAGACATTCTATACGTTGGAAATGATCATGGGGTATATATTTCATTTAATCAAGGAAAAAATTGGGAGCCATTTAGCAAAGG
>CACORF010000047.1 GCA_902629505.1 uncultured Bacteroidota bacterium
GATAAAGATTTTGATAAGAAAAAAGAGAATAAGGAGGAATCCGGATCTACTGAAATTAAAGATGAAAAAGAAGAGGAGAAAGACTTTGCAGATGTTGATTTTGAAAATGATGATGAATAGACCTAATTTAAATCTGTGATGAAAAAAATTCTATTTCTATTAACGCCATTATTTTGCTTAAATGCTCAAGTTGATCTTGACTACTATTTAGGTGACACGAGTAACTATAATCAATCAATACCAACTCCAGAGAGTATAATTGGACATCAGGTTGGAGAGCTACATATAAGTCATGATAAATTGAGTCATTATGTTCAAGAAGTTTCAAAGCATTCAGATAGAGTTAAATTAGTTAACAGGGGAAAAACATATGAAAATAGGACTTCATGGTTACTAATTATAACCAGTGAACAAAATCACTCACGTCTCGAGGAAATTAGAAAAAATCATTTAGAATTATCAAACTCAAAAAATAGATCTATAGACGTAACAAATATGCCTATAGTTGTTTATCAAGGGTTTTCTGTACATGGAGATGAACCAAGCGGAACGAATGCAAGCCTACCTCTTATTTACCATCTTTTAGCCAGTAATTCAGAAGAGACAAAGGAATTACTGAACGATGTTGTAATTTTATTAGATCCAAGCCTTAATCCGGATGGACTTCAACGTTTCTCTCAATGGGCAAATAGCAACAAGAATCAGAGTTTAAATCCTGATAGCAACGACAGAGAATATAATCAGTATTGGCCAAGAGCAAGGACTAATCATTATTGGTTTGATTTAAATAGAGACTATTTACCTAATCAGTTAATAGAAAGTAATTTTAAAATTCAAACTTATACTGAATGGTTACCTAATATTATGACTGATCATCATGAAATGGGCACCAATTCATCTTTTTTCTTTCAACCTGGCGTTCCTGAGAGAAAGAATCCATTAATTTCTGATCTTAATCAAGAGCTGACTAAAGAGATTGCTTCATATCATGAAGAAGCTCTTAATGAGATTGGATCACTCTATTACTCTGAGGAAAGCTTTGATGATTTCTATTTTGGCAAGGGATCAACCTATCCTGATGCAAATGGTGGTATTGGGATTTTATTTGAGCAAGGAAGTTCAAGAGGTCATATACAAGAGAGTGTAAATGGAATTATTACATTTCCTTTTACGATCAAGAATCAACTTACTACTGCATTCTCAACTCTAAAGGCTGCAAAAAACATGAGAGTTAAGCTGCTTAATTACATGAAGAATTTTTTTGATGATCAAATTGATTTAAATTCCAAAAGAACAAAAAATATTGTTTTTGGTAAGCTTAAAGATCAGTCTACAGTTTATCACCTTGCAGATATACTCAAAAGTCACAAAATTAAATTTAACAGTATTTCTAGAGATGTTATAATCAATGGAAGAAGATATATGAAGAACAATAGTTATATAGTACCTATGAATCAACCAAAAAGAACACTTATTGAAGCTATGTTTTATACCCAAACAAAATTTAAAGACAGCCTTTTTTATGATGTATCTTCTTGGACTCTACCATTAGCTTTCAATATTAACTATGATTATACAGATGGATTAAGTCAATCAAATATTTCAAGTCTTGTAGACAATGAAATTGATAATCTAATAAAGCCTAATGGTTTTGTTAATAATAAATCTGATTATGCATATATTTTTGAACCTCATGACTATTATACTCAAGCTGCGATTTATAAAATCTTAGACGAAGGTTTAAGAGTCAAGACTGCTACAAGAAAATTTTCTATCAAAGGTAAAGATTATGATTACGGGACATATATGATACCTGTTCAGAATCAAGAATTGAATTCTGATGAAATTTATAATTTATTAACTAAAGTGTCCAGAGACTATAATGTAAATTTTGAATCTCACTCAACTGGGATTACAGATGGAATTGACCTTGGATCTAATAATTTTATTATTGTTAGACAACCTAGAATTGGACTAATTGTGGGAAATGGTGTAAGAAGTTATGATGCGGGGGAAATTTGGCATTTACTTGACACT